>CAYQXY010000088.1:0-1549 GCA_964421595.1 uncultured Bacteroidales bacterium | reverse complement strand
AAATATTGCTATGTTCTTTCTAATTGAAAAAACATATGTTTTTCACGTTCGACTAATTATATTGAAGAATCTGTAGATGAAATAATTTTGCCCCGGGGGTTTGTCGGCCGACTGATCAGGTATTGCAAGCAGGCAAACATTAATTTCAATTTCCAAGATCAAAGAAAAAAACATGACAGTTTGCCTTTTAGAACAACGATTCATTTACGGGAGCATCAGAAAACAGCTTTACTGGCAGCTGGTAGCAAGGATTTTGGGATTATTACCGCTCCTCCCGGTTCGGGCAAAACGGTGATCGGTATTCAGATCATTGCCTCGAAACAGCAGCCCGCATTGATAGTTGTCCACCGGAAACAGCTTATGGACCAATGGATAGAAAGCATTAAGGCTTTTATTGGAATTCCCGGAAATGAAATTGGCATGATTGGTCAGGGAAAATCCCGGTTAGGGAAATTAGTTACTGTTGCCATGGTACAAAGCCTAGGCAAGTACCTTGAGAAACCCGAGGGAAAAGAAATTTCCAATCCTTTTGGCACCCTTATCGTGGATGAATGTCACCACATACCTGCTGAATCATTTAGAAATACAATCTCTGCAATCAATTCATATTACCTGTATGGCCTCACGGCTACACCTTTCAGGAAAGGTAATGACGGGAGAGGAATCTTTGCTCATCTTGGAGAGATCATAGCCGATATTAAGCCGCAGGATATAGGGGAGTTTAAAAAGGGAAGGGTAATTGTCAGGGAGACTACTCTATCTGTGCCTTTTAACCCGAAAACGGATGCTTTTGAAACCCTGTCGAGAATATTGATCCATGATTCCGAAAGGAACAAATTGATATTGAATGATGTCTCGGCAGAATTGAATAAAGGCAGAAAGGCAGTGATTATTACCGAAAGGAAGGAGCATATTGATACGCTTAATCTATATCTGAAACAATCGTTTGAAACAATTGCGCTAAGCGGTGATGACCCTGAAAATAAGAGAAAAACGAAGTGGCAGTTGTTGACTGGCGGCAACTACCAGGTGCTGATCACCACCGGTCAGTTTTTCGGAGAGGGAAGCGACCTGCAAAGTGCCTCATGCATCTTCCTGGCTTACCCGTTCTCATTCAAAGGCAAGCTTATTCAGTATATCGGACGTGTCCAGCGTTCGGAGGTTACACCGGTGATTTATGATTACAGGGATATTAAGATAGATTACCTGAACAGGTTGTTTCTGAAAAGAAATGTCCATTACAGGAATTTTGAAAAACAGGCAACCCTGTTTGACGATCAGGACATACCGGTATCCGCTCCCGGAAGTGTTTATGTTTTCGAGAAAAAAATTAAGGTCCCTGTTGCAAGCCTGGATTTTCGTTTTGGCGCGGTTGCATTTAATCATTTCATACCTGATCTGGAAAAGGAAGTTGAATTTGAGATTGAGAATGATGTATTAAGACCGGAATTTGATGTACTGAAGCCCTATTTTATGAAACTGTTCAGATCAAAATATAGTACTCCCCATTTGTAGGACCACTAGTTGTCTTTTCTTAATTGAATTAATT
>CAYQXY010000087.1:0-1621 GCA_964421595.1 uncultured Bacteroidales bacterium | reverse complement strand
TGTGTTTTCAGGATCTCACATAGCAATTAATATTGCACTATGGCAACAAGTTAAAATAATATGTACAAATAGGTTGACTTTTATTCCATTTCCATATTACAGTCAAATGTATGGAAACTCAACAGAAAGAAGATCTGATTAATCAGGTAAAACAAAGATACGACTTGATGGCGGCACATTTATCCGAAAAGGACAAAAGGCTGTGGGCCGCATCAGAAGCCGATACAATTGGCAGAGGAGGAGACACCATTGTCTGCCAGGCGACCGGTATATCAAGGGTGACCATCGCAAAGGGGAAAAAGGAACTTTCGGGTAAAGCGAGCGGTATCAAAAAACGGATCCGGAAAACCGGAGGTGGCCGTAAGCGCTTAATGGATAAAAACCCTGCATTGATAAAAGAGCTTGATATGCTGATAGATCCACTGACCAGAGGTGATCCGGAATCACCTCTCAGATGGACCTGCAAAAGTACCTATAAATTATCAGAAGCCCTTCGAAGAAAGGGTCACAGTGTGTCTCAGAAGACGGTATATTTGATGCTCCAGGAAATGGGTTACAGTATGCAGGCCAATCGAAAAATTAAAGAAGGGGAACAAAATCCGGATCGGGATGCACAGTTCAACTTTATATATAATCAGGTTAAAGAATTTCAGAGCGATGGCCAGCCGGTTATTTCAGTGGATGCGAAAAAAAAAGAGAATATTGGTCAATATAAAAATACCGGCATGGAATGGGAACCCACCGGACAACCAACCGATGTGAACACATATGACTTTCCAGATAAGGAGAAGGGCAAGGCTTGTCCTTACGGTATCTATGATCTGACACGTAACGAGGGATGGGTAAGTGTCGGCATCAGTCGGGATACAGCGCAGTTTGCTGTTGAAAGCATTCGGCGCTGGTGGAATGAAATGGGTTGTTTCAAATATCCCGGAGCAACCCGGTTGCTGATTACAGCAGATGGTGGTGGAAGCAACGGCTATCGAATTCGTTTGTGGAAGAGCGAGATTCAGGCTCTGGTAAATGAATTGGGAATTACGATCAGCATTTGCCATTTTCCGCCTGGGACAAGCAAATGGAATAAAATCGAACATCAAATGTTTTCTTTCATGAGCAAGAACTGGCGTGGGCGGCCATTGGATAGCCTGGGAACAATAGTCAACCTGATTTCAAATACCACAACTCAAAAAGGCCTGAAAATAGAGGCAGAGATTGACAATGCTCAATATGAAAAAGGAATCAAAGTAGGTGATGATGAAATGGCCCTGTTAAACATTGAGCGAGCGAGTTTTCATGGTGAATGGAATTATAAAATATTACCTCAGGAAATTATGCATGCCATATAATATTTGTATATATTATTTTAACTTAAAGCCTAAGCAGCTTTATCCCATTTATATAAATGGCGCAAGCCACCGATTCTGGCCAAGGAAATAACCCTTGCAGGCCCAAATGGTTTGTTTTGAATTTCGCGTCCGTTTGGAGAATCCCGATCTACTGACAAATGGCATCTGTCATTATTGTAATATTCAACATATTGTTTCATAAGATCATATAACTGTTTTTCGTTAAAGATCACCATTCGATTTAATGCATCTTCTCGAACTGAAAGAACATAACG
>CAYQXY010000086.1:0-1817 GCA_964421595.1 uncultured Bacteroidales bacterium | reverse complement strand
TACAGCCGGGGTTTCAGGGCGCCGGTATTGGATGATATGAGCAGGACAGGCCGTATTTCAGGAGGAATGAAAATTGGTAATCCTGCATTAAAACCTGAATATCTCGATAATTTTGAGATTGGAGGAGATATATTCCTTGGGGAAAGGATAACGTTTTCTCCTGGCATTTTCTATTCACTTGGGACAGATTATCATGGTTACATTGCCACTGGTGACTCACTTTTATTAAACAACCGGTTAAGGCCCATAAGGATAATGGATAATATTGCCAGAGTGTCGATTGCCGGGGCCGAACTTGGTTTGGAACTCAAGGTTATTCGAGGACTGGACTGGGCTTTGGCATATAGCTATACAAATACAGAAATAACTGAATTCAGAGTACTTGATCAGGAAAAGGATGATGATCTTACCGGTAATGAACTTGTTTATCAGCCACGGGATATTTTACACACATCACTATCCTGGAGGAACAGGTATCTGAATACATTTATTTCACTTAATCACAAGAGTTCTCAATGGATTAATGATGTCAACTCGGAGGAAATAGAGTCATATAGCTATATCGACCTTCACTTTTGGAGGAATATTTACAGGGGACTTTCCCTGTCTGTCAAGGTGCACAATCTCCTTGATCACAATTATGCTGACTCCAGGAATATGATAGCACCGGGCAGAATGATGGGCTATGAACTGAAAATGACCTTTTAATCCAGTATCTCAGAATGACATCAGGTACAGAAGGAATTGAATATCAGATTGATTCTTTGTTTCGGTATCTAATAACATTTAGAATCAAATTAAATAATTTTTGGTGGTTAAGCGATATAACAAGTAAATTCAAAAGCCAGATATTTTAAAAAATCAAAAAAACAAAAGGCCTTCAGGAAATCCGGCCTTAAAACAAGGTGCAGGTTCGAAAGGGGAGGGCCGGTGCATTTTTGTTTGAGTGACGACCACCGGGAGGAACGAGTTAAAATGCACAGGGGAGAACCGAGCCGTAGTTTTACCCGGATTTGATTCCAGCCCTGGTTTTTGGTTTTATAAGCGCAAGATGAGCATGTGTATAGCAAACTTGGGCCGGTAACGGCGAAATTTTCATATACTTATGCGGGAGAAGACAGGATTTATTATTGAAATAATAGTTAATACTTAAATAATTATTTATAAAGATATTAAGTCAGGTAATATAAAGTAAAACTTTTTTGAGCGTCGGCAATATATCCGCAGTGCAGGCAGGTGTGATGGCATTGCGCATACAAAAATTTTTCACATATTCTGAATGAAAAATTTTTTATAAGCAATTGGGGTTGATGTATGGCTATTTAAATAATGGCTAATTATAGGACAAACAATTCCGGATACAATTTTAAAGTACCGGAGATTGATTTATAGCCGTCAAAATATTTTGAGCAGCGCAAAGGCGTGTCATAATTCCAGGATTGGAATGGTTGCAAAACTGCAATCTCGGGATTGGGATAATTGGGATAATTAAGAAGGCGTAATCCCGATTTTAAATTAAAACCAGGCAGGCCTGTGCGATCTATTTACCCGAGCGCCCTGGCGAGGGCAAGCGAAACGCAGTGGAGCGCAGACATAATATCATTATAGCTGAAAAACAAAATCTTTTCCTAGTCAATGCCGGGAAATTACTTTAACATAAAATCTGCACCGTTATCGGGCTGCCGTTCGCAAGGCTCAGCGTCTGATGCGATTGAATTTATACTGGGTTGTGCTTCGACTGCCTTAGTGTCAGCCGAGATAACTGATTCTATGTTAACCATGCCTTTCAGGCCTGGCCGTAATTTCCCTTTGTTTGT
>CAYQXY010000085.1:0-1861 GCA_964421595.1 uncultured Bacteroidales bacterium | reverse complement strand
CGGACACTAAATCCTGAGGAAAGCGGACAGTTGTTCCCGCTCAAAGCGGACACCTGTTCCTGACGAAAACGGACAGTTTTTACAACCTTCATTTTCGTTTTAAAATTTTCTAAAATTAATCATTTTTATATTTCTGTCTTAATGTTTCTCCGTCCATTTCAATTCTATGTGAACTATGCACCAATCTATCCAGTATAGCATCCGCTATTGTAGGTTCACCAATCACTTCATACCAGCTTTTTACAGGTAGTTGTGATGTAATGATGGTTGATCTTTTCCCATGCCTGTCTTCGAGCAATTCAAGGAGCATCAGCCTTTGGTTATTATCAAGCGGCTTAAGTCCAAAATCATCCAGGATCAATACATCCACTTTTTCGATCCGGTTTAGCTCTTTGATATAACTGCCATCTGCTTTGGCGATTTTCAACTCATCGAACAATTTTGAACAATTGCGATAATACACCTTATATCCTTGCTGACAAGCCTGGTATCCCAAAGCTGAGGACAGAAAGCTTTTCCCCAGCCCTGTGGATCCGGTAATGAGTAAATTTTGTTTCCTATTGATCCACTCACAGGAGGATAGTCGTAACATTTGTACTTTATCCAGATTCCTTTTTGCAATGTAATCAATTTGTTCCATGTTTGCCTGATACCGGAACTTAGCGCTTTTTATAAGTCTTTGAAAGCGTCTGTTAAACCTCTCATCCCATTCGGCCTGTACAAGATGCGCAATGATTTCATCAATGGTGAAGTCATTGTTTTTTGCGGTTTCCATCATTTCACGATAAACTCTTGAGAACCCACTCAGACCCATTTCCTGGAGTTTTTGCATAGTTGCTGTTTGATTCATAGATTCATTTTTAAAGGGTTATTATTTATAATTTTCCTTTCCCCGGATATTTTCATGGAAAGGCAGCTTGATTTCGATCGACTTTTCTATTTCTGTTTTATGGGTACTATTTTGTAATGAGTTCCTCACAAATTTTAAGGATATGCAGTTATATTCAATAGCCCTTCGGCATACTTTCTCTAAGTCTTCTGGCTTATATCCTTTGCTAAGATTCAACACTCCCATACAGGATTTAAATGCCTGCTGAGGATGTTCTTTGCTCTCGAGTAAACGCTCGATAAATGTTTCTACGGAACCTCCCATTTTGGACGCCCACCTGATAAACCGATCTGTATTCCATCCTTCCACAAACTGGTGTTCAGCCGGCATATGAACCTCTTCTGTTGTATACCCATATTTTATTCGATTTCTTATATGCAGGGCGATGCGTACATTGTCCTTGTATATTTCAACCGCCCTGTCTGTATAGATTGTCTTAACTTTTCCTCCGGTATACTGATAAGGCACACTGTAATAATGCATATCTTCTCTCAGGTAAATATGATGGTTAAACTCCACCTTGGAGATCTGGTACCGACGCATCTCATATCTCTCTATTGGCAGTGGACGCAACTCATTTTTCTCTATTTCATTAAATAATTCCCGGCGACTGATATCCCTGCGTTGGAACGGTGCATTGTTTATATTTTCAAGCTCCTCCCAGATGGACTGATTTAACTCTGAAAGGGAGAAGAAAGTCTGGTTCCTTAGCTTGGCAAATATCTTCTGGTATACTATCCTTACGGCATTTTCAACCAAGGCCTTATCTTTTGGCTTTCCCGGACGAGTAGGAAGAATGACCGTGTTGTAATGCCGGGCCAGGTCATCATAGCTTTCATTTAATAAGGGCTCATAATTGCATGCTTTGGTTACAGCCGCTTTTAAATTATCCGGACATATGCCACGGGTAACTCCACCATAATACCTCCATGCATTTTCATTGGCCCATATCCAGTCTTCCAGCTTCTGGCT
>CAYQXY010000084.1:0-1948 GCA_964421595.1 uncultured Bacteroidales bacterium | reverse complement strand
GGATGCTGCATCAAAACAGACTCCAGTGCATTATCATAATCGGTATCAAAGAATAGTTTTATTTCATTGATTACCTGCTCATTGTCCCATTCGATACGAACCTGGGGATTTGCATCATCCGGGTTGGCAGCCCATGCGTTGGTTTTTTTGTAAGGACGCACGTAACCGTTTCTAAGGTTATCTATTGCGAACAGGTTCAATGCCGGTGATACTGAAAATGCAAGATTGTATCCTTCCGGTCTTCTTCTGGGAATCCAGAATTCGAATGAATCAATACCGCTATCCTCAGGCGGAGTTTGCACCCCGTTATTATTTACAGCCTTATTTTTACCGTTAAAAACACTCAGTATTCCTGTCATTCTTTGTTTTGAACATAAAATACTGATATGTTCATTTTTATGAAATGTGATAAATGCATACTGGTCTTCTGCCAACACTGTTTCAAAGGCTACCTCTATTGTCTGCTCTCCTTTGCTCAAAAGAAGGGTTTTACTCTCCAGTGTTTTATCAGGGGTATAACTTCCCAAGCGCGAGGAGACTCTCAAATCTATCTGAACCGTGGTGTTTTCACCGGCACTCGCCTGAAAGGAAAAAGTATAGGGTGTGTTTTTTTCTAACGGGAGCAACTGGGCTGCCCCAATATTAAGTTTCAGCCACGGCCCATTCCCGGGAAGTATTTCCAGTTTATATTCACTGGATGCAAGCATTTTGGCATTCTTAATTAAATTCTTCTCTTGATCCATAGGGACTCCCGTAATTCCCTGTCCATTATAATTCAATCGATTTTGGAGCTCCTCAATATTCTCCTGATCAAGCAGCTGTTTAGGCACCATCCCTTTTTCAATACACTGTTTTGCCGCCATTGCAACAGCCTGTCCGCCGAATGCGCAGGTAGCCATTACCCGTGATGACCCAAATGCCACATGTGAAGCACTGATTATTCTGCCCGCAAAAAACAGATTATCAATATCTTTACTAATGTAGCTTCTCAAAGGAATATCATAGACCCCCATAGAATGATATTGAAGGCAACTGGGCAAATCACTGTAAACACCATCAGCAGGATGAAGATCCAAAGCCCAGCCACCAAAAGCAACAGCATCGTAAAATTTTGTTTGTTCTACTATGTCTTGTTGTTTTAGCATATAATGTCCCTCAAACCTTCGGCTTTCCCGCTTTCCGGGTATGGTTCCGACCCATTCCAGAGTCAGATTTTCCACATCCTCATATTCGCCGGAGTTTTTAATATGATTCCAGATTCCGTAAACGACCTTCCATAATTCCCATTTTATATCTTCCGTTTCATAAACAGTGTCACGCCTCCCTCCATATTCTACCCACCAGAAGCGACAACCCTGATCATCTTTACTGATAATTTTGTATCTGGAGAGTTGCTTTATATCTTTTAAAGCATAAGAAGGGGCCAGATACTTAACAGGATTGTCTGATTTCTTGCTATAGAAATATAATGAGTGACCCAACAATTGTCCGAATGACTCGTCGGGGGCAAACTTTTCACCAAATTCATCTTTAGTTTCAGCTCCCATTCTGAAGGAAGCACCCGCCAGAAAACTAACTATTCCATCCCCTGAAGCATCGCAGAACAAAGGGGCGGTAATAGTATATTCGGTAGAGTTTTGGGAGCAAAAAGCCTTGATTGAATTAATTTCCCTGGCATTCTTTTTAATTACTTCATAAACGGCGGTGTTTAATAGAAAGGTGATATTTGTTTCTTCTTTAACTTTTTCAAGGATAATTGTATCAAGTATTAAGGGATTACCTTCTTTATTACGGTAGAGATTTTCAACTAATATTTCATCAATAACACCGCCCTCTCTTGCCCAGCGGTTGTTATTCCCCATATGGGATGTAGCTCCCAGTATCCATAACCTTACTTCACTTGAAGCATTTCCACCCAGCACCGGCCGGTCCTGCACAAGGACAACCT
>CAYQXY010000083.1:0-2166 GCA_964421595.1 uncultured Bacteroidales bacterium | reverse complement strand
ATTGTTGATGATCACAGAATCTTACGTGATGGCATTAAGGCATTGTTCAGGGAAATGGATATGATCGAATTAGTTGGTGAAGCCTCCAACGGACATGAGCTTATGTCGCTGATTGAGGAATGTAAGGTTGACCTGATACTGATGGATATCAACATGCCGGGTATGGACGGATTTGAAGCGACAAGTAAAGTCTTTGAAAAGTGTCCTTCTGTCAAAATTATTGTATTATCTATGTATGATGATGTAAATCACTATAACAGAATGATTAATCTTGGAGTTCACGGATTCCTGCTTAAAGAATCAAATTACGATGAAATGGAAACGGCCATCAGAAGTGTTGTCGATGACCGCCCCTATTTCTCACAAGAGCTATTGCTCAAGCTTTTAAAGACTAAAAAAGAAACTCCATCTATCCATATTACCAAAAGAGAAAAAGATGTTTTAGAACTATTATGCAAGGGTTTATCTACTGCCGAAATTGCAGACAAATTGTATGTTAGTGTCAGCACCATTGAAAAACATCGTGCGGAGCTTCTTTCAAAAACAGGTTCACCAAATTCTACTGCACTTGCAGTGTATGCTATTAAGAATAATATTGTAAATCTATAAAAACCTGCTTGAATCAAATAATTTTGCCAATGACTCCAAGGTAAGTTCATCCTTATAGATCATTCTTCTTGCACCCGATTCCAGCATCAAATTTAATGAGTGGAATGTCTTATCATAGGTAACAGCTATTATTAATGTGTCCCTGTATCTTTCTTTATTTATAAGTCTTGATGCTGTTATTCCATCCATTTCCGGCATGGAGACATCCATAAAAATTATGTCATAACGGAAATTTAAAGCTTTATCTACCGCTACCTTACCATTGCAGGCAACATCCAACCTGGTCAGTCTGTCGCCAAGGATTGTCTTTATAAGCAAGCCAAGAGCCTCAACATATATTGGATTATCATCTGCAATTAATATATCATAAGTAGCTCTTCTCATAATTATTCTTCGGTTTGAGATAAAAAAAAGCAACAAGAATAATTGCAAGTCCGGTTGCAATGCCAATTTTATAAAGGACTTAGTTCCGGAAAAGTGTTCTCATTAATATAAACATTAATGTAATACTTATCGGTCCAGCAATTATTAATGATTGAATGGTAATAGCTTCCATCTGACTTATGTTTTCAGTGATTTGATAATAATTTTTTTAGTCGGGCAAATTTAGTCTGCTCTCCGAAAAATTTTGTAGATGTATTTTGCAGAAACAGATGAGGAAAACCTCAATACTTATTAAGTGTACCTATTGCCGAATTCTTGCCCTGAACAGGTCTTTTTCGCTCTCCCGGGAGATACCCGGGATGACATTTTAGCCCGCCATGCTTGAAGGTAGTTCCTATACTGGACCGATTAAAAAAAAGATCTTTACCTCAGAAATGAACAGAAAAACAGTTCTCTATAAGCATTGCAATGGATTTGGGGAATAGCCCGGAAAAAGTAAAAAAAAAATATAATTGACACCGGGCTGAATTCAATTATTAAAAAAACAATCAAAGCTCAAGTCAGGAAGGTAGGAGTATAAATAGAGGAGTGATACCAGGTGTTTCAATACTTCAAGTGTAACTGCTTTTAGTGAAACGCTCCGGTTTTCGTGAACCTTTCAGTAAGTGTCGGATCTTTAATTTCTTTCGAAAGTGATTTAATGAATTCTTCCGGGATATCATACATGTCAAGAAACATTAGTCCGTCGAGACAATTATTGAATCCGGGATCAATATTAAATCCGAGTATCTTTGCATTCAGACTCAGATACTTTTTCAGTAAAACAGGCATCCTGAACCCTGGTTGGACGTCATTAATTATTGATTCCAGTCTGTTAATATCTTTTCCGGCCCCGGCAATCAGTATTTCACTGTCGACAATATTGCCTCCAGCATAATGAAATCTTCTCCTGGAAGTGAACATAGAGGAAAGGTCATGATTGAAGTAGTATTTGCGGGTGAATTCTATAATTATTTTTTTAGAAAATTCGGAAATGTCTTTACTTATGCTCACCGGACCATAAAGATAGCGATACTCCGGGTTTTTGATCAAAAAACAGAGAATGCCTTTCCATAGAAGATAAAGAGGTAATACTCTCCTTTGATAATCAGGAGTAACGAACGATCTGCCGAG
>CAYQXY010000082.1:0-2531 GCA_964421595.1 uncultured Bacteroidales bacterium | reverse complement strand
ATCAGAATCAGATGCGATTCTATCAAGTAATTTGAATAGAATATTGCATGAGGATAAAGAGCTTCTGGAAAGATTAGCCCAATGATCACAGTTTCTGAAGTGATCCTGATTCATGATATCTTAATTGATAAGTTCGGGGGGACACATGGGATACGTGATAGTGGATTAATAGAATCTGCTATATCAAGGCCATTTCAGACTTTTGATAAACGGGAATTATATCCGTCAATAATTCAAAAAGCTGCTGCCCTCATTGAGAGTTTAGTAACAAATCATCCATTCATTGACGGAAATAAAAGAATAGGGTATGTAATAATGAGATTGTACCTTCTGGACAAGGGATACGATATCATAGCAAATCAAGACGACAAATATGACTTTGTAATGAAGATAGCAGCTGGTAAAGTAGATTTCGAAAGAATATGCAACTGGATTGAAAATCATATACAAAATCGCACCAGGCACTAACAAACAGTTTTGTTAATTGCTGTGTTGGCTGGGTCTTGTTAGTTTCGTTTCAATTAGTCCGGCTTTTGGCAGGCATCCATCATCATAGAAATGCCCCTCCCCCAGGCTTCAATATAGCCGACCTTAAAGAAAGCCTCTTCTATTTCTTGTTGGGACAAGTTAGGACAATATAATTTCCTCTTTTAAGTTTATTTCAGCCTGTCTCTCTTATGCAGCAGATAGGGAGAGAAAAATCCGGATTAAATCATAAAACTTCCTTAAGATCAAAATATCTCTTATCCGACCGGATTGACCCCGTTAAAGTTGAGTTACAATAATGCTTCGACTAAGATGTCTTCATCCAGATCTTCCCAGTGAATACCTTCACCGTCTCCAATTAACCTCCAATTTTCCCTTTGCTCCTTTGATGCATCTCTTAAAGTAGGAAACCAGTCAATTGGTATGCTAAGTTCCCGGCCATCTTCAAGGGAAATATGCATTTTATTTTCATCAAACCATAAATCTGTGGCATTGGCCGATTTATTTATTATTGAAATACTCATTCCATTTCGATTTAAAAAGTTCTGAATGCTCTATAACTAATTTTCTTATCTCACCAAGTTCTTTTGCATTAAAGCGCTTCGACCTGATAAGGCCAGCATCACTCAAGTTAAACTTAGCCGTTCCCCTACCCTTCTCAATATGTATATGAGGCGGACTATGATCATTAATGTAAAAGAAAAATCTGTATCCTTTCGCCTTTAAAATTGTAGGCATATATTAATATTAAGCAAACTGTATAATAACTATTATAACACAAAGATATAGAACTTTTCGGATGATAAATTATAAGCAGGGATTGCAGAATAGGCACTGATGATCCTGGTGTATAAATTTCCCGGTTTTAGCCATTGCCTTTAAAATGACATGTTTTAAATGACTTAAATAAATTTCTCTAAGTTTGTGTTGTTTTTATAAAAGCACCAATGAATCATATTCCCGCAGGAAGTCGCGAACTGGCATTGTTAAGGAGTCTCTTTAAGGGTCGCGAAGATGTATTTGCTGTTTTCTGGAAAAAGGGCAACCGGAGAGGGTATATACCGGCTTACCAGTTTGACCCGTACATGTTAAAACTCCACCAGATGCGGGGTGGAAAATTTAGCGATTATAAGGATAAATCTTATCTGCCGCTGACTGATAAGCAGTTCGAGAAGCACCTTAAGGGAGAACAACTTATTGGTATATATCCGCTGCTGGCAGATAATACTTCCTGGTTTATCGCGGCCGATTTTGACAAAGAAAGCTGGGCTGATGAATGCAAATCAGTGCTTAATATTTGTAATGACATGGGTATTCCTGCATATCTTGAAAGATCAAAATCCGGCAATGGTGGACATGTCTGGATTTTCTTTGATGCACCATATCCTGCATTTAAAAGCAGAACGGTTTTTACTTTCCTTCTTCAGCAGTCTGGCGCTGTTTCTGCTTTTGATAAAAACTCCAGTTTTGACAGGTTGTTCCCGAACCAGGACAGGCATTCCGGAAAATTTCTTGGTAACCTGATAGCCTTGCCATTTTACAAACCAGCTTTTGATATTGGAAACAGCTGTTTTGTTGATGAGAACCTGAAGCCATGGGAAAACCAGTGGGAGTTTCTTTCCTCGATAAAGAGGGTTTCGGCAACTCATATGGATAAGTTGTTTGATTTGGTGTCTGGTAAAAAAGTTTTTGCCGTTAATTTCGCGGAAGCTGGCATTGCCAGGAAAGTTTTAGTCACTGCAAGCCCAGGCGCCGGAGATACCTCAAATGATCCGGGAGATTTACATTATAAAGTAAAAGGTTCTGATATCCAGACTGCCGGCGCGTGTACTCTACAAATAAGACTTAGCAATAAGATCTATATTAACCGGAATGGAATGACTCCGGATATTGTTAAATTTATCAGGGACGAGCTGAATTTTGCCAATTCGGAATATCATGCTAAAAAGAAATCCGGCAAGAGTACCTGGGGCTTAAACCGCTACTTTAATTAGTCAAGCGTGAAAAACAGTTTAATATGTTGATAACCAGCACTATAATGTTGA
>CAYQXY010000081.1:0-2686 GCA_964421595.1 uncultured Bacteroidales bacterium | reverse complement strand
TAAAGAAAGTCATAGATAATATGGGCACTGAGGCAAAAGAAAATTTCCCTTATGCATTGAATTTTCTTTACCTTGTGTATATTCTGATAAATTCGGACAAACTTTCTGATAAGATTCGGACAAAGATTCTTGTCAATTTCGGACAGATTATAATTTAGTATTTTCATTTTGAATTACTAATTTTTCTTTGTCATTTAAAAATTTTTCCATGGGATTTTCGTTTTTTCTTTTCGATTGAGTTGCAAACAATTCCATACGATAAGCATTGTGTACTATCCGGTCTAAAATAGCATCAGCTAAGGTTGGATTGTTAAATTGTGAGTACCAGTCTTTTACAGCATACTGACTTGTCAGGATCAAGCTGCATTTCTGAATAACTGATTCTATTATCTCAAGCAATTCATATTCATCATTTAGCGACATCTTAGATACAAATAGATCATCCAGGATTATTACCTGATTTTTTGCTAATTTCTCCAAAAATGAAAGATAACTCCCATTTGCCCTGCTTGTTGATATTTCTGTCGTTAAATAGTTAATTCTGGTAAACAAAACGCTTAAATTATTCATTATAGCCTGATTACCAAAAGCACAGGACAACCATGTTTTCCCACAACCTGTTGATCCCGTTATGATTAGATTCTTACCTTCTTTCATCCATTGACAGCCCAAAAGAAGATTGAAGAGACTGATATTTATTCTCCGGTCAGCTCTTAAATCAACATCAGTCAAAGATGCTGTCTTGTATTTCAAATTTGATTTCTTCAATAAGGTTTGCACTTTTTTCCTTTGCTTATACTGAATCTCTGACTGTAGCAAATCAGTTAAACGTTCTTCATAACTTAATTCGTGATACATCTGCTGCTGAATCTGTTTCTCAAATCCCTCGAGTGCTCCGTTTAATTTCAGGAGATAAAGTTGATTTCTTATTGTCTGATTATAGCTCATACAAAAGCCTCCTCGCCTCTTATGTTCTCATGCACCCTCCTGCTTGATTCTGTTCCCACTATCTCTGGTCTCACTCTTTTTAGCTGATAAGCTTTATTCTTTAATGTCTTCCGATAATTCTCTACACTTATTTGCGATAGCTCCATAAGATAAGCTGCAGTTTGTTCTGCTTCTTCACTGTTAGCCTTTGCAGCAGTTCTTAGAATTCCCAGACACTTTCTTTTTTTATACAGGACTATTCCTTCACTGTCCAGGATCCAGCAAATCAGGTCATAAGTATTAGGACCAATCAGCTCGGCTTTTCCTAATAATCCTTCTTTGGTTATTGTCTCATATTCATCCATAGCCTGATGACTTTTCGGCATGTGCTCCTTAGTCGTTGATTTGTCATATTTTTTCTGCAATAATAAATGAGTTGCGATCAACTTGTTTTGATGCCAGATATTGATACATTTATCGCTTATCTCGCAGATTACTTTTTTCCCAATATATTGATGGGGAATACTATAATATCTATCAAGGTGTGTTATATGATAGTCTTTGGGCACTGTTTCAGAAAATAGCTCCCTTGGCTTAAATGGCTCTTCCGGCAAAGGCATCAACTCTTTATAATCATATTCAATAAATAACTCCCAGCGACTTTTTCCATACTGTTTCATCTGCTTATTATTGAGCTTTTCCAATAATATTCTTACTGCCTGGTTAACTTCTGATAAACTGTAAAAGGTTACATCCCGCAATACTGCCAGTATCCATCTCTCTGTCAACAATACAGCATGTTCTGCTTTTGCCTTGTCTTTGGGCTTTCTTACTCTTGCCGGAGTTATTATAGTATTGTAGTATTCTGCCAGTTCCGAAAATACTAAATTAAGTCTGGGCTCATAAAAATTTGCCTTGATTACTGCTGACTTAAGATTATCCGGAACTATCCTCTGAGGTACTCCGCCGTAGTATGCTAAACTATTGGCCACTGCTTTACAAAATTCCTCTGTTGCCTGACTATCAGTTACCTCTGCATAAATATAGGAAGATAATCCCAAACTCCCTACAAATAAAGGACAATGTCTTACTGTCCCTGTTTCTCTATCCGTTATCGGTATCGTCTGACCAGCAAAGTCGATATAAAGCCTCTCTCCGGGAACATGTCTCTGCTTCATACTGATTTTACTATTGTTTTCCCATTCGGCATAAAGACTGCATAAATGTGAATAACTATAACCTCCGGGATTCTTGTCTATATACTCTTCATGTAACAATTTGAGTGTAACACCCTTTCGCTTTAACTCCAAACTTAGCTTTTTAAAATCCGGCAATAATTCTTCCTTTTGGTAGCGTTTACCAGTTGAAAACAGTAAAGACTGAAGCTCTTCCTCACTTAGTTCATTAAACTTCTCTGAACTTATATTCAAGCTCTGCATACGCTTTACATAATCACCTAAAGTTGATAAGGGAATATTTAATAACTCACTTATGCTTCGCATCTTTTCTTTCTTCCAAAATCGTAGTCTGTAGATTTCTTTTAATTCTGACATCTTTACCCTCCTGTATCTCTTCCGCTTTTTCACGCATGCCCCCTGATATATGTTTTTCTTGAGGCAATTTTTTTCTCGCTACATTTAATGTAAAGTCTGTCCGAAATTTTTCAGATTCCCTGTCCGAATTCTGTAAGATTGTTTGTCCGAAATCTATAAGATTTATCATGGAGAAAGTCTGGTGTGGAGCAAGAGGAAAAGCTTTA
>CAYQXY010000080.1:0-2777 GCA_964421595.1 uncultured Bacteroidales bacterium | reverse complement strand
TACAATAGATTTATTGCATAAGGCTTTGACCCTCTCTTCATCGGTAACCCTTCGGTCATGCACACCTTGTCAGGTTCTTTTCAGGGAAATATATTTGTAGTATCATGGACTAATATGGCCTGTGGTATTCTCCCGTGCAGCTTTCCAATTATTAGGGAGGAGTTCCTCCAGCCTGTTTGCTTTATGGTCGGGGATTCTTCCAATGACATCGTTTAGCCATAGTTGTGGGTTAACATCATTGATCTTACACGTACCAAGAAACGAGTACATCATTGCTGCCCTTTGGGCGGCTTCATGAGAACCGGCGAACAGGTAATTTTTTCTGCCCAGTGCTACCGGTCGGATGGTGTTTTCAATTAAATTGTTATCTATTGCATACCTGCCATCCTCAAGATACCGCTCCATGCGTGGCCACATATTTAGTGCATATGTAACAGCAGTGCCAAATGCACTCTTTGGCAGTATCTCGGCCAGCCTGTTTTTTAACCATGCTTTTAATTCTTGCATCACCGGAAAAGATTCTTCCTGCCGCAAGACTTTTCTTTGTTCGAATGAAAACCCTGCTTCCCTGGATTTTCTTTCAATAGCATAGAGTTCCTGTATCTTCATCATGGCATACTCAGCACGGGGGTCATTACTTAATGCTTTTTCAAAGTACCGGCGAATATGGGCCATGCACGAAAGCAAAATTATTTCCAGGTTTTTCTCAAACTGATCATAAGCAACATATCCATCTGTCTGAAGTGTGCCCCGAAAATCTCTTAGGAAATCCCCGGGGCCTTCCATTCCCCTGCCCTTTTGGTATGAAAATCCAACCAACTTCAATAACGGGCTATGGTAGACCCAGTGGTACCCTTTATGTGTTGAACCTTTCTTTTCAGATGTCAGAACCGGTATGGGTGTTTCGTCAGCCTGCAGATAATCAGACTGTAATAACTTCTCAATCAGCTTTTCATAAAGCAATTCGAGCAAGTCGCAACTGGATTTGAACCAGCCATTTATCGTTGTTTCAGGAATGTCGATGTCCAGTCTCTTAAACATTTGCCTTTGGCGGTAAAATGGCAGATGGTCTACGTATTTGCTTATTATGATGTAAGCCAGCAGGCTTGCCGAGGCATTGCCTTTGGGTATGGGCAATGACGGCAGCCCGGCTATAATAACGCCTTCGCCATTAGGCCGTGCATATTTGGGGCGCACAATTCTGCGTACATAAATCCGGCCGGCTTCGTACTCAAGTACCTCGGTTACCTCTTCGCCTATTTTCTTCAGCCCGGTAGTATCATAATCAGGCTCTATGGTTTCTTCTTTGCGGGGCAGATTGGCCGGGAGCACACTACGTACCGGGACCTGTTTATTGCCTGCATTGTTATTTTTCCTGCGTTCGTATGTGGTTTTCTCAGCATCGGTTTCTTGTGACTGTGTCGGTGCTTCTGTGCCAAAATCCAACTTTAACTGGCCATTGTCGCCCGTAACATACCGCTCGCTCTTACTGCCAAAAATCATACGCTTGATCTGTTCCAGCTCCTGCTTATAATATGCTACGTCTGCCAATAGTTTTGCATTTAAGGAAACAAGTTCATTGTATTCCTTCATGGAAATTGTAATGGTTTCTGTATGGCTGTTTGATGTGCTCATTTCTGATAACAAAACTACTACCACATGATGCCTGTTTGCAAGGAATTACGCAGATAATTATTAGCATTGGCGCAGAAAAAATGTTGAAAACCCTGCGGCTTGCGGTTTTTCAAAAACTATCCTGTTAATAACCTTGCGAAATTTACAAAGGGCGCTTGTTCCTAAAAATTTTTCATTACCCTGGTGTTGCAAAACGTCTCCTTTTTTCAATGCCCTTGAGCCTTATCCCGTCAACCATCATTACCAGCTGCGACCACTCAATGCGGAAACAATTCCCATGTTGATCGTATTGTGGCATCTCAAAAGTGCCAGATTCCAATCGCTTATAATACAATACAAACCCTCCCGGCTCCCAGTGCAGCAACTTGACCCTGTCCCTGCGATGGTTCATAAAAATAAATACCTCGCCCGACATTACACTGCGCTGAAGCTGGCTTTGGACAATCCCGCACAACCCATCGAAACTCTTGCGCATATCGGTTGTCCCCCTGTACAAATAGTACTGGTGTGTAGATGATAAACTGAACATAATGACTACAGTAATCCGATCAGCGAGCGGATGGTTGATATTTCTGTTGAACCGGGTAATTGTATGAATACCCCATTGGGATAGTATATCTTCACCGGTGCGGACAACACATCGCGCTTTGTCCTTGCAATCTTCAACGTTGCAAAACCCCCTACGTTCTGTTGCTCGCGGTAGCGGCGCTGCCAGTAATAAAATTTCCACTCGGGTATAGACTCCTTCTGGCAATATTCCTTTTTTGTCATACCTGATTGGAAATAGCGCTCTATCAGGTCAAACATAGTGCTACGGTGAAATGTCGGTTCATTCATGCTGCATACAATTTGGTAAACCCGCAAAATTAATTGCCTGTAGGCTGCCATGAAAGGTGTAGTTCGCAGAAGGGATACTTTTTAACGATAAAAAACAATTCATCAGTTTTATTTTCTGACAGTATTAAGTCGGTTACAAATTTGATTACTATTAAAGATAATTACGAATCATATGAGCTGGGTATCAAGAAATTTGGTTATTCATCCTATAATTCAATTATTAAAGCAGATACATTAAAAATGTATTATTCGGGTGAATTAGGTCCTTTAAAAATAATTTTAAAGAAGAATAATACTCCGACAAA
>CAYQXY010000079.1:0-4541 GCA_964421595.1 uncultured Bacteroidales bacterium | reverse complement strand
TAAACTTGAAAAAAGCACTGAACTCCCTTTTGTTATTTAATAATAAGTAGAAAATTTGCTTGATTGCTTCTTCTGCCTGAATGAAGGTTTCCTTTTCATCATAGAAAAGGTCCCTTGCCTTGATCGAGTCGTTCAGGGGATTATTGCTTTCGTCCGACTGCAGCTTATCATCCTTTAACAGGTAGTGATAGGGTTTTGCCGGGAATAGTAACGGGGATAAATACAGTGTGTCGATAATATTTGACTGATCGATCCCTGCATCAGAAACAGCGTGTTCGATATATTTAAGATCATGGTGGATAATATTATGCCCGCATATAAACCTGATACCGTTCAGGAATTGCTTAAATCCCCCGACCGAATTTGAATGAAATGTGTTTCCATTACATTTGATACTGCCAATATCAAGAATTTTCCTGCTCCGGAAATCAATCTCAGTATCGATGAATGCGATGGTCTTCATTTGAGCCGAAAATAGTATATGGGCTGAAAATAGAAATAAAATTTATAAATCACATTGCCTGTTCACTTTAAAGTGTAATACGGCAGGAATTATTTATGGTTGCAAAACACTTTGTTCTTCAGCAGGTTTTTTATTCAGGGAAAACTCTATTCCGGAGGTGAGGGTTACAGCTTCCAGTATTCCAGATCCCGGTGACGTTCGAAGGTGCCGGGATGCGTTGGCCTGACCGAAGCTATTCCGACCAGTATATTGAAGGAGAGCAGGAAACAGGTGGGGTTGCCTTATTGCAACCAAATGAATGGAATACCTGATCAAAAACAGTTGGCTTCTCAGCCAATAAAAATGTAGGCAGTCTTCGGATTTTGATTTCCGACCCAAACTGGCCAGTTAGGGAATAATTTGTTTCGGAGATTCTAATTAACTCAAGTTGCTACTTATAACACTATATATAAATGACTTTAAATCTCAAAAAAACAACTGTTATTAACAATTCTTCCAATGTTTTCAACTGTAGGAAGTTGTTGCATTTTCCAAAATCGAAAGCTTATTAACAAAACCATGTAAGTTATTGACAATGAGCATATTAATTCGGTTTTAGCTTGGTAAATAAAAAAAAATCCTTCAGATTAAGGTCGGCAAACCAATAAAATCTGAAGGATTATGATTACAAAAACTATTGCAATTTACGTATTTATTGATGATCTGCTTAAAGAAATTAAGCATAATGAACCAAAAAACAGAAATATGTCTGATGCTGAAGTTGTTACAACAGTTCTTGTGTCGGCTATTTATTTCTCTGGTCATCATGAAAAAGCTATGAGCTTTATGAGTTCAACTGGAATGATAACGCATATGCTGAGTAAAAGCAGGTTCAATCGGCGATTACACCAAATACGTGAACTAATCGTTGACTTGTTCTTCCAGTTATCCTCCTTGATAAAGGAACTGAATATCAGTTCAGAGTATTCCATTGATAGTTTTCCCATTTCTACTTGTGATGACATCCGTATTGCAAATTCAAAACTAATCCAGGGAGAAATATACAGGGGCAAGAAGATATCAATGCGTAGATATTTCTATGGCTATAATGTGCATCTGCTTTGTACTGCTGATGGCATCCCGGTAGAATATACCTTTTTACCCGGTAGATCACATGATTCAAACGCATTGAAACAGATGCCTTTTTTATTACCTCCCGGTAGCAGGATATATGCAGATGCAGCATACACAAATTATGTAATTGAAGATATGTTAAAGCATGCCGAAGGTATTGACCTACTTTCACAAAGAACTTCCAGGTTAAAAAGGCAGCATGAGCCATATGTCGATTACATTATAACAACAATGAGAAAAAGAATTGAAACTGCATTCAGTGAAATCGCTAATTTTCTTCCCAAAAAGATCCATGCAGTCACTGAGTATGGTTTCATATTGAAAGTGGTTGTCTTTATTTTTGGATACGCCATTTCAAGAACTATAATTTAAATAGCAACTTGAGTTAATTAGGCTTTCAGTTTTAAATTTCCACAAATTTCTTTCAAGGCTTGAGCAGGATCAACATCAATGGCTAGTGCGATTAGGTATAATTCATCAGCCCTTAGCTTTGTGCTTGAATTGAGTGTCAGTTCATTGAGCCTTGAAGTACTAATCCCGGTTCTACGGGATATTTCAGCTTTATTCACAGACTTTTTCGCTAAATACAAACCGAGTTTCGTCATAATCGTTCAGTCTTTTAGAAGTTAAATTTAACTTTTGTTAATAAATATTCTAAAATTCACAACATTTATATGTAAAACATATAAATATTCCATATGTATATTCTAACTTTATATATATTAATTAAGAATTACAATATAAATATTAGAGTATTTTAAAGAATACTATCAGTTGGATGAAAGGCCTGATGCAATAGATACAGAAAAATCCGAATAAACCGAATAAACAATATGGAATGGTACGAGATATTATTAGGCATATTATTATGGTTTATAGGCTTATACCTTTACGGTAAACTAAGGGAAAGTCAAAGAAACTATTTTAGAAATAATTAACTGATATGCTGTACATCCGGTTCCGGAGTATAGTTGTTTGGTAACCATAATAAAATTTTACCAAAATAAAGCCTGACTGCTTTTCTAACAATACGTATTGCCGCAATTTCATAGTATTTATGCTCCTTAAGCAGGAGAATGAGTAATATGAATTGATGACCGGGCTCAAATTTGGCTGGAGCCAAAACATAAATATCAAAGGCAACTAAAGATGCTTTAATTACTTTTCGTTTAATTCAGTGAATGACATGGAGTTTTGCAGGATATTATTTGAATAAATTTCATTACCCGCATTAATTCAACTTCCTTAACAAAATCCAGCTATACTTGAATTATTGCCGGAGTTTCCCGGACTATCAGGAGACTTGGAAAGTGTGGAGGTTACTCATTCAAACTGAATAATGGTAAAGATTCCTTGTGAGAATGAATTATTGCATGGTAAACACTGTTTACCACATCCGCCATCTTGTCAAAATTGAGGGTGTCAATGGTATTGTTCTTCTACCAAAATGTATTTATGGAGACACAAAATTCAGGTGAAATTAGCTTGTTAGCCTTATTATATCTTAATATGGCGAGTAATATGTATGGTTGCATAATGCAGCCCAGAAATACAGGTTAACTCCGGCATAATACGTCTTCTCCACGAATTGAGATGCTGGAGGTGATGGATTATCTGATGTCTGAAGTGGAGGTGGTGGAGGTGGGGAAAGACTGTCGTGAGGGGAGAGTAAGTTTTAGATTATACAAAATAGTTGCCACCAAGGCCAGAAAACCTCCAGTAACTAAGTGAGCTATCTTGAATTGATTTTGTATTTTTGGTGAAAATATTGATTATGAATAAGAAAATTCAAAATATTGAGATATATCAAAAACTGGTTGATTCTATTGGTATTACCATTGAAAGTGCCCGACAACGAGCCATTCAAGCTGTAAATAATGAATTATTGAGAGCCAATTGGGAGATAGGTAAATACATAGTTGAATATGAACAACATGGAAACGAAAAAGCTGAATATGGTAGTTCATTATTGACAAACCTTTCAAAAGACCTGAAATCAAGATTCGGAAAAGGGTTTAGTAAGAGTAACATCTATCTGATGAGGCAATTTTACCTAAAGTATCAGATTTTCCAGTCAGTGACTGGAAAATTGACTTGGACTCATTATGCTGAATTACTGGGTGTTTCGGATGATATTGCCAGAGGATTTTATGAAAAACAAGCGGTTAATGATAACTGGAGCGTACGAGAATTAAAAAGGCAAATTAGTTCGTCATTATTCGAGAGATTAGCTTTAAGCCAGAATAAAAGCGGAGTTCTGAAACTTTCGAAAAAAGGACTTATTATTTCGGAGCCAAAAGATATTGTGAAAGACCCTTACGTACTAGAATTTCTCCAAATTCCGGAAGAATACAGAATGACCGAGAGTAAGCTGGAACAAAAAATCATAGACAACCTTCAAACGTTTCTGCTTGAATTGGGAAAAGGGTTTTCATTTGTGGGCAGACAATATCGGATAACTTTGGACAATGACCATTATTACGTTGATTTGGTATTTTATCATAGAATCCTCAAGTGTTTCGTTTTAATTGATTTAAAGACAAAACACGTTAAACATCAAGATATTGGACAGATGAATATGTACTTGAATTATTTCAAGTCAGAAGAAAACACTGAAGGAGATAATCCTCCAATTGGAATAGTTTTAGGTGCAGACAAAAATGACATATTAGTTGAATATGCAATTGGAGGCATATCAAACAATATTTTTGTTTCAAAGTATCAGATTTACTTACCTGACAAAAAAGTATTAGAACAGAAAGTAAAAGAAATACTGACAGAATAAGCCCAGCTGGCAACAGCGTATATAATTAAGTGCGGCTTCCGTGCTGATGATCATCATTATCATCAGCATAAACATCAGCGATTTTCTGCAATCTCGCCAATTACAATAAAGTTCATCATGGTAGTGTCAAAATTTCTGTAATCTTCATTTAATTCATCGGCGGATTCAATTCCTGAGGTG
>CAYQXY010000078.1:0-4762 GCA_964421595.1 uncultured Bacteroidales bacterium | reverse complement strand
TAGTTCTTTTTGCACCACACATCTATATTCTTCATAACTGTATCTTGTTAGACGCCAAGAATTTTGTCAAAAATAGACGTGTTTTCAGCCAAAAAAATGGCAGATGATTCGAATGGTTGGAAGATTTAAGGTACCTCCAATCGTCAAAATATGCTTTTGGGTTTATGTCAACTTAGCCATTTTTAAGTTGGTTCAAGGAAATACATTTGGTTAACCAGATTATTTAAAGATATGTGCCTTTCGAGTTTTTTTGAAACGGAAGGAGGGCGTAGCCCGACTGGAGTTTCAAAAAAACTCGTTCGCCGCATTATCTCATCACTTGACTTACCATCAGCTGCATAACATTGGCTTCCCTTGTGAATGCAATTTACAGCTTATCTTTCCATCAACCATAGGTATAGAATTTCTTTTAAACCATCGACCTGGTAACATGCAAAGAAAACCGAAAAAATGTCACTAAAATTAGTGACATTTTTAATCGCTTGTGTTAAATTAAAACATCTCACAATTTCAAATAAACACAGGTGATCATGGTTATTTTAACATTTTTACAGCAATTTTTAAATAGAGATCTTAATTTTTTTTATAAATCAAGGCGAGAGGAAGTTAGAGCGCACTATAATATTCCTTTGACCGACAAATTATGGTTTAACGGTTTTGACTATAAATCGATTATTTATATCAATAATGATGAATGTCTTCATGAAACTGAAATCCCCATACAACGAATGGTCTGGATCAGGAGTTCGGGTGAACGTGTTCATATATACCTGCGCCCTTCCTTTATTATCAAACGTTGTCCCTTCCCAACATCTGTACTTGAGTATGTCTGGGAAGAGTGCATTATACCTGAAACAGAACCTTTTGATTTAATAGAAGATCCGGATAATCTGCTTGATTCTTCCCTTATTCTTGAACATTATGCCAGGAAGATTTTTGAGCGCATTGGAGATCCCGGATACTTGGCTGGATGGAATCATTTATGGAATAAAACCTTCCACTCACTTGTTCCCATAACTGAAAAGGAACTTTTAGAGCCCAATGTGTTACCCGCCAAATATGCTTATCAGCTGATTAAATTGTTCATAAAAGGCATAAAGCTGGATATTTTAAAACATGAATATCTCTCATTTGCCAACTTTCAAATACCTTTGAAATAGTACCCCCTTATTTTGTCATGCCCTTTTTTAAGTAAATTACCATTAAAACGGTTGTTTTTTGATGTTTAAAAGTGTTTTTACTCACTTTTGTCATATATATGTTAATAAATGTAAAGGTTTAGAGTTTTCAAAAGGCATCCGGTTATTTAAAATCCGGTTATCCATCCCGAACCGTAAACGTGAAGGTTAAACAGAACTTATCTATACTGTTATAGTGATCACAAAATGAACATTGATAACTTAATATTTGAAGGGAGATTATACAATGAATGAACTCCAGGTAGTTTCTTTGCCGGATGATAAAACGATTCGAGAGGATCAAATCATTGCAATGTTAAAATACAACGCGATTTATGAAGCACTGCATAATGATGAGATATCCGTTCATGAAGCTTTGAGAAACGCATCCCTAAAGAAATATATCCATCCTGCTACCGGAAAAGAGTACAGTTTTTCTCTAAGAACGCTATATCGTTATTTAGCGAGCTACAAGTCTTTTAATATGGAAGGTTTGAAACGAAGCACCCATAAAAACAAAGGACGTCCCAAAGTTATTCCTATTGAATTATGTGAAAAAATCTTCTCGCTCAAGCTGCAGCTTCCTGTGCGTTCTTCCCGTAAAATTATCACCATGTTGGAACTGGCAGGGGAAGTGGGAAAAGACAGTTTGAAAGAAAGAACCGTTTCAAGGCTTTTGAAGGAGAATGGTTATACAAGAAAATCCTTAAGGCAGGTAAGACAGCACTACAGGAAGATTCATGTTGATAAGATATATGATTTATACGTAAGTGATATCAAGGAGTTTTGGATCAGAGACGAGTATGACAAAGCCCATAAAATCTATTTATTCATCATTATCGACTATTACTCCAGAAGGATCATGCATGCCCAATTTTATTCTGACGGGATACTCTTAAGGCTTGAGGATTGTTTTAAAAAAGCTATAGTAAAATTTGGTTTGTGCACCAAAATTTATGTTGATAATGGGTCGGTTTTTATTGCAAACAATTTCAGGTTTGCCTGTGCCGGCATAGGCGTTAAATTAATTTTTGCTTCAGAATACTGGCCACAGGGAAAAGGTGCCGTAGAACGCTTTATCAGGACCTGCAATGAGGATTTTTTAGCCGAACTAAGAATAAATCCAATAAGAGATATCGGAAAATTGAATGAAGCACTTTTGGGATGGATCGAAGGGGAATACCATAAAAGTTCCCACGAAGGCATTGATGGGTTGACCCCTTTGGAAGCATGGGAGAATTCGTTGCGGACTGGAATTATACCCAAATATATATCACCCATTGAGCTAACAAACGCTTTTTATCATCATATCGAAAGAAAAGTGGATACTTACGGTGTTATCTCTTTTGAGACCAACACATACGAAGTGGATGTCGCTCTGATAGGCGAAAAGGTTCTTGTCAGATATGACCCTCTTGATTTAAGAGCTTTATACATCTATCATAAAAACAAATTCGTCTGTATTGCCAAACCCATTGATCTGACCAGAGAGCAGCATTCACAATACAAAGATGTCAAAAGAAACTATGAGTTTGAACCTAAGATCAACATTGACTATCCTCGTTTAATGGCGGAGCATCATCAGAAAATGATTCAAAGCATTTCAGAGGAACTTATGAAGGGTAATCATAATATGACATTTGATACTGTTGATCTTCAAGAGACTTACGCGTCAGAGGACGCTGACGAGACTCTTGCGCGCCCCGGGTTTACTGTAAGGGAGAAAGAGAGTGATATGACAAAAACCGAGTATTTTAATGTCATGCTTGATTTTCTCAACCAGAAGACCTTCACTTATCATCAAAAAGAATTATTGTATCAATACTACAAGGATTTTAAGCTTTTCAGCAAGTCTCTGTTTGAAAAAGCGCTGGATAATCTTAAAACCAGGTTCCCTGATGCCGGGGACAATCTGTTGTTTTATTTAAACACCATAAAGTCAGCACTTGATGAGAAGAATTGAAAACATTTTGAAAGGAGATGTGTGATTTAGCTATATCATACAAGAAAAATCATGTTGCATAAACATTTTGGATTAAACAAGATTCCGTTTGCTCCCAACCCGTCTACATTTTTTAAATCGGAAGCTCTTAATATGGGGCTGATCAAGCTACAGACAACCTTGTTTTCCTCACAAATTGCATTGATCACAGGGAAAATCGGAAGCGGGAAGACAATCCTGACCAACGCTTTTATGGATGCTCTGGATCCAACGGAAATCAAGGCCATCATGGTTCCCATTGCCAATCCTTCTCCCCGAAGCATATTCAAAAACATTGCTTCGAGGGCTGGGCTGCATGCCTACTTATATGGTGATGATATCAAGCTGCAGCTCATAAACCATTTTGAAGAAATCAGGGTGCAGGGCAAATCCGTTCTGGTTATCCTGGACGAATGCCATACTTTTTCTGTAGAAGTTTTGGACCAGTTAAAAACATTTTTTGACACAAAAAGAAACTTTTCTTTGATTCTGTTGGGGCAGCCCCAAATTAACAAATCATTAAGACTGACTGCCCTTCTTCCCTTAAAACAACGGATTTCGGTTTTTATTAATACATCCACTCTTTCCCTTAAGGAAACCAGAGATTATGTTGAGTTTCGTTTGAAGGAGGCAGGATCAAGCGCTTCCATCTTTGATGAAGCAACCTTTCCGATAATCCATCAACATTCGGAAGGTGTTTATCGAATGATCGACCAGCTTTGTTTCCAGGCGCTTACCATAGCCTATATGAACAAATACAATATTATTACAGCGGAAACAGTTGAAGCAGCATACAAGAATCTGGACTATGACTATTAATGGTGCAAAATCGGATCAGGTTTGGTTTAAAAATTCAATTCCGGTTCAATGTTTGGAAAGGGGTGATAATACATTATGCTTGTTACTGGAACTTTTCTTGAAATGTCTATAAATACAGATGAGGAAACTCAGATACCTGTTATTCTGTGTCCTTCTAAAGAAAAATATTATGTGTGCCTTCCTGAACACGATGCGGCATTTTCATTGAATTATGGTGAATCCGTTGACAAGGATACTTTTACTTTATATATGGATGGAAGCAGTGCTGAAGCAGTAGCCGCTGCCGTCATTCAGGCAATGAAACTTGTTTTACTATGCGGAGGTGGTCCCGATGGCTGCAAAAAAATCTCTGGACGTAAGTGTCTGCGTACTTAGGAATACTTTAAGCATCAAACAAAATCGACAGACAGTCAAAGGTAGCCTGTGATCTTTATATTTAAATTAAACTTAATGAACAAGATTTAAACGAGTTTATTTAGCATTATGCCAGCGTTCACGGCAACAAATTCTTCTGTAGAAAAGGGATTTTGAATCCAACTATTGAAAAATCATTGGGAAGAAACGGAAAGTGCTTGTTGCCATTATGCTTTCTTATTTTAAAATGACTTTATTTTAACCAACTATGTGAGGATGTGCCGCTACTGATATTGCTGTATATCCTCTCTTTTTATATCTGGCTAATGTCATTATTTTTGTCTTTTTCTATGTCAAATTAATTGGCGTCTAACATTATGCCCCCATATTCCCTTATCCTGCCATGCTTATTCCTGTATACAACTTTATA
>CAYQXY010000077.1:0-6844 GCA_964421595.1 uncultured Bacteroidales bacterium | reverse complement strand
ACAAGGCCGGAAACAAGTGTTGTTTCTACATTTTTCTCCTCAGGATAAGCCTTGACGTTAAATTCTGTACCCAGGGCATTAATGACAAGATTATGTGCATGAACACTGAAAGGCATGTCACTGTTGGATTCAACGTCAAAATACGCTTCACCGACAAGATGAACAGATCTGCCGGTAATGTCATAATTAGTGGAAAATTTCAGAGTGCTTCCTGCATTGAGCCAGACTTTAGTGCTGTCAGGTAGTACCATGTAAGTTTTGGCACCAAGAGGAGCCTTTACGACAATTTCCCTTTCAGTGAAGATATTTTTAGTGGAATAAAAATAATGAACACTAAAAGCACCAAGGGTTAAAGCAATAATAAAAACAGCAGCAATATTTCTAAAACCTGAAGCAATCCCGGGAGTATTAAACCACCTTACACCGGTCCGTCTGGCAATAGTTTGCCAGGCTTTATTGCAATTATATTTATTTTTATTGGTAACTATTCCTGCAGCGATCCATGCATCACGAATTCTTTCATAATAGCCATAATTGGAAATATCTGAGGTTATCCATTTGAATGCAGCTTCATATTCCGTTTCATCTGCTTTTCCCTGCAGACATTTTAACAGTAATTCATCCTTTTTGAAATTCTCAATCATCTTAATTATTTGTTATCTGTTTATCTTAATTTATGACACATAATATATCAACTGGTATTAGCCAATTATTAATAATTTTGAAAAAAATGATGAATTTACATTGTTTCAGGCTGATAATCTCCAGTGTTCATGCATGATTCTTTCGTTTATAAATTCATGAAAAGGAAAATCTGTTTTTAACAGAAGGTGGGAGGCAGGAAAATGAATTTACAGGGTTGTAAGCAATACCAGAACGATCATCATATTCTTCAGAGCTACCTGTATCTTTTTCAGGGCATTCATTATATGACTCTTCACAGTATTGACAGAAAGATCAAGCTTATCAGCTATCTCCAGATGGGAAAGATCGTCGACCCTGCTCATAAGAAAAACTTTTTTACACTGTGGAGGCAGGGCATCAATAATTTTTGCTATATCACTCTCCATCTCCTTTTCAATTATTCCTGACAGAGGATAAGAGGATGATCCATAATCATGGAATTTTGAAAAGTCGGAGTGATTCAGGAAAAAGTCCCTGTATTTACTTTCGGATTTTCGTTTTCTGATAATATTTAAGCAGGCATTATAAGTACTTCTGTATAGATAGGAACGGAATGAAGTATGGATATCTATCTTTATCCGATCCTCCCAGATAACAATAAACAAATTTTCGACAACATCTTCTGCCTGATCCCGGTCTTTAAGGATTTCTTCGGCATACCTGCATAAAGAATCATAGTATGTTTTAAAAACATATTCAAATGCTTTTTTACTGCCATACTTCAATTCCTTCAGAATCCTTTTTTCCAGGTTTTCCATTTGAATAATTTCCTGACAAAGTTTTGAATCATGAAATATATAAAAACCAACTAAAGTTTCGCAATTGATTTTATGTGTTACTATAAGATTTTGCAATCTATATTATATTTATCTATTTAGATCTTGTCGGCATTTAAATTGCGTATATCATTATCATACCTGCGTGCAGATCACATTATGTAGTCAAAAAGATAAATTCATATTTGTGAGATCATTTGTGCTATATTATTTAATCGGATATTAATTTAGTTTTGAGAAGCCTAATTTTTCTTGTAGGCCGGATTTATCCTATCAGGAACCGGAGCATTGGTTTCTTCTCTCCAGCTTTCAAGTATTTCGAGTAATTCTTTAAGTTTATCGGGGTTAGCAGTTGCAAGATTATTCATTTCGCCGATATCCTCTTCAAGGTTATATAATTCAAGGTCATTGTATTCAAAGTATTGTATGAGTTTCCAGTCACCATACCTCACTGCTGAACCGGGTCGGGTACGAAAAAGGGGGTCTTGTGTCGGGTCACCCTCTTTGAGATAAGCCTCAAGGTAAACAGGAAAATGCCAGAACAATGGACGCACTCCTGGTGTACCATTGCCTGTTAATAAAGGCCACAGGCTTTGTCCGTCCAGAATCTTGCCTGCAGGATTTTCAATTCCTGCAATTTCAAGAAATGTTGGATAAAAATCAAGCATTGATACAGGTTCATTTGAAACTGTACCTGAGGAAATAATTCCCTTCCAATATGCAAACATCGGCACACGTATACCTCCCTCATAATATGACCCTTTCCCAGACCTCAGTGGCAACTGTTTTGTAACACCGTAATGACCACCATTATCAGATATGAACAATATGAAAGTATTATCAAGTTTACCTGAAGTTTCCAGGTTTTTAATCAGCCGTCCAATCTGTATATCAAGATTTTCAACCATTGTGGCATATTCAGCGTTTTCCTGTCCTTTCCACGCCGGCCTGTCTTCATATTTCGGAAGAAGATCATACACCGGATGGATAGGGGTGTGCACTGCATAAGGGGAGTATGACAGAAAAAACGGCCGGTCTTTCACCGTTTCCAAAAACTCAAGAGTTTTATCCATTATTAGATTTGTCAGATAGTAATCATCAGATGGAGCTTCCAGTGGTACAAGAGTATAAGGTGGATAATAACTACCCGGATTGCCGGAATGCCAGCCTCCGATATTTACATCATACCCATGCTTGAGAGGGTCACTGCTCACATGCCATTTCCCGGCATGGCAGGTCATATATCCTGCATCCTTGAGTGCCTCAGTAAATATGTATTGGTCGTCTGGCAAAACAATACTATTTTCTGTGGGAATAAGCCGGCGATCTTCACTTTTACCCCTTTCTGAAGAACCAACCGTATAAATTCCATGCCTCGGGGACCACTGACCAGTCAACATTGAGGCCCGGCTGGGAGCACAGTTGGAGGCTGCAGCATAAGCATTGGTAAATATCATACCTTGAGCTGCCAATGCATCCAGATTGGGAGTTTCATAATACTCTGAACCCATAAATCCAACATCACGCCATCCCATATCGTCAATATTGATAAGAACTATATTGGGAAATTGACTCCCTTCATCATCCGCATTATACTGGCTACTAAATAATGAACAAGTTGATGCAAATACCCCTGATGCAGCAACTCCAATTTTATACCATTTCATCCTGATAATTTATAAGTACTAATCTAAATATAAGTAAGTTACTATAGCTAATCACGTGGTTGCCACGGATGGATCACCCATGGATTATTCCTTTCTTTTTGTGTGCCCTGATTCGTGGGAGATTCATCCGAAAAATCTATAAGTACTAAATATAATGTCTCAATCATGCGACCGGCTTTGCCCTTGCAGCCATCACCTTTAAATGCGATCCGGGGTTCCTCCAGCCGGCTCATGAATTCCATCGTCTTTTGCGGATCATCAAATCATATGCTTTCTATATCTCTCTGATCAGGAGCCATACGGGCGGACTTTTCATTTCAAAAATCCACTGTTTTATGCAATACTAAGTCTTGAAAACCTACCCCCTTAATTATTTAAGGAAGAGCATGTTTCTTTACAAAAGGCCAATTTACCCTATTTTAAGGTAACATCCATATAAACCGAATGACGTCCATATGTTTCATAAAAAGGTTTAAATACAACACCGTCAATGATGAATTGCAACTTCTCTGGGTCACCTGATATCGATTTACTGATATCTTTTGCATCTAATGTTATCTGACGCCATTCACTTAGGGGCTCAGACTCCTGAGCGGCCAGCAGAACTGGTCCGTAAAACAAACTGGCAATATTTTGCTGATCCATAACCGGCTCTAAATAAAATTTAAACGGCATGCGCAACTCAACCCTGTCCCCATCTTTCCATTTTCTTCTTAAAGTGAGATAGCTTCCGGGAGCAGCCTTAACCCTTTCATTCTTACCATTTATCTTCACAAAGAATCCTTTAGTAGCCCAATTTGGTACCCGCACATTAAGATCAAACTCGCCATTACCATTAATGGTCAATAGTGTATGGTCTTCTTTTGGATAAGCTGTTGTTTGCGTTACAGTTACATTCTTTTCTTCCCATTTTAATGTTGAAGGTACATAAAGGTTCACATACAATGCCTGATTATCTTCGCTTTTAAAGAAAACTGCTTTTTGAAGTTTTGTACTACTCTCAATAGCCGTACCATTACAACAAGTAAAACCTCTCATATTAGGATTACCAAACGATTTTACAGAACCTGGCCTCAAGGGTACATGATAGGTATTTGCAGGGGAATCCTCTGCAACAGAAGCAAGAATGTGATTGTAAAGCGCACGCTCATAATAATCCATTAAATCAGCACGCTGACTAAAGAGAAAAAGATTTTTGGCTAATTTTAGCATATTATAGGTAGCACAGGTTTCATTCTGACCTCCAGCGGCAAAACCGTTTTCATATTGTGTTGCAGGTTGAGCGGTAAAGCATTCCGCATTAGAAGGGTTACTTGCTCCTGCAACTCCTCCAATACTGTACATATAATCATTAACGGCCTTGAACCAGAAATTGTCGGCTATATGATAATATTCCGGATCATCACATACATGATAAATTTCAATTGCTCCCATTATTTGAGGTATGTGCTGGTTGGAATGTAACCCACGGAACATATCTACATTTTTAGCCAGTCCGTGAGAATGTTCTGCATCACCAAAAAATAGTCTGATGTTATCAAATAATAGCGCAGCGTCCAGATGATTAGGGTCGTTGGTCAGCCGGTGGAGTCTTGCCATAGCTTCGTTCATTCCCCCATACTCTCCTGCAATATATCTGTTCCACATACTTATAAGTGTAGTGGGTGGCAACTGATTAAGACGAACGTATACCCAGTCACCCATACCTTTTACTATTTCCAGAGCCTTTTCATTGCCACTGACATCATAAATATCCATCAATCCGGCAAGGATTTTATGCAAGGTATAGTATGGTGCCCAAATTTGATTAACACTACCTCCATAAGTAGCTCCATGCTCTAACATAATAAACTGGTCAGGCGGGTAGGCACTAATATACCCTTTACCCCAATTCCAGTAATCTGTTCGGATACCTTCTTCACTCAAATCTGAATCAAACTCTGATTTACCCGGACCAGGTCGCACAGCTGTTGGGTCTGACACATATTCGCCCCCTGGTGTCTGTGGTTGTCCAGACATTTGTGACAATTCATAAAGCGTATTCACCATATATTCCATCTTGTCAGCAAAATTAGCCTGAAGTGACGCATCATAACTGGCACTCGCATACGACTGAGCTATAGCGGTAAGATAATGCCCTGTAGCATGACCGCGCAACTTGGTTTGTTGACTATCCCATCCCCCTAGTGCTTGTGCTCCCTCAGGCTGTTCTTGCCCATAGGCGTTACGAAACATATAAAGGAAATCATCGGGATTAGTATTGGCAAGGACTGTAACAAATTTATCGCGGTTCTCTATAAATTTTGTGTTGTTACTGTGAATATCAGTGTTTAACAGAACCTGACCAAGATTGAAAACTCCCAGTGCACGATCTGGTGTAGCAGGCTCTTTAACCTCTTTAACCGTGACAATCGCTTTTGGTTGCAAATCTGATCCAGGCACCCTTCCTGTTACTGTATATTTGCCAGGGCTAAGTACTTCACTATTATTTTCAGGTGCCGGCCAAAGCACTCTTACTTTTGGTCCTTCAATTTTATTGCTGTAAACGCCATTCACAAAGCGTGGTAATCTTGGGAGATGCCCAACCTCAGTCTCCACCTTAATATCCCGAACTCTGGTAAGATATGAATTATACAACTGAGGAATCGTTTCGGGAAATCTTGGAAGACCCTGGTCAGCATCTCTTGTTCTGACTACAGGCTCTTCCCCTCTCAGGGCATTACCATAAATCCTGGCAATCTGTATTTGATTCAAAGGAATTCTATAGATTCGGAAATCGTGCAATTTGGCATTTAAAAAGGTATTATCAAGTGATTTTCCTAAATAGAGTTTATTATTTTCTGCTGAATTATTATCAAACAGTTGTTCTAACTCCACCTCTACATTATTTGCTTCACCGGCAGACTCTCCATTAAGGTAGGTACTCAAAGTTTTGGACGAAGCATTAATAACAATAGCTATATGATTCCATTTATTAACTTCCACCGCCGGTGAACTTGCAACATACTCTCCAGATTCAGTTACGATTTGAGCCTGAAAACCTTTTTTGTTTTTAGTCCCTGCTGGAGCAGCAAAGAAATGTGAATCGCTATTCTTTCCAAAATTGAAAAATAGCTGACCGCTATTTGCAGAACGCAGGAATATCCATCCGGTGATACTAATTGATTCTTGTCCTGCCATGGCTTCACCAGGGATGGAAATAAAAGCTTCACTATCTCCTTTAAAAGAAAGGACATTGCCAAACTGTTCGTCTTGTTCAAACCTGAAATCAGTGCCTTGAATGCTGCCATGTAAATTATTACGGGACCAATCACTTACATTCCCATTTAATCTGTAGCGGGAAATTAATCCCGTTTCTCCAATTCCGTCCAGAATCTGATCACCGCTTTGTGCAAATACCCAGAAGGTATTCAAAACCCAAAAACATAGCAATATTCCAAGGAACAGCCTGTTGAAAACATAAGGAGTAATTATCCTGCACATCTTATCCATTAAGTACCCAGCCACTACGGTACTCCTTGCGGAGAAAATCGTTAGCTCTGAGGTCATTTGTTACACGTCCTTCTGAGGAATCATAATGTAATTTCTTCCCTGATTGATGAGCAGCAAGACCTAAATATAATGTCTCAATCATGCGACCGGCATAATCAAAATTACAGGTTGTTTTCATTGGATCACCTTTGCAGGCATTGATCCATTGAGCCCAGAAATTTCCAA
>CAYQXY010000076.1:0-7146 GCA_964421595.1 uncultured Bacteroidales bacterium | reverse complement strand
CCTGTGAGAAGAATAGATCTTGAAGGAGAGCATTTTGCATTTGGTGTATATCCATTGTAAAACAACAATCCTTCATTGGCTACCCGGTCAAATGCAGGAGTTTTAACCCAATTGGTACCGTATGCACCGGCATGAGGAAATGACTGGTCATCAGAAATGGCAAACAAAATGTTTGGCCTTTCATAAACCTTTTCCTCATTATTACAACCAAAAGATGAAATTATCAACAGACAGGAACCTGCCAAATATTCAGTTTTCATAAAATTGTTGTTAGGCTAAATGCGTAAACTGCTTTCAGGTATTTATATCATGCAATATATTAATTTTTCTTACAATGACGTATTTGAATATTCCCTTGATTAAGAATTGCCATTAAGACCGGGTTATGATTTACCTGTATAAAACAGTTAATCAAATTATAGTTAAATAATTCAGTTTAACTTATATCTCAAATTAAGTCTTTAAATTCCGATGGATCACCTTCAATTCCGGTGAATTTCCCAGGCTAATTAGTCATCATAACAAATCCTTATGTCATTCCCAAAAGTTTGAGGATTGCCTGCAGCAGGTATTAACATGACCATTGGTAATGGCGTTATATCTTGCCAGAAACTTTCATCGGTGATCCCGTCCAGGATGACCTCCTGGTTTATCTTATGAAGAGTCATGACCTCCTGTGATCTGCCGGGCAAAACGCCCGTCACCAACACCAGGAAAACAACAGCTGCCCTACTGGCAAAGGCAGTTGGATGTAAAGTGCTTTCAAATTTTTCCATGATAGCCCGATTTTTGAGTGTCTGTTCCGGACAATGCAAATCATTTCACTAATTTGGCCCCACCTGAATGAATTAGGGTCTTATGTTAAATCTACTTACAGTTTAGCAAAGATTGGGAATTTATAAAATAATATTATTATCTCTCTTTTAAATCAGTGCAAATGTTCTGATATTATCCGAACTATAGGTATCTTTGTTTTAGATAAACAAATAATTGATTTGAGGATTATAAACAAACATATTCTGGGTAAAGCGATTAGTAAAAATCGAGGAAATGTTAAGTTGATTAAATCAATTGAGCAATTAGTTGGTGATATTGAAAACAATAGTTGGAAAACACCTCTTGAACTAATTGAGACTAGACCAGATGCAGATTGTGTTTACGGTGGAGAGTTCTACTTTTTTGACATCAACATTCATAGGACTTTAATTCTGATAGAATTTGAGGAAAATGGAGATGCTACTATAGTTTGGGCTGGCAACCACGACGATTACGAATTGACTTTCAAGAATAATCGTAAAGTAATCAGAAAATGGTTAAAAGATAATAAATGGATTTAAAATTTGAACTATGAAAGATATTATAGATATTAAAGACGTGGATAAAATTAATAAACTCGAAAATGAATATGATTTACAAAAAGCTTCTTTGCTTGAACGTAAATTGCGTTTATTGATTAAAGAATATCCAGACTTGAAACCAATACGGGACAAACTTCGTGATCTGATTAAAAGTTACGAAGACAAAGAATGGTCTGATTTTAATAATATTTCGGATTCAAAAATCATCGAATTTGATAAAGCCGAAGAGATAATTAATTCTGAGCAGAGATTTATAAAAAAACGTAAAGAGGCCATTAGGAAAAAACTTAAAGAGTTTGATTTAACTCAGCAAGACTTAGGGATAATTCTGGAGCACCCAAAATCTTATATGAGTGAGTTAATGAATGGGGTTTCACAATTTACATTAAAAGATTTGGTAATTATTCACCGGGTTTTAGGGTTAAATCTCAATATTCTTATTCCTACTTATCTTCAGTCTGAAACAAGAGACAAAGTAAATAATTCGATTAAGAAACTAAATAAACCAAAACTTGGATTAAGTAAAACAGAACTAATTTAACAAAAGCGCATTATATTTGATTTGGAAAGCAAATGGGTTTTCAGCATATATTAAAAAAATTGCCATATGGTTGCTTTAAAAATCCCCTGTTTTGTTGCATTAGCATTTGTTTTACTGAATACTGTTAACGCTCAAAATTACCCCGATAATAATCAGTCTGATAGCACTTTTTTTTCCTGGCCGGAAGGGATAAAAATGGGTTTGAGCCTTACTTTTGACGATGCCCGGTTAAGTCAGGCAGATAACGGTATTCCGCTTCTGGACAAATACAATGTAAAGGCAACTTTTTATGTTTCACCACCGGCTTTTACAATGCGCCTTGATACCTGGAAAAAATCAGCATCCAACGGTCATGAAATCGGGAATCATTCACTTGTTCACCCCTGTTCCGGTAACATTGCTTTTTCCAGGGACAGGGCACTCGAGGACTACAACCTTGACCGGATGCATACAGAGCTCGATTCAGCCAGCAGGTTAATTAAAGATCTTGTTGGCATTAATCCCGTATCTTTTGCCTACCCATGCGGACAGACCTTCGTCGGACGAGGGATTAACACCAGGAGCTATGTTCCGGCAGTAGCCTCCCTGTTTCAAACCGGTCGCGGATGGCTTGGCGAAGCTCCCAATGACCCTGCTTTTTGTGACCTGGCCCAGCTTACCGGCATGAAGCTGGACGGACAGACTTTTGAAGAGATCCTTGTCCTGATAGAAGGATCCAGGGAAAGTGGTCACTGGCTGGTCCTTGCAGGCCATGAAATGGGCGGGGAAGGAAATCTGGTATCCTCTCTGGAAACTATTGAAGCGATTTGCCGTTATGCTTCAGATCCCGCAAACGGAATATGGATAGACACTGTCAGTAATATTGCATCATATATAGAGGAAAAGAGAACGCAATAAAAAATCAAAAAAGATGGCTAAAAAAATTTATTCAAGGCGTGAGTTTATTAAAAAAAACTCTTTGACAGGATTAGGTACTTTTATGGCTATGAATGCTACCACGCATGCCATGTTTTCCCAGATCCAGACCGATACGCTAAAACCTGCCATTCTTGGCGGATCGCCTGTACGGAATAAACCATGGCCCGTTTGGCCAATGTGGAGCACTGAGACGGATGAAAAAAAAGTCATTGATGTACTGCGTAGCGGTGTATGGTGCCGGGCGGGTGTTCGTGAAGATGTAAGTGTGGTTGCTGAATTTGAAAAGAAATGGGCAGAAACCATTGGTTCAAAAAGATGCCTGGCAGTAGTCAACGGTACCAACTCACTGATAATTTCACTCAAGATGCTTGAAATAGGCGGTGGTGATGAAGTTATAGTTACTCCATATACTTTCATTGCCACAATTTCCGCCATACTTGAAACTGGTGCCATGCCGGTTTTTGCCGATGTGGATCCGGAAACCTTCCAGATTAATCCTGAAAATATCAGGAAAAAAATTACACCCAGGACAAGAGCCATACTGCCAGTGCATATTCTGGGACTTCCCTGCGATATGGATCCTATTATGGAAATTGCCCGCCAGCATAAACTACTGGTTGTTGAAGATGCTTGCCAGGCATGGCTTGCAGAATATGACAACAGAAAAGTTGGTACAATAGGGAATGCCGGTTGTTTCAGCTTCCAGAACTCCAAACATCTTGCAATTGGCGAAGGTGGAGCTATTGTCAGTGATGATGATGAATTTATGGACAAATGCCATTCCTATCATGATACAGGCCGCCGGTATGGTCAAATGGCCGATCTTGTAGGTGGTGTTTATGTAATCAGGGGAAATAATCTCCGGATGACAGAGTACCAGGCGGCCATAGGCATTAGCCAGCTCCGGAGGCTGGATGAACAAACTTCTCTGCGCAACAGGAATGCTGCATACCTGAGTTCCAGATTATCGGCAATACCCGGAATTCTTCCCTACAAGCTGTATCCTAAAGTTACAAGGGCATCTTTCCATCTTTTCCCTTTCCGCTATAAAAAGGAAGAATTCAGCAACATGACAAGGCAGGAGTTCCTCAGGGCAATCGGTGCAGAGGGAGTTAGGGGGTCAGGAGGATACAGTGGCAATCTTAATATGATGCCCTATCTTGACGACACCTTCCGGACAAAAAATTATCAGTTGATGTATCCGGCAGAAACGTTAAATTATGAAAGTTTTATAGAGCAGAACCGTTGTCCTGAAAGTGAGCGTCTATGCAATGAAGAAGCCATCTGGTTCTTCCAGAGTATGCTGCTGGGAGATTATTCAGATCTGGATGACATATATAATGCAATTGAGAAGGTACATAAGAACTCGGCAAGGATAAAAGCCGGACTATGAAAATTTCTTCTCAGTAATAATAATGGTTTTGGCAGAGAATCCTCTTTTAAAATGAGTTCCCGGAAGGGGTTGGTTCATACTTTAACCTCCCCCTGAGAAATATAACTATTTCCCTCTGGAAAAGTGTTTCCTGCTATCACCAAAGTGCTAAATTGCAGATTTGTATTCTGTCATTACTTCGCCTCTGACAGCAGAGCAGGCATCAATCCGGCGTCCAGTGATACCCAGGCTGTAAATGGATAAACTTACGCAGTTTTTTCAGTTTGTCGTGAACTGATTATTTAATTTTCATGCCCCGAGGTCCCAGCGACGGAAATAAAGACCCTGCCGTACTATTGGCAATGTTTTAAATTCAATTTCCCTCATCTCGGCCAGGCTGAGTGGTGAAAACTCAGAGGCTATCTTCACATCCTCCTCGATCTGTGCAACATTGTCAACTCCGATAATAGTTGTGCTAACCGGTAAGCTCATATTATAGGTAAGCGCCTCCTTAATATTTATTGTACCCGGTTTGGTTGTAGCCAGCCTTGCAGGTTGTTCTTCAAGCGGCGGCGGGGTCCAGTTTGAGAGCATCCGGCCCCGGGTGGCAACTTTCATACCTATTGTTGCTATTCCTCGCTTCTGAGCCTCGGGCAGAAGATAATTAATAAAGCTAAGATAATGTACATCAGCAGCGTTAACTGCAAGCAACATTTGATCAAAAGGATACATATCCATAGCTTCAATCAACACTAAAGGCTCAAAATGACCCGAAATCCCTGCATATCTGACCATTCCCTCAGATTTAGCTCTTTCAAGAGCCTTAATGGCACCATCTGCCGCAAATATCTGGTCCAGCTGGTCTTTACGCTGAACATTGTGCAACTGCCAGGCATCAAGGTGGTCTGTCTGCAAACTCTTCAGGCTCTGCTCAAGAAGGCGCATAGAGCCGTCATAAGTCCTGTCATGCGTTTTGGAGGCAAGCCATACTTCGCCCCGGCGGGTTCTCATAACCCTGCCGATATTCCGCTGACTCTCGCCTTGACCGTACGAGGCAGCAGTATCAATATAATTAATTCCAAGGTCGATGGCACGGTTAATGATCTTTTCCGATTCTTCCTCCGTCCCCTGCATTTCAATGGTTGCCTGGCCTCCGAGACTCAGTATGCCAACCTTAAAACCTGTTTTCCCGAATGAGTTTGTAGGCATGGAATTATAAGTCCTTTTGTTAAAAGGATGCTCATCTCTGGTCTTCATAACTACAGGCTCGGGTTTTAATTCTGAAGCGTATGATTGACCCATAGTTACAGAAGCAGCAGCAGCCAGTCCGGAACCGATGAATTTTCTTCTGTTAATGCTTTTCATAGTATTAGGTTTTAAGTTGAATACTAAACCCTCTATAAATAATGCTATACAAATCTAAGGAATTAAATATTTGAATTCAAGATTCTTTTTTCGTCTTAACCTAAATTATCTTGAAACACTGATCTTACTGAGGATTTTACAATCAAATTCTAAGATGGAAAACCCTGAGATTATTTCAACCAGTATTTTACTTGTCAAATGTATTTTTTTGCAGTAAATTGCTTTATGCATAAACTTGAAATTGAATTTACAGGAGTAGTCCTGGACCTCAAAATTGAACTTGAAGGAAAAGAGATCGGGTTGTATTTTGATGGGATCAGCACATGGACAAGGACAGTTGAAGAATTTGAAATAGATGGAAGGCTGGATATAGTTATGCTCAGTAAAGGAGTAAACGGCACAAAATGGTCATTGAAGATCTGGGTGGATGATAAAGGTCCAAAATTATACTCAGGAGTAATAAGAAAAGGTTATTCTATAATTGCAGATGAGATAGCGCTTCCTTTAAATTAACAGGCAATGAGATCATCCAGGCTTTTATCAATCTTCAGCATTACCCTCTGTTTAGTTACTACAGTAGAGGTAAGGTTAAAAGCACAACCATTTTTTGAAGATGCCAGGGGTAAAGCATCAATACACCTGCCTGTGGGAGGAATTGCAAGAATTAATACCGCCGATGAAAGTTTAAAATTCGGATACTATTTTAATCGTTCAGATAAGGATCTTGTTTTTGGAATGGATGCCAGCGGTAGATCAACCAATGGCCTGGCATCAATATTCAGTGATGACAAATTGCTTCCGGAAGCAACCCTGAACTTCAACCTTGGCTTCAAAAATGTCTCCACAGATAATTCCAGCCTCTCAGGTTTTGATTACCTGCATTTCAGATTAGGTTTAGGAACTGCGAAATACACGCTTATTAAAACTGAAAATACTTTTGACGGGCAGATAAGCTCAGAAACCTTCAACAAAATAAATATAGGCCTTTCATATAATTATTTTCTAAACGGGAATATGATTTTTGGAGTCTATGGTGGTTATGACAAAACGAATAATATCAATGAATTAAGAAAAATTAAGATCATTGAGTCCTTTATTATTTCAGATGATCCAAGCGGAACAATTATAAGGTCCTCAGAATTGGAATATACTGCATGGAGAGGAGAACTTAAAAGAGTTAATCAGTTTTCATTGTTCTTTGATTATGTTTATATTCCTGATTTCATAAATAACAGGGTGGCCATGTCAGTTTACTCGCGAAGTGGTTTCAATAACAATCGAAATAATACAAATGGAGGTTTTGGTATATACTTTAACAAGGAGGGTGAACCTTTAAAAATTATTGGAGGACTGATATACGAATTTGATGATCTGTTTGATGCGGGTAAAACCGGATCTAAATTAGGCCAAAGAGGAACCATTGGAATAGTAGCCGGGTACAATTTTTAACCGCCATCCCACAAGGCTATGAATCGCCTGCTCAATTATAGCCATCTGCATTACATTCCTTTCATTAATTAAAAGAAAATTTTAAATCATTTCCCGAAATACTTTAGTATCATCGCCAGTAATTCGTTTTCGTTAATGGGTTT
>CAYQXY010000075.1:0-7341 GCA_964421595.1 uncultured Bacteroidales bacterium | reverse complement strand
ACTTGAAAGCGGGTATTGAATTATCTGAAGTTGTTGTAAGCGGACAGTTGCAAGGACAGTCAAAAGCCCTTAACACGCAAATGAACAAAGGGAATATCACCAATATTATATCATCAGACCAGGTTGGTCGTTTCCCCGATGCCAATATAGGTGATGCCCTTAAAAGGATTCCAGGCATTAGCGTGCAGTACGACCAGGGTGAAGCTCGCTTTGGAAACATCAGAGGAGTTGCGCCTCAATATAATTCCATTATGATAAACGGTGAACGCATCCCTTCTGCTGAAGCCGAAGACCGGACAGTTCAGCTTGACCTGGTTCCAGCTGATATGATCCAGTCCATTGAAGTAAACAAAGCCGTTACACCCGATATGGATGCAGATGCCATTGGTGGTTCTGTAAACCTCGTTACCCGCTCAGCGCCATATGACCGTCGTGCAAGTTTAACACTTGGTTCAGGGTATAATTTACTTGCCGAGAAACCGATTTACAATGGTGCTTTTATATTGGGAGACCGCTTTCTGAACAATAAATTAGGCGTAATTGCAAGTGCTTCTTACCACAATCACCAGTTAGGTAGCGATAATTTTGAGGCTGAGTGGGATTACATGGATGATAATAATAAGGACGGTTCTGCTTTTGCTGAAGAAACTCAAATCCGTCAGTACTATCTGCAACGTCTGCGCCAGAGTTATTCATTGAGTCTGGATTTTAAACTCACTGAAAACCATACCCTGTTTGCTAATGGTATTTACAACCACCGTAACGACTGGGAAAACCGTTACCGAACTGTCTACAAGGATATCGAATTTGATGAAGACGCCAGAACCTGGATTGGCATGATAGAAAAGGAAACAAAGGGTGGTAATAATGACACAAAAAATGCACGTCTGGAAGATCAGCGCATGATGAATTTTACCACTGGTGGCGACCACCAGTTCGGTAAAGTCAGAGCCGACTGGACTGCTTCCTACAGCAAAGCCTCTGAAGAAAGGCCCAACGAAAGATATATTGTATATGAGGTTGAAGATTTAACCTTCACAACTGATTTTTCCGATAAAAGCTTTCCAAAGATTAACAGTGTGATTCCTGCTTCATCATCTGATTTCAGTTCTGACTATAGTTATGGTGAAATTACCGAAGAATTTCAGTTGACAGAAGATATTGATAAAAACTTCAAGCTGAATTTTACCATACCGCTGCTTGAGAATGATTTTAGAAACAGCATAAAAGTGGGTGTACGATACAAAGGAAAAGAAAAAATGCGCGATAACAGGCTGTTTGAATACACCCCTCTTAATGAGGATGGATTCAATGCAACCACTCTGAATAACCTGGAAAATTTGACAAAAGATAACTATTTGGTTGGCGACTTTGCAACCGGAAACCAGGTATCATCTCAGTACCTTGGTGGACTTGCCCTGACCAATTCATCCTTATTTGAAGAAGAAAGAGTTATTGAGGAAGAGGCCGTTAATTTTAATGCTACAGAGAATATTTTTGGCGGTTATATTATGGTGAATCAAAACTTTGGTCCTAAGTTGTTCATGATTGCCGGTATGCGATTCGAAAACACCTCGCAGCAATACCAGGGCAATCAATACGATGCCGATGAGGATGAAAACACTCCTACGGAAAAGGTTTCCGATTCTTATACTAATATACTTCCCGGGTTACACCTGAAATATGATTTTAACCAAACAACTATTTTAAGGGCTGCATGGACTAATACTCTGGCAAGGCCCAACTATTTTTCACTGGTCCCTTACAGGGAGATCTCAAGGGAAGATAATGAGATTGCTATCGGAAACCCTGAGTTAATACCTACTACTTCAATGAATTTCGACCTTATGTTTGAGAGATATTTTAAAACCATCGGTATTTTATCAGGAGGTGTTTTCTATAAAGACATTAAGGATTTTATTGTAACAGAAACCCGTGAAAATTACCTTTTCGAAGGTACAACCTGGGACACTTACAGTCAGCCCATCAATGGCGGAAATGCCGAAATATTCGGACTGGAATTGGCAGCACAGCGACAACTCGACTTTCTGCCCGGTTTCTGGAAAGGTTTTGGATTGTATGCCAATTACACATATACAACCAGCAGCATAAGTGATTTTCGTATCGAAGGCCGCGAGAATGACGATATTTCCCTGCCAGGAACAGCAAAGCATACCCTTAACGGTTCCTTATCATACGATAGCAGGCGTTTTTCATTCAGGACTTCTGTTAATTATGCTTCCGATTATGTTGATGAATTTGGCGAAGAGGCATTTTATGACAGGTACTATGATAAGGCAGTTTATCTGGATGTAAATGCCAACTATGCCATTACCCCGCAAATAAGATTGTATGCTGAAGCAATCAACTTATTGAACCAGCCATTGTATTATTACCAGGGAATAAGCTCAAGAATAATGCAATCAGAATATTATAATGTGCGTTTTCAGTTTGGGGTAAAACTTGATTTGTAATGTTCCTTTAAATATAGATTATGTACAAACCCGGATATTTACTTGTTATTATATTATGGTTGTTTACGGCATGTCAAAATGAACCCGTAAAAGATAATTATGAACAAATTAAAGGGTCGAAATCAGTACTTCCTCAAGTGGCGCTTATTAAAGAGGCTTTCACAACCCTTCGCGATGACAGCGACAACGTTGACAGTCCTGCTATATGGCACGGTGGGGAAGGGCAAGACTGGTTGTTGGCCACAGCAAAGGAAGGAAATGTAATTATTGTTTATGATGCATCAAGTGGAGACGTACTAACCCGGTTTGGAGGTACTGGCAATGGATTAGGGGAACTAAGAAGGCCCAACGGGATATCTGTTATCGATAATTATGCCATAATTGTTGAAAGAGACAATCGGAGGGTCCAGGTATTCAGTCTGCCTGATTTTAAGTCACTTGGATTCTTTGGTGAAACGGTATTACGTAATCCTTATGGCATTACTATAGATCTTTTCGATAACAACTATCACCTTTACGTTACAGATAATTACGAAACAGCAGAAGAAGAAACTCCCCCTGCAGACAGCCTGGGGGAGAGGGTGCATCATTTTGTGTTTACAGTTGAAAACGACCAGGTTGAAGCTAAACATATCAAAGCTTTTGGCGATACTTCAGGTGATGGTGTTTTACATAAAGTTGAATCGATTCTTTTAGACAGGGTATATAACAGGTTATTTATTGCCGATGAACACGAAGAGCATCGTAACGTGAAGATTTATGATCTTGAAGGGCAATTTACCGGACAAATAATCCCACATAACTATTTTTTTTATGAACCTGAAGGAATTGCGGTATGGGAATGTAAGGCCGATAGTTCCGGCTATTATCTTTTTGTGGACCAGGGTAAAATAAACAATACTTTTCAGGTGTTCGACCGGAAAACGCTGGATTATATTGGTGGTTTCGGAGGTGAAATTACCCTTAACACCGACGGAATAGCCTTAACCCAAAAAGCATTTGGTAACTTTAAGTACGGAGCCTTTTACCCGGTACACAACGATGGTAGTCTGACAGCAATATCGTGGGAAGATATTTCACAAACCCTTGATTTAAGGAAAGACTGTAACTAGAAAATTATGAAATGAAAAGAATGAATGCTTAATCGTATTTTTACCATCAGCATTCATGCTTTTTAATTTGAAACAAAATGAAAGCGTTGTTTACCGCATGTGTATTCTTTGTTTTTAATGCCTGTGGTAATTTGGGCAAGGTGGAAAACACAGTGATTAATACAACCAGTTACCTGCACGATATAGATGCATTCACAACTGATTCACTGGTAAATGTTGTAATTGAAATACCGGCAGGAACCAGCCAAAAATGGGAAATCAATAAAGTAACCGGGCAGATAGAATGGGAGCAGGTTACTCCGGATTCGTTCAGGGTAATTAATTATTTGCCCTATCCGGCTAATTATGGCTTTGTCCCCCGTACTTTGTTGCCCGAAGGCACAGGAGGCGATGGCGACCCGGTGGATGTTTTTGTTCTTGGAGAGAGAATTGAAAGGGGTATTTATCTTCCATGCAAAATAATTGGATTCATTGAAATGACCGATGATGGAGAAGATGATAGCAAGTTAATTGCTCTTCCGGTCGATATACAATGGAAGAATATCAGTTCACTGGAAGAATTAAATCATTATTATCCAGGTGTAATGGACATCTTACATATCTGGTTGTCATATTATAAAGGACCTGACAAAATCAAGATACTTTCAGAAAACGATGAAAGAGATGCTAACCGATTATTAAGATCTGCCCATTCTTATTATATTGATTTGAATAATAATAATTAAAAATTATGGATATGACCCACTTTTTGAAATTTTCATTTCCTCTCCTGGCAATTTTAATGGCAGGATGTCAGGGAAATGTTGGCAAGGTTGATACCGCCGGAAATACCAATACAACTGATAACCGTTCAGAATCATCCGAATTTTTTATTACCGGATTGAATGCGGAAAATGATACCACACTGCTAAGGGTGGCGATTTTAGGCGATGCTGAGCCTAAACCTCTGGCGGAATTTCCAAATATGGATGCTACTGTTAAACACGTCAACATTCTTATGCAGACACAACCAATTGATTTTGTAATTGGCGTAGGCGACATTGCCCATGACGGAACAGAAATTCAATACGAAGCAGCAACTTCCGTCCTTCAGAACCTCGAAGCTCCTTTTTATCCAATAATGGGTAATGAAGAGCATACAAGCACCGTGGAACGTTATCTGCACTATGCCCAAAAGTGGAACAGCAAAATTTTGAGTCCGAGTTATGTTATCAACCACGAAAAGCTTGCGTTTGTATTTGCATCGCCTGATTATGGCCGTGATTTCGATGACAGCGGTGCACAATGGGTTCTTGAGCAGATTCAGCGACTCGCTCCTAAACCGGTGGTGCTTGTTGTGCATGGCGCCCAACAGGGTGTCTATCCGGAAAACCCTGATAAAGGTATTAGTAACCAACTGTTCAGGGAAAAGGTGATTTCACAGGCTAATCTTGCCGTGGTAATTTCCGGAGATCTTCACATGGATATGGACAGGGTGAATCATTCCAAAAAAATTGATCATGTCCATTACCTTCACATCCCTGCCCTGGAACGAACCAAAATTCCTGATGAAACAAATCACACTGCTATGTTCCGTGTTATGACTATCGCCAAAGACGGACACATTAGAATCGATACCTATGCGGTTGGTGATGCTTCTCCACGGAAAGAACATGCTTACTCATTTGCTCTTTCATTTTAAGAATAGAACACTATCTATAAGGCCACGGCCCCACCTTGCTCTGTTTCTAAATTCAGTTTATGGAAAAGTGACCGTTACATTGAAATGATGATGCTGCAGTTTCAGGTTTTATCTGCTGAAAGCTTTGAAGGCGATGCAGATGCTATAGGTGAGACAGTTACCATAGGTTAAACAGGTACCACAGGTTCCATTGCCACAGGTGCTTTTACAATCGAAATGCGGGATTCGTTCATCCCGGTATCTTTTTCCTCATTTATGAGATCGGAGTAGTATATAATTTTCCAGTTACCGAAATAGTCCTCAACCAGTGCGCTGAGAGATTCAACCCAGTCGCCCGAGTTCATATAGGTGATACTGTCATACCTGCTTATTACAGGCGTATGGATATGACCACAGATGACACCGTCGCATTTTTTAACCCTTGCAATATTTACAAGCTCCTTTTCATATCTGGACATATAGGAAACGGCCGTTTTTACCTTATACTTGATTATTTTCGAAAGTGAGTGGTAGGGCAGACCTTTTCTGAGGCGTCTGTTGTTGTATATCTTGTTGATCCATAGGAGAAATGTATATCCTTTATCGCCAAGGTTGGCAATCCACCTGAAATTTGTCGTTATGGTATCAAAAATATCGCCGTGGGTCACATAATACCTTTTGTTCCCGCTTTCGATAATATGGTCTCTGAGGATGGAGATGTTTCCAAAGTGTAAAGGGGCAATATGATTTAGAAAATCATCATGATTTCCGGTGATGTAGAGGATCCTTGTCTTCAGTGAGGATGACATTTCCATGACCGATTTCAGGAATCTGGTATGTCTTTTCCTCCATTTACCTGTTTGTTTAAGTTTCCATCCATCTATAATATCTCCATTGAGGATCAGGGTATCACACATATTGGCCCTCAAAAACCTTAGCACCTCTTTTGCCTTTGAATTTTCTGTACCCAGGTGCAGGTCTGATATTACGATCGTTTTATAATGCGCCTTTTTGAGCATCTGTTTTGTTTCCAAAAAAAGAATTTATTTGTTACAAGTCAATTAACAGGAGATTATCTTATTGTTAAGAGTGTTTTGTTTTCTTGTTATTTTCTTTTTCGTTGTTTATTGTTCAGTTCAGCTATAATGGGTTTGTTTGTATGTAAAAAAAAAATCATGGGTCCCGGAAATCACAAAACAAGAATATAGTCATAGAGCATTTTTAAGGTTAGGTTTCAGATTAACGGAAACAGCACTTTTTTGTAAAGGGTTTAGGTTCCCCGGATTAATAGGTGCTTTTCTTATTTAAGGGAATCAGGGTATTATGGTAGCACAACATAATAATCACAGAAACTTAACTAATTGATAAGGTATTGTTCTTATAACAATACTACTATTGTAATGAACATAACGACCTCATATTAGCTTAGGACATGCCACGTTTGACCCTATGGATGGAAAAAATTATAAACTGCTGACAAACAGTGATATTATAAAGGCCACAGGAATGACATTTCCGGGCAGTATTGTATTTGCAAAAGCTTTAATGCAGGTTTTAAAGCTTAACAGAGTTAATAATTTGTACTCACTGCTGCCTGAAAGCAGTCCCATCGATTTTGTAAACATAACACTCGAACAACTTCAGATAAGATTTGAACTTAAACCTGAAGAACTCGAAAAAATACCAGAAACCGGTAGCTTCATTGCCATCGCGAACCACCCTTATGGAGGTATAGATTCGCTACTGATGGTAAAAGCAATATACGAAAAGAGACCCGATATAAAAATAATGGCCAACTATCTTCTCAAGCGGCTTAAAGCGGTAGAAGATATTATCTTACCTGTTAATCCTTTTGACACTGCACAAAGTAACCGCTCTTCATATGAGGGGTTGAAAGCAGGTCTCAACCATTTGGCTGAAGGCCATTGTGTAGGTATTTTCCCCGCCGGGGAGGTGTCCACCTGGCAATGTGATTCAAACGTTATTGTCGATAAAGAATGGAACAGATCGGTATTGAAATTTATCCAGCGGGCGAATGTGCCTGTAATACCAATATACTTTCATGGTACCAACTCACGAATGTTTCATTTTCTGG
>CAYQXY010000074.1:0-7658 GCA_964421595.1 uncultured Bacteroidales bacterium | reverse complement strand
CTTATTATTATGGAACGATGCCTTTTTGCTGACCAGATCAGGAAAAATGGGTACAGGGTTTGAAAATGGGTTAGTCAAACAAATCGATTACTTTTCTGTAAGGTCGAAATCCCCTGCAGATATCTGGGAGATGCTCTGCTCATCAATTTGCTTTCTGCTAGTGGTAAAGGTATCAGCCGCCTTTCAAAACCCGAAAAAATTTTTATGCATCATCCTAATCTCATGGTTGCTCTCGCCGGCTCTTCGGCCGACACGGGTAACCTGAGTGAATCATTCTTTTATAACCAGATTTCCTGGAAGTATCCTGTAAATCACACCCGCCAAGGTGACTTCCTGGTTGATGATAATTTTATATTTGAAATCGGTGGTAAGAATAAAACCCGAAAACAGATAAGGGGACTTGAGAAAGCTTTTCTTGCAATTGATAATATTGAAACCGGTTACATGAATGAAATACCCTTATGGTTGTTTGGGTTTTTGTATTAACCACCTTGTGGTATTGGCCTACGGTCGAAATTCCATGCCGGTTATATGCCTGATGCTGGCTTGCTTCGCAGGCTCTCTTTGCTTGATCCTATTGCAGTTTCAGAGGGAAACAGACTTTTTACCGCTTTCAAGGGGGCCATGACAGAGAAAATTTGGTATTATGCTTTTGATACATTATAATGGTCATACATAATAAAAATTTTATGTTTGTAAACAGGGAAAAGGAAATAGAAAGGTTAAATAGTGCACTGCGCAGAAAGAATAATCAACTGATAGTTCTTTATGGCCGCCGCCGGTGTGGAAAATCGATAAGCAAAATGATTCATAAAAAATGTTTCCCTTACTGTCCCGGGATCGGGGTATTTTGAAGTAAAGAATTGTATGTTAGGGTGCCTACTGCGTTGTCTTCCACGAAAGTGGTGTTGAAATTGTTGATATTACCCAAGAAATATTGTATATTTGTGAACCAAACATCCATTTATAAGGCATGAACAGTTTACAAAACAGAAAGCCTGATATCATTCTGGCCGTGTACCAGAACAAAAAAACGGTATTTAGGCTTAGAGATATAGCAATGCTTACAGGAGAAAGAAGTTTTGAATCGATCAACAAAAAATTGAACTCCCTTGTTCAGAAAGGCAAATTGCTGAATCCCCGTAAAGGTATTTATGTCAAAAAAGATTATAACAAGGAAGAAATGGCGTGTAATTTATTCACTCCGGCATATATTTCACTGGAATATGTCCTTCAAAAGGCGGGGGTGATTTTCCAGTATAATCCAGCCATTACCACTGTAAGTTATTTGAGCCGAACACTTGCCATTGATAATAGTTCATACGTTTTTCGTAAAATCAAAAATCAGGTACTGGTTAATACCAGAGGTATTCAGCGGTTAGATAATCATATCAATATTGCAACACCCGAACGGGCTTTTCTTGATGTCCTTTATCTGAATCCTACCTATTATTTTGACAACCTCAACCCTCTTGATGTTGATTCAATATCCGGTTTGCTTCCACTTTACAATTCCAAAGCATTGACTGCCAGGGCTAAATCAACTCTTTCATATGCTTGAAATAAACCGTCATAAGTTTTTTTTGGTTCAGATACTGAAAGACATTTATTCAGATATTGAACTGGCTACGACTCTCGGTTTCAAGGGTGGATCCGCCATGATGTTTTTTTATGACCTTCCCAGGTTTAGTGTTGATCTGGACTTTAACCTTATTACCCGCGATAATCAGGATTTGGTGTATGAAAAAGTACGTAGCATATTATTGAAGTACGGTAAAATTGCAGATGAGGCAAAAAAGTTTTACGGTCCTGTTTTATTTCTGGACTATGGTGCAGGTGAACGAAAACTCAAGGTGGAGATCTCAAGCCGGGAATTTGACAATCACTATGAGATAAAAAATTTTCTGGGGATTAACATCATGGTGATGGTGGAAGCCGATATGTTTGCTCATAAAGTTTGTGCTTTGCTTGACCGCAGCGCGTTGACCAACCGTGACATTTTTGATTCATGGTTTTTTATGCAAAGGCAAACTCCAATCAATACAAAACTGGTGGAAGTACGGATGCAAATGCCATATGCTGATTACATCCAAAATTGTATTGATAAGCTTGAGTCATTAAGTGATAGAGGCTTGTTGCAAGGTCTTGGTGAGCTGATGGATCCGGAAATTAAAACCTTCGTAAAAACAAAGCTTCGAAAGGAGGCCATTTCTCTGTTCAGATTTTATAAGGAGTATCCGGTATAGTAATTATTGATTCTCCGGTAACGATGCCAATCTGCTGACCAGACCAGGGAAAAGGGGCTCAGGGTTTGAAAACGGGTTAATCAAACAAATCAATTGCTTCTTCTACCAGGAAATTTTTGATTTTGTCAGATCAGACTCTAAGCCACTTTTATCCCGATAATGAAATACATCGCCATCGTTTGTTTCTGCATACACGCGAATGTCACGGGTTCACATGGCTTCAAACAGGAAGCCAAAATAATGAAAGTCCTTTAGGATTCCTTCCGGGTTTGTTCGCAGCACTGCTGTAGAAATAGATGGATCGACAAAATGCCTTTTTGCTGAGGTGCGAATGGCAGTTTTTGAACGTAATGACGGTGACCATGCGGGCAAATCTTCTACCAAAATAATCCGGCGCAGTGCATTCATATACGAACTTATTGTTTTATCGGATATGGTAATGTCGCTTGATTCCATGTCGTTCCTGATGGTTTGATAATTAGCAGTTGTGGCAATGTTACGTGCTAACGATCGTAACAACAAAATCGTATTATTTCCGGGTTTGGCAAACTTTTACTTCCGGGTTTGGCAAGTATTTATCAGGCAGGGATAATCTCAGGGAGGAGTGGCTTAATAAAATGTTTCCAGGATTACTGCCCGGGCAGTAATTTAGTTTCATTAAAGAACTCACGTTCTTAGAACGTGGTCATGTCCTGGCGGGGCTCTGCCCGAAAGGCCTGTGCGATAAAAAAATTCGGATAGTCCGATTTTAGCGAATTTTTTACATATAAGAAATGCATTTGTTAGAGTATATTGAGAATAATTACTATTATAGCAGTAAAAAATTGTATATAGATTTGTTTGTTAACTGGAAAAGCGTTATTTTTACCGCTAAAGCGATATTAATATGTTTGAACCTGATTTATTGGCTGAAATTGTAAGGAAACACAGGAAAATGGCCGGGCTCAGCCAGCTACAATTGGCTGAGATGGCTGGCGTGGGGAAGACAGTTGTGTATGACATTGAAAAGGGGAAAGCAACTATCAGACTTGATACTCTGCGCAAGATTCTGTCAGTTTTAAATATCAGGGTGCAGCTAACCAGCCCTGTTATGGGTAAAATTACCGGAAATGAGAAAAGCTAAGGTTTTTGTGAATGATACTGAAGCCGGAATTCTTGCAGAAGTAAAGTTCGGCGACAAATATCTTTTCGAGTACATGGAAGGCTATTCCGGTTTACCGGTTTCGCTGACTATGCCTGTTTCGGGTAAGGTTTTTGAATTCTCTTCATTCCCGCCTTTTTTCGAGGGATTGCTTCCGGAGGGTTATCAGCTTGAAGGTCTTCTTAAATTTGGTAAGATTGACCGGAACGATTTCTTTGCCCAACTTTTGGCTGTGGGTGATGATATGATTGGAAATATTACGGTAAAAGAGGTTAGGGTATGAACCGGTGCCCCATATCATACGAGCCTTGCGGCGGTCTCCTTTACAGCGGAAGAGGTTTAAAGCTGCTTTCACCGGTGTTGAAAAATCTGTCGTTACTTATTTTTTCTGCCGAAGAGCTTAGAGCGGAGGCCATGATCAGGGCATCGAAAATGTCAATCCAGGGAGTCCAGCCAAAACTTTCCGCACTTTTAAACATCAAACACGGCTGTTTTGATATTGTCGATAAGAATGGCAGGTATATACTGAAGCCACAGCATCATATATTTCCTGAGCTTCCCCAGAACGAAGATCTCACAATGCGAATGGCGTCAATAGCAGGAATCGAGGTTCCCCAGCATGGAATGGTATATTCTAAGGATCATTCGCTTACCTATTTTATAAAGCGGTTTGACAGGAAAGGTCAGAAAGATAAAATTGCAGTTGAAGATTTTGCGCAGCTTGCAGGTTTGAGCCGTGATACCAAGTATAATTACACAATGGAAAAACTGGTTACGCTGATTGACGGTTTCTGCACTTTTCCTGCTGTAGAAAAGGCAAAACTGTTTAAACGTGTTATTTTTAATTTTCTGGTTGGTAATGAAGATATGCATCTTAAAAACTATTCGGTAATTACCAGGAATAACAAGACTGAACTTTCCCCGGCCTACGATTTACTGAATTCTTCCATAGTACTTAAAGGTGATGTAGAGGAAATTGCTTTACCCTTAAAGGGAAAGAAACGCAATCTTAACCCGGATATCCTGATTGGTTATTTTGGAAGGGAACGGTGCGGGTTAACTGACAAGGTTATTGACAGAAACCTTGATGAGATCAGGGGAAGCTTGCCTAATTGGTTCTCTCTTATTGATAACAGTTTTTTGTCACCATTCATGAAGGAAAAATACCGGATACTGCTTCAGGATCGGATCAAGGTTATGGGGTGGTGAAAAAAAAGAACTGAGATCTTCCCAATCCCAATTTAAAGACACCCGGGAAAAGGCCATCAATTCCTTTATGGTTGATTTTGATGTGGACATCTATTTAACCGGCTCCAATTCACATATGCTTTCTTCAGAAAAGGAATGATATTTAAAACCGGGGAACGGAAAGGGACACATTATTACCTGAATGAATAATCACACAATCCAAAAAACTATTTTGTTATGGGACAACAAAATTAAGACAGTCCTTACATCGCATCAGATAAAGAACAAAAAGCCTTTTCTGCTTCTATTTGGATGCTTTTGGATACAATATTAAAACCGGTTACATGAATGAAATACCCTTATGGTTGTTTGGCTTTTTATATTAACCAGCTTCTCCAGCATCCGTTGTCTTCCACGAAAGTGATGTTACAGGTATCAGCAGGCTAATTATTTTTTATTATTTTGGCTTTATTATTTACAGGATGGTTATTCTATAATTCCAGCATTCAAGGAATTTTTTGCCTGTATGACCGGCACTAATTGTTATAGTCAATGCTGAGGAAACATTAAAGACAACGACATGTATTTGAAAAAAGAACTTTACGAGTTAATCAAAACCGATGAAAGTATTTTTGATTTTATTCATGAAAGAGCTTTAGATGGTTTATGGTATTGGGATCTGGAAAAACCTGAAAATGCATGGATGGATGCCAGGTTCTGGAAGGTGTTAGGCTATAATCCCGATGAAATGTCGCATAAATCAAATGCTTGGCAAAAAATTACAAACCAGAATGATTTAAAACTAGCCTCAGATAACTTTACCAGGCACTGCGAAAATCCAGATCACCCTTATGACCAGGTTGTAAGATACACACATAAAGATGGCTCAACGGTTTGGATTCGTTGGTGTGGAATAGCAATTCGTGACAAAAACGGAAAACCCGTTAGAATGTTAGGGGCGAGTCAGGATCTAAGCGATACTAAAAGAAGTGAACAAGAATTCTTGGATGGCGAAAGAAATTCACAGTTAAAAAATAAAGGTTACGAAGCAATAAATGAAGAATTACGACAAAAAAACAGCGAATTGATTAAAGCCCATGAAAATGCAAAACACGCAATAGAAAAATATACAGAATTATATGATTTTTCGCCGTCTGGCTATCTTTCAATTTCGAAAGATGGTGCCATTTCTGACCTGAATCTCGCTGCCGCCCGTATGCTGGGCAAGGAACGTTCAAAATTGATTGAAAGCAGACTTGCTCTTTTTATTTCAGATGAAACTCGTGCTGTTTTTAATCTTTTTGTTCAGAAGGTATTTACAAACAACACAAAGCAATCCTGCGAAACAATAATAGCAACTGATGGCAATTGGCCAATATATGTAATTATTGAAGGCATTGTAAGTGCTGATGATGGATTATGCCATTTGACGGTAGTGGATATTACCGAGCGCAAGCAGGCAGAATTAGAATTAAACGAAAGTCATAAGTTGTTTGATATGTTTTTTCACGGAGCTTTAGACGGATTCTTTTTTATGATGCTGGATGAGCCTGTTGAATGGAATGACAATATTGACAAAGAAAAAGCTTTGGATTATGTTTTTTCTCATCAGCGAATTACTAAAATAAATGACGCCATGCTCCAACTATTCGGGGCAAAAAAAGAAGATTTTTTAAAACTTACACCCAATGATTTTTTTTCTCACGATTTGAAACATGGAAGAAAGGTATGGAAACAATTCTTTGATGCCGGAAGGTTACAAATTGATACAACAGAGAAAAAACTGGATGGCGATGATTTGATTATTAATGGAAGTTATACTTTACTGTATGATGAGAAAGGAAGAGTTACAGGACATTTTGGAATGCAAAGAAATGTTACGGAAGAACGAAAAGTAAAAGAAGCACTTAAAGAAAGCGAAGAAAAAACCCGCTATATTCTCAAACACAATCCAAATGCAATTGCGGTATTTGATAATGAAATGAATCTATTAATTGTGAGTGACAGATTTTTAGCCGACTATAATGTAAAAGATAAAATTATTATTGGCAGGAATCATTACGATGTTTTTCCTGAAATTCCCGAAAAATGGAGAACTATACACAAAAAAGCATTACAAGGTGAAGTTTTAAGTAATGATGATGATTATTTCATTCGTCCTGACGGAAGTATTACTTACTCAAGGTGGGAATGCCGACCATGGTACAATTCTGATAATAGTATTGGTGGCATGATAGCTTACACCGAAGTTATAACCGAAAGAAAGTTAGCAGAACTGGCATTAAAAGAAAGTGAAAGAAATTTACAATTAAAAAATGAAGAATTTGAAGCAATAAATGAAGAATTGCGACAGACAAACTATGAATTACTAAAATCCAAAGAGAAGGCTGAAGAAAGCGACCGCCTTAAATCAGCCTTTCTGGCTAATATGAGTCATGAAATCCGAACGCCAATGAATGGCATTCTGGGGTTTGCCGATTTATTAAAAAAACCAGGTCTTAATGGTGAAAAGCAACAAGTATATATTGATATCATAAAGAAAAGCGGGCAGCGGATGTTAAATATTATTAATGATATTATTGATATCTCCAAAATCGAAGTCGGCCTGATGGAACTAGATATCAATGAATCAGACATTAATGAGCAAATCGAGTATACTTACACATTCTTTAAGCCCGAAGCCGAAGCAAAAGGCATGAGGCTCTATTATAGAAACTCCTTGCCTGCAAAGGAAGCAGTCATAAAAACCGACCGTGAAAAGGTGTATGCCATTCTTGCCAACCTGGTAAAAAACGCTATAAAATACTCTGAAGAAGGCTCAATAGAAATGGGTTATGATCTGAAAACGGACTCTAAGCCCGGCGAACTGGTGTTTTATGTGAAAGACACAGGTACTGGAATTCCAAAAGAGAGGCATGAAGCTATTTTTGATCGGTTTATACAGGCTGATATTACAAATAAAATGGCACATCAGGGCGCGGGGTTGGGATTGGCAATCACCAAAGCTTATGTGGATATGCTGGGTGGCAAAATCTGGGTTGATAGCGAAGTGGGTAAAGGCTCAATATTTTATTTCACCCTGC
>CAYQXY010000073.1:0-7732 GCA_964421595.1 uncultured Bacteroidales bacterium | reverse complement strand
TCTTAACCTGGTTCTTCACATTCTGCCACACCAGCTCCCTCACCCAGGGCACAAAGAGCCGGAGCACCGCTATGAATGCAAATTTAGCATAATCCGCGAAGGAAGCACACCCCGCCGGGCATGGCAACCGTCCGCACCGGAACCACCACCCCCCATACACCCTGCAGGTCACCCACTGAGATAGTTATACTTTGAATTCCCAATATTGTTATTTGATAAAAACCAAACCCATTTTTCAACAAATTCGGGAGATTTCATTTTCCCTTTTGCAGATTCGGATTTATTTCCTGTTGAAGATGAAAAAAAAATAGAAAGAAGGCTGGCAAGGAATGTGATTTCAGGCAGAAGAACGTCACCCCCGCAAGATATACATCAGAATCCTTTAATTTTGCGTAGGTTTTTATTTTGTTCGTCTAATTATTTTTTTGTAAAGTTCCTCAGTTGAGATAAATTTGTTCCACCCTTTTTTATTTAACCCCCTTTGCAATTCTTTATCTCCACTCCATAATTTTCCTTTAATATGTACAGTCAATGCAACGAATTCCGTATCATCAATATCAATATCTTGAGTTAAGGATTCTGAAAATTCATACGATTCTTTCGGGATGAGTCTTAAATTGATAAATCTTATTCTATTAGTTATCAGGGTTATAATTCTATCTAATTCATAATCAGAATAATTTGAAATTTTCTTGATTTTTTCTTTATGTTCTTCAATCTCATTGGATAATTGCTCTGTCGAGTAGAAGTTGAGTCTACTTTTAGGTTGCAATAAAATTATTGCAATCTTGCTGTTCGTATTGAGAATTGCACTAAAAACAATGTTGGTGTCAACAACTATTCTCACTATTTAAGTTGTTGTTTAGATTTTTCCCAACGACCTTTTTTAATAGTTTTCACTAAATCATCAACATCTTTTTGTGGTGCTTTAGATTTCTTTGTGAGTTCTTTATATTCAAATAAATCAGTTAAATCTTGCAAGTCGTCCAAATTCATATTACCAGGAAACCTGAAGATTATTTCATTTGGTGTTCTCTCTATAATCATATTTATTTTTTTCTCAAATATACGAATTTCAGCGCAAAATGTTTTTCGCCTAATCTAATGCACAATGCCTTAACCATATCCTTCACATTCTGCCACACCAGTTCCCTCACCCACGGAAATGCAAACGCAGGAGGCCTCATTTAGCGAACCAAAAACCTCTTAACCTGGTTCTTCACATTCTGCCATACAAAAAAGTCATTGACCTTATTGGCTCACCGGGACTGGTTTCAGGAGATATTCAGACTGAAAGACAAGAAAGATTATGATCCTATACTTTGACACATCTGCCCTGGTAAAGCTTTTCAGTGAGTAGAACGGTTGAGTATCTGTGAAACAAATGGTTAATAATCCATCAAATGAAGTAATTGTTTTAGAATTGGCTTTAATTCACCCCCTGCCAAAAGCTTCGAATTCAGAAGCAACCCCAATTAGATACAATGCTTTACTTCAAAATACCCAGATCCCGGGACAGTAAGGGAAACATTTTTCATGAATCAGCTATCCGTAGTTGCAGACATAAAAAATGCAAAAAAAGGCGACTTCCTGGTAAATAATAGCCTGGTATTCGAAATCGGCGGCAGGAACAAGAAACCAATTCAGACAAAAGACATAGAAAATGCCTGGACGTGCCTTGATGATATAGAAACCGGCTTTGCCCGCAAAATTCCTCTCTGGTTATTCGGTTTCCTGTACTGAATTTAATTGTCTTTATAGGTGAATTACCTATACCATCACTTTCGTGGAAGACAACGTAAACCATATGTCCATATTTTAACAGAATCTGAACAACAAAGGTTGCTTTTACAATATAATGAATATATATTTGCATTATGTCCAATATTTGAACTAATATGAACACATAGCAATTTCCCGTTCAAAAATTTCCATGCACACAAAGCCGGAACAAGGCTGACCTGGCAGCACCGACAAACAGACCATCATCTACAAACGACAAAATACCGGTCCTATGCAAAAACAAGTATTTGACAGGAATCAACCCTTCAATGAGTTACCCTTGCTTCCCCCGGCAATGGAAATAGACGATGACCCGAAGATATTAAAAAAACTGGTTTCGGCTTCAAGAGCCCTGGCTGAGGTTAACGGACATATACTAAGGTTACCAAACCCATATATGCTCATAAACACAATTGCTTTGCAGGAGGCCAGAACATCAACAGAAATTGAGAATATCTTCACCACTGAAGATGAGCTGTACAAAGCAATATCAGAAACCACAAAAAGTGAAAATGTAAATCCCGGCACAAAAGAGGTGCTTAGATACAGGGAAGCTCTCTGGGCAGGTTATGAAGCACTAAGCAACAAAGAAGTATTGGATATCCAATCCGTGATAACAATCTTCCGGCAGATCAAACTGACCAGGACAGGGTTTCGTCCCCCCCAGGCATTGGTAAACATAAAAAGAAGCCAAAGCGAATTCAGAACCGGCGAAGTAATTTATACACCTCCAAGGGGCAATAAAATATTGGAAAAGCTTATGAATAACCTTCTCGAATATCTTACAAACGACACTAAATATATTACTGACCCTCTTCTGAAAATGTGTATTTCCCATTACCAGTTCGAAGCTATACATCCGTTCCAGGATGGAAACGGAAGAACCGGCCGCATTCTGAATATATTATACCTGATACATAAAGGTCTGTTATCTCATCCTGCGCTATACTTTTCAAAATATATAATTCACAATAAAGATGAATATTACTATTTATTGCAATCAGTAACTCAGCGGCAGTCATGGAAAGAATGGGTGCTGTTCATGCTTGAGGCAGTTGAACAAACTTCCAGACTAACCGGTAGTCTGATAAATGAAATTCTCAAACAAATGGAAGTTACACTCAGCCACGGCAGGAAAAACATCAAATGGTACAATAAAGAACTCAACGAAGCCATATTCAGTCAGCCATACATAAAGGCTAAAACAGTGGGTGCCTTGTCGGGAAAAACATCCCGCACCACCATTACAAAGTATATGGAAGAACTTACTGCCGCCAACATTCTAAGCTATCAACAAAACGGAAGAGAAGTCTACTATCTTAATAACGATCTTATCAGGATACTGCAAGGGTAACATCTATTATATTCGTATCGAAAAGAAAATTATTTTTGGGGATAACCTACAAAAGCGCTTAAAAATTGCCCTACTAACTTTTTGAAAGAGCAATGTCGATGAATCTGTACGAATTCTTTCAAATACCTGGAGATGGCTGATGGCCGTGATGCGGGACTAAGAAATATCGAAGGGCATTCACCCGGTGCTTTTCATGAATGGTATCATAATTCCGGAAGAATGGGTGCACATCCATGGGAAATCTGCAGAGGTGGCAACTCCACCCATATTTCTCTTTATGTTTCAGAAGTTGATAATAAATGGGAAATCTTGCTGGCAGGCTCGAGCTTTGTCAGGGTGGAAGAAACCGTTAGAATGGCAGTTGCCCTGCATGAAAATAATATCCCCTTCAAACTGAGGGATGCTGATGAAATTGTACGCATGGTTACCGGAAATGATTATATCGGAATATGAGCCTTTTCGAGATAATTTAAATGCGTCCTTAAGAACACTAATACTTTGCGCATCTAAAAGATCAAAGCAATAACCAAGATTTAATACTGCTCCAATAACTGCAGGTTTCTTAAGTTTACCGGCTCTTTGTTTTTGCTTCGCCCATTGCTCTGCTCTCAATGGGTTTCCTCCCAGAAGTACATTCCATGACCAAGCCAGTCATAACTTTCTTTACTGGTTTTAAATGAATCTGGATTGCTTAACAACTTTTTCAGTTCATCTTCTTCACATCCATGAAACCCCAATAGAAAGTTGGAACGGTTTGAATACATAGGCTGTTAAAGAAAATTATTTCACCGGTATCTGCAGGTTTTTGTAGGGCTCCTTCAAGTTACCCTTTGTGTCAATTATACCGGCATTTCTGAATGTTCGAAAGACTTCTCTATCACTGCGTTTATCCCTTTTTGCGTTTTGGATAAGCTTCTTTAGCCGTTTTAAATCTTCATTGCTCATATCTTGTGTAATTTCAACTCTCTTATACTTAAAAAACTCTACTAATTTAGGATTATTTTCTAATATAGCAATAATTTATGCTCACTTTAGCTTGACATGCATCTCATCTACTTCAGAGAAAATCATCAATATACAGCTGCAAAATTTTCACAAATAAATCAAGATTTAACAAGCAACCTCTTAACCTGGTTCTTCAAATTCTGCCACACCAGCTCCCTCACCCACGGCACAAAAGAGCCGGACCACCCTGTCCCTCGCACTTACCGAAGCACCATCCCACCTGCGGCCGTGTCGGTCTTCCCTGCATGGCCACCGTCCGCATGCTCCTTCTCAGAATAACTCGTTAAAACATTACCCTTTCGGGGAACCCAACGCCCCTGCCACCCCCAAAACTCCCTGCCGGTAACATCCCCACACTCACCCAGCAGCAGGAGATATTTTATCAGGAGTCAAACCCATCCCATATATAAAAAAATACTGGACAAATGAATTCACTCAAGAAAATCATCAAAATTTTCAGAAGTGATGGCCAGAGTTGTTTCCGGCTTATAGTTATCAGTAAAAGTTCTGGGAAATTTCACCTTACTAAATTGCTTCCATTTGGCTTCAAAAGCAGAAAAACTTCCGTCAATTTCTTCAATAAGATCAATTTCCTGTTGTTGATAAGAACGCCAGAACCATGAGCGGCCGTGCCAGTTCATGTAGCTGTTTCGTTTTTGACGTTCACATATTATAAAATTCTCCCATAACAGGCCGATATCACTTCTAAGTTCGGGCGGCTTAAAATCACCTATAAGAGCATTCCGTATTCCGTTATCATAAAAATATATCTTACTGCCTGAACTTAGCTCATTTCGAAGGTTCCGGCTTAATGGTTTAAGTTTAAAAATAACAAAGGTTTTCTCAAGCAGATCAATATATTTTTCCACAGTTGCCCTGTCCACCCTTAAAATATTTGCCAACTCATTAAAATTAACCTCTGAACCTATTTGCAGTGCCAGCGCAATAAGCAGTTTTTCCAATAATTCCGGTTTACGAATACCTTCATGCTGCAGCAGATCTTTATATAAATAACTCCCGGTTAAACTCTTCAGGACATTCTGTGCATTATCATCCTGCATAATTACCTCAGGGTACATTCCATATACAAGCCTTGTATTCAATTGTGCCTTTGCATCAATATACCCGAAATAATCAACCAGCTCCTTCCAGCTTACAGGAAAAAGCAAATGCTCCCACTTTCTGCCGGTGAGAGGCTCATTCATTGCATTTGATAATTCAAGAGAAGAAGACCCACTGATAACAAGTCGTTTATTTTTCAACCTGTCATGAATTATTTTGCTGATCAATCCAATATCTTTAATTCTTTGGGCTTCATCAATAAAAATTGTTTCATGCTTCCCTATAATCCGTGTCAGCTTTTTTTCTCCGGCATTTACCAGGATGGTCCTGATTTCAGGGTCATCTCCGTTTAAAAAAAGAAAAGTTCCCTTTTCCTTGCAGATACTTTCGATTAGAGTAGTTTTCCCCGCCTGTCTGGGGCCCAGTACAATCAATACCTTACCTGAATCCCATTGTTGCAGAAGAGACTTCTTCAGCTGTCTTTCAATTATTTCCATATAATTTACAGTTTACGATCTATAAATTTAATAAAATTAATAGATTACAACCATCATTTTATATATAAAAAGTAGGTACAATTTTTTTCCTTAAGCTTGCTGCACTCCTCCAGCAATTCTGCAACTTTCATACCCCTCTCTTTGTTTTCAGCAGCCAGGGTAAGGCTGGGTATATTTATTGATATATCCAAATTGTATCCAAAAGCATCCAAATGGAAGCAGAAAAGTCTTTTTGTTCTTTATCTGATGCGATGTAAGGACTGTCTTAATTTTGTTGTCCCATAACAAAATAGTTTTTTGGATTGTGTGATTATTCTTTCAGGTGATATTGTGTCCCTTTCCGTTCCCCAGCACTATTCAGGCGTTTTATTGTGCACTATTCAGGCGTTTTATTGTGCATATATTAGACATCCTGTCATTGAGGCCTTTCCATGACGGATTGTTAACATCAATGCCGCAAAATTTTCACTATAATTCCATTTTTAACAAGCCCAACACAAGGTGGTTAATACAAAAAACCAAACAACCATAAGGGTATTTCATTCATGTAACCGGTTTCAATATTATCAATTGCAAGAAAAGCTTTCTCAAGTCCCTTTATCTGTTTCAGGGTTTTATTCTTACCACCGATTTCAAATATAAAATTATTATCAACCAGAAAATCCCCTTGTCGGGTGTGATTTACAGGATACTTCCAGGAAACCTGGTTATAAAAGAATGATTCACGCAGGTTACCCGTGTCGGCCGAAGAGCCGGCTAGAGCAACCATGAGATTAGGATGGTGCAGAAAAATTTTTTCCGGTTTTGAAAGGCGGCTGATACCTTTACCACTAACAGAAAGCAAATTGATGAGCAGAGCCTCTCCCAGATAGTGAATATAATCCTTTAATGTATTCTTTGAGATTCCAATCCGTTCGCTCAGCTTTTCTATATTTGGCTTAAAGGGAACACTTTCAGAAATAACATAGAGTAATTGTTTTAATTTATGAATATTGGACACACTCACCCCTGCATTAAGTGGAATATCGTTCTCCAGCACCTGAAGAATCACCTCCATTAGTTTTTTATGATAATTATCCCTCCCTTCGAGAAAAAAAGGATAATATCCGGCTTCGATATAATCATTATATAATTTCACCGGTTTAACAACGTTCCATACCCTTTTTGCCAGAAGCGTATGGGATTCAACAATTTCAGAAAGAGAAAACACGGGAAAATCAGTTTTCTCAGTAACATTTATATATTCACGTAAAGAAAGTCCGGGTAATAAATAAGTTACGCTTCTTCTTGACAGGTCAGCCCTTCCCCTAATTAAGTGTAAAAGCGATGAGCCGGTATATATTGTTCTTAACCCGGATTGATTGTCATAAATGTTTTTCAGCTCCAGTGACCATCCGGGATAATGGTGGACCTCATCTATCAACAGGTATTTTCCTCCGTTCTTTACGAACTCATCAGCAAAATCAACCAATTTATTTTCGGTGAAATATAAATTATCGAGACTTATGTATATAAATGGTTCCTTATTCAGGAATTTTTTTGCATACTGAAGCAATAAGGTTGTTTTGCCAACACCCCTGCTACCCTTTATTCCAATTAGCCGCTCAGGTTGTTTAAGCCAAGAGATTTGCGGACGGATATAGTCGGTATTGGTCAATTCCACCAACTTTTCAGATAACTCGAACAAATTTCTCATAATTAAAACGATCAACCGATTGACCAAATTTAGCGATTTATGATCAATAAACAAAGCATATAGGAACTAACAGGTGATTTAATGCTTTGCACTATCTTATTCAATCAATTCATTGACTATTTTATTACCTATAACAGTCTGTTTATTGACTTAATTTAATAATATTTTCTTCGTTGTAATTAACTTACCTGTATAGTCAATAAATTCAACAATATAAGTGCCTGAGGAACAAAAACTTTTAACATCAATTTGTATTTATGGTTGTTAAGAGCTGATGAATTTGTACCCATTTTTCCTGATCTGGTCAGCAAAAAGGCATCGTTCCATAATAATAAG
>CAYQXY010000072.1:0-8279 GCA_964421595.1 uncultured Bacteroidales bacterium | reverse complement strand
CCTTGCAACTGTCCGCTTACAACAACTTCAGATAATTCAATACCCGCTTTCAAGTTGAAATCAATTACAGTTGTCCGGCCGGTTTCTACTGAAACTTGTTTTTTATCAGGATTGAAACCTATGTAAGAAACCGATAGGTCATAAGTTCCTGCAGGAATTCCGGTAATTGTATAATAACCATAGTTATCGCTAATCGTACCCCTATTTAATGACTCTAAAACTATAGTAGCGCCAGGCATCGATAGATTATCAGAATCCAAAACCCGGCCTCTGATAATGCCGGACTGCTCTGCCTGAACACTTATTGCCAGGGCAAAAAGAAGAAATGATAAGTAAACTTTTAATTTTGTCATCGTATTTAATTTAAAATAGACGACAAAGGTATTGCTGGTATATTAACGAATAATAAAAAGCATATTAAGAAACTATTAACCGGATTATTTATTGAGCCTTGAATATATCATTCTCATTTTTCTGCAAGTTTTAAGCATTATGGCAGTATGCCAGTCGATGTTTGTGACACCTCCATTTCAATTACTTTAAAGTTGACCCCTACCGAAATCAGGACTTATATGACGTTGCCAATCCACCAGAGCTACTTGATAAACCGTTTAATTAACATTGAAATTTAAAGTTCACATGATAACCTTGAGCAACAAAGCATAACTGAAATTCAGTATCAACAAGAAAATCAGAGAAAAGCCGGTCGTCATAAGCATTGCAATGGATTCAGGGAGTAGCACGGAAGAAGTAAAAAAACCATAATTGACACCGGGCTGAATTCAATTAATCAAAAAAAAACAAAAAATCAGGTAGGGTATTTTTCATTTCATGCGGTATGAGTATAAAGAAGTATAACAAACAATTAAATTTTACACCATGAAGAAAATTATCATTTTAACAGCCGCACTTGCAACAGCTTTTTTATTCAGCTGCCAGAAAGATCCTCAGGAAAAATCTCTCACGGAAGAAGAACAGGCCATCATAATGGATGATGCTGTTGCCGACAATGTGATCGAAGCAACTGATTACGAGGTGGATTACTACTCCAGCTCCTCCGATATCATTAAAGGTATTAACAACGGAGGCACAAAAAGTTCCTTCTGGCCCAGGGGGCGTTACCATAATGGTTTAGGACCTGCCGTTACCGTGAATCCAGTTGGATGGCATTTTCCCAAGACCATCACAATCGACTATGGTGATGGCATTCAACTTGTTAACGGAAGCATTATCATGGGCAAGATAATCGTTAATGTAACTGCCAGGCCACTGACAGATGGAGCTGCTCATGAGGTGACATACGAAAATTTCTTTGTCGATTCCGTAAATATTGCGGGAGGGGCAACCCACACATTTGTGGGAACAGACAGCACCGAGCGCGTTTTCTCATCTTTAAGCGACCTGACCCTGACATTCCCTGATTGCACGGTCATTGACCGCTATAGCGAGCGGATACGCACTCTTGCAGAAGGTTTCGAAACACCATTCTACCATGGGGATGATTTGATCCTGATCGAGGGGTTTGTGAATTACAGATTCTCGAATGGCAGATCCTTCATAAAAACCATTATCAAGCCGCTTACCAAAACAGGTGCGTGTCGGTTTATCACTTCGGGTACTGTAACTTTTACCCTTAACGGGGAAGAGTTCGCTGAACTTGATTATGGAGATGGAACCTGCGACGATGTAGCAACCATCACCAAGAATGGAGAGACCAGGCGTATCACAATAGGAAGGAGACTGAAAAAATTCTGGGCAAGATAATATTGACTAAACCGGTAAATCCCAAATCCCAAATTAATATATATCAGGGATTTGGGATTTTGATCTGGTTTTCTTAAATAATTTAGAAGTTTGTTTATTTTTAAGGCGTTAATAAACCCGGAATTTTGAACCATCAAGTGTTTCAGCAGCTGTTTGACCAGTATTTTGAGCGGGTAAGGAATTACATTTTTTATCGGTGTGGAGATCCTGAGCTTGCTACTGATATTGCACAGGACACCTTCATGAGGATCTGGGAAAAAAGGCTGACGCCGGATAGAGGAAAAGAAAAAGCCCTGCTCTTTAAAATCGCCGGCGACATCTTCATCAGTGATTACCGCAGGAAACAGACGGCTCTTAAATTTGCGGAGACCACAAATAATGACCTGGATAGCCCGTCTGTCGATCATGAACTATATAATAAAGAACTAACGGCTATTTATGAAAAGGCGCTTTCCCAAATGAAGGAAAATCAACGAATAGTTTTTCTGATGAGCCGAAACGATGGATTAAAATACAGGGAGATAGCCGAACACCTGGATATAAGCATAAAAGCAGTTGAAAAAAGAATGTCTGAGGCACTGGACTATCTTAAAGTACACTTAAAAAATGAATAGGCAGAATCCACATATTGACGACCACAGCCGTTTTTTCAAGGAAAAACAGATACCCTATTCCCGCAGCAAAGAAGATGTGTGGAATGATATGATGGACAGGATACAGGAACAAAAGGGGCATCAAAGTACAGGAAAAATGCTGCGCATATACTGGTCAGCGGCCGCCGTGATGGTTCTGCTGATCGGACTTGCAGCGTTCATGCGCTTTTATTCAACATCCTTTAACGCTCCGCCAGGCCAGCATTTATCCACAACACTTCCTGACGGAAGCCGGGTGCATCTGAATGCCGGCACACACCTTTCTTACCATCCTTACTGGTGGCAGTTTGCCCGTATCCTTGAACTTGAGGGCGAAGCATTTTTTGAGGTCGAAGAGGGAAACCGTTTTACAGTCAGGTCATCTCACCGGTATACACAGGTATTGGGTACCAGTTTCAATATTTATGCCCGCGATGATGTTTACAGGGTGCATTGTCTTACCGGTCAGGTTGAAGTGAAGACCGGTACAGGAGAGCTGAAAATACTCGAACCAAACCAGTCCGTGATTGTCTCAGACAGAACGGAAACGAAAGTTCAGACAGGCATCCAGTCGGAACATGCTATTTCGTGGACCAATAACCGGTTCATATATACCGCTGCCCCAATGAATGAAGTATTCACCGAGATGGAACGTCAGTTTGACATTACAGTTGAAATTGATCCCGGCATTGAAGGCGAATATACCGGGAATTTCATGCGGGGAGAATCGCCGGAAACTATTTTGAGAATGATTGCACGTCCCTTCGGACTAACAGTAGAGCAAATACATCAAACCAAATACAGAATCACAAAAGGCGAAAATTGACCGGAAAATATATCATCATCATAAGTTTGCTGATCGGTCTGCATGTCTCATCATCGGCCCAGAAAATCAACATATCGGCAGACAACCAGCCCCTGAGTGAAGTGCTTGTTCAGCTCAGGGATGACTATGGCATGGCCTTTTCCTTTGATGATGCTCAACTTCGAAAATTTCTGATTACCCTCGACAATGAGTTTCGAAATACAGAAGCGTTAATGGATTTTCTACTGAAGGATTTCCCCCTTGCCTGGGAAAAGACCGGAGAGGTTTTTGTGATATATCCCAGAATACCTGAACATCCAGTGAAGCCGGCAAACTATCTTTTGAGAGGACGCATCGTAGAGCGAAAAACACTGGAATTTCTTCCTTTTGCAAGTATTGCAATTAATGGTGCCGGTACTGTGTCTGATGAGAACGGATATTTCAGTCACCGCTCAGCCGACAGCATCTTTAATGTTCAGGTCTCCTATATTGGATATTACAAAGCAGACACAACCCTCTATCCGGATGAAAACAATATTATCAGTTTGATACCATCTATGGAGCAGCTCGAAGAGGTGGTAATTACCGACAGAGTTCTGGAAACCTTTCTGTATTCATCAGACCAGGCGGGTGTGGTACATATGAACCACAAAGTCTCCCGTTTTCTTCCCGGAAGCAGTAACAATTCCCTCTTCAACCTTCTCAGTTTGCAGTCAGGAATATCTGCAGCTACCGAATCAATGGAAAATCTTATCATCTGGGGCTCATATGAAGGACAAAGCCGCATCATTTTTGATGATATGGTGCTCTTTGGCCTGGAAAACTTCAATGACAACATTGGTACGGTGAATCCCTACGTAGTTAAAGACATCAGGCTGATGAAAGGGGCCTTCGGAGCCAACTACGGCGATTGTGTTGGTGGCATTGCCGAAATCACGGGGAAAGACGGCAACCGGAGAAAATTTTCTGTGGGCTCCGGTCTGGATAACTATGCATTTAACTCCGTAGTGGAGACTCCGGTTGGTAAGAATTCCTCACTGATAATGGGTTTCCGGCACACTTACAGAAACCTTTATGATAACCTGACACTCGACCTTGCACCCAACAGGCAGAGAGAATTCAATTCTGATGTGACCCTAATACCCGACTACCTTTTCCGCGATATAAACCTGAAATATGCATATCACAGTGAGCAGGATTTTTTCATTCGCTTAAGCATGATGGCCGGCCAGGACAACTTCTCCTACATGGTCGATGAGATGCTCACAAGATGGTTACAGGTGGAAAAAAGTACATCAGAGACAAGTCTCCAGAAAGGAGCATCGATGGTCATTGGAAAAAATGGAAGGAAGGGTTTAAGCGGACAATTTGTATTATCCTATTCAGCTCTTGACAGCAAATATAACGATGAGCAAGAGGTCACCAGCACCTTTGCTGTCCGGCCCGGGAGAGGCACCAGTACAAGCAGTCTGAATTCAACTTCAGAGGTAACTATGAAGCTGGAAACTACCTGGGCTGTTAATGCCAGCCATCAGCTGGAGGGAGCCTTCGGGTGGACAGGCAACAGCTCTTCGTGGAGTGAAGATTCAACAGGAGTCAATTTTATTGATCAGCAAATAAGTGGAGGCCGGATTACCCTGATGGCCCAGGACCGGATGACCTTCGGGAAATTCAGACTTGTTCCGGGGATAAGGGTGACGCATGTGCCCCACATCATTGAACCGTTTCTTGAACCGAGACTTTCAACTTCCTGGCAAATAAATGAGGTATGGGATTTTATTGTGGCTGTTGGCATACACCGGCAATACCTCACCAGGAATTCAGTAGGAGATGAATTCGGAAATTTCCGGTATATGTGGATGGTGGCCAACAATACAAAATACCCGATACTACAATCAAGACATCTTGCTGCCACCCTTAACCTTGAAAGAAACAATACACAGATCAGCGTTTCGTCCTGGTATAAAAAAACGAACGGGTTGACCCGCTATATCAATTACCGCGCCAGGGATATTGAAACCCTTGCCACAGGCCACAGCCGAAGTTATGGCATTGATCTTTACCTTAAACAGAACTTCCTCGGACATACCACATGGGCATCCTATACATTGAGCAAAACCGAAGAATCATTTGAGCATTTTCCCAATAACATGTATCTGCTTGTCCCCCATGACCAGCGTCATGAGCTGAAGCTGGCTGCCATGCTGAACTTTGACCCGATATACTTCTCAGCCAGTTATATTTATGGATCAGGATTTGCCATTCCGGAATTAACCCTCACTGGCATCACCTACAGCCATATTCCTTACCGCCGGCTGGATGCATCTCTGACCTATAAGTTTCATATAACCAGCTTCTACGGCGAAGCCGGCATTTCCGTCCTAAACCTGTTCAACCGCGAAAACCTGTTATACAACAACCTGAAAAGGGTTCCCACCAACCAGACAAGCGACATCAGGCTATATCAGCAATCAGTCCCCTTCACCCCTACACTCTATCTGAGAGTGGGGTTTTAGGCAATGACCCTGATTAAATTCCAGTGATCACTCTACTTGTTTGTTTTGTCACCTCACTGCTGTCCGACGAGATGCCGAATGTGCATGTAGTGGTCATCAAGGTGGATCCCGCAACTTTCCAGAAAAGATAAGATTCCTTCAAGGTCACTTTTCATCCCGCCAATGATTCCGCGGAGCTGTAATTCGACCTTTGCTTTCTGTACGGGACTATCCATGATTGCGAGTTGAGGGTAGACCTGAGACCACAACGCATAGTGGTTTTCCATTGACTGCTCAAGAACTTTGATATGTTGTAACTGGCCTGCCGGGAGCATCTCGAGTTCCTGAGCTGTAATCCGCTGGACAACCTGGCCATCAGACTTTGCAAGCATGTCACTGCCAGACTTCTCGATTTTGAGCCTGTGCTCCTTCGGAACTCCCGGTTCCGGACGCTTTGTAATAAACCTTTCGATCTGGTCTGCCATCTTATCGAACAGTCCGACAGCTGAGGTAGCTGCACCGATCGCAGCGGTAATAATCGCGATGTCAACCATATGCCTTCCTCCAATTTTAATATTTCCGGTATAGTTTGTCTTGTTGGTCTTAATTGGTCTTGTTGTTCTAATTGGTCTTGTTGATCTAATTGGTCTTGTTGATCTAATTGGTCTTGTTGGTTCTGTTCTCCTTGTTCGTCTCGTCGGCTTCTTACACCCCTGCTACCTTGATTACAACCTGGTAAGTGATCTCTTCTTTATATATGTCGACCATATTTAAACTATAAAATTAAAGCACCAAAACCATTTTTCAAATCATTTCATGTGTTTATTTAGATTAATTTTAATTTATTTTAATGACAAGTGTCCAAATGTAACTAAGATGCAAAAAAAAAAATTATTTTTGCTTAATAACTAAAACCCTTCGACCATGAAAGTTCAAATCTTTGCATTTGCATTTTTGATTCTTGCCTCCTTTTCCATGGCAGACCAGCAAGGTTTATCATTAGGAGATGACGCACCTCTTTTTAAAGCCACTACTGATGAAGGTTCAACCTGGGATATTCAAAATTTCCTCGGAGAAAAATACATTGTGGTTTACTTTTATCCAGCTGCAATGACAGGAGGATGCACCAAACAAGCATGTTCTTACCGTGACCACAGGGAAGATTTGCTTGAGGCAGGTGTTGAAGTGGTTGGCATAAGCGGCGATAAAGTTGAAAGCCTCAGGCTTTTCAAGCAGGCAGAAAACCTCAACTTCACACTTTTATCTGATGAGAAAGGCGAGATTGCCAAAGCATTTGGTGTTCCTGTAGGCGATGGCGGGTCTATCAAACGTACGGTTGGAGATGCTGAATATGAACTTGTGCGCGATATCACTACACGGAGGTGGACTTTTATTGTAGGTAAAAACAGTAAAATCATTTATAAGAACGACTCCGTCAATGCAGAAAATGACACTGAAGAGGTCCTGAATTTTATAAAAACTCAGGCTTCTGATCTGTGATAATTGCAATCAGCTTGTCTATTCAGTAAACATATTATAAATGTTATTATCATTTACAAGACCCTTATAATATACAAGACCGGAGAATCTTTTTAGGCTAAGAATAAACATAAGATTATCAAATCGTCAAAGTGGCGGCTAAAACAAGTAGATCGCCTGACCAGTGAGTAGTACACAAAATAGGAGGAAATGATTATGTCAAATCTTCTGAATAATGCAGGGTTCAAAAATGGCCTGGTGAGCCTTAGTTCACCAGCAGCGGGTAAGTATAAGTTTCAAGAGAAACTATTGCGCCCAACGAAGTTTAAAATAATAAGTTACAAGAATGACTATGGATAAATCAGTAAGGGTAATAATTAATGCCGACGATTTTGGTGATTGTGTAGAAACCAATAAGGCAATTGCAGATGCATTTGACCAAAAACTAATAACGTCAACAACAATAATGGCAAATAGGCCCGGTTTTGAAGATGCAATAAGGATTGCCCATGAAAAAAAGCTCACAAATAAGATTGGGATACACATAAATCTAACATTAGGTCATCCATTAACAGATAAGATAAAAAGATATAGTAAATTTTGTGATAAAGACGGGATGTTTCTAAGAAGAAACAAGAATCCTATCAAAGTATTTATGCCACTCAACTATGATGAAAAAAAAGCTCTTTTTCATGAAGTAAAAGAACAGATAAAGCTATGCAGAATTAATGGTATACCATTGACACATGCTGACTCCCATAATCATAAACATGAAGAATGGAATATCATTGATGTCCTGATAAATACTTTAAAAGAGGAGAAGATGCACAGGATCAGGATCAGCAGGAATATTGGTTTGAAAAATAACTTGTTTAACAGATTATATAGAAATATATTAAACAACAAACTGAACAAGCATTTTAAAACTTCTGAGTATTTCGGATCAATTGATGATGTAAAGGAATTTCACAGGATTAGCAATACCAAGAAGTTTAGTTATTTCGAGATTATGTGCCATCCCAAACTTGACACAAAACTAAATATTGTCGATAATAATATTGAACTTCAAAAGAAAGTGAAATTTCTTAATGATAATTTAAAATA
>CAYQXY010000071.1:0-9120 GCA_964421595.1 uncultured Bacteroidales bacterium | reverse complement strand
CAAGCTATCTTTTATCTTTTTTTGCATAAATCGCTCAATCTAGGTTTAAATTAATATAGTGTGTTTTGAGGTGATGGAGTTTTTCCTTAGGTTTAAATTAAAAAGAATAAATTAATACCACAACTGGCAGAACTTTTACGATAGCAATAAATCCTGGATTAGTCTTGGAAATTGGACCTGCATTCAACCTTGTTGCAGATATTGACAGAGATCATCTTTTAGAACCATCAGGATGGATGTGGCCTGTCATTAAAAAAATAAAATAACCAAATGAGAAAACTATTATTTATCATTCCATTCATTTTACTTTATAGCTGTACTGAGAATCAAATTGAATCAATTAATTCGACTAAAAAAGATATTAAAGTTTTAATAAATGGATCACAAACCGATTGGAGAATCTCCCCTGAAATTAATCCTGACCGATTAAAAGTTTATTGTATAAATGGAAAAAATGAGGTTGTTTTTCAAACAGACACAGATACGATTTCTTTTACAGTTAGTGAAAATGACACTGTTAGATTTAAAATAATCCTTAATTCAACTGACACAGCCTATACCGAAATTGTTGGTATAAAAGACTTGCCTGCCAAAATCACGGATGAGGAAAAGCTATATTGGTTAAGTCAAATTTGGTCTGAAATAAAATACAATTTCGTAAACATTGACCAATTAACTTTTGATTTGGACAGCCTTTATAAAACATTAATTCCAGAGGTATTGTCATCTGCAGACGATTATGATTATTACCAAATATTAAGCAAGTTTACTGCATCATTAAACATACAGAGTTGACAGGCGTGAAGTTTGCACTCACCCACTCATGCATCATGGGATGCAATACCTTGAATTCTTTTTGTTTGTTTTGTGATAAACTGATGATTACCAGTACAAGAACAAGGATACTGATTACCAGGGAGTTTGTTTTCATATATAAATGACCTTATGTGATGACAGATATATCTTTTGCATTTGGTGGTTTTTACAAAATCAGATTCAAGTTATAAAAATATATGACGTATAGACGTGAGATACCTATTTTTTGCGGTTATGGAGTTTATAAAAACATTAAGATATGCTGACAGACAAAATCCGAAATCTATAAGATTCCCGAGAACTTTATTTCTTTATTTTCATATTGGTTTGGCCAACTCTTTTGCTCTGACTATATATCTTCCAAAAACCTATTTAACTGGAAATTTGGGATATATGAGAAGCTGGCTAATAAACAACTCCCTGATGGAAGTATCTTAAGAATCAATACAGGGATGTGGGCAGGATTAAACATCGGATAAAACATTTGTTTTTCCGCAGCTATGCGAATGAGTATAAGTAAGGCTGCAGGACTATCCTAAATAGAATAATTATAAATTTGAATTAACTGACTATTTGTGTAGTCAATTTCGTGATAAATTCTTGTATGAGTAAAAATTTAGTCATAACTTGAATTTATATAATTCACGGCTAGAAGCGAATCTATCTTATAACTTCAAACAACTTTACAAATGAATACAAAAGCACATGCCTCACTGATCTTACTCCTGATGCTGACTTTTTGTTTTACCGGGTTGTTTGCCCAGAATGATGATGAATTAATCATGATTACCGGTACTGTTTTTTGTGACGAGACAAAAGAACCATTGGCAAATGCTAATATTTTATTTTTTAATCCTGTTAAGCAACAGATAGAGGGTTCTGTAACCAACAAAGAAGGAGAATTTAAATTGCAGATACCAAAGCAAGTCCATGCACTTACCTTTGCCTTTGAGGATATGAAAAGACAACGGGTCGAGTTGAAAGGAAAAACAGAACTTGAGGTTTTCATGGAAAAAGAAATTGTTGAAGATGAATAAGTTATTTTTTCTGATCCTTTCTTTTGCAACATGTTTGCTTCTGTGTTCAGATGCATTTTCTCAAAGTAAGGAGGAAGTAATCAGCCACCATAACAAGGCAACAGGACTGTCTGAGATCAGAGACATCAAGACCATATGTATTACTGGGGAACGTGAAAGTTCCTCCTATGGGAAGACATCAGTCAATGGATTCTGGACAGGAATTAAAGAGCCTGAACTCATTTACACGGAAATCGATTATACGGACTATAAACTGGTTTATGGATATGACGGAAAGAGATTTTGGACTAATACAGGTTTTATTCCTCATGAACGGAGTATGGATGTCATAATTAGCAGGGTTAAGGCGAATCTTGAAAGCCTGAATAGCTACCTGGGAAAAGATCAGATCAAATCCCTTAGTATTGCTGTGATACATGACACTGAATATATCCGTTTATTAGTTGAAACGGAAGATGAATATACCGTGATCTTTTTTCTCGATCCTTCAGATTATTTGGTAAAGATCATTCATTTTCATTTATCTGATCCGGCAACTGGTGATGTATATGTAAATGAAAGACGATATTCAGATTTCAGGAACATACACGGCATTTTTATACCCTTTACAGAGGAGAGCTATTACCATGGAACTCTTTCGTGGACTGAAAGGATAAGCAATGTTGAACTCAATTGTAAAATTGATGATAAAGTGTTTTACAGGCCTGAGAACTAATATCATGTCTTGCTATAAAAAAGTATCCTGATACTCGCGATTATGGATCAGCTATATTTGAAAGTATGGTGGAGGAGAACAAAAAAGACATTTCTTATTTCGCTTTTCAATATCCTGTCCTATTCCTCAGGGTTTGTTCTGGCTTTTGTTCTGCTTTTGTATGTTTATAACGAAAGAAGCTATAACACCAGCTACCCCGGACATAAGAGCATTTACAGGATTATAAATGAGAATGCCGTCTTTGCGTCTAAAACTCCGGGAACACCATTCATGTTATCAAAGGTAATTGATGATGAAATACCAGGAGTGGTTCTTTCAACCCGATTGGCAAATGTGGGACGCACTGACTTTCTGAAGGGCGAGACTATTATAAGTGAGACAGGGCTAAGGGCAGTTGATCCCTCTTTTTTCGATATTTTTTCCATTGAGTTCTTGCATGGTGGTAACAAGAGGTATCTTTTCGAACAGCCCTATACTGCTATAATTACCAGGTCGGCAGCATCCAAGTATTTCGACAGGGAGAACGCAGTGGGTGAAATGCTGCGAATAAGAAGAGAAAATCGCGAAATATCGCTAACTATTATTGGTATTATAGAAGACCTTCCGGAGAATTCAACCATAACAGGAAGCTTGTTTATCAATCTTGAACCTGCATTTTCAAATCTTATGCGGGGTTTTGCCTTTATGAGGGAGGACTGGTCGTCTTTTCATGCAAACACCTACATTCTGTTGCCAGAATCATCAGACCCCAGACAAGTTCAAGAGGCTATTCACAATGCCACCAGAAGGTTCATGTCAGAATATGCTACATTTAATTACGAAATGCAGGCTGTTTCAGAAATATATCTTAATTCGGCAAACCTTATCAATGATTTTACAATAAAGGGTGACAAGAGAAAGGTTGGGGCATTTTGCCTGGGGGCAATCTTTATTATCATTATTAATGTATTAAATTTTATAATTCTCAACATCTCCAATGTTGTATCAAGAAACAAGGAGATTGGGCTATACAAGTTGTTTGGTGCTTCAAAAAAAGATTTCTTCAGACAGTTTTCTATTGAAACGATAGTTAACCTGTTGATTTCCCTGGCAATATTATTGTCGATTTCAGAACTTTTATATTCCGGTTTCAACCAGTTATTTTCAAAAAACATAGTTATATCCTTATCGGAAATGATCAGGTTCTTTATTTTATTCAGCGTACTTCTATTAATTATTAACCTACTCCCTGGCATATATGTCTCTTCATATCTGTCAAAGCTGAATTCAATTGTAGCGCTTAGATCTTTATTTTCCACCGTAAGGGGAAAATTTATCCTGCGAAGGACCCTGATTTTTATCCAGCTGTCAATTTTCAGCATCCTTATTATATATACAACTATTGTCAACAGACAGGTATCCTATTCTATAAATTTCAATCCCGGCTTCAATAAGGAGAATGTACTGATCTTTCGTGGTACTGGTGAATCCAGAAAGAATCACCTGACATTCCTTGAAGAAGCTTCAAAACTTCCCGTTGTTCAGAATATTACCGGAGCCTTGAATTTTCCCCCAAAAGACCGTGGTGGAGGCTTCCAGATGTATTCTTTTTCTGATAATCCGGAAAGAACAGTTAATCTTGAAATGTTACGCACTTATTTTGACTTTATTAATACTCTGGAACTCAATTTGATTGCAGGTAGAGACTTTTCGGAAGAAACTGATACAGAAAACTCCGGATATATAATTATAACTGAATCTACTGCTTCTGTATTGGAACTTCAAGACCCGGTTGGCAAATCAATCGAACTGGCAGGCAGGCAACGCCAGGTAATCGGTCTTGTCGAGGATTTTAGCGTAAATACTATCCATTCACGCCAGGAACCAATATGTATCGATCTCAGTACTAATGCATCTGAATTAAGTGATATTGGGATCAGGTTGAGGGCAGGATATACCAGAAAGGACATTGATGAGGTTCAGGAATTATATAAATCAATCACGGGGACTGATGTGGTAAATGCACTGTTTTTTGATGATCAACTCAAACTTTACTCGCAGGATGAAGAACAGTGGAGCAGGTTGATCAAATTATTTACCGTTTTATCGGTTTTCCTGATTAGCTTGGGATTAATAGGGTTATCAGCTTTTATCCTAAACAACAGGACAAAAGAAATAGCCATCCGCAAAGTGTTTGGCGCCGGTTACTCAAAACTATTATGGATTGTTTACAAGGAGTTTATTCTAATGGCAGCGGCGGCCATTTTAATTTCAGCACCAATAGCCTGGTATTTTTCGACAAGATGGTTAGAGTCATTTCACAGGCAAATCTCTGTTGGCCCGGGTATTTTCATATTTTCATTTGCAGCACTATTGCTGTTCACTGTAATTTGCATTTCTTATAAAGGAACACAGGTTATTAATTCCAGGATTTCAGTTACAATAAAAAATGAATAACCTTTAAGCTGTGGAAAAAATATTTGTTTAATCCGCAGTTGTTCTCAAAGAGTCTGCCACTGGTCTAAAAGGAAAATGTGCCTTTATTGGCTTGATCGTAGTTCAAAATAATCACTATGCTTATGTATCTACCTCTATGGGAGATATTACGAGATTTCCTTTGTTTATGGATGCACTGCTAATAAAGGTAAGTAACTCTTCATCGCTGCGGTTGTATTCAATCAGCATTTTCCCCCTTGAGGATTTTAATTTATTCCTGTCAGAAAAAAGTGAAAATTCATTAAACCAAAAAGGACCATGGTTATGCGATAATGTGTAAATCATCTGAGCACGGATAGCAACTTCAATTTTTTCCAGTTCGCTTAACACCAACTGCTAGCGATTCGAATAGAATGAATATAAATTAATATAGTGTATTTTGAGGTGAAGGAGTTTTTCCTTAGGTTTAAAGTAATTGCAATTTTAAAGGGAAAAAAGCGGAAGTAACATCATTTTGGCCGGGTGGCCAGGTTACGTCATCGGCGCGGTAAAGATGGCCAAAGTGACACTTTTTGCCCTGATAATTTTAAAACCAATATATTGTTGGGTTCTTGCCTGGCAGGCAGCAGGCTAGAATTAGTCAATATCTTAAAGCCTTGACTATGAAAAAAAAATATTGATTTGTTTTTTTCTTATATGAGTAAGTAAGGTATGAAATCTTAATTTTCTTATCTATTTTAAGTTGTTTATAATGTTTAACTTATACATTGTATTCGTATGAATAAAGCTTTGTTTTTATTTACATTTATATTTGCCGTTTCCTGCTCCCAACGGGAAGGAGACCAAGACGGTGAAACCGTGGTTGTTAATATCGACCTCAACCGGAATTCGGAAAACAATACCGCCAACTTCCTAAAGCAACTCTCTATAAGGCTTATTCCCCTTGAATCTAAAGAAGATGCTTATATTGGAATGTATTATAACCAAATGGTCGTTTCGGATGGCAATATTTACATATGGGATTCTCAACAGGCGGCTATCCTGTGTTTTGACGGCAACGGCAAGTTTATACGGAAAATAAACAGATCAGGCAATGGACCTCAGGAATATATCACGCCTGGTGGGATAGCTGTCTTAAATGAGCGCATATCTTTGCTTGATAGAACCCGCATTCAGCAATATGACCTGGAAGGCAATTTTGTAAAAACGATTCCCGTAAACAGGGGACATCGTATAATTGTAACTCCTTCGGGCAATTTCGTTATCTCAGGAAATTATACAGATGAATATTCACTGAATATTTACGATAGTACAGGAATGCTTGTGTCATCATATTTTCCTCGCCAGGAAACATTAGGGAATATGATTCTCACGCGTGTCAATAATTCCTCTATGGGCATATATGAAAATGGCATTTTCGTTTCCAACTATTTTGATCTTTCTGTTTATCATATTGTGGATGACGTCGTAAAAACTTTATATGAGTTCGATTTTGGCACCCAAAATATGCCCGATGATCTCTTTTACGGTTCCCCGGAAGATATAATGAATAAGTTTGAAAGTTACAAAAACACTAAGTTAATGAATATAGACTATTTAACTGTATCTGAAGATTGGGTGATTTTTTTAGCCTCGCTGCACCGTAACCATACCATAATATATTACAACAGAAATAATGACAGCTATATTACAAACAAAGGATTCGAGTTGCCTTATTCCATCCTATTTGGAGGCATCAATGCTCCTTTGGGCCGTACCATAAAAGGTGAATATTATTTTATGATCGAAAGTTTCCAGCTACGTGAGATGATCCTTGATCTTGCGAATAAGGATAAGGAATATAAATCGAAATATGAGTTTCTGAAAGATATAGACCCTTCCGGAATAGATGATAATGACAACCCATGGCTGGTGTTTTACACTTTGAAATAATTATTCATGAGAAATTGATTGGGAGTCAAATGTTTTCTCACCTAGCTATAAGTTGTTGCTTGATACTCAACGGAGATTATTCAACCAAAAAAGAAATATACATGAATGCTTTACGACCTGTGAATCAAGAAATAGAATCATGGCAAGTTTTAGAATCCTTCCGACTTGTTAAAGATTACGAAAAAGGTGTACTGAAAGGCAAATTGAAAGAAATTACTGCGAAATTGGACGAAGAATCAAATCCTGTGATTATGCTGATAAAACATAAGAAATAACCCTGGTATACAAAGAATGCAAAAAAAAATAATGACACTATAATAGAGAAATACCTGAACCCAGCAAATCCGCTACTGTGGCTAGTGTGCCGAGAAGCAGTGAATCGGCGATATATTATTCACTGCATGCTGTCAAGATGGCGGAAACTGTTCTCAAAAGTCCACCGATGGTCTATAAGGAGCATTTGCCTTTTTTGACTTGTTCGTAGGTTAAATTAATCAAAATGCTTTTGGATCTGAACAAATTAAGTTTTTTAAATTTGGCATAAAGGATAATAGCATAAGTATGCTCAACTGTAATATCGACTTCATCATTAGCTGCAACCTTTTTATTTTTTTTTGCATCTATCTAACGGGGTGATGTCAAAAAACAAGAAAATACGCTTTAGAGAATACGCGTATACCTAACATCCGGCCTGATATGCTGAAAAAAGTACGGAATATTTGATTTAAGAACGATATTGCCACTAAAACCACGGGTATGAAAGCATTAAAAAAAATTGTACTCAAGAGTCTGCTCATCATGCTGGTAACAGTTAGTTGCAGCAAAGACAGCACTAAATCAGATGGCGAATGGATACAAATCAATCCGTCAGAGCTGGATAATCAAACAGCCGCACAACTTGATCTCATCTTCTCAAGAGATAATAACTTTCTTTTAAATTTTCAGGAGGATACGGTTTTACAAGTTATTTTTTCGCATAGCGATTTTGGAGAACTGGATAACTGCAACACTATTTCTGAAATTGATTTTGATAATTATACTCTGATCGCAGGAAAAATTACGGTGCCGTCAATATCAGACAATATATCTGACATCTCTTTATCCTCCAGTAATATAAGGGGCAGCTACAAACTTGAGATATCGATCGATAAGTGTGTGGAGTGCTATTGGGCTATCGGAAATCTCTATTTCTGGCGTCTTTATCCGAAGTTAAATCCGGGATATAAAATTGATTTTTCTGTAACCGAAAAATAAGAGGTACCCTTCGACTCGTTGTAAAAATCAAAATTTAAAAAATGTATTATTATAAGTGCGTTAATTTTTTATAATTTCAATCGCTTTTTCCAGGAGTTCATCCCGTCCTTCCCGAATCCTTAGAATGGTAGGTTTTACCTCAATATCCGGAACTATGCCAATACGCTGGGTTCCACTCCCATCCGGATAATAAATACCAATACCTGAAATCCCGGCTTTAATTCCGCCCGGTAACGGGATTAATGAGACATTTCCGTCAGCTCCCTGCGTTTGGCTGCCAATTATAACCGTATTATCTCCAGCCCTGAATAACATAGCGGTATATTCGGCCATACTTATGGTTTCTTCATTCACTATGACGACTAATTTCCCTTGAAAATAATTTTCTAATACAGAATTTTCAAAATCAATTAAGCTATCACGGTTTCCCGCGTTATTATCTAAAAACGGCACATTACGACTAAAATTAAATTCTCCCGGATTATTTGAATTTCCTGATACAGGTTTTTCAGAATCATTTAAATTATTGCGGTTTCCTGCGTTATTATTTAAAAACGACATATCACGACTAAAATTAAATTCTCCCGGATTATTTAAATTTGCTGTTGTAGATTTCGCAAAAGGCTTTCTTTTCGAAGTAAAATAATTCCCCAATGAATCAGCTACAAAAGTGGCAGGATAATTCCGAATATCAATGATGATTCCTTTCGCATTCATAAAAGACTTTTTAATATAGGGTATTTCTGTGTCTTTGAGGGTTGCAAGTGTAATATATCCGATAAACACAGAATCTTTATCAATCATTATCCTGTCATAAGATAACTTATTACTTATTTTGTCCATATTCAAATCCGACCTTTCATACATTGTTAATTCCTTTTGCTTTATTGTTCCCGAAGAATTATAGACGATATGAATTGAATGATTATTCGAACGTACCAAATCGGGTGC
>CAYQXY010000070.1:0-9699 GCA_964421595.1 uncultured Bacteroidales bacterium | reverse complement strand
CCTCTCTTGTGTCTCTTGGGGCTGCAAAGGTAATTTACTTTTTCATATAAAAAACACCTATACTTAAAAAATACTTAACCCGGGAATGTATAACAGTATAAACTATCAGATTCACAAAACAATACCCGTTAAAATATTTTTTAACCACCAATGTCATATAATATTAACATGTAACATATGCAACTCTTAATGGGATTTATGTAACACTCTTCAATCTGATTAAACCATATTTACAAATTGGAGAAATGGCAATTTATGAAGCCTATCTGAATAATCATTTGAAGAACCATACTAATCAACCTGAATGATTAAATCCCAGGTTGTGTTGACTTGCGGAATAAGGTTAAAAACAAACCATTTAGTTTAATCCATAAATTGAAAAATAACACAGAGGTCGATGAGCGGTAATGAATTAAAATTATCATCGTATGTAAAGGCTGCAACTATTCTAATTGGTTTATTTGCCTTGTTTATACTATTATACATTGCACAGGGAATAATAGTCCCACTTATCTTTTCTGTTATTATTGCCATAGTGCTCCACCCTGTAGTGGACTTCTTTGTAAGGATTAAAATTAACAGGGTATTTGCCATCACAATTATAATTATCCTTACAATTATGGTGCTCACTGTACTTGGCACCCTGTTTGTCGCACAGGTAAGCCGGTTTGCAGAATCATGGCCCCTGCTGGTTGAAAAATTCACCGAGGCTATAAACAATGCTGTCATTTGGGCTTCAGCTTATTTTGAAATAAATCCGGAGAAGTTTCATGGATGGCTGGCACAATTCAAAGATGAATCAATAAACCTGGGTGTATCTTCGATCGGCCAAACAATTGTGACCATAGGAGGCTGGTTTGTTATGCTTTTCCTGATCCCGGTTTATGTTTTTCTACTACTATTGTACCAACCTCTGATTCTGGATTTTATTCATAAACTCTTTAATGCAGATCAGCAAGGCAGTTTGGGAAAAATGATCAGCCAGTCAAAAACTGTTATACAGGGCTATCTAATAGGGCTGTTTGCAGAATTTGTTATACTTGCAATCCTCTATGCCGGCGCTTTTTTCATTCTGGGTATTGATTATGCCATGCTTCTTGGTGCAGTTGTGGCCCTGCTGAATGTTGTACGTTACATTGGTCCATTAATCGGTATAGCACTGGTCATGGCTCTGGCACTGATTACAAAGTCGCCTGCATATGTTCTGTATGTATTAATCTTTCATATAATAATCCAGATCATTGATAACTTTTACATTGTTCCTAAGATTGTGGCATCAAGAGTCAGAATAAATGCACTATTTTCCATAATCGCAATGATTGCCGGGTATGCATTATGGGGTCTATCCGGCATGTTTCTTGCCATTCCGCTTCTTGCAATCGCCAAACTGATCTTTGATAATATCGAGCCTTTAAAGCCCTGGGGATTTCTTCTGGGTGATACAATGCCACCATTGATACATATTAACCCAATTATTAAAAGGTTAAAAAAATGACCCGCACTATATTTAATCAAATGACACTTGCTTATAAACGCTGAAATACTTCATGGTTATCTGAAAAATTTCATTCATTACGGCAAGGATAAATAAAATTGTAAAAACATATTTCAAACTATAATCCAGTATAGTGAATAAAATTAATCCGGTATTCAAGAAATTCGTAAAACTGCCAAATGTAAAGAAAAGAGTAATAAAGCTTAGTGAGCAAACAATCGAAAACACTCAGATGGCAACACTTTTCTTTGCCGAGATAGGTGTATTTTTTTTATTTCTTTTTCATACAATTACAAGCACTTTTTCACGCAGCTTTGAATTTAAGGAATTCCTGCATCAGTGTTACCAAATCGGTAACAGGACACTTCCACTGATCTCAGTAACAGGAATGGTTATCGGACTGGTGCTGACAATACAATCGCGGCCGGTTCTGGCAGACTTTGGTGCAGTTTCAATGCTCCCCGGAATGGTAGCTGTCTCAATTATACGGGAAATGGGGCCGGTCATTACGGCACTGATCTGTGCAGGCAGAATTGGTTCTGGCATGGGAGCCGAACTGGGATCTATGAAAGTAAGTGAGCAAATAGATGCAATGGAGGTATCATCAACCAATCCCATGCGTTTTCTGGTTGTTACCAGGGTCCTGGCCGCCACCCTGATGATCCCGGTCCTCGTCCTGTATGCTGACGCACTCGGCATCCTGGGCAGCTGGGCCGGAGCAAATATAAAAGGAGACGTACCCTTTGTCCTTTTCTTTTCCCAGGCATTCAGTGCCATAAGTTTTGCAGACTTCCTGCCTGCCGTGGTTAAAACTTTTTTCTTTGGGGCTGCCATCGGAATTATCGGCTGCTATAAAGGATATACAGCAGGGCGTGGAACAGAAAGTGTGGGCAAAGCAGCCACTTCAGCAGTTGTGCTATCATCACTGTTCGTTATTATTATAGATTTGATTGCCGTACAAATAACAGATGTACTTTATTAATGGAAAATACGACCCAAATAGCAGGAATGGAACTTCCCGGGCCAGGCAGAACTATTGCCCGGAATAAAACAGTTTCCTGGAACAAACCAGGGAGGCTAGAGCAGGTTATTGAAATTGACAGTCTCAAAAAAGGTTTTGGTAATGATCTTGTTTTGAAAAATTTATCGTTAAAACTTTATAACGGTGAAAACCTGGTGGTACTCGGAAAATCAGGTTCAGGAAAATCAGTCCTTATTAAATGCATTGTCAGGTTACTTTATCCCGACCAGGGAACAATCAAGGTATTCGGCAAGGATTTGGACGAACTGACCAGCAAAGGACTGGCGGAGATGCGCGAAAAAATCGGGTTTCTTTTTCAGAGTGGTGCACTTTATGATTCCATGACAGTAAAAGAGAATCTGGAATTTCCCCTGAAAAGGATAAAGAAGGGCCTTTCACGAAAAGAAATTGACGATAAGGTAGCAGAAGTTCTTGACAACGTGGGACTGGGAGAGACTTTATATAGGATGCCATCAGAATTATCCGGAGGGATGCGGAAACGGGTAAGTCTGGCACGTACAATTATTGTCGATCCCTTGATCATGCTTTACGACGAACCAACTACCGGGCTGGATCCGGTAACATCGGATGAAATAAGCTTACTCATAAATGATGTTCAGAAAAAATATAAAACATCATCCATCATTATCACGCACGATATTGAATGTGCCAGGACAACAGCAGACCGCCTCATCATGGTACAGGAAGGGGAAGTTTATAAGGAAGGCAGCATCGATGAATTTGATAATTCAACTGATGCTTTAATCAGATCCTTTTTCAAGTAATTAAATAATAAAAACGATATGGATACTCATTCACAAAATTTCAAAGTCCGACTTGGACTTTTCATCACAGGGGGATTGGTGATTTTTGTAATTGCAATTTTCTTCATCGGTAAGCAGCAGAATCTATTCAATCCAGTTTTTAGGGTTACAACCAATTTCTATAATGTGAGCGGCTTACAGGTTGGAAACAGTATACGCTTCTCAGGTATAAATGTGGGAACGGTTGACAATATAAGGATCATAAATGATTCAACGGTCCAGGTTGATATGTTGATAAGAAGAGATGTACAGCAGTTTATAAAAGTTGACAGCGAAGCCTCAATCAGCTCTGAAGGGATAATTGGCGACCGGGTAATAATAATTACTCAGGGTAGTTTCAATTCTCAAATGGCAGAGGACGGTCAACATATATCATCAATAGAACCTATTGAGACCGATGCTATTATGGCAAGTTTACAGACTACGGCAGTAAATTCAGAAGTTATTTCGAAGCAACTTTCTGAAATTATGATCAATATAAATAGCGGGGAAGGGCCACTTGGCAGATTGATCCAGGATTCAACAATCGCTGAAAACATAAATCAGACAATAGCAAATTTCAAAAAGAGCTCTGAAGGCATGGATGAAACAATAGAAATTACCAAGGAAAATGTATTTGAATTTATGGAGAAACTACAGCTCACTGTGGCCACTACAGAAACTGCTTCAGTTGCTCTTGGTGAGATCATGGTAAAGATAAACAGTGGCGAAGGTACCCTGGGCATGCTAATACAGGATACGACCATGTCCAGCAGTATTAATCAGACTTTGATTAATCTTGAAAAAAGTACAAAAGGGCTTGATGAGAATATGGAAGCACTCAAGCACAATATCTTTTTCAGAGGGTATTTCAGGCGAAAAGCACTTCAGGATGAAAAGGAGAGGATTGAGGCCGAAAACGAAAATTCGGTTGAAAAATCTGGCGCAGATTTAGAGAATGAATAGGAAGTGGTGCGCAACCACAAACAGTTAAAGAGAAAAGGATCGTTTCTGATTAAACAGATACGATCCTTTTTAATTCAAAATAGGCCTGAGATTTTTTCATCTAATATTACTCTAACGGATGCAAAATAATTGACCTGATGTTCGATTTTTCATGCGATGTAGCGATCCCTGACTGGATTTATATCAGATGAAAAATTCATGGCAAGCCAACCGGTTCATTCTGTCCATATCTGCCTTTTTATTTTTCAGGATAACTGTTTTGATTAGAAGCGGTAACCCAAAGATAATCCAAATCCTGTATTCTTAACAGATAATTCTTCTCCATACATTACCACCAGCCGATTGTCTTCCGGATTTATTTTCATCAACCCCAGTTGTGCATTAAGCTGAAGAAACAATCCCCCTGCCATTTCATACCCGAAGAAAATATTACCCCCGGCATCAAAAGGCCTGAAATGGCTCGTAGTTAAAGGATCACCGGTTTCTACAACATTTGTAAATTCAACATCTGTCTCAACAGTCACTGAACCGGATTCAAGTTTCGAATTACCAGCAATACCGTACCCTACATATGGCCCAAAACCCAGAGTCACATAGCCATTTCCAAGCAACCCTTTATATACAAGATTAAGAGGGACTTCAATATATGAAAGTTTATATTTTCCGGTTAATAATCCAAAATCATTCTCTGACCCCTTGACGGAAAATAGTAATCCAGGTTGGAAATAGAATTCCGGAGCTATTGGCACCTGGATATTTACTCCGGCATGATAGCCAATTATCATATCATTATCCAGTTTGTTGCCGCTGTTATCTTTTCCATTAAAATTCTGAAAATTTACTCCCCCAAGTATTCCGAAAGACTTTCCGGGATTATCTGTACCCTGAGTAAAAGCCAGGGAAGAGGAAAGTATAAAGATAAGTGCAATAGAAAATAGTCTTGATTTCATCTAATTTTATTTTTAATGTACGATTGAATTTAGTTACGGCCTGACAGTCACCCTTACTGTCGTTTAAAATCTGATTATTTGATGCACTGTGTTAAGGGTGGAGTCATACCCGTGTGTTTGGCCGTCACCGGCCAGGCTTAAGAAATCCCTATTCACCAGCTTCCCTGGCAGCCTCGGCTTTCATCTTCTCATTTGCAGTGATCAGGAACTCAACCCTGCGGTTCTGAGAACGACCATCTGAAGTCTCATTACTATACTTTGGAAATTCTTCGCCAAATCCCTTAATTGTAAGGCGATCATCAGAAATCCGCTTTTCTTTAAGGTATCCTGATACCGCAGTGGCACGTCTTTCAGACAAAGCCATGTTATAGTCTGCGCTGCCCCTGCTGTCAGTATGTCCCTGCAGTTCAATATCGGTATCAGCATAGGTGTTCAGGACCTGGACCAATTTATCAAGGCTTGTCTTTGCTTCACCTGACAGGTTTGATTCATCAAACCCAAACAAAACATTGCTGCTGAATTCCACAACTATTCCTTCGCCCACTCTTTCAACTTTGGCATCAGGAACTGTTTTCTCAATTTCCTCGGCCTGCTTGTCCATCTCATTTCCAATTATTGCACCTGCCGTACCACCGACAGCCGCACCTATTATTGCACCGAGTGCAGTATTACCTGACGCCCTGCCAATTACTGCTCCCGCGGCACCACCAGCAGCAGTGCCGACGGCTCCCCCTTTTTGAGATCTGCTCCACGAGGCACAGCCTCCAAAAATAAATGCTGCACTTAAAATCAGGATTAAACTAAGTCTAACTGTTTTCATAATATTCTATTAAATTATTTTACACAAATTTAATTTCTTAAAATATGCTTAAGTTACATGTCCTGCACTAAGAGTTACATGATTCACACTCTTTATTATTCAATAAGATTGATTAAGATTAAATAACCACTGCAATGATAATGCCAAAAAAAATCCGGGCTCCTTTATATGGTTCCGGAATTAATTTTATATTCTGACTGATGTCAAGTTTTTGTTGTTGTTATCTCTATACACATATCCAAAAGCCATTCAGTCTTCTTATCAACTCAAAAAAATTCGAATTTCACAAAAACGTTAGCTTGAGAAATTAATCAAGACCTGAAATATGTGGAACGAAGTCAACAACTTTTTTCCCCATTTTGGCAATGCATGAATAAATGATTTTTATTCCAGGCACGATTTGAGTTGAATCTGGCGAATTTTAAATGACCCAACGGAGAAAATATATTCAGCTGAAGGTAACGCAGGCACTCAAACTCTTTGCCAATGGGAATTCCATCTTCTTCCTTTCATCTGGTTCCTGGTGCCTTATATTGCTTTGATGCATCATCAAGTACCAGAACCCAGTCAATTCTTTCTCCAGGGAAGGGAGTACTGAATTTTCTTGTGCCGGAATTTGAGAATGTGCCGATTTTTTCTGCCGAGCCGGTTCGGGGATTATACCACCATGCAACAACCTCTTTACCACGGATGACATCCATCTTTATTTCAAGGTCACGTCCAACGGGTACATACACCATGGCATAGGTGCCGTCCAGATCACGGGTTCCGGCAAACCTGTATTCACCAGCTCCCGGAACTGCTGATGATGTAATAGAATGAGGCACGATCATGGAATCGTCAGGAATCCTGGTAAGTACAGGCCTGGATTCCATCAGCCTTCTCACATATTGCATTTGTGATGCACCCGGCTGGTGCAAAGCCTCATACCAGGGCAAGAGTGGAAAATTGACCGGGCGACGTCCATTTTCCCACATTTGCCAGACTGAATGATGGCCATATGTAATCCCAAAGGCTCCGCTAAACAGATTTATATATTGCAGTTTTCTTAAATCAGCCGCTAAAGAATGCCCCTGTTCATCCTTCCTGAAATCTATCGGATGATCCTCATAGATGGGTTCCCCGTCAATAGCGGGCTTAACAGGGTGCCGACTGTAGTCGGAACGTATAGCCTCAAGACTTTTGTTGTTGGCACGGGAGTGGCCGGTTTGTCGCATATTAAAATCCAGCCAGCTTTCTTCGTGAAAATTTTCTGCCGAACCCTGACCACCCGTTGGATGGAATGTGATAAGATGGTTCCCACTGTCTCCTTTCCGCAACCCCCTGGCCATTTCAACAACGATTTGTCTGTGCAATTCACTCTCAATTGGTCTGTCACCTCCGACAACCCATATTATATTGGGAGTATCCTTGTAACGTTCTCCCAATAATTCTCCAAAGATATAAGCATTTTCCGGAGTGAATATTTCCGGTCCCTGTCCCCATTTTTTATTCCATTTATCTCCCCAGGTTGGCAATACCGCAATAAATAATCCATGTCTGGCAGCATTATTAATGATATAATCAACATGTTCAAAATAGGCTTCATTTAGCCGGGAAGGGTCCATGTCCACCAGAGGCACATGACCGTATTGGTTAGGGTCGATCAATCCGTTCTCCTCGGCAAGTATGACTGCCTGAATTACCGTAAATCCAAGACCTGCACGGTTTTCAAGATATAAATCAGCCTGTTCGCGATCAAGCCTGTGAAACAGTTCCCAGGCTGTATCACCCATATAAAAGAATGGTGTTCCATCTTCAAAAACAAGGAAGCGCTGATTCTCTGAAACCTTTAACCTCCCATGGCTCATTAAATCAGTTTTATCCTGTGCAGGAGCAGTGATGCTAAGTGAAAACAACAATATCAACAGTATAGCAGTTACAGTCTGATGTTTTAGTAATTTCATAAGTCTGATATTATCGATCGGGAAGGTTTTCTATTTAAAGGTTGTCTTTCAAATATGTTATAATTTGTTTATTCATGCCTATTTCATTTAACCTTAATACATAAAAGTCACCAAATAACATCAACCTGTTCCACAGTCAGCTAAAAGATTCTATTCTATCTATATAAACGTTAACTAATTTGTGTGTTTTAATACTTTCCTCAATGTCTGTCCACATTTTATCCAATACATTTTAGAACTCATGAATTCTCATATTTCCAAATCTTATATGAATAACTTTAGGTGGGGGTGACTTATACAATATTTTATTTGAGAAATCGCTGTCTTTGGTGACAATAATCAATTTATTTTTTTTGGCATAATCCCAGATATCACTGTCAGTTTTAATTCTTACCAAATCATTTACATGGCTGAATTCCTTACTATTCCAAATACTAAAGTAATAAGGCAGATTTTCATCAATTAAAAAACGAATCATTATGTTACAATCTTGATAGAAAAATTACTTTTCATTAAATCAGCTGCAAATTTGATACATGCATTAATATCACCAGGTTCAAGAGATGGATATTGAGAAAGAATATCCTCGGCAGAATCACCCGCTGATAAAAACTCGAGTACAGTTTGAACAGTAATTCTCGTGCCCCTGACTGTGGGGCGACCATTACAAATATTGTCATCAATTGTAATACGCTCTGCTATATATTCCATTTCACATTATTTTCTGATTAAAAGCAAACTGATTGAATATGTTATTAGCCATTATTCTTATAAAAATACAAATCTTTCCTTATTATCTTAACGAAATAGTATCCTTATTATTTGTAAAGTACAAGCCATCAAACATTCTCTGCCATTTTTTACTGCCCAGGCAAGATATTATGCTATTAATAAATTCCTTACTAAGACTTTACAACTATATTAAGAATCTCAATCTGCCGGTAACCCGGTTCTCGCCAGCCACAATTCCACTCCGATGAAAGGATTTTATAATCTACAATAACATCCAGTCTGTCTTTTTGAAACTCGCTTTGATACTGACTTTTGATTTTTCATTTAATAAATAAAGAATATAACTCTTGAATGTCTTTTTCCTCATTTAACATTATTTTTTTTGAATTTTTGTCAGGGTAAACCAAAATAAAATCAGGTATTGAAGAAATTTGCCAATCACTTTTCAGTTTTTTGTCTGTGAGCCACAAACTCCGCCATTTAATATTTTCTTTTTCCATTAATGTATTCCAATCATCAATGGTGGTGCTTTCATCTGTGGTGAGATAAACCAAATTCAAATTTTCTTTTGTCGCTTCGTAAATTTCTTTCAGCAATGGTATTTTTCTATGGCAAGGACCACACCACGAGGCAGAAAAACAAAGCAAAGTGTATTTTGATGGCTCTAAAATAATTTTTTCGTTTTCTTTTGTTAAAGGATTTGGCAGAAAAATATCATTGATTCCATCTAATGTAACTGTTGCAAAATTCATTTTTGCCATTGTTCCCCATCTGGAATTTTGCATTTCCGATGAAAAAAGATTAAAAAGATTCTCATAATCTTCTTTTGATTTGTAAAAATGTGGTGTATTGGAAAAAAATGAAATGTAATATAGAGAGTTAGGATTTTTCTTTATTTTTTCTGCATATTCTACCTAAATTGAGCGATTCATAATTTCACCCTTCCCTGTAATCTCACTTGATTTA
>CAYQXY010000069.1:0-10363 GCA_964421595.1 uncultured Bacteroidales bacterium | reverse complement strand
TTGGGTTGGTCGTTCAGACCAACCCTCTTATATATTTTTACCGGACACTAATGATATTATATTTCCAATTAGTGGACTTATCAACTATTTTTGTGAAAAAATTCGTAACTTGTCGTGCATTTTAAAATCCTGAGACTTCTGGTATAATCTGAATTATTCTTCAGATATACTCTCCATGATTATTAATTTTCTGGTATGCTCCATGAATCATACAAGTTTAACTAAATTCATGGTTAATCAGGTTTTGTCAGGTGCTATAAAATGATGAAATATATTTTCAGATGTTGAATGACAATTTAGAATCCGTATATATTTCCCATGTGCAGGACACACAAGAAGAAATGAATAATGCATGGGTGATCCATCCGTGGCGACCACATGATTAGCAATTGTAACTTACTTATAAATAGATTAATAATTTTAAATTATTCGGATGAATAAAGTTGATGTATTACTGGGCCTTCAGTGGGGCGATGAGGGAAAAGGCAAAATTGTTGATGTGCTGACACCGGTTTACGACGTGATCGCAAGATTTCAGGGCGGCCCAAATGCCGGGCACTCGTTGGAATTTAATGACATAAAACATGTTCTTCACACAATTCCTTCCGGGATATTCCATAAAGATAAAATTAACCTTATAGGCAACGGGGTAGTTATAGATCCGGTTGTTTTTAAAAATGAAACCGATGCCCTTGAGGAAATGGGGGTTGCCCCGGTTGACAGTATCTATATTTCGAAAAAAGCGCATCTTATCCTCCCCTCACACAAAGTTCTTGATGCTGCTTCTGAAGCAGCAAAAGGTGATACAAAGATCGGATCAACACTTAAAGGGATCGGCCCTACATACATGGATAAGACCGGCCGCAACGGGTTACGCGTTGGCGACATCCTGTTGCCTGATTTTCTGGAAAAATACAACTTTCTGAAAAATAAACACAAGGAAATACTAAGCCAGTATGATTACAAGGATGAGCCGGAAAATTATGAGGAAGACTGGTTTCGTGGCATCGAGAAACTCCTTACCTATAAGCTTGTTGACAGTGAACACTTTATCAACAATCTCATAAATGAGAATAAAAAGATTCTTGCTGAAGGTGCCCAGGGCACTTTGCTTGACATAGATTTCGGCTCATACCCTTATGTTACTTCATCAAATACCATCTGCGCAGGAGCATGTACTGGACTTGGTATTGCTCCCGGAAGGATCGGTGAAGTACTGGGAATATTCAAGGCTTACTGCACCAGGGTGGGAAGCGGCCCATTCCCAACTGAACTTCATGATGAGACAGGCGATAAAATGCGCCGACAGGGTAAAGAATTTGGTTCAACAACCGGCCGCCCCAGAAGATGCGGATGGCTTGACCTGCCCGCCCTTAAATATGCAATAATGATTAATGGAGTTACCCAGCTGATTGTAACCAAGGCAGATGTGCTTACCGGGTTCAGCAAACTGAAAATATGCACCGCATATCAGTCAGGAGAGGAAATAATTGACTACCTTCCATATGATACAGCACAACTACTTACACCTGTATATAAAGAGATGCCGGGATGGAATTCTGATATTTCAAAAATAACCGATTGTAATGACCTTCCCCCGGAATTTAAAGCATATCTTGATTTTGTTGAGGAAGAAGTCGGAGTCCCTATTACGATGATCTCACTTGGGCCGGACAGGTCGGAAATTGCTTTTCCGACAAAGGAATAACCAGGTGTTTTCCGGTGTAGTTAATTTGCCCGGGTATACCATTTTGTCAGGTGCTTCAAAACAGCATTCTTTTTCTTAACATTTGTAATAAAGTCAGTTTCCGATAGAGTTGTAAAATCGGCTGGTATCAAACCATCCTTGCCATATTACTTAATATACCCTCAGAAATATTTCGAAATAAATATTTCTGTCAATTCAATTCACCAAATAATTTAATTAATTTTGACTGGTGAAAAATCATATTAAAATATTAAGTGTAATAGTTTTAACAGCGATATATTGCTTTGCAATTGTCACCGTTAACAATTCGCTTACCCATTTTGATATAAATTATAATAAATCATCTTCGCAAGATAAAGTTATTTCATATTTATCTGAAAAGATTTTCTTGCACACCTCACATTCCGAATTTTCGGTTAAGGATTATAATAATCTACCTACCCCAAAATTTAAAAATTATTTTACCGGATTAGAGGCATTCCTTAAAGCAACCGAACTACTATATGGATCAGAATATTCTCACTACACAACCTTCACGAGAACTTTTCTGATAAATCATCGAAAATCGGACATTATTTTTCCATTCCATTACTTTTGGTAATCCATTTTTTAAGTTGGATGGTATTGCCTGTCACGGCAATACGGCATAGTTTATTATGGCTTTGTAATCCTGTAAAGCCTGTAATTAATGTATAATTTAAAAAACTTAAAAATGGATATGGAAAGTGCCATCATTGGGGCTATCTTATTAGCAATATTTATAGTTCCTTTATTAATAATGAATTACAATAGAGTGAGAAAAGAAAACATAAAGTTGCAATCACTTAATGAGTTTGCACTACTCCACAATTGTAAAATAAGTCAACACGAGTTTTGTGGCGACTTCGTCATAGGGTTAGATGAAAACAGAAAATATGTTTTCTTCTTCAAACAGAAAAAAGAAGATATAATTTCTCAATTTGTTGATCTTTCAGGTATTCATTCTTGCCAGGTTTATAAAAAGACCCGTACAATAGAATGCAAGAATGAAGATGTAGTTATTATGGAACGAGTAGAACTTAGGTTTTTGCCCACAAATAAAAGTAAAGTGGAAACAAGATTCGAACTGTATGACGATGAAACAAATATGCAGTTAAGCGGAGAGTTACAGTTAACAGATAAATGGTCAAAACAAATAAACATCCTGTTGAAAAACAAGAAACAAGTTAGACTTAGGCCTGTGGTACAATCATAGGCCTAAGTATTAACAGATTGACGTTCGTAAAGAAAAAGGCAGTGTTTTGGATCGACAGGTGTAGTGGTCAGAACACCTGAAATTTAACAATAATAGTTTTTCAAGATATTAGTCTTGTGTCTGAATAACGATGGTAAACTATGACTGAAGGAGGTTCGCTGACTGAGAGGCTGGAACTAACTCAAAATTCAGGTCATTTTATTTGGCTCCTCAAGGCCATAACCTGAGGTTTGATCTTCACGTTTCAACAGCCACGAAAACAGAAGACCGGCAATCCCCAGCAGCGCAAGCATCATCAGGGTCCTGGTGTAATCATATGTAGCCTCCCCCCCGGCCGCCAGAGTCTCAGATACACCAGGGTTAGTGTAATCAAGAACCAGTCCGATAAGCCACGGAAAAATCATCAGTCCGATTGCCTGAACGGTGAACATTGCACCATAAGCAGTTCCTATTTTATTGGTTTCTACTATTTTAGTCACAGCAGGCCACATTGCAGCAGGCACAAGAGAAAAAGCGATACCCAGAATAAACATCGGGACATACGGTGTCATGCTTGTAAACGCAAATATCAGGTGAACGCTTATCAAAAGCAGACTACCATAAATCATCAGTGAAGCAGATTTTCCTTTATAATCGCATATATATGCAAATACCGGTGTGAATACAAGTGTGCCGAAAGGCAGAATGGAAGAAATGTCACCGGCGAGTGTCGGATCTACCCCGAATTTATTTATCATCAGGTCGGGCGCGTACTTCATAAACGGGAAAACTGCCGAGTAGAACAGAACGCATAACATCGATATATAAATAAAACTCTTGTTTGTTATAAGGTTTCCAAGATCAGAAAATTTAAACTCTTCTGAAGGATCAGTTTCCATGCGCTCCTGTGTGCGCTGGTCAAATTTTATGTCCCAAATGGTATAAACAAGAAATGCAAGCAGGCCAATACCCAGCAACAATGCTCCGAACCAGATTGGCATAGTCCAGTTTTGCCAAAGAGGTATTGACTGTGTGCTGTCGACAATCAGCCTGGGAGAAAGGATCATGGCAGCACCCATTCCAAGCCTTGCTATAGCAATATTCATCCCCAGGGCAAGAGCTATCTCCTTACCCTTGAACCACTTCACTATTACCTTGGATATCACGACAATGCTTGTTTCGGCTCCCAGTCCGAAAAGGAAAAAACCCAGTGAGGTCATTTTAAGGGCAGGAGAATATGCCGTCAGAAAAGAACCCATATATTCATAACCCCATCCGCCTTCGTTAAAATAGGGACTGGCTCCATATGCTGTAATTACTGCCCCTATTACCTGTATAAAAATAAAAGCAAAACCGGTAATCCTTATTCCTATTTTATCAAGAATTATCCCCCCTATTACGGCCATGAAAAGAAATACATTGGGAATAGAATAGGCAGCCTGGAAAAAACCGTACTCAGCAGAGGTAAAGCCAAGTTCACGTTCCATCAGAAATTTAAGAGGTGACAAGGCATCGTAGAAATAATAATTCGTAGCCATTGTAAAACTTACCAGCAGCATAATTCCCCACCTCAGTGAAACAGAATCATTCAATGCTTTTTTCATGTCACTCATATTGTACTGTTAATCAGTTGAACAAAAAGATTTCTACTTTATTTCTGTTTAAACGCGTCTCAAAAATAAGACAAAAATCCTTCTCCACAAATGTCGAATGACATAAGGAGAAGGAAATTGCGATATATGTAACCGGAGAGAATTCAGAAAATAGAAATCAGTATACCGAAGGTAATTGACACCTTATAGCAACTGACATTATTAATAAGTAAATTGTCAATCGGTTATATAAAGCCAGACCTCCTGATGCTCACCCTGGTTCCTGATGGCAATCCACTCATTCACTGCCGACCTGTAATTATCGGTTGAGCTGATAGTGACAAGATGAAAGTCATTGTCTGACATTAGAATCTTTGATTGATGCCCCTGGGAAGTTATCGTGTTGTGAAACGACCTTGCATAGTCCGGAGTTTTGAATGCGCCAACAACAAGGTGGTACCGTTCCATTCTTTCACGTTCGGCTTCCTGTTGTTGCTGCATCAGCCTGATACTGTCTGCCTGAGCCTGTTCCCGTCTTGCCGTTTCCTGCTGCACTTTCAGGGCCTCTGCGCGTTTAAGGCTATCCTGTTGACGCTGGTACAATTCCATGCTGTTATCAGCTTCTTTGGAAAATGGGTTGATCTTTTTAACAAAATCGCAGCTACCAAGGGAAAGCAAAACGACCAGAAGAATAAATGAAATTCTTTGCATAGGTTTGAGAATAAAGATTAAAAATAGTGTCAAATTAAGTATGTTTAAAACCGGATATCTTCAAAAGTATATAAAATTGGCACATTTCATGAACTTTACAGTAAAAATTCCCTGTTCATATAAATGTTCGCAAGTTTTATTGCTTATGCCTCCTGAATTATTCAGCCGGGGGCTGACTAAACATATATATTCTATTTGTTCTGGTTAAAACCATTTATAACTGATTACTAATGCCTATACGAATTAATACCCCTGCAGGTTACGCAGTATTAAAGAACTTCAGAAAAATAAATAATTTTCAGGCATAGCACTACTAACTTTCTATGGAAGAAACTGTGTGTATTTTCGGATAAAAAAAAATCATGTACATTTATCCTGTAAAAAACAAAAAGTCAAAATTTTGTCCAAAAAAATACAAAATTTTGACTTACAGGATGAACCGCTTCGCTTTACCATGATTTTTTTTTCATCCGATTGAGTTTAATTTCGGATAAAAAAAAATCATGTACATTTACCGGCAAAACATGGTCACACACAGCACCTGGCATTAAATGATTAACCCACAAAACTAATTATGCATACAATTATCGATCTATTTGAAGAAAGTGTAAGAAAATTCGGGGATAATCCACTCATGTTTGAAAAAAAGAAGGATGAGTATGAAAGCACTTCTTATAATGATATCAGAAAATCTGTATTGGAATTCGCGGCAGGATTAATGAGTCTGGGAGTAAAAAAAGGAGACCGCATAGCCTTGCTGTCAGAAGGACGAAATGACTGGGTTATTTCAGAACTTGCTGTGCTGTATACAGGCGCTATTAATATACCGCTGTCGGTAAAACTCGGTGATGCCTCCGAAATAAGGTTTCGGCTTGCACATTCCGGGTCACGTATAATAATTATTTCAGGTGGCCAGGCCCACAAATTAAAAGAACTTAAACATGAACTGCCCGAACTCGAAAGAGTGATACTGCTTGATACGATAGATGAACTTGATGAAAAAGATATATTATACAGTGATGTCTTAATTAAAGGGAGGGAGTTTCTAATTTCAAATGAGAAAGTGGTGAATGAAACCTGGCAGTCGGTCGGGGAAAATGATTTTGCCAATATATGTTACACTTCCGGCACTACTGCCGATCCTAAAGGGATCATACTCTCTCACCGAAACTACACTGCTAATATTGAACAGGCAAGGAGCCTGATGGATGTTCCCGAATGGTACACGACACTCCTGATACTTCCGTGGGATCATGCTTTCGCACATACCGCAGGTATCTACACCCTGATAGCAAGCGGAGCAAGTATGGCTTCGATTCAGGTGGGAAAATCGCCTATGGAAACTTTGAAGAACATCCCCCAGAATATTAAAGAGATAAAGCCGGTATTCCTGCTAAGTGTTCCGGCTCTTGCCAAAAACTTCAGGAAAAACATTGAATCAGGAGTGAGGCAGAAAGGCAAAATTGCCAATACACTTTTTAACACAGGATTATCAGTGTCATATGCCTACAATGGAATTGGATGGGATCGCGGACGTGGATTAAGGATTTTGCTTAAGCCACTCCACAGTCTTTTTGACACAATACTTTACAGTAAAATCAGAGAAAATTTTGGGGGAAGGCTGAGGTTTTTTATCGGAGGAGGCGCCCTGCTGGATATTGAACTTCAAAAATTCTTCTATGCCCTGGGAATACCAATGTTTCAGGGATACGGACTTTCAGAGGCTTCACCAATAATTTCATCCAATTCAGAATCACGTCACAAACTTGGGTCCAGTGGATATCTGGTTGATAACCTCGAACTTAAAATTTGTGATGAGAATAAGAGCGAACTTCCGGTTGGCGAAAAAGGAGAGATTGTAGTACGAGGCGAGAATGTAATGATAGGTTACTGGGAAAATAAGGAAGCTACGGAGTCAACATTAATTGATGGCTGGTTATACACTGGCGACATGGGGTACATGGACAATGACGGTTTTTTGTATGTACTGGGAAGATTTAAAAGCCTCCTGATATCTGACGATGGAGAAAAATACAGTCCCGAGGGAATAGAAGAAGCCTTTGCCGGACAGTCTCAGTTCATAGACCAGTGCATGCTTTACAACAATCAAAATCCCTATACCGTTGCCCTGGTTGTGCCAAATAAAGAAGCATTAAAAAGATGGTTGAAGGATAAGAATTTAAGAGCAGGTACTAAAGAAGGGAACGAGGCAGTTCTGAAGCTGATAGAAATGGAATTAAATGAATACCGTATAGGGAGAAAATATGAGAAGATGTTTCCCCAGCGCTGGTTGCCATCATCAATAGGGATTCTTAATGAAGCATTTACTGAGAACAATCAGTTGCTTAACAGTACACTTAAAATTGTAAGAGGAAAAATAATCGAAAGGTATGAGGAGCATATAAACTATCTTTACACAATGGAGGCAAAAGATATTTGTAATAAAAGGAATACAGAAGCCATTAATTTTCTTGTTGCAGATTCCTGATCTTCATATTATTTTCATTTACATATATAATAGTATATTCAGCTTTGCGTTTCTATAACGGCTGGTTCACATGTCCAATTAAATCGGAGAATTTACCGGAATTCAGATATGACTTTAACTCAAGAACATAAACTGGTTTTCAAGTATTATAGCAATCAATGAAAGAATTCCTTAAACTTCTGACAAGCAAAGTTTTATGGAAACACATTGCAATTATTGCAGGTGTTGCCATTATAATAACCATTTCCATCTTTATTGGTTTAAAAATTTACACCAAGCATGGCAGGGCATATGCAGTACCTGACCTTCGTGGATTAACAGTTGCTGAGGCTGAAATGATTATCGAGGCTAGAAAATTACGGTATCAGGTGTCAGATTCCGTTTTCATAAGCCATGAAGCAAGAGGAACTGTTATAGATCAAAACCCTATACCAAACTTCCGGGTTAAGGAAAACAGGACCATTTTCCTCACCATAAACGCGATGAACCCCGAAAGGGTTGCAGTGCCCGATGTTACCGGCGTTTCTCTAAGACAGGCAAGGGCAATAATTGAATCAAACGGATTTGAAGTCGGGAGGTTAATATATGTACCCGACCTTGCCTTAAATAATGTTCTCAGGCAGCAATACGACGGTAAGGATATAAAACCCGGCGAATTGATAATACGTGGCGAGAGAATTGACCTGGTTCTTGGAGAGGGTTTAAGCAGCAGAACTACCCTGGTTCCTGATTTAACTGCGATGGTACTCGAAAGAGCCAGAAGTCTTATTCTTGAATCTTCCCTTAATGCAGGTGCTGTTATTTACGACGATACCGTAAAAACGGAAGAAGATTCACTGAATGCATTTGTATGGAGACAAAGACCCGAGTATATTGAAGGTTCACAAATAAGGATGGGTTCAACTATTGATGTTTGGCTGTCGGTCGATTCTACATTAATAATGGATCAGGAAGAAGATGAATTCTCTCCTGAATTTGAATATGAGGATACCAATATACAGTAGCAGCTTACTTTTCCTTTTCGTATGCATATTTCCTTTACAATCGCAGGAGATACTCACGGGTATTGAGGTAAATCAATCAGTAAGAGACAGGTTTGAAGAGACACCCAGGTTAAAAACAACGGTAACAGGAATTCTGGAATTACCTTTTTTTGATGATTTTTCAGGTTCTGAAATATATCCCGATGCAGACAAATGGTCTGACAGATTTGTCTTTATTAACAATGATTACCCGGTAAATCCGGTCTCACTGGGAGTTGCTACATTTGATGCAATTGATCATACAGGTGCTTTATACGAAAATGCCTCAGTCTGGCCGTTTATTGCCGATCAGCTCACATCCAGGCCAATCGATTTAAACTATTCCCCGGCTGACAGTCTCTATTTAAGTTTCTTTTACCAGCCTCAGGGCAAGGGTGATATCCCCCAGAACCCTGACTCACTGCGACTGGAGTTCTATTCAACTGAAAACGAAACCTGGAATCAGGTTTGGGCTGTGCCCGGCGAGTCCCTACATGAGTTCAGACTTGTAATGATACCAATTACAAGTGCCGGTTTTTTGAATGAAGGGTTCCGCTTCAGGTTCAGCAACAAGGCCAGCATTGCCGATAACCGATATAATCCGGGAGCCATGGGAAACGGCGACCACTGGCATATTGACTATGTTTACCTGAATAGTGGCAGATCATTTGCAGACACCGTTTTCAGCGATGTAGCCTTTGTCAGGCCATTAAGGTCGGTCCTGAATAATTATCACTCGATGCCCTGGAACCAGTTCTTGTCGGCGCGCCTTGCAGAAATGGGCTCACAACTTCACGTTACCTACAAAAACAACGATAATGTAACCCGAAGTGTAAAAAGAGATTTTTCTATTTATAATGTTTATGAAAACAGGACAGTTCACAGTTTTTCAGGTGGCACAACAAGTATTGGTGCGCGACAAACCGTAGAATACAGTCCCGATCTGGCCTATTCATTCAATGCATCAAGCCTTGATTCTGCACTGTTCAAAATCACTGCGTGGCTTGAAACAGAAGAATTCGATCATAAGGGAAATGATACGGTTTCCTATTTTCAGAAGTTCAGCAACTATTTTGCCCTCGATGACGGCACTTCTGAAAACGGGTACGGGCTTTACGGCGGAGGCACGGAAAATGCAAGCCTGGCTTACAGGTTCAATGCCTATCAGCCTGATTCTCTCAGGGCAATAGAGATATATTTCAACCAGTCGCTTAACCATGCATCCAGAGCTTATTTCAGACTGGCAGTATGGGATGAAGTTAATGGAAGGCCCGGCAATCTTATATATACCCAGGATGGTGCCAGACCAACATATGAAAGTGAACTAAATCAATTTCATACATTTCATCTTGACTCCGCCCTTTTGGTTTCGGGCACTTTTTATATCGGACTTATCCAGACTGCGCCTGATTTCCTGAATATTGGTTTTGATATTAATACTAACAACAGCAACAGAATATTATACAATATTTCAGGAGAATGGAAGAATACTTCATTCGAGGGTTCTCTGATGATCAGGCCGGTTGTTGGATATGCTTTATCTTCTGCCCCTGTAAGCGACAGATCACAAAAAAGAGATCTGAAAGTATACCCTAATCCTGCTGTGAACATTTTATATATAGACCTCGA
>CAYQXY010000068.1:0-10985 GCA_964421595.1 uncultured Bacteroidales bacterium | reverse complement strand
AAAATCTGGGTTGATAGCGAAGTGGGTAAAGGCTCAATATTTTATTTCACCCTGCCTTACAATGCTAATATTTCTTTTTGAGGAAGTTCCCAGGTTCAGAAGATTATCTGAAATTTCCAAAATTATTAAACTTAAAGGATATCAGAATCATTACCGAATAAGATCTGGAGCTTACCGGGCTGGGCTTATAATTGATGGAAATATTCTGACATTTGAACGTCTGGTTCACAAGAGGAACACATGTTATAAAACAAAAAATAAAGTATGGAAAAAGCGAGATATGCCGATGCCGGTGTTGAAGTGGATTTCGCTCTGCGTTGTTTTCCACGGAAGTGATGTTCCGGGTTACTGCCCGGGCAGTAATTTAAATGGTAGATGTCTTTCTTTCACCGCTAATGAAGGAAAAATGCCGATTCCTGCTTCTGGACCGGATAAAGGTTATGGGGTGGTGAAATGATGGCTGTTTTTGAACGTAATGACGCTTTAATGATTAACTCTTTTGCTTGCATTTAATAATGAAACTCCAATAATTTCGCCTTTTTCATATCTTATAATGATATCATCATCTGTCATTTCAGAGTTGTCGGCGTGATTAGGCTTCTTAAAATGCATATACATTATATCAGCCTCTTTATCATAATCTACCCATATTTTCTTATATTTAAGGAAATATGGCAACATGTTTTTTATGTCTTGAATCTCTATTGCTTCCATATTAGTTTTTTTCTTTCAAAATATGATTTTTTATTTGTAATAAATGACGTTATAATAAAACCATCATTGCTGCCTGACTCTTTATAAATGACTACGATAAACTTATTTTGATCATCACCAGTTTTTTTTACAGCAATATATTCATCATAATTTCCCAAATAAACAATTTCAGGTGTTTCAATCGTTTCAAGTATGTCATCATAATAAGGAGCGATTTCAGGATGTCCAACTGAAATATGGTTCCACCTTTCTTTTGTCATTCTGATAGGTACTTGATTAATTGATATGGCTATATCGACCATTTAATAATTTACAATTACGAATTTCAATTAAATGAAGTATACTATAAATACAAATTTAATAAAATTGCCTTTCAGTTCAAACCTAATATCTGAAAACGGTTTCTTCCACCCTGGCAATGCTCGAACCTGACAGCCAGATACCCCATTGTGGTTACGCAGGAAGGAGCAGCTTGAATATGTTTGTGGTAAATTGAAACTTTATTTCAAAAATTACCCTAAATGCAATGTTTGTCTTACCGGCTAGATTATAAGGCCCGGTTCCTTTTCAGAAGGATCGGACATCGATATAGCTGTTGAAAATTATACCGGCAATCGCCTTGTTCTTTTTATGGAGCTTTCTGAACTCATTTCTTTGATTTAAACCCGGGAAGTCCTTTCTTCTCCCTGAAACGTCTTGTAGGCAGTTACTACCATATTTCATGCCTCCAGTACCTGGGAGGTCTTTCTGCTCTGACCTCTATAGTAATAAGGTCGGTGAATTTAAGTCCGTTTCGGTCGGTACTTTCTACCTTGATAGTGTGGACACCCAATGGCAGTTCCGGTAGGTTTACCCGCCAAAGGTGCATGTTGCTGTTGGCTATTGATCCTTGTGGTTGCGGGGGTGCCGGTCCAAATTTACGGCCGGTATAAAGTTCATGGCCTTGTGCTTTTTCATCTCCCAGGGTGCTTTGTAAGGCATAGCGGGCTACGGATAGCTGACGGACTGTTGCAAACGCATCGGCCCACTCTGATCCACTCTTCCGGCTTTCGCCCACTCCCTGCTGTGTTCGCTCAAGAGTTAGTACTCCACCATCGGAGAGGGTTGCCTTAACGACAGTTTCGGATGATCCGGCCCATACATTCGCTGTTAGCCACACTCCACCATTAAAATCCTCAGGCGTGAGGAGCTTTGTATCCGGCAGATCGTTCACCGAAAAAGGGGGAATCGGGTCCCTTTCTGACATTGGTGTTGAACTCCACGCTGCAATTGTGTCGTACCATTCACGAAAGCTAGGGGTATTAAGTGCAACCCACTGTCCGCGCTCTTTTCCCACCCGGGCACCAATATATCGTTCCCGGTAAACTGGTCCGTCAAATTCAACATGAAAATATCCGTTGGGTGCTCCCATGCTTTGTAATGACATGGGTACACCAAAAACATTAAAATCACCCTGGTACCAGGAACCGGAAGCAGCCCCCGCAATAATATGCCGGAATTGTGTTTTTGCTATACCTGTGTTTTCAGCCCACCCTTCAAATGATTGTCCTGGAGAGTGATTCTCTGTGGTGTGGGTATGGCCTGAAAATGATACTGCTTCACGGCCTTCGAGAATCTTGTAAATTCTGGTTAGTTCATCGGTCTGGTGTTGACCGCTTGGTGCAACGGAATAGGAAACCAATGGAATGTGGGTGTTCAGGACTATCAGCCTTTCTTTAGGAGTGTTGGCTATCAGCCCTTCAAACCATGTAAACTGTGTTTCTGTTAAACGGCCGTTATAGGTTGGGGGCCGGTCTTCTGCGCAGTTCATCCGGCCATTGGCCACATCCTCTTCTCCGCAGGGGTAAAAAATATTATCCAGCACTACAAATAATACATTTCCTTTTTCGAAGGCATAGTAGTTCGGCCCATAGATCCGTCGCCATGAATCAGCTTTATCATTGTTGGTTCTGGCATCGAAATCTACATCATGATTACCAATCACCAGCCACTGCGGCAAATTTGTTACAGCTGCAAGTTCCAGAAGCCGGTCCAGCAGGTCCAGATCGTCGCCAACCACATCTCCCAGTTGAATCATACAATCGCCCGCCTGGTAATCAGCCTCCATAATTTCTGCAAATACACCATCTCTCAGCCAACCTACCTGATCGTTGTTGTAGGTTTGCGGATCAGCCAGTATGGCACATGAAAACTTTTGCCCTGCGGCACTCTCCCGTGACAATGGGAAATTCACCTGCCCTGGCGCCGGACCGGTATCGGGTAATCCTCCAAACCTCATCGGGTAGCCGGTTCCTCCCTCTTTATGTACATAGAAAAATTGTGGCACCATCTTTTCATCGGTGGGAACTCTCCAGCCTGATGGCTGAACTATGGTAAGGTCCATATCTTTTCTGACTTTTAGCTCGTAATACCCTTTTGCATCGGTCCGGACCCAGTCAAGTCCGTTGGTAACCAGCACATCTGCAACGCCCCTTTCGGCTGTATCCATTATGCCATTCTTATTGGTATCCTGAAATACATATCCTGAAATTGTCTCTCCGCTTGTCCCTCCGGTAATGACCTGGGGAGATGCTATCCATTGTTGGCTGTATGTTGTCTGGAACATAAAAAAACAACCAAAAACCATCAGTGTAATTCTGGCAAGAGAATATCTTTTCATAATTATAGTGTGATATATCTGTTAATTCAGGTTGTTGTTTTTAATAAATCATATAAGTCGAAAGGATTTTATTGATTTGTTTAAATCACTTTCGTGGATAAAAACCTCATTCGAAAATATCTGTTATATCAGACAACTCAGGCAGGTTAATCAGTTCTGCAGAGTGGACATTTATATATATACAATATTAGCTATAAACACCAGCAATTGTTTTAACAATGAATTAAAAATTGGTTAAAATTTTGTTTCCTGCCGGATGACCATAAGCACATGCCTTATCCGGCCTTTATTTTGAGTCACTCAGTAACAAACATTATTAGGTTTCAATGTATGATAGCTATAGTATTGTTAACTTATAATGCTTTATCATTATAATATAATCTTAATATTCAAAAAACATTCGGGTGATTTTAATCAATTTAATTTGCTGATAATAAAGAATTTTAATTCTGATATAAACGTTTCAACCCGAATTTTTAGTTATAAAAAATTTAAGATATGAACTATCCGTTTTTTTTCAGTTTCAGGATTTTATTTTCCACTTTAATTATTCTTGCCAGCGTTTCTTCATGCCGGACAAAAGATGAGGAATCAAGATGGCTCAGGGGTAACTTGCATACACATACTTTATGGAGCGATGGTGATGATTTTCCCGAATCAGTGGCAAGGTGGTATAAAGAAAAGAATTATGATTTCCTGGTCTTCACCGATCATAATATTTTGCTTGAAACTCCAACAACAGGACCAGTAAGGGGCAATCAGGTACTTGATGATGGCGAACTCTGGCAGAGACTTTCCAAAGATCATCCGGCAGTTAAAAAGTATACCGGATACTTTGGCGATGGGTGGGCAGATATCAGGCCAGGCAAAGATGACAATGTGCTGGTAAGGCTTAAGCCCCTTGATGAATTCCGACATATGTTCGAAGAGCCTGGTGAGTTTTTGCTCATGATGGGCAACGAGATCACCGATCAGCAGGCTGTTCATGTCGTTGCAATTCACCAGGATGAGGTTATACCTGCAGTTGGAGGAAGCCCCGGCGAGAGGGCTGAAATGATTAAAGAGATCGTGCACCGCGTTGATGACTACAGGGAGAGGTCCGGGCGCAATACCTGGCCAGTACTTGCGCATCCTAATTTTACCTGGGCCATTACTGCCGAAAAGATGCTCGAGGTTGAAGATCTGAGGTATTTTGAACTTTATAACGGCCACCCGGCTGTTAACAATAGAGGAGATGACTTCCGCGCTGGTACGGAAAGGATCTGGGATATTGTACTTTCCATGCGTCTGTCGTCAGGAAACGGTAATATACTTTACGGACTGGCTACTGACGATACCCATAACTACCATGCTTCTGGCGCCACACCGGGGAGGGGCTGGGTAATGGTGCGCAGCAATGAGCTTGAAACAGGATCAATTCTGGATGCTATCGACAGGGGTGATTTTTACTCTTCAACCGGAGTGACTCTCAATGATATCAGTTTTGACGGCAATGCGATAACGGTTGAGATTAAACCTGAAGAGGGTGTTACATATACTACAGAGTATATTGGCACGTTATCGGGTTTTGATGCTTCAAGTACTCCTACCCTTAACGGGGAAGGGAACGACATTGCAAATACCACAAGAACATACAGTGATGAGATCGGGCAGGTGCTTGCCGTATCAAATGATCTGAGATCAAGCTATACCTATACCGGGGATGAACTCTATGTAAGGGTCAGGATCACCTCATCAGCCGACCAGGTTGACAGGATAACAGGTGATGTAATAGGCAGGCAGATCGCTTGGGTACAACCGGTAATTCCGGGTACTGCCATGATCTCTCAAAATGTCAGTAAAGTCCGGCCCTCAAAACACCAAAACCGGTAATAGCCAATTTGAAGGCACTTTAATCTTCGCAGGACTTGTGAGGAATAAGTCAGTTACAAGAAAAAGCTTTATTCCCAGAATTGAGAATAGTGACAGTGATTTACAATTATCAACTTTATACAGACTTGTTGAGATTGGTTTTGGAAAAAGAGTTAATCTGACTATTGGTTGATTGGCTTAAACATCATTGGTCTCATCCGCCTGACGGTAATGGCATACATAATGCTATTATAGTGTGGATTGTTGCAGATTAATTATTTCGTTGTGCATATTTGTTAAATAAAGGGTGGAATAATTATCGGTTTCGTGATAATTACCCTTTCTTCGGTCACATGGGTTTATGGAGCCGAAACAGGTGAGCATTGCAACCAAATTTTGCGGGGGACTTTTAGCTGTGCCGTTTTGATCCCCGAAAGGGATCTCTAAAGGCCTTCGGAATTCCGGATTAATTGCAGGTAAATTGTTGCTGTGAGAATTGCAATTCCAAAGCTTAATAGGGTGCCGATCAGTATGTATTCTGTGAGTTTCCGGTCCTTTGATTCCTTCAGGTCGCCAAAGCGAAATATTGATTTTGCTGCTAATAGAAATCCTATAGCCTGCCATTGTCCGGAGACAATAAAGTAAAAGACAAACAGCCGTTCCAGGATGCCTATAAAACGGCCTGCACTGGAAAGAGAACCATTTTCCTCACTTATTTTGACCGGATTCCATTGCGAGATGCTGGCCTTGACAATCACCGCCGCCGCAAATGTTACAAATACAAGAGCGGTTATCAGTATCAGGTTACTGCCCGATAGCAGCCCTGAGATATTAAGTTCGAAAGGTTGATAGAATGAAGTTGCAATGGCAATAATCGCGATGTGTGCTGCCTGGTCAAGAAAGAACAGTTCCGTGCCGGGCCTTTTGTTGCTGAGCCAGGACTTTGCCAGATCGATTATAAAATGGGAAATGATTATTAAAATAAAAGCTTTCCAGTAGTACAGGTTGAATTCGAGAACCAGTGCAAGTAATATAGTATGAACTCCTGTATGGATAAAGAGTTTGGCTGATTTTATCTTTCTTCTGTTTTTATCAGATACCCAGCTGCCCGGCTGAAGTATGAAGTCGCCAACCAGATGGGCCAGGAGGATTTTAAGAAACAGCATCATAGCTTTTTAAATTTTGCTTCATTAGTGTTGCATAGTTTTCTTACAAATAGATTTAATGACTCATAATCAATTGATTAAAACTTAAAAAAATCACAATAATTTAAAATCCAAAAATTTCAATAACTCTTGAAAGCATTAATTCTATTGGCTTAAATAGTGCTTAAATTTTGATAACGCAACACTAATGATTTTGCTTTACCAGTTCACGAAATCTATTTTCCAGTTTTAACATCTCTTCAAACCCTGCCCTTCTTAGCCTGTCGCTTACTCTTCCCTGCGAAATGCCCAGCTTTTCTCCTAATTCTGTTTGTGTCAGTTGCGGCTTGTCCAGGGCCATTTTTACTATTTCGGCCGAATTTTGTGTCCACCGGTCCATCGTTAACATAGCCAGGTCAAAGTACAGGTTCATTTGCTTGTCAAACTCTTTCCATGGGGTTCTGATTGCCAGGTTCTTTTTCTTCATCTTATCAAAAAGTTCGCCGGAATAGATAAAAGCTTCACCATTTGATTCGGTTATTGTGGGTGCGCTGTAATTTTTGCTGCCAATCCCGATCGCTATTTTTATATCCAGTTCTTTTATGCATTTTACGGCAGCTTTCATTTTTAATGCCATTATCAGTACATCTTCCACATTTTTAACTTCAAGCTGGAAACTGTCGCCTCTGAAAAATTGCCATACGCCCGGCTCTGATCCCTGAGTTTTAAACAATGTCTTCAGCGGACCCATCCATTCTTCCGGGTCGCCGGCTTTACGGGATCTGATAATATCTCCTGTTACAATACTGGTCATAATATAGCAAATATATCTTTTTAAAAGCAGATAAGCAAATATATCAACTTAAAAGCAGATAATTTAAAATATACGCCAATAACAAGATAAATTGAAATATCTGCTTAAAAGCAGATAAATTTGAATAATGGCATTAAGTCTCACAACACTTATTCAAGGTATTATTTTTATGTAGTGGAATAAAGCTGTATATTTGCTCATTATGTGGGAAAATATACAGGTAAAGCGTTTGGCAGAGGGATTTATGCCAGATAGCTCTGACAGGATAATATTTTTGCTTACCGGTGCAAGGCAGACCGGTAAAACTACACTTTTACAAAAGAAATATGACGGTTTACCATATTTCAATCTTGATGCAATTGAATACAGAGAACAGCTTAAGGCTATTAGCTCTTTTTCCTGGGGAGAAACTGTGGGGGATGCCGTGATTGATGAGATCCAGAAAGAGTCTGGCCTGATTGACAAGATTAAATACGCCTGGGACGGGGGCCAAATCAGATTTACGGCAATGTCCGGATCAGCCCAGGTTATGCTCATGCGACAGACACGTGAAACTCTTGCTGGAAGGGTTTTCATTATTGAGCTTTTTCCACTGTTATTATCGGAACTACTTGCTGGTGGTAAGGGGAATTTCACCACTCACCCTTTAAGCCTTATTGCCTCGGGTGAAGATACTGATATTATTATCGGGAAAATGAAACCAGTACTATTGGGAAGCGAATGGGAGAATCGGATCAATAGTGAGGAATACCTGCTAAAATGGGGAGGAATGCCTTCTTTGTTGCATTTGGAAGAAAAGAAAAGGTCAGACTGGTTGAAAGATTACACTCATACTTACCTGGAACGAGACCTGGGTGATCTTGCACGAATCAACGACCTGATGCCTTTTAAAAGGTTTCAAAAGCTTGCTGCATTAAGAACAGCAGGTCTGATTTCATATTCGGATCTTGCTCGCGATGCAGGTTTGGGTATTGAAACTGCCCGGCGCTACCTTGAATATCTGCGATTATCCTATCAGGCTTTTTTGCTTCAACCATATCACAAAAATCTGACCAGCAGTCTGGTTAAAACACCCAAGCTTTACTGGACTGATAATGGTTTACTCCGTCAACTATCAGGGCTTGGTTTTGATATATCAAGCGGTGAACTCTATGAGAATTACGTTGCATCGGAAATCATGAAATGCCTTCGTACCTCAAGGTCTGATGCAAGTTTGAGCTTCTACCGTACCAGGTCAGGCATGGAAGTGGATTTCTGTATGGAAATTAAGGGTAAACTTCTTGCAATCGAATCTAAGAACCGTACCACTGTTGCGGTTTCTGATTTCACTTCCTTGAAAAGGCTTCGTGATGCTTCCGGCCGAAACTGGCTTGGGGGGATTGTTCTATACCGTGGTAATAAAATCATGAGGATTGAGGATACTATTTGGGCAATGCCTTCATGCAGGTTTTTTGGTTAGTGGTATTGAATTTCATACTCAAGTGAATATTTATGATTTACTCAGGCTAAATCACTTGATTACTCTTGCAGGAAGAGAGAATCTGACTCCCGGAATGGTACGAGCCTCACTTTGTAATAAGGCAACTATCAGTCCTGTCAATTTATTAATAATCGTTTCCATATGCGAAATATCCAGTTGTGAAAATTCATCAAGTACGTTGTGCATGTAAGGGTAATTTCTGAAATCAAAAGCAGACAAAGTAAACGGGCGGGCATAGTTTTCCTGCAGATCAGAGTCAATGCCGGATTATTGCTAATTTGGATATTGAATTTAAAAATAATATTATTACAGAATCCCGTTCACAAGAAATACTGTATTACATTAATAACCATATAACATTTATCCCTATGAAGAATAGATTTATAGTCGCCCTGTTTTCAATAGTTCTTTTATTAAGCTCTTGTGGTAATTCACAGCAATCATCTGATTGGCGCGGTCCGAACCGGGATGGTATATATAATGAAAGCGGACTGTTAAGTGTATGGCCTGCGGATGGGCCTGAGGTAGCATGGACTATTGAGGGACTGGGACAGGGATTTTCTTCTCCTGCTTTTGCCAACGGTAAGATTTATGTTACGGGAATGATTGATGAAACCGGGTATTTATTTATACTGTCTGAAGAGGGGACGATTGAGGAAAAGTTTGAATATGGCCCTGAATTTTATGAGTCATACCCTGGCACCAGATCAATGCCACTTATAAAAGACGGACTAGTTTATATAGCATCAGGAATGGGCAGGCTGCTCTGCCTTGATGTGGACACAGGACGGGAAATATGGTCCAGGGATGCTGTCGATGATTTTGGTGGCACGAATGTTAGATGGGGTATTACCGAGAACCTGCTGATTGACGGAAACAGGATATTCTTTACTCCCGGAGGGCAGGAGCATAACATAGTGGCTCTTGACCGGTTTAACGGTGATATAATAATGACCAGCAGCGGAACAGGTGAAGGAGAACTATCAGCATATTGCTCTCCCCTTCTCGTTAAATTCCCCGAAAGGGAAATTCTGGTCACTTTGATGGAGAATAATATTGTCGGAGTCGATGCAAATAATGGCGGGTTATTATGGTCGCATCCGCATACAAACCGCAATAAGATACATGCTAATAACCCACTGTACCTGGACGGCAGCATTTTCGCCTTCAGTGTTGAGGCAGGGAGTGTAAAGCTTAAGCTGAATGAAGATGGAAGCAGGATTACCGAAGAGTGGAGAAACGAGATGGATCCGTTACAGGGAGGGGTTGTAATACTCGATGGATATATCTATGGCTCGGGAAGCAGAAACAGGGGATGGTTCTGCATTGACTGGAACAGTGGTGAAACGCTATGGAATTCGACTGAGCTGGCCTGGGGAGCTGTGATTTACGCCGATGGCATGCTTTATTTATATACTGAAAAGGGAGAACTGGCGCTGGTTAAGCCCGACAAGGAAAAATTTGATGTTGTCAGCCAGACTTCTGTAACCATTGGCACCGAAGAGCATTTTGCCCATCCTGTTATAAATAACGGGAGGCTTTATGTCAGGCGCGGGAATGCAATGATAGTCTATAATATCACCGGATAAACAGAATTTTTCGGGTGTTCTGGTCTGGAAAATATCATATTCTCCCTGAATTAATGTCATTCCCGACATTTCAGTTTATAGTTGTCTGAACCACTGTACCATGGGTATTGGAATAGGAACAAAATTACCGTCAAAGTAAGCTCCTGTGAATCCAAACTGGAATGCGGCATTTGGCCTGGTGTGCCAGCGTATGCCGGGAACGAATACCATTAAGGCAGGAGAACGCTCAGTGGTTGTAATCTCCCTGTAGTCGTCAACTTCCCATAAATATTCCCACTCCGTTTGAGTCTGGAACGGTCCCGGAGGCATAATAAATGAATCAAAAACCAGGCTAAGAGCAGGGCTGATTCTGGTCATTCCTGCAACAGAAAGCAATAACCTTCCCTCACGGAATCTTTCCTTTCTGGATCTGTCGGTGTTTGGATTATAAATCTCATTAGCATAGAATATCAGTCCGTAGCCCGCAGAAAAATTGATGTTATGAGACCTGCCTCCAAAGGTTATTGCAGCGTAGGGAAGAGCTATTCCAAAATCCGGCTGTGCCCAGGAACCTGTTCCTAATAATGTACCTATAGCAAAGCTGGAATTCTCACCCAACTGCCGGCTGTATTTTGCAGTCCCGATAATTGGCATTGCAATCCATGATGTCATCACTCCAATGCCAAAATTATCAGCCACCCCAAACTGGAAATCCGGGCCGAACAAATTCCATTGTATATAACTTTCTCCTTTC
>CAYQXY010000067.1:0-11023 GCA_964421595.1 uncultured Bacteroidales bacterium | reverse complement strand
TGTACCCATTTTTCCTGATCTGGTCAGCAAAAAGGCATCGTTCCATAATAATAAGGTCAACAGGTAAATCAATCAGTTCAGAAAGTTCCATAAAAAGATCAAGACGACTGCCGGTATAATTTTCAACAGCAATATCAATGTCCGAGCCATTAGAAAAGGAACCGGGCATGATAATCGAGCCGGTAAGGTAAACATTGCATTCAGGATAATCTTTAAAATAAAGTTTCAATTTACCCAAAACATATTTAAGCTGCTCCTTTCTGCGCACCTCTCGGTCATGTTTAAGTTTGAGGGCTTTCCCCCTCAATTTTTCCTTCAAATACAAAAACGCTGAATCATTCACTTTCATTGACAAGTTTATTAAGGAATAATTCAAAATCATTGACATCAGAAATCACATTGCCGAAAGACACATTTAATTTTTTTGCAGAAGGATCAACTCATCCTTGTCCAGATCATAGTCATAGCCATGACGGATGAAATGACGGAAAGACCTTAAACGATCGAGGATAGTGTAACTTTTATCATTTAACAAGGCAGGTCTGATACCTGGAATATCAGATGACATGACTTTCAATAGTTCTAAATGATACCTTGAAAAATCACTTATATTATTCTCAAAGGTTCCGGCAATTGATTTCAGCATATCCTCACAGGCAGTATACAGCTGCTGAGATTTCAAGGCAAAAACATATTGATTTTCATACACAGAAAGGTCAATACACTTAATACCGTCATATAACTTAAAAATAATCTGTTTTTGTTTTTGCAGGTAACCCAGTAGCACATTATACTTTTCCATAATGATTAATTTGCTAAATCTTTTGCGGGGAATTTATACCTAAGCAACAAGCCATATACAAATATACATCAAATTTTTCAAGGTTAACCCATGCCCCTGACCAGGATATTCAAAAAGGAAATTTCTGGTCAGCGGCAGCATTTCCGCATGATATGGACGTGTGATAGGATCAAACTGTCCCACAAGAATATTCACATTCTGCCACACCAGCTTCCTCACCCAAGGAAATGCATACGTAGGAGGCTCATTTAGCGAACCAAAAACCTCTTAACCTGGTTCTTCACATTCTGCCATACAAAAAAGTCATTGACCTTATTGGCTCACCGGGACTGGTTTCAGGAGATATTCAGACTGAAAGACAAGAAAGATTATGATCCTATACTTTGACACATCTGCCCTGGTAAAGCTTTTCAGTGAGTAGAACGGTTGAGTATCTGTGAAACAAATGGTTAATAATCCATCAAATGAAGTAATTGTTTTAGAATTGGCTTTAATTCACCCCCTGCCAAAAGCTTCGAATTCAGAAGCAACCCCAATTAGATACAATGCTTTACTTCAAAATACCCAGATCCCGGGACAGTAAGGGAAACATTTTTCATGAATCAGCTATCCGTAGTTGCAGACATAAAAAATGCAAAAAAAGGCGACTTCCTGGTAAATAATAGCCTGGTATTCGAAATCGGCGGCAGGAACAAGAAACCAATTCAGACAAAAGACATAGAAAATGCCTGGACGTGCCTTGATGATATAGAAACCGGCTTTGCCCGCAAAATTCCTCTCTGGTTATTCGGTTTCCTGTACTGAATTATTGATGAACTACTTTTCAAAACCGGGCCATCAAGCACAAAAACCCGGACCATCATATAGCCCTGTAAACACCAGTCCTATGCAAAAACAACATTACCCTTTCGGGGAATTAAACGCACCGGCTCATTCTTACCGTTAGAATCGGAAATAATCAAATATCGCATGGAACATTCCGGGGAACAATTCGCACTTAATCCCTTAGACAGCGGACGGAAAACCCAAGTGCCTTACTGTAGGTTGCCTTGCGTACTTCGCTGAACTCGTAACCAACAAAACGGTAACCTGCGAAAAAAAGATTGCCCTCTGAAGCATGCCACCACATACCGAAGTTGCCAATGTCGGCGAAAGCTCCATGGAGGTAGCCACCAGGAAGGGCTGAAAACCCGGTTTCGTTGGTTGCTCCGGTATTTGGACTGCTCCAATGAGTTGTTCCGGTTTCTTTTAGTTTACCTCCGGCAATGCTTTCTCCGCAAAGATAATCGGTTAATTCTGTCCACTCGGCACCGCTTGGCAAATGCCAGCCAGTGGGGCAAACGCCTTGCACTCCGCTCGGGTTGGAGCTGCTGCTTGCCGAACTATTCATAGCGGCAGTCCAATTGTATAATACGCCATAGGTACCGTAATTTGAAGTAGCTTTTGCTGCAATTACATCTGTACCATCATAATCATATACATAATAATATGATGTTGATTGTGAGTCTGTGCCAGGGCCAACTACGCTTGGTAAATATTTCAGGTTATTTGCCATCCATATTTGATTGCCTATTTTTACAACATTGTAATGATTGCCATCTCTTGTATCTGTGAACCCACTATTTACTAATTCCAATGTTTCAATTCTAGCTAGCAAAGCATCTACATAGGCTTTTGTTGCAACGTCCTGGTCGTTCACAGGATTGGCAACATTAGTAATTTTCTTAGAATTCGCATTCATTGTAAAATCACTTATAGCCGTGGGTCTGTTGGTCAAATCGGTATAATCTTTATCCCATGCCAGGAAAACAGGGTCGGTTTCCTCGGTCAACCCAAGGTCATCGGAAACAATCCATTTCTGTGCTACTGCATCGTACTTCAACACCTTGCCGGCTTCAATGCCCGTTAGGTCAACATCAGCCAGTTCTCCGAAAGACTGTCCGGTGATGGAGGTAAGGTAGCTTTGCAAATCGGTGATCTGACTCTCGGTGATCGAAAGAGCAGACTCATGGGCAGTAACATCTTCCTCTGTTACAATATAAGCAGTAATAAACCCGTCAGGATTTGTGGAAAGGTAGTAGGTTTGCAGGTCGCTGACCTGGCTCTCGGTAATCATTATCCCCGCAGACCTGTCCCAGTCTGCGAACAGGGGGTCAGATTCAACAATGGGTACCGATATAGTTTCAGCGGTTTTTGCATGGAAGGCATAGGGCACAGTCAACAGTTGGCTTGTGCCGGTGATGGTGTAACCGGTTCCCCCGGAAGGGTCGGTCTCGGTTTTTATAAAATAAGGGCCATCCGACCAGTCGATAGCCGAAAAAACACCCGTTACAGAGTTCGTCCCGTTACCACCGATCGTGAATGTTACTAATCCGTTTGCATTTGTTACCGGGGTCCGTGTTTCGGTGTAGACAGCAGTGCCCTCTGCCGAGCCCTGCAAAATGCTTATCCGCATAACTGCCCCGGCGTTTACAACCAGCTTCCCTTCGCTATCCCGAATAACTGCCTGGTAGCTCATTTGAGCTGGCGGCTGCGCAAATACTGATAATGTTGTTACTATAAATGTAAGCAAAAGCGAGTAGAGTTTTATCATATACAGATTGTTAAGTTTTCTAATTCATGGTTTTTAAAGGCCTGGCAGCTTTATTAACCGGCAGATTACTCAATTTTCCGGACTGCTTGCTGAACTTTTTTTAAAGGCCCGGTAGCTTTATTTATCCTTGGATTACTCGGTTTCCCCGGGCTGCTTCGGGAAATTTTTAAAATTTAATTATCCTGAAGGCCTTTATCTCCTTTTCGTTATCAATCACCCTGAGAAGGAACGTCCCCCGGGCAAGACCTCTCATGTCGATGAGAGTTTGATGGCCGGTGATTAATCCGTTCTTAACCATCCTTCCGGTGACATCAAAAAGCTGGTACTGCAGGTTTTCTAAATTATACAGGTCAATCCTCAGAATCAGATGATCGGTTACGGGGTTAGGAAAGGCTGAAACAGCAAGGTCAATGCCCTCTGCTTCATTCACGGAGGTTACAATCGATATTTCATAAGGCTGCTGTACACCTTCAGAGACATATCCATCAGCCCTGCTGTGAGTCATATAAAAAAGCTGCCCGGCAGAATAGCTTACCGATCCCCCGGTTCCCTTTGCCTCCCCGCCGGATGCAGAGATGGCTTCCTGGGCAGAGGAAATTGACGGGAAAAGGACGTAAGATGCCAATCCCAGAATAAAAAAAGTGAATTTCATAGTAAGAAAATTTAATGGGGTTGATTTTTGAATGGCACGTTCCGCTGTGCCAGGGCATACTGTTGACTGGACAATCTGAGGATGAGCAGAATTTCCAGTATGGAACAAGCAACCTTCCAGCTGATCGGGAAGGTCGTAACTACGCTCAATAATAAATTGTAAAGGACTTTCGGGGGCAGGTATTGGGAATATCCGGGCAGCCTGCGAAATTCAATTACGACTGATTTCAAGTTGGCCTGTTATTAGCGTGTTGCCGGCTTTCCCGGTTTTAAATACTTATTTTGGACAAATTATATTATTTATTCTGAAATGTGCAATAAATTTTATGAAAAAGTTTCAATATTCTGCACCTCAGCCCCGGCCCTTAATGCCTTGATCAATATTTCAATCATCGTAATAACAGCCGATGCAATTGTACGCATGGTTACCGGAAATGATTATATCGGAACTTTCGCGGAAGCCATTATTGCAATCTTGCTTTTTGTATTGAGAATTGCACTAAAAACAATATATGTGTCAAAACTATTCTCATCAAAGTACGGTATGTAAATGCAATTCTCGTTTGTCATGCCTTTGAAGTTGTTAGTAATTGTATGAAATCAGCATATGGCATATTCATCCGTACTTCCACCAGCACTAAAACCACATTTTTTATTATTTTTAGGCTGGCCAATCCAGCAACCTGACCGCACTCTTAAATATTAAAAACCATGAACCAGATCGAAATTCTTCAAAACCAAAAAATAAAACTGGACAACGAACTTGACCCCCGGGAACAGGCTTTAGGTGAAATACTCCATAATAACGGCAAATGCCAGGTACTGTCACAATCCCCCTCCCTTATTGAACTGATAATAGATGATGAAAGCAGGGACACCATATATGAATGCAGCCTGGAATTTGACTCCAGTGGGAATATAACCCCGATACTTGATGGTGAGCGTCCCGGCTGGGATCGCAAATCATTTGCATGCCTGCTCCAGGTAATGGATGAAATAAATCTGACAGACCACAAGCAAACTTCAGAACATAAGAAGTATACCCGCAAAGGAATGATTAACAGAGTGCTGAAGGAACGCCGGTTAAAGGCAGACAAAGCTGATTACCGCATTGAGTGGTCTGACAATATTTATGGAGACCATATTTTAATTAATGAGAAGGGGATCAGATACAAAATATTTCTCCGGGATTTTGAAAAAGAAACCGGGTATAGTGACAGCATGGACTCAAAACTTAACAAACTGGGTACCTCCAAACATATAATGTTTGCATTCGCCTTCCTTAAAAACAACAAAAATCTTTATGAAAAACTGGACAAACAATACCCCTTTATAGAGATATTTCTTGATCCCCTTAATGAAAACAAAATTTCATGGAATTATCCCCACGAGCTATCGGTCGATGAGAATTTGCTCATTTCCAGATATTTTAGAAATTCCTCATTCATTGAAAACGATCGGTTAACCGGTATGCTTCGTTTTGTAAAAGAAGCTGCCAGGCTTCCCCGGATATGCATCAGACCCGAAGTAATTGAAAAAATAGAGGCGGCATGGGAATTTAAATTAATGGACGACCTGCAAACGAATTATTCCCCTGATTTCAGTAAGATCAAGGCCGGACTGTACCCTTACCAGAAAGAGGGTATATGTTTCACACTTTTCAAAAAGGCCTCGATCATTGCAGATGAGATGGGGCTGGGAAAGACACTCCAGGCCATTGGATCAGCAATAATGAAAAAGGATATTTTTTCCTTTAAAAAGACACTGGTAGTTTGTCCGGCATCATTAAAGGAGCAATGGCAAAGGGAGATTGAGAAATTCACAGAAGAAAAAGCAATTGTAGTGGCCGGCGCTCCCCCGGAGCGGGCAAAACAATACAGAGACCCGAATTACTATTTCTATATAGTCAATTACGAAACCGTATTACGTGATCACCTGGAGATAAACAAATCGGGTATGGACTTTCTGATCCTTGACGAAGCACAGCGGGCAAAAAATTATGAGACCCTGACATCCTCCTCCCTTAAAAGGATTAATGCAGTTCACAAGCTGGTAATAACGGGTACGCCTATTGAAAACCGGCTTATAGATATCTACTCTATCATGAGCATACTTGATCCCGGATTTTTCGGACCGTTATGGGAATTTTCATACCAGCACTGCCTTTTTGATCCTGAAAAACCCAACAAGATAAACGGCTACTATAACCTTCACAAACTCAACAAGAAGCTCGAAAAGATTCTGATAAGACGTGAAAAGCGAAAGGTCATGGACCAGATGCCAAATCTTGTGCAAATAAATATTCCCGTTAATCTTTCCCCGTTACAGGCAGAATATCATGCCTCCTATGCAAAAGGACTTTCGCAAATCATCAGGAAAAAGTTCCTAACACCCTTTGACCTGCAACGTATGCAGCTGTTGCTTGCAAGCATGCGCATGGTATGTGACTCTACCTATCTTATAGATACTGAAACAAATGAATCGCCAAAACTTGAAGAGTTAAAGTATATCCTGTTTGATAAGCTGGACATAAAAAATAAGGACATAAAAATCATCATCTTCTCTGAATGGGTGAAGGTCCACCAGCTTATCGGCCGGCTGCTGCGTGACAACATGGTGGGATATGTTGAGTTGAACGGCAAGATACCAGTCAAATCAAGGGGAGAACTCATCCGCAAATTTGAGAACAATCCGGAATACAAGATTTTTTTATCGACCGAAGCAGGCGGATCCGGCCTGAACCTCCAGGTAGCAGATACGCTCATTAACTTCGAGCTTCCATGGAACCCCGCCAAAAAGAATCAGCGAATCGGACGTATCGACAGGATAGGGCAAAGAAGCACTACACTAACCATATACAACTTGATTACCCGCAACTCCATTGAGTCGCAAATTGCATCAGGCCTGCTGGTCAAACAAAGCCTTTTCGACAGTGTGCTGGGTGAAGGCAAAGGAGAAAACTTTGTCGATTTCAGCACAAAAGGGCGTTCACAATTTATCAATCAGCTGGAAGAATTTATTGCCGGTACAACCGAGAGAGATAAATATGAAGAAGTCACAACCGAAGATGAGCCTGCACTGGCAGCTGAACCCGAACCGGAATTACAGGAAATAAATTTTACCGAAGAACCTTCTGAAAACCAGGAACCGGAAATTTCTCCGGTCACCGGAACCACAACATCCGAGAGCAAAATAAATAAGATCAAGGAGATGGAGACAGTAATGAACTCAGGAATGCAATTTCTTGCCGGTCTGTACAAAATGACAACCGGTAAGGAGCTTTCACAGGAAAATCAAAAAATTGAAATCAACGCTGAAACAGGAGAAGTAACTATGAAATTCAAATTGCCTGTTTAATAATCCTATCTTCGGATTAAACGACATGATATATTAATATAATATCTGCATTCTTGAACTATTGTAATTATATTAGTTATTTATTATAGTTAATAGCTAACACAACACCCGAAATGAAACTCAGGCAACTTCGAAAAACTGTCTTATTCACTGCAACTGCTGGCATTCATTCAGGCAATCAGGCCTTTTTAACTTTTTCAATATTCTTCGATTCCAACTCATATATCTTTAGCTCATAGTCACGAATTTTTTTGGTAAGGAACTGGATCAAGATCATTTCAAAGCTTGAAGTCCTTGTTGGTGAAATAAAGAAAAAGGAAGTGATGCTGATGAAATAGTACGCATGGTTACCGGAAATGATTATATCGGAATAGTTCCCGATACTGTATTTCCCCGTTATTGCCATCGCTTGTTCCCGGAAGAAGATAAAATCATCGATTTTATGAACCTTGGTTTCGATAACGAAATAATTGAAGGTTTAATTCAGAAGATTTACTGGTATCCCCTTGAAGAGATCATTCTGGAAGAGTGAAGTTAAATTCTTACTAATATTTCTCTGAATTATAATCCATCAAAAATTTGTATATTTGAGAAAGAATGGAGTATTCAAAATATAAACCAGTGGTGCATGAATAGCCCTGAAATCAAACAATTCATCCGCGAACACAGCGACCTCTTCTGGTACACACCAGAGGAAAAAAAAGAAGAGATCAGCCCACAATTCCTGGTAGAAACCATTTTAAATTATGGCGACAAAGATGAGGTTATCCAACTATTTGATTTGATGGGGATAAGCAAAGTTGCTCAATTGTTTTTCAATTCCATAAACCAAAGTGCCCGCAGAAAGGGGAACTATCATGAAACTACGGTAAATTATTTTACCCTTGTTTTTAACAAATATGCACAACGAAATAATTAGTTCGCAACAATCCGGTTTAATTCCTTACCTGAAAGATTTCAAACGTTCATTTTATTTGGTTGGGGGTACTGCAATTGCATTGCATATAGGTCACAGACAATCTATCGATTTTGACCTGTTTACACCTGTTTTACTTAACAAATCAAGGATCAAATCAAAACTTAAAAAAATCCCATTTGCACAAAAGACTATTTTCGAAGACTACGATCAACTTCACCTGCTGATCAACAGTGTCAAGGTTACTTTTTTAAATTATCCCTATTCTATTGAACATCCAGTTAAATTTGGCTCATTTATTACAATGCCAACTTTACTGACACTTGCAGCAATGAAAGCGTTTGCTTTGGGGCGAAGGGCTAAGTGGAAAGACTACATTGACATGTTTTTTATTCTGCGTGAATATTACAGCATTAAAGAAATTTCAAACCAGGCCCAAAATATATTCGGACAGTTGTTCTCTGAAAAATTATTTCGCGAGCAATTGGCTTTTCACAAAGATATAGACTATACCGAACCAATCACATTTATTGTACAACCGGTTTCTGATGACGAAATCAAAAATTTCCTGGTAGAAAAAGCAATTGATTTGTTTGATTAACCCGTTTTCAAACCCTGAACCCCTTTTCCCTGATCTGGTCAGCAAATTGGCATCTTTACTGGAGAATAAAACTCCGGAAACTTTTGCTTAATATCGTCTTACAAATGCACATCTAATACTTAAGTTACTACCCGGGCAGTAATCTGAATTCCCAATACCTTTCACTTTCGTGGAAAATAACACAGATCAAAATTCACTGCAGCATTGGCATCGGTATTTCTCATGTAAATTCAATTGTAATGCAACCCAACCCATTTATCTCGTAGTGATTATCAAATTCCCGGTTTAATGTAGCTATTTCGTGAGCGATATTTACCTTAACTCTAAAGGAAAAAGTTAATCCCACGCAGACAACCGTGGTGCTTCCATTCAGCCAATAATCTCACCAGCCCACAACTTCTCAAGGAACACCTTCCACGGAAGTACATTGCATTTTCCCATACGGCGCTGTGCCGGATCGTTGGTTACCAGGATAAGATCCCTTACCTCGTATTCCTCAGCAAAGCTATTGAGTCCTTTCAAATGACGGTTGTTAGCCTGCGAAGTTGCTTTTACTTCAATAGCAACTTCATGGTCACCAAGCACGAAATCAACCTCCAGTCCCGAGGCAGTCCGCCAATAAGCAATTGGATAGTTAATCCCCGAATAACTGCTGTGAGCATGAAGCTCCTGATAAATAAAATGTTCAAAAGCTTTACCAAACGATTCGCTTCCCGGTACCACTGACCTCCTTTTTAAAAGGTAGTTTGCCACACCTACATCAAAATAGTAGAATTTAGGAGCCCTTATGACACGCCTTTTAGGCCTCTTCTGGAATGAGGGGACAAAATAACCTATAAGAGTATCTGATAGAATCTGAAAATATCCCTTCACTGTTGGTGAGCTGACTCCGCAATCAGCAGCTATATTGGAATAATTTACAATTTCACCATTTGAGAAGGCAGCCATTTCGAGGAAACGTGAAAAAGAGGCAATATTTCTGATCTCTGCTTCAGCCATTATTTCATCCCTGAGATAGCTGCCAATATATGCAGACAATAGCTTCAATGGCTGTGAAGCAAGGTAATGCCTTGGCAACAACCCGTGATTCAAGGCTCGTGTAATGTCAAAACCTGGAATCTCAGATGACACAAAAGGATACAACTCGTATCTGAGCGCCCGGCCACCCAGGAGATTGGCTCCCGATCGTAAAATTTTCCGGGGACTTGAACCACTGAGAATAAACCGCGTATTCTTATTAGTTATCAGCCAATGAACCTCATTCAGAAGAGCAGGTATTAGCTGTATCTCATCAATAATCACCGGCTGTCTGCCGGGATCAGCAATAACCATTTCCCTGAGGATTGAAGGATTTCTCTGTAACCGCTCAAATTCATCCGACAACAGAAGATCAAAATAAAGCGAATCCTGGTACATGCTCTTAAGCAAAGTACTTTTCCCCGTCTGGCGGGCACCCCATAAAAACAAACTTTCATCACCCGCGTCAATAAATATTTGTCTTCGTCTATACATGATGATCGCAAGTTGTACTTTAAATTATCATGATATTTTAAAACAAAGTTATACATTATCATCAAAATTCCAAAACTTATCAACCCCGACACCACCCTTTCCCTCACACTTACCGAAGCACCATCCCACCTGCGGCCGGTGTCGCTCTTCCCTGCATGGCTACCATCCGTAAAGGAACCACCCCCCTGAACCTCTCCAGGTTTGCCTTGAAATTCTCAAAAGCAGCATCAACATGCTCCACCTCAGAATAAATCTTTTTAGCATTACCCTTTCGGGGAACCCAACGCACCGGCCACCCCCATACGCTTTTATTTTCCTAACGAAGCCAACGAAATCACATTTATTCCGTCTGGCCGGCGATAGCTCATTCCTGTTCCTGTAATAATGTTTAATGATTTCGGTAAATCCATTTTAGCAGTATCTATATTTCTGGCAAATTTTTTAAGACTTCCGGCTGCTTCGTCTATATATCCAACACCGAGTTTTATTTCAAAAGCGGCATAATTCCCATTGCGTTTCTGCACAATAGCGTCTATTTCCAAACCATAAGAATCATTATAGTGAAATACGTTTGCGTCATTTGCTTTAGCG
>CAYQXY010000066.1:0-11180 GCA_964421595.1 uncultured Bacteroidales bacterium | reverse complement strand
ATTGAAGTATTTCTCAACTGCTTTCTCTCTGTAAGTAAAAATTGTTTCCAGCTGTTTTCGTATAAAAAGCCCATTGGCGATGCTTCCCAAAAGGCCCATAGGTGGACTGTAGGAAACTATATCAGACATCAGCACACCATTCTTAACCGGTTCAATAAGATGCTGATGATGCCACATTGAATAAGGCCCGATTCTTTGCTGGTCAATAAAAAATCTTTTTTCTTCAATTTGTGTGATTTCCGATACCCAGGTCATCTTAAAGCCCAATAATGGTTTGACCGTGTAACTTATTATCATGCCCGGATACATCTTTTCCGGAAGGTCCCGGGAGGTAATATCAAATCCCATATGTTCGGGTGTTATTAATTTAAGATTTCTCGGATTTGATATAAACTCCCACACTTTATCAAGTGGAGCCTTAATTAATTGTTTGGTATGTAGCTGATAAAATGCCATAAGGTTAAGTTTAAGAAATTATGATTTCAAGTGGTTTTAGAATTACCAGGAAGTCCTTTTTTAATTCGAAGTAGATAACATATTTAGAGCCTGTATTGTTTTAACTACCGTAATTATGATTACAAAAAAAGTATTCAGTGCATGGAAATTCAGTAATCACAAATCTGGATTAATTATTATAAGAAATTAACCTTAATAGAAAACAATTACTGGTACGGCACATAAATGAATAATTATTGGCATAAAGCCATTACTACCTCTCTGATCAGCTCACTTTTAAATTTATATCTATAAACCCAACTGCGAATATACTTCGAAAGCGTACACAAATTGCTCTCTTCTATAGCAACTTAATATTAAGTTCTGGAACCGGTACCGTGGAGACATTTGTTTGTTAAAGAATTGCTTGTTAGTTATTTAGAATTAATCTGAAATATGAATTATTTTCTTTCTTATTTTAAAAAAGTGATTAAAAAGTTATAATTTGTATGGACATTAAATCAAATAATGATTATGGACAAAAAAGTAGCCAGGTTCTATAACGATTTCAAAGATGGGAAAACCGACCGTCGGGAATTTATAAGGAAAATAACCTTTTATGCTGGTGGAACTACAGCTGCTGTAATGGCATTACTACCATTATTCGGTAATAATTATGCAAGGGCAGCCCAAATGTTAATGTTCGAAACTGATATGGAATCAGGTAATAATGATCATTCAAATAATCATATCGTTAATTCAGATAATACTGATCTGGTAACTCAATTCATTAACTATCCAGGAGAAACAGGTGATGTCAGGGCATACCTGGCAAGGCCAATAGCAGAGAAAAAATACCCTGCCGTTATTGTAATTCATGAGAATCGGGGACTTCAGCCACATATACAGGATGTAAACAGAAGGATGGCCAGTGAGGGATTTCTTTCTCTTGCCCCAGATGCATTATCACCTGTCGGTGGAACTCCTGATGATGAGGATATTACAGAAGCTTTGAGGTTGAACCGCGAACTGGATTATGATAAGGCCGTGAAGAATTTTGTTGCTGCCGTTAAGTATCTTGAAACCCATCCTCTATCCAACGGGAATGTAGGCTGCACTGGATTTTGCTGGGGCGGAGCCATGACAAACCAGGTGGCTGTTCATGCACCATCACTCAAAGCGGCGGTACCTTATTATGGAAGTGTTCCCCCGGCTGACCGGGTACCTGAAATACAGGCTTCTGTTATGGCTCATTATGCAAGTGATGATGCAAGGATAAATAATGGTATCCCTGAGTTTGAGGAGGCTCTGAAAAAAGCGGGAAAAGAATACAGGATTCACATGTATGAGGGTACTCAACATGCATTTAACAATGACACTTCAGATCGTTACAACCCTGAGGCTGCTAAACTTGCCTGGGAAAGAACAATCGCTTTCTTCAGGGAGAAACTGGAATAAACTCTCAAAGACAGCATCGCTTATATTTTTTACCTGACCCGCATGGACAAGGAGCATTTCGTGATATGTCTGCTGATGTCATATTACTGTCAGGTGGGTTTGGTTTAACAACCTTATTCTGATTTCTCCACGTTGTTGCTACAGCATTAATGAAGGGCTTTGCATGATTAAAGAACTTCTTGTATCCTGCACAAAGGTAATTCAGACCTTCTTCTCCATCGGGAGTTTTCAGCAGACGATTTTTAGGACACTCGCCATTGCACATCTCCCTGACTTCGCAATTAATGCAGTACCTGGGAAGTGTATTAAGTTTTAACCTGCCAAAATTTTTCTGGACTTCACTGTCAAGTAATTCATCCAGACCTGTATCCATAATATTTCCGACAAGATATTCGGGTTCTGCATAATGGTCACACGAATAGAAATTTCCGTTAAGTTCAACTACCGGGACTCCTCCGCATTCTTTCTTAAAAATGCAAAGTGTATGATCCTGATCAAAGGCGGTTCGTGCTGCCTCTTCAAATAATTGAATTTTGATTTTTCCTATATCATTGGCCACCCATTCATCGAAAACTGAGATCATAAAATTGCCAAATGCTTCTGATGGAACTGAATGTTTTCCAATCCCATCCTTACTTTTTGGATCCTTTATAACAAGTGGAAGAAAAGTCATATAACCTGCCCCAAGTCCCCTAAGAAATCTGTAAACATCCATCGGATTCCCTGCATTACCAGCGTGAACTACACACAATAACTCGAAAGTAACAGCATATTTCTTTAATAACTCAATGCCGTTCATCACTTTCCTGAACGAAGATTGCCCGTTTAAGTTCTTCCGGTAAATGTTATGAAACTTTTCAGGACCATCAATGCTAACTCCAACAAAGAATTTTTCTTTTGAAAGGAACCCGCACCATTCATCGTTTAAAAGGGTTCCGTTTGTTTGTAAACCATTAACTATTTTTTTGCCTGGAGGGATATTTTTTTTCTGCAGATCAATTACTTTCCTGTAAAAATCAATTCCGGCCATCAATGGTTCACCACCATGCCATGAGAAACTTACTTCTGATCTGGTAGAGGCTTCAATATGTTGAATAATATACCTTTCCAGTATACTATCAGACATAGTGATTGATGACTTCTCAGGGGGGACTTTCTCATGAACGGAGCATTCAGAATCTATTCCCGGAAACGGACTGCTTCCATCAAATTCAGACCTTAGTTTTTCAGATTGACCTCCATTATTAGCTACTCTGTCTTCCTGCCTCCTGGTTATGCTATCCTTTCCCAGATAGTAACAATAGAGGCAGGCAAGATTACACACTGCTCCAACCGGTTTGGCAAAAATCTGAAATTCTCTGTTTGAGGCCATTTTTTAAAATGATCAGTACAAGTTAATATTTTCAAAGTATAACTGCGTAAAGTAACCCTGAATTATATTATTTTTAATCAATTGCAAGATTTCCAGATTGGCCATGAGCAATAGCCATAAACAAGCTCATTTACAGCAGAAATATAATGAGATTGCCGGCAAATGAAAAGTAATGTAAATATTTAATTACAAATTCTTTGAAAATTTTCTTCATAACCTCAATGTTTATGAATAATCATTTTTAGCAGGAAACTTATCCTGTTAATTTTTAATTTCATTAATTATCCACGTTCTTAGAATGTGGTCATGTCCTGGCGGGGCTATGCCCGAAAGGCCTGTGCGCTAGAAAAATTCGCGGTGCGCAGCAAAAATCGGGCTTAAAGCCACCTCCTCCGGTGGTGGATAGTCCGATTTTAGCGAATTTTTTACTTGTAAAAGATTACATAAACAAACAGTGTTAAAGGATGTTAAATAGACAAATGTCAATCAATAGTTGCTGCCGAAAAGATATATTTGTTTGCAAACTGATTAAACCCAAATCCCTATGAAAAAAAGAGATTTTTTAAAAGCAGGCCTGCTTGGCCTTGGTGTTTTTATGTTACCCGGAAAGAGTTCTGCCCTTGAATTTTATCCGCGGCCTTCTGATAAGAAATGGGCTGTTCTTTTTGGCACCTGGTGTGGTTCGTCCCGTGATGCAGGGATTTGGATTTCTGAGGGAATGGATGGTATTGCTAATGTATTTGATGTACGTGAAAACCCTGATCTTTCAAAATATGATCATATTGTGATTGGGGGATCTGTCAGAAGCAATGAGGTACATCCCGGACTAATGGAGTATCTTGAGAAAAACCGTGAAGTCATTGATGGTAAGGTTCGCGGATTATTTGCCATTTGTGGTAACATGATGCAGCCAGTAGGAGAGGAGCAACACTCAGCTTTTATAGATTATCAGCTTTCTACAAAGACCGGTGCGTTTAATGTTCCTTCGAAGGTATTTCTTGGGAGGATTACCTGGGGATTGATGGAGCCGGATGTTCGTGAAAGAATGCAGTCATACCCAAATATGTATGAATACGATAACCTGAACAGAATGGATTGCCTGGCATTCGGCAGACAGATACTTGAAAAGACCAGCTAAATTCAATAATTATCTGAACCTTCAATACTCCATAATTGCATATTGTCCGACATCTTGCCGGATATTGGTCAGGTAACCATTATGGCAACAAAGCAGGTATATTATGGCCAAAGTAGAGTTTACCATTCAAAGAATATATTAGAATATATGTTTCCGGAAGGAGAAATAATTCTTCATTTTAAACGCTGAATGGAGATTAATGCATATTTTTAAATTTTATTGTTAAAATTTAATTATGAAAGTAATTACTTCTTCCCGAACCAGATCAATAATAATTCTGGTTAACATCCTCTGTATTTTCCTTATAGTTAATTCCTGCACACAGCCAGAGCAGGCTGAAAGTTCAGATGAATATTATGTTGCTGCCTATGTATGGCCTTCATGCCATCATGATGAACGTTTTGGTGACATGTTATGGCCGGAAGGTACCGGTGAGTGGGAGGTAATTAAAAAAGGAAATCCGCGATTTGAGGGACACCATCAGCCTAAAGTACCTCTGTGGGGATACGAACATGATAATGATCCCATAGTCATGGAGAGGTGGATAGATGCTGCGGTTGATCATGGCGTCAACGTTTTTATTTTTGACTGGTACTGGTACGATGAGGGACCTTATCTTGAAAGTTCTCTGAATGACGGCTTCCTTAAGGCAGCCAATAATGAAAAAATGAATTTCTATGTCATGTGGGCAAATCATGATGTCAGAAGGAATTACTGGAATGTGCATAAATTCGAGGATGATACAACGATAATGTGGAATGGTGCAGTTGATATGGATAATTTTAAAATAATAGTTGACAGGGTCATCAACCAATATTTCAAACAACCAAACTATTTCAAAATTGACGGAAAACCAGTGTTTTCTATTTTCAGTTTACAAAAACTTGTTGAAAGTTTTGGAAGTGTTGAAGAAACTGTTGCTGCCCTGGAATATTTCAGGGACGAAACAAGTAATGCCGGATTTCCCGGACTTCATATCCAGGGAGTACTGTGGGGTTCACCGAATGCAGAATCTGTCAACCATAGTGAATCATTTGGTTTTGATAGCTTTACGAATTATAACTGGGGTGGGCCACATCCGGAAGATTATATAAAATGGGGAACTGAGGCAATTGCAAGGCGGGATTTGTGGGATGCTGAACTTTCGGTTCCTTTCTTTCCTAATGCATCAATTGGATGGGACGATACACCAAGGTTTCCTGCAAAAGGAAAACAAGATGTGGTCCATTACAATAATACACCCGTTAGTTTTGCTGCATTCCTCGATAATGCAAAGAGATATTGTGATGATCGGCCGGACCAGCCAAATCTGATCACCATTTTTTCATGGAACGAGTGGGTAGAAGGAGGTTATCTGTTGCCTGATGTTGAGAACGGCTTCGGGTACCTGGAAGCAGTGAAAAAGGTTGTGAGCGGGGAATATGACCCTTATTATGACCAACCTTAACATCTGAGAGCTTTCAGGTATTTTTCTATATACTCTGTTTTATGTTTTGCTTTATATTGCATAATATACCGGGGATGTTCGAGTGGCATCAATTTGCCAAAGAACTTGAATTCATTGTTTAATTTATAGAGGATATTATAATTTTTTCCTGTTCCCAGGCAGTATGCTACGTCAGTTTTGACACCCATGCTTATATGGTCTTTTATCGATTTTATTAACAAAGGATAAACAGTTGCGAGCAATTCCCGGCTATCGTAATAATTATAATTGATTTCTTTCCCGTTTTCAGCAATCTTTACAAATCCCAGTGGAGATGGTGAATTAATATAATAATCAGAGTAGAATTTCTCAACTCCTCCATACGCTTCAATAGCTTCATAGATGAATACAGATGATGGTTCATGTGTATGAACTCCATTCAGATGAATGCCACATTTTTCAGCAAGTCGTTTTGTGTCAGTAAAAGGAATACCTGTTACACCTGCACCGAAACGTCCTGGATTGATACCAAGGATAAGGCGTCGCTCATTATTGTCGCTGTAAAACTTCCTGTAAAATGCAGAAGAGATTTCCAGTGCATGTGGATTTTCCAGAAAGGGATTCATCATTCTGATCCCTTCAGGAAGGTTAAGTTTAAATGTCAGGTTCTCGTTGTAGTGATTTACCCTTTCTGCAAAGTTATTCATCTGAAAAAAGTGTTGTTATTATATTTATTATAAGTAAGATATATACCAAATTTAGTGGTTGCCACGGATGGATCACCCATGCTTTATTCATTTCTTTTTGTGTGCCCCGTCTCATGAGAGATCATCTGTGTAGCGCAGGTTAATCAAATTGAAAATCAATTAATTTGTTTTAGCATTTAAATATAATCATTATGTCAGGTCGATGGATCCCAGAAGTTTTGCATATATCTTCATGTGTCCTGGCTTATGGGAGATTCTCCCGGTAAAGATGCTGTAATTATAATAATTTAAGTCAGGATATACCAGAATCAATAGATGTCACTTGGGGAGCATCTGCACTTACTCACATATGCCACTAATTTGAGGGATACTCCAAAAAGTTAATCTGACTTAACCAGGATAAATTTATGAATCAGATTTTACCATTTATGCGTAAATGGTTAACAAAGTTAAGCCTTTGTCTTTTGTTCGGCTTCAACCGATAACCTGACTCCTTTCTTATACGGGGTTGGTTTGAAATTAAATTTGTTTTCAAATTTTGAGGAATCAAAGAAATAATCTCTGTCCATCTGATAAAGCATTTCCGGCATTTCTTTCATGAATGGGATAAAATGTCCGATTATCCTGATCATCCACATAGGCAGCACGAATACACCTTTTTTTTCTGAATTCAGGGCCTCTGCGTAGAGTCTGCATATTTCACGGCCGGTAAGAATATCTCTGTCCGTCGGTAAATGCCAAACCTGGTTATAGGCATCAGGAGTATTTCCCAGAATTGCAGTTGCTTTAGCAGCATCAGGTGTAAATGTGAATGAATGTTTTTTATCAGCATCAATAAACCACATTGGTTTTTTTCCACCTTTTAAATTCTTTAATACTGCCTCATTTATAATGCTATTTTTACATTCCGGACCGTAAAAATCGGCAGATCGCGCTATCAGTGCATTTAATTTACCACTTCTTACTTCATTCATAAGCATATCTGCAATATCCCTTCTTACCTCACCTTTTTTGCTTGGTGGATTAATTTTTGAAGTTTCCTTCATATGGGGTATTTCAGAAATATCATACATATAAACATTATCAAAGAAAACCAGTCTGGCTTTATTTAACATACAGGCGTTAATTACCGACCTCATTATCTTCGGCCAGTTTTCCTGCCAAACACTCAATTTATATTCCAGGCCAATTAGCAGGTATACAATATCAGACCCTTCAACGGCTTTGTTAACCAATGAAGGATTGGTAAGGTCGGCAGGAAACAACTCATCACTTTCATTGACTCTAACCGGATTTCTGCTTACCAGCCTTATTTTATCTGTATATGCAGGCAACTCCTTTACCAAAAGAGAACCTATTGTGCCGTTAGCACCAAGGATTGTTTGCATGTCGTTATTTTTTAATTAATTGTAAAGAGAGTTATTATTTCAAAATTATTGAAATTAGATTGATTAAATAAAATATTCAGTCTGTATTTTTTTTAAATTGCATATAGCTTAATAAACCCAATTACAATGACAACTAACTATAAACTTGACAAAGTGTTTGGCCCTGTTGGTACAGCAGCGGGATTCGTTTTGATTATTGCGGGATTGATTATGTCGTATCAGTCTCCGATAGCGTTGATCCTTGTCGTAATTGGAGGATTTATTGGTTTTACAGATACAAGTTCAGTAATCGATCTGGAAGGTAAAAGGATCAGGATGTCAAATAATATTTTTGGATTTATCCGGACCGGCAAATGGATGAATATTGAACCTGATATGAGGTTAGGAATTGAAAGGCAGGGAATGGTCTGGCGCTCTTACAGCCGAAGCAACAGATCTATTTCAATTAGTAATAAAGATGTTCGTATTTATCTTTATGATTCCAACAACCGAAAGGTTATGCCTGTCATGAAGCATAAAACTTATCAGTCGGCGAGGACAGCATTAATGAACCTTAGTCAGGAACTCGGCTTAAAAGTGGCCAGGAAAGGATAAAAACCGGGATTTCTCATATTTATAAAGTGTATGGTAGTTGTTGTATATTTACCAATATAGGGCTATTCATGGCCTTTTACAATGCTTCACCCCGAAGGCATCAGAGGATTCTTCAAAAAAATTTGACATATTTTAACTGCCCACCTGCCAACAAACGATATATTTCATTCGGGTATAGGCTTAAACCGTTTAATATTGTCAAACGTTAACAGTTCTTTTACAAACAATTTTAATAAAAACACACAAATGGAAAATTTAAATGCAATAGGGATCGACAACAATAAGGCTAAGCTTTTAGCTGAAAAACTGAATGAGCTTCTCTCCAATTATTCTATCTTTTATCAGAATACCAGAGGATATCATTGGAATATTAAAGGAGAAAAGTTTTTTGAACTTCATATGAAGTTTGAAGAGTTATACAATGACTTATTTTTGAAAATTGATGAGGTTGCCGAAAGAATCCTGACATTGGGTTACACTCCAAATCACAACTATGGCGACTACAGGAAGACATCTAAAATTAAAGAAAGCGCTCAAATCAGTGATGGAATTGTTGCAGTTGGAGATATTCTGGCATCGTTTCAAATTATCATTATTCTTGAACGCGAATTACTCACACTGTCTGCTGAAGCCGGAGATGAAGGTACAAATGCACTGATGAGTGATTATATCAGATTACAGGAAAAGTTAGTTTGGATGTATTCTTCATTCCTCAATAAGTAAATCATGGAAAATCTACGCTTACTGAGCAGCGTTGCTCAAACCATCGTTGCACTATCGATTGGAATTGTATGGATATTTCGTTTCGAGAATATCGTTAAGGAATTTAAACAGTATGGTCTGAACGATCTAGTTCGAACCATGGTTGGTTCTGCCAAAATAGTTTTAGCTACCTTACTGGTGGTGGGAATCTGGTTTCCGTCGCTGGTGCTTATTCCCGCACTTCTTATGGGTTTTCTCATGATATCAGCCCAATATTTCCATTTCAAAGTAAAGAATCCGTGGAGAAAACACATTCCTTCATTGTTTCTTTTGGGGTTGTGTATTTTCATCGCTTTTGAATCTTTAAAATAATTTGAAAATGAGTTTTTATAAATATCCTGACTCTAAACTCCTGCATTGAGTTTACAACAAATATACTTGTTTATGAAGGAACTATGCTGTGTGATTATTTTCAAAGGGCAGGGCAGCATAGAATTTAAATCAGGATATCAGACGAAGGCAGTAGCCTGTATCAAATGATGTAATTCCGGTTCAGATATTAAATGCAGCTACAGGCATTCAGGGCATTGATAATGCAATTTTAATCAATTAAACCTTACCGGATACATGCACAACCCAGAGATTGGATTGCAGACCATACTACCGAATACTATCCATTGTTTTGGTTAAGGGGGAAAAGTAGAGAAACAGTTAAACAAATCAGTTTAGATATGCGTATTGATAAATCGGAAATAGAGCAATTGGAACAACGCTACCGGACAGCGTTTATAAATTCATTGGCCGGTTTTCGTCAGGCTGTATTGATTGGTACCAGGTCGGTGGACGAAAAAACCAATCTGGCTATTTTTAATTCACTAATTCATCTGGGTGCTAATCCGGCTCTGTTTGGATTAATGAGCAGGCCCGACAGTGTGCGACGGGACACATTGCAAAATATTTTGGAGACTAAAGAATATACCTTAAATTTTGTACAGGCTACGCACTATAAAAAAGCTCATCAAACTTCTGCCCGCTATGACGAAGGTATCTCTGAGTTTGAAAAGGTAGGTTTTACGCCTGTCTATTATTCCGGTTTCGGCGCTCCATTTGTCGAGGAGGCTGTGGTAAAAATTGCCATGAAGTTTGAAGAAAGTATTCCAGTCACCATAAACGGCACGATACTTATTATTGGAAGCATAAAGCAGGTCGATATAAATGATGAAATGGTAGGTAAAGATGGATTTGTTAATTTATCAGCATCTGAAGTATTAATAAGTCAGGGACTTGATGCCTATTTTAGATCCACGGAAATAGGCCGTTTGCCTTATGCAAAGTCATAATCACCTTATGCAAACCTTACAAAGAATGAAATTTGAAAAGCATCAAAAAAGAATTATTACCCCAACGGATATGCTTGGTTTGTAAAAAACATTTCACGTGGCGTTAAAAATCGGAAAAAAGTTTATTTTTCCACAAACGGAAAAACCCTACATAAGCGGTAGCAACTATTTGATGAAAATGAGTGATTATAAAAAGGGAAAATGGCAGGAAATATGGGACGAATTATTCTGGAGATTTTTACATACACGTCGGACATTCTTTTAGCAAAACCGTATTTAGATGCGAAATTCATTTATTGGAGTACAATCCAAATATTGTTTCATGTATAGAGCAAATGAGAAGTTGAATTATCCATTGCCTCAAAAGTTGAAATAAGAAAAATAATTGCACAAATGCTTTTAAATCAGCAATTAAACGTGCTTACAAACCTTTTTAGATATAAATATTATATAAAATCCTATCATTCATAGTTATAATTTATAACAGAAATGGAGATACCGCTCAGGTGCTAATACCGACCGTTCACCATTTTTCCTCCTTTTTTATTGGTTCCTATTTATATTTATCATTAACTTGAATTAAAGTTTCGCATTTTTCAATTCAGGTCATTATGGAACTA
>CAYQXY010000065.1:0-11283 GCA_964421595.1 uncultured Bacteroidales bacterium | reverse complement strand
ATAATAATATTGAACTTCAAAAGAAAGTGAAATTTCTTAATGATAATTTAAAATACACTCCGATTTCTTACAATGACCTGCATTAGAGTGCAGGGTTCAACCACCACCACTTCACCAAAACCAATAAGTAACTATACGATAAAGCTAAACCAATCATTACAGACAGTAAGCTGAATAATTTTGTACAAACAACTTTTATCAGCACCACATCTCGCCGGGCAATCAGTTTTCTTTACCCCACCTTTATATCTGAGAGTTGGGTTTCAGGGCCTTCCCTTATTTATTTTTCTGAAACTGATAACTCTTTTTTAAAACTCCAACTCCTGCAATGTGTTTGCCTTCATAACTTTACCCTTAAGTCAGACACTATAACCATATTAAGTAGTTAAGATTGTCAAAGCACGATAAAATATTTTTCCAACGCGAATATTGTCAAACAAGCACATTCTAAAAACTTTATTTGCAGTTCCTTGTTGTATTTAATGGATACAATTAATGCAGTACTAAAAAAATATAAAAGTTGATATTTTTTAAAACAGAGACATAATTTTTTTACGAGCCTGTGAAACTATCTTTCCAGAACTTATTCTATATACTGGTCTTCATATTTGGACTGTTTGCTGTAATGGTACTTGCTAAACCAGTACTGATTCCCCTTAGCATGGCATTGTTTATTTCGTTCATTTTTTTTCCGGTAGCTCAAAAATTAGAAAGCTGGGGCTTAAGCAGATTACTTGCTGCATTTGGTTCCTTACTGATGATAATCTTAATTATCGGAGGAGGGATCTTCCTGTTTTCTGCCCAGATAGTCAGTCTGTCTGATCAGTTGAGTGATTTTACCAGTAAAATAATGAATACATTGTCAGATGTAGTAGTCTTCATCAATAGTAATGTAAATTTTATAGACGACTTAAACAGAGATGAATTGGTGGAAAATGGGAAAGAGTGGCTTAATGAATCATCCGGATCATTAATGCAAAATGCTTTTAGCAGCACTGCAGCATTTCTTACAGGACTGCTGGCCACAATAATATTTACTTTCTTAATACTGATTTACAGGGATGGACTAACCAGGGCTTTCGTTGCATTTGGTGATGAAGAAAATAAAGGTAAAATTTTCAGGATGCTCAAAAATATACAGAGAGTAGGAAAAAAATATCTCTCGGGGATGTTCCTGCTTATTCTGATATTGGGTTTTGCCCACAGTATTGCATTGCTGATTATTGGAATTGACAGCCCCTTTCTTTTTGGATTTCTGGTGGCAGTTTTAGCTTTTCTGCCATACATAGGCACTGTAATAGGTGCCATTATTCCTATACTTTATGCCTTTATGACTGCAGATTCACTGTGGGTACCGTTAGTAGTGATCATGTGGTTCTGGGCAATGCAAATTATGGAAAGTAACTTTTTAAATCCTAAAATTGTAGGTAGCAGCGTAAATGTAAATGCACTGGTGGCAATTTTAAGTTTATTGATAGGTTCATCGGTTTGGGGAATAGCAGGGATGGTTCTATTTCTTCCTTTTGCTGCTATTCTAAAAGTGGTGTGCGAAGAGTTTGATCAATTGAAGCCCGTTGCCATGTTAATCAGCAGTGGTATTTCCGGTGATAATGAAGAGGAGTCTAAAACATCTGAATGGTATGAAAAGATAAAAGGATGGTTCAGGAACAAGTAAAGCTATTTTCTATTTTATTCCTTCCCAATTGCTCACTTGTAAACGCTTTCATTGCTGAACATGAAAATCTGATACCGGCCTGATTACCGAAACAACATCATACCGTTTTGCATGTTTAACTCCTGAATTATTTTCCCACCTTTACATTCCAGGTCATATAAACCACCATTTGTTTAGCATGCCAGATTGCATATTCCCGCGAACGCAAAAATCCACTCTCATCTTGCTGGCAGGAACCTTTGCTTTATATGGGATTGCCATATAGTATACTGCCGGAACGTTCAATTATATTAATTGAACCATTTACCGAAATGATTTTATCCATTGAACTTCAAATTGAAATTCGCCGGTTTGTTTATCTGATATCAAGAATCCCATTTGCTGAATTTCTTTCGGCGAAACAGGTTCCGCGTCCCTTAGTACTCGTCCTCTGAATACAGGCTCGCACTCGTTAAAAGGAACAGAGATTGTCTGCCACTGATCTATATCGGTTTCAAAGTGATGCCGGTAAGCTATTCCATCAAACCGGTCATCCGTTCGTATTCTGAACTGGTATTTTTTGCCGTCACCTTTCACCCGGATCAGGATGCCCTTAAATCCGTCCAGCTGAAACTGCATCGCCTTTGTCCTGGTGGAGGCAAAGCCACCATTATTCTCCAGAGATACATTTCCGGAAAAAACAGCAGTATTGTTATTACTCAATATAAACCTGCTGGCCGAGAGGCCCCCCATAACGCCATCATTGACTATCAGCCAATCGTCCATGTTTTTAATAGTGCCGAAGTCAAATAACATGACCTCATCGGAATAGCCGGTGCCTTTATTTAAATCATCATAAAGTGTCGTCATAAAAAAACAGCTAATAGAGTAATTTAATATGATAACCATACATGTTAAAAATGATCATCCTGATTGTATGGGTTTTGCAAATTCGATTTCCAGAACTTAACCTGTATAACGTTAGATGAAACAGTTGGTTCGAAAGGTCATTACTCAAAATCATTTTCTTAGTGCAGCACCTCAGTTATGATCATATAAGCCATTAGAAAGTTATTTACATTCCTGCCTTATTACCGGCCCCTTCTTCCTTAAGCAGATCGACATATGCGCCTGCAACGAGATCTGACTGCTGAATTCCTAGCTCAAGCATCCACTCCCGGGTGACAGACTCCCCGTCAGATATCTCTTGTCCCGGCACGAGCACAACCTCAAGCTCAATGAAGCACCCAAGGCCCTCAACCTCATCAAAGTGCACTCTTGTCTGGCCTGAGAGAAACAATGTCCTCTTCTTTTTAACCACTGCACTTATTCCGATTGAGGAATCAAGGGCCCTTTTCAGGGAATCGGGTTCAACTGTACCCGAGATTACATAGGTAGATTGCTTTGGTCCGGGAGAATCGGGACGGTCATAATTGATCAATTCACCGGTGCCATCGCCGAACTCCCTTAACTTGAGCCTGCCCCGGGGAACATTAAAAAAAGTATCCACCTGGTGTATTAACTCAGGAGTTTGACCGGAAAGACCGGCAGCTATCCTTAATTGCTCTTTAAAATTTCCGGCCCGCGCCTTTATCTCAATGTTTCGTGCCATAGTATCTACCTTTATTTCCCTAAAGTAATTAATGAATCATGAATCAACAATTAAACGACACCAAAATACATCCTGGTCAATTCACTATTTCGAACTCAAATATCCAGGTGTCACTAATGACCGATTTCTTTATCATATAAAGTCATCATAAAAAACATAACTAATTGAGTGGTTAAACATGATAACCGTATATGTTAAAAAGATCATCCTCCTTGTGCTGGTTTGCTAACCCGATTTGCAGGGATTTAACTCATATAACGTTTTATGAAACGAGTGGGTCGGATGGGTCACTATTCATCGTTGGAAAAGTTGATATGAAAACAATATGTCCGCAAAAGGCTGAACTACGATTGCAGAGAAAAGCTTTTTCATAAAGCAGGACCTCAGGTGTCCGGAATTAAGCAGCGGAGGTCTATGTTAATGCAGCGAAGCGGTTACTGAGCATGTATTGGAGGCTTTGGTCTAGGAGGGTGAAGGGATCACCGGCTGTTTCGTCCATCTCCAGAACCATCCATCGGACATGCTCCCTGGCAGACTTCATAATCCCGGGAATATCGAGTCGTCCCTGCCCCACCACAGTCATAGGCTCGTGCGGCTCATCAACACTTATATCATCGGGATTGGCCGGACCATCTTTCACATGCATCATCTCTACCCGGCTGCCGAGCTGTCGGATGACACTGGCCGGATTGAGTCCCGCCACCGCCACCCAGTATATGTCAAGCTGGAAAAAAATCTCCCGGTTCAGTTCCTGGTGAAACAGTTCCCAGGGGGTAATGCCTTCATCAAGGGTTCGGAATTCCCACCAGTGGTTGTGAAGACCAAAACGCAGTCCGTTTGCCTGCAGATATTCAGATACCTTGTTATATTGCGACGCCAGTTCCAGGGTTCCTTCCCGGGTCCGGTAGCGAGGGTCTTCCGGCCAGCCGTGCCAGATCAGCCTGTCGCACTCATAGATCTCCGCAAGCTCTTTCATCATCCCCGGTCCCTCCTCCAGTTCTGCGTGAATGGAGGATACACTCAGGCCCGCCTCCTTCAGATAAGCCGCTCCGTCGCGGTGACTTACCCCTTCCGGCCAGAAGGCTGTCTCCACATGGGTAAATCCGATCTCTGCGAGACGCCGAAGGGTTCCCGGCAGGTCGGCTGCAATTTCGTTTCGCACTGTGTATAGCTGCATCGACAATCCTGGCAGTGACCCGGTCCTGTTCGAATTGGCGCAGGAAGTGAATACCGCAGGAAGTGTGGTTCCCAGAATTCCCAGTCCAGCCATTTTTAAAAAATAACGCCTGTCAAGTAATGACAAAGTCCGCTTTTCGTTTTCAGTCATAGTAAGTGATTATAGATTAAGGTCGGTAATCCGAATTCAGGCTTTTAATAATTAAATTAACCCTTAAGATATCCATGTCGTTGCAATTTGTCTCCTGTAATGATATGCGATGTAGTAAAGGAAGCTGAACCATCTCTGGTCACATACCGGCTTAGGGTGTGCTCTGCCTAACCATTGATTCCTTTAAGAATAGAAAGGATGCTATCCATAAGATGATTTATCGATTTGTAACGATCCGGGCTCGCAGACATGATCTCCTCCTCAGTCTGTATGTATATGGATGGAATCAATTCTTCGCGACAATGAGAGACAATCTGCCATGCAGATTCCGGTGTAGTTTCAAGGTGAAATTGCAACCCGATTACTGACTTTCCGAGTTGAAACGCCTGATTTTCGCACCCTTCACTCTTCGCCAGCAGTATCGAACCCGGAGGCAAATCAAATGTCTCTCCATGCCAATGAAATACCGTTTCAGATGGCGGAAAATTAAAAAGGGAGCTGTCTCCAGACTCAACTGAATGGATCGGAAACCACCCGATTTCTTTTATGTGATTTGGAAAGACTCTTGCCCCCATTGCGCTTGCAATCATTTGAGCACCAAGGCAGATCCCCAGGACCGGCTTGCCAAACCCGATGATTTCACGAATGAACTGCTTTTCTAAAACAATCCATGGGAATTTATCTTCATCATTTACACTCATCGGGCCGCCCATGATCACAAGAAAGTCGATTTCCCTGGTATTCGGCAAGTCGGTTAATTCAAAAAACCGTGTGTAAGTCAACTCATACCCGTTTGCTTCCAGCCAGGGCTCTATGCTGCCAGGTCCCTCAAAAGGTACGTGTTGCAAGTAATGTGCGCGCATTCTCCTTCCTGTCATGTCCAACATAAGATTAGATTTCCTGGCATATATGGCAATTGTTCTGTTAAAGATAACCCATTCTGATGATATTTATAATTTTCGGAGGAGGCATCTTCCACTTTCTCAAATCTCTGCGGAATTCTGCCAGCTCATCAAAATTCATTGCTCCTCATTATCTTCTTCATAGTTTCTGACGGAGAAAGGAACATCTCTGTAAAAGGAGAGTTCATAGTTGATTACATTTCCTTCCTTTGTTGCCAGCCAGGGCATATCTTTATGAGAATAATTGCTGATAGCTGAAGCATACCAGTCGCTCATCTGTTTCGTTCTTAATTAAACCACCACAATTACCACGGCGGATTTTAAAATATCATGAATATAGATTATGCAGCTACAGCTAAAAAAAACGATAACTGCAGGATATCTTAAAAAGGCTTTGCCTGAGGTTTCCGGAAAGACACCTCTCTTTTTTCATTAATTATGGAAAAAGTCGGTTTTCAAAATTTTACTTCGGACACACCTGTTCTTGTGAAGACCATATTCAAGTTTTAGCTTACAGGCCTCACCAAGGTTTGATTTAAGCCCGTCTAATGTTTCGGCACGGCTCACTATCATCCCCTCATCCACGACAGTGTCGCCAGAAATAAATTCCTCTTTATCGTCATCATTCAATTTCCTGATAGTGCACCAGAATAATCTTCCGACTGAAGATTTAATAACAAATAAAGCACCCTTCTGAAGCCGTGGGTTTCGTTTATGTTTGTCTGTTTTCATGTTTAATGACTTTTATTTCATCATCCTGTAATCACTGGCGGCAGTGATTCATTACAATATTACAGACAAACTACGTAACAGATTTACGTAGATGAAAATTCATGATTTTTTTGATACGCCCCATTAACTCATCTTTCGGCAAGATATAAGCAAAATGTCAGGATCACCAATACCAAAGCCCGGGAATTACATGAAAAACTGGAAAGAAGTTATCTGATTAAACCATTAAACCATTGTGAAAGAAAACAGTCAAAAGAAAAACGAAAATTACTCGACAATCTTAATAACAATGGACCATGAACACTCAAAAACAGAACAACCGTCGCGACTTTTTGAAAAGCATTTCTTGTGTGTGCATTTCAATTGTAGCCCCAACCCTGATATTCGATTCCAGAGCTAATGCTGCCTCACCGGCACCTGCGAGAATATTGACAAAAGTTACCATCGAAACTGGCGAAATCGCTGATAAGGAGCAAATTGAAAAAGTATTGAAAAGCATCACCGGGGTTCATTCTGTCAGATACTATCCCAATTATAACTGGGCCATTCTCCAGTATGTACCTGAACAAAAACCTCTTCCAGAAATTGTTCAGCTCGCACGCGAAAATGGTGTAAACGTTCAACGGCTCCACTGCATTAAAAAGGCTCCTTACTGTGATAAAAACTGCCCGGCCTGCCCGGCCAAAAAACATGAATTTTAAGAAATCTTTATAATCCGAGTCCTTAGGGAAAGCTATATCGTACTGAAAATTGAGGACCCCACATTCGTTAAACTGCATCAGAATTATTCCTGCATCTGTTGCATGGTAATATTTTCAGTTCTGGTCCGCCTGTCAATTTGTAATACATATTGCCGTGCTTTCTTGATCCTGTAATCAGTAAATGAATGCTGCGCCCATTCCCTGGCAATATCAAGCTGACCTGAAATTTCGTACATAAGGGCAAGATTGTATGCTGACCTTCCTGCTGTTTTCCTTCTTCGAGATGTAACTGATTTATGCCATGCTTCCTTTGCTCCCTCCCAGTCATGCACCCGGGCCCTGCGCACTCCTATTTTGAAATCCCGATCTCTTCCTCCCTTTTTAAAGAATTCACGATTCAGTCTCACCCAGCCCGGACTTATTCGTTCGGCATAAATTCTTCCTGAATGGTAACCGGCATCATTAACAGCTTGTTTATGATCTATCAATCCGCCCGCAACCATTTGTAAAGCATTTCCTTCAACTTGCACCCTTGATTTATGGTTGAACATGAATTCATCGGCAATAGCCCTATTTTGAAAATCATATATCCTGAAACCAAGTTTTACTCCGGCTATTCCTTCAACATAAAACCTTCTACTGAGTATCCCCCCGCCCTTAGATTGCGGAAGAAGACTGGTCGCTCCGTCAGTTAGAATAAATTCAGAATCAAAAGATTCAAGCACAAGTATTGCATCACTTTCATACCTGGTAGCCATTTCCTTGACTTCGTCCCAGCTTAAAGGTGCAGGCCAGGTTCCTCTTACAGCAGGAGAAGTTAATCTTTCGGCTGTGCGGGTAACAGTATAACGGGGTGAATTCTGCAAAGTCATTACAAATCCGTCAACAGCTCTCTGTGAAGCTTCCCGGTTAAGATTCGGAATGCTTCCTGTCAGTACATCCACGGCCTTCAAAGTGTCATTTTCCGGCGTGGCACGGTCAATAACCGCAATATTATTTATATGTGATCCAAGCTGTACCGGTGCCGGTCTTAGAACTGGCACATAAACACTTTGCATGCATGAACCAAGACTTACAACCGCTGTAAGAGCCAGTGCATTCAATATTTTTCTTAATAACTTATTTTTCATGAACTTCATTATCAGCAATTGATTTACCTAAGTGATACTTTCTGTTTTATACGGAAGAAATACAGATAAAGTTTTAACATGCTTATTCTTTACTTTAATTACTTGCCGTAACAATTGATCGGTTTGGGGGGAAGGTGCTATCGAGGTGGGGTGATTAAATCCCCCACCAGCACATAAGGTAGTATCAATTAATTTAAGATGTCTTTTATTCTGTTTATTTTAATATCCCTTTCCAGGGAAAAAGTTCTGTCTCGCAAATTACATATTTCGAATAATTGTAATGCTTTCTCGAGAAAACCAGGTGAATTCTGCTCAAGTCCAATTTCAGAAATTGTTTCAGCCAGTAGTTCAATATTCGCAACATTAAAACCATTCAAATTACTGAGGTACTCATCTGTACCTCTTGAATCCAGATTCATTAATTTATCAAAATCCAGATTTACTTCATTCAGCAGCATTCCTTTTAAGGCCACCATCTGCTGTTCGATGGTTATTGCCAGATTATCTTTTCCACCAAAGACTTTTTGTCGAATGGCACTCAATATTATTCCTATCTTTTCAATTTCCCTGAGTAAATAGTCTCTTCGTTCCATATAAATTTTTAATTATCGTCATGGATCTTTTTCCCTGGCTTGCAAATTACCTGGATATAATTTGAGGTTTCAACCAAAACAGAAAAATAGCTAAATCCAGGGTAAAAGAAAAAGAAATTTTATTAACGAGGCTTACTGCATATACTTTGAAAATGCCTCTGGAGAGTACTCGGCAAAATAACAATCTGAATCAAACATCTTTATGTACAAAAGCCCATCGGGGATTTCGTTCAGCAACTGGTTGACAGACTTTGATAACCTAATTGAAAAAAGCATGTTTCTATATGCTTAATAGTTAGCTGATTAATGCATACTGCTGCAATTCATATGCCTGACCAACTCCAATATCTAACAATCCTGCTGTTGGGAAATTTCCACACAAGTTATAAAAAAATAATTGAGTTTGGCTTTGCAAACACCTGAATCGCTATACCTTGACGGCTTTGGCTTTTACAGAGAATTCAGGTTTAATAATAAAGGTTTTTCACATATTACATTAATTTTTAATCGTTTTTCACCGGAAATAAATATTTTTCACGTAATTTTGCATTAAACATAATTCACGTTTTATGCCAAATAATAAGCATTTTTCACGAGAAGTAACTGAAAAAACAAATTTCTTACAGCAAATAAATATTTTTCACGGAAGGCAGGCTCCTGAAAAAGGGACCCTTGTTGGATACGGTGCACTTATAGAAGCATTAGGACTTCCACTGCCATTCCCGAATACTTTAGCACTTATAAGTGAGAAACGGAGACAATATAAAGTTCCGGGTTGGCTTGTTTTAACGCCAAGGCATAAACCCCAGGATTCCCTTTATGGCAATCTTGTATTTAGCATTAAATATGAAGGTATAAATCTTCTTTTCTTCAAGAAACTTTTTGAATCTGTAGATGAAATAACTATTGAAGAAATAGTAAGGAGTGAACCATTAAGCCTTTTCAGCCGGAGAATATGGTTTCTTTATGAATGGCTTACACAAAGGACACTTACAATTCCCGATCTGAAAGGTGGCAATTACGTTCCTCTGTTAGATGAAAAGCTGCAGTATACAATAGGGAAAGGCGATAATTCACCACGCCATCGAATCAGGAACAATCTCCCCGGCTCAATAAATTTCTGCCCATTGGTGAGCAGGAGTGAAAAACTGGAAAAGTATATAAAAGAGGATCTTTCTAAAAAAACAACAGGACTATTAAGCAAAGTCCATAAGGATATACTGCTTAGAACTTCGGCCTTTCTACTGCTAAAAGACTCAAAAGCTTCTTTTTTTATTGAGGGAGAAACTCCTTCCGGCAGCCGTGCAACAAGATGGGGCAAGGTTATTGGGCAGGCCGGAAATCGACCATTATCAATAGAAGAACTACTGCGCCTTCAGCAGATAGTAATCGAAAATGACAGGTTTATCAAAATGGGATTCCGTAAAGAAGGTGGATTTGTCGGAGAACATGACAGGAATACTGGCGAACCAATACCGGAACATATATCAGCAAGATGGCAGGATTTGGATATATTGCTCGATGGTTTAGTCAAGACAGATTCCCTGTTGGATATATCTGAATTTCATCCGGTTCTAAAAGCGGCGGTTATTGCATTCGGATTTGTTTTTATTCATCCATTCGTTGATGGGAATGGAAGAATCCACAGATACCTTATACACCATATCCTCGCAAAGAGTAAGTTCACACCTCAGGAGATAGTATTCCCTGTATCGGCAGCAATCCTCGATCGTATAGATGATTATCGGAAAATCCTTGAAAGCTATTCACACCCACTACTTGATTTCATTAAATGGGAAACAACAAAACACAATAATGTGAAGGTCTTAAATGACACAGCAGATTATTATAAATATTTTGACGCAACATTGCAAGCAGAGTATCTGTTTGACTGTATTAATTACACAATTAGTAAAATTATTCCATCAGAAGTCTCATATTTAAAGAATTACGAACATATGAAAGCCTGGCTGGATGATAATTATGAAATGCCAGATAAAACAGTGGCCTTATTGATCCGATTCCTTGAACAAAACAATGGAACATTATCTGTAAGGGCACGAAAAAATGAATTTTCAGCTTTAAAGGATGACGAGATACTGCTGATTGAGAAACAATATCAAAGGATATTCGGCAATTGATAAATCAACAGTAGTCCCCAGGATACACTCCACGCTGCCTGATAATTTCCATCTGCCTCATTATAATAATTTTAAACGACGATTCGCAGACCTGGCTATAGGCGGTTATCTGGCACATCGCTTCTTTCAATTTCCAGAAAGATACCAATTCCTGGTACTTTTCGAGTCACACCCTCCGGCAAACTTTTAGGTGATTACTCTTTTTGGGGATTTGCATCATTGGCATCACCATAAAGCACTTTCAGGTCTGGCGCTTCGGTACAGTAGAGGTGAACCCAGATGTAGGCATGCTGAAACATGGCCATGGCCAGAGCAGCGCGGGACTGAGCCAGGAGAGCAATAGTCCACAATATCAGCAGGCCAAAGGTGTACATGGCGTTGCTGCTGTAGCGAAAGGCCCCTTGCTCCACCAGGGGCATAGCCCGGTAGCGTGTGCGAAAATGATCGCCACCAGCTGCCCGCACCAGGCCGAAGTAGCGAAAAGTTGACCA
>CAYQXY010000064.1:0-15815 GCA_964421595.1 uncultured Bacteroidales bacterium | reverse complement strand
TGGTCATAAAATCCGGTTTTATCCTTTGCTCAGTTAAAAATTTAGAACCACAAGACAAGGATTGGCAAATTCTTTGGATTTTATCCCTTAAATTTGAGTTTATGAATTATTCAGGATAGAACATTATTTGACTTTTATTCGTTATTTTTGAAAAAACCGATGCCATGAACATAGAAACCAGAAAGATAAACCTGATCAACTGGATTTCAACCTTACAGGAAGAAGATATCCTAAATAAAGTAGAAAATATTCAGAAAGAAGCATCTGATTGGTGGGATACTATCAGTAAAGAGGACAGATCGGCAATTAAAGAAGGGATATCACAACTTGACAAAGGAGATCATTTATCCCGATCAAAAGTCAGAAGTAATATTAAAAAACGATTTGACTTTTGATAAATGGCCTATCCAGTTCGTTATTCAAGCCGCTCATACAATGAATATGTATCAATTCTGAACTATGTTTCAGAAATTTTCGGTAATTCAAAAGCGGCCGAAGTTGACATGTATTTTGAAAAAGTCATTGATCTGATTGCTGTTAATCCTAAAATGTTTCCTTATTCGGAATACACGAAAGATGTAAGACGTTGCGTTATTAGCCCCCAAACCACCTTATACTATAGATTTGCCGGTGAATATATCGAATTGGTTAGTTTCAGGGGAAATAAATTAAATCCTAAATCACTAGGGTTACAACCTTAGTTGTAAGTTAATTAAATCTTTAAGGCCTGGCCAAAATTCCCCTTCTTAATATGATAATAGATTGCATTCAGTATTAATCTGTTCTATCCTGAACCCAAAACTCACTTGAGTTTACAACCGGGATGCCTGTTTCGGTTATTCCCTCTACAATTATACGGTAAACAGATGCTTTGTCGGATGTATAAAAGGAGACTGTTGCCCTGCCGTCCACCCCGGTTTTGATTTCAGGTTCCCAGAAAAGGGTTGTGCGGTAATCCGGCTGGTTATCGTGCGGCCCCGGATTGTCATACATTGGTGAGTAAAACTCCCTGTCCTGGTAATAACCAGGGAACCTGAAGCTTAACAATCCGGGTGTACCGGTATCTGCATCACGGTAATCTTCTATGGTTTTTGTAAATATGGCTATAACCAGATCAATCCCCATACCATAAATTGATGCTTGAGGTAGTCTGATAATATCAATAAAGGATATTGTTTCGATTGGCAGGGTTTCTATATCCCGCATTTTAACATATATGCCATCCAATATTATAATTGTTCCCATTTTAGCATTGATTGAAAATGAATTCGGTCCGCTAATGAATTTTGGTTCTCCCTGATCAATAATCAATGCCGGACGCCTGGCTCTAATAAATTCCCATGGATTGTGATAGGTATAGGTGAAAGGATATTCATCAGGGATTATTCTGTCCAATGGCCTGAAAGGGGTGCCATGAATAGCCCTGTCAAAGGTAGTGGGGACCACAGGCCTGCGCCTTCTAATTTCTACCTCTTCTATCTCAAGTTGCCATATATCTTCAAGGTTTGAAAGTAGAGGATCCTTCATCGAATCCTCAATATAGGCCTTCATTACCTCCTCCGCTGCGCTGGCTGCTGCAATATCAACAACACCCGGGGCTATTTCGGGTTCATCCAGTTCAAGGTTAACCAGGTGGTCGCTGCCGGGAGCAAAGGTGTCATCCAACCCGCGCCGCTCCCTGCGCTGTGCCCTTCTTTCGTTATATAAACTTCCCTGCAGCACAAGTACGGTGGTATCATACAGGTGAATGTCGTCGAATTGGAACCGTCCGTCTTTATCTGTTACCTGGCTCGAGGCGAAGAACCCATCGCCCAGGGAAGAAAGCATAACTTGTGCTGCCACCGGAACATCATGCTGGTTTATCAGGGAAACACTTCCGTCAATTATATGGCCGGAGCCCGCAGGATAATTTATAACAGGATAACGGCCGGCAATCAGATCATCCCACCTGAAACGGCGCCAGCCGTTGGTTGTCATCACAAGATCAAGCAAAAGGTGCCTGTCGGTATTGTCCGGATCAAAGAAGTATCCAGGGTTCTCAATGGATCCGGGAAGGTCGGAGGTGAGCAGGAGGTAGGTCCCGATATTGTGCCGGTCATGATGAGAGGGCACCACATAGCTATCGGTTACCGAAACCGAGAAGTCACCCCTCAGTGGGTTTCCATTGCTATCGGTCAGCTCAAGTTCCAGCTTTGCTTTTTCCCTGTGATCATATACTTCGGCCGATTTCACCACTTCAAGCCGGGCCTGCGATTCCTCGTCATTGATAAATACAAGCCTTTCGGCAACAGGCATTCCTTCATCCGAAAAGAGAGTAAAATGGACTATGCCGGCAGGGAACTCTCTTTTGTCGACATTGATAATGGCCATATTGCCTTTTGGCAGCTTCTCAAGACAAAATATTTGTCCCCTGATATGCCCAACCAGGAAGGCGTTACTGAGGCCATGGGTCACATTGGTCTCAATCCTCACCAGCGCATCATCAGGCATGCTGTTGTTAACCTGCAGGGTATAGCCTGTTTCCCTCACCCCGGGAAGGTCGAAGCGAAGGGTTGTGCTGGCTGTTTCAACTTCGGCATGGTAACGCCTGCCAGCAAGTGGCATGAACTCAAACCTGCCGAGGCCGAACCTTCCGGTAGCAAAGCCTGCAACATTATTGCCCAGGTCATCGAAAATATGTTCGCGTATTTCGACCCCTGCACCACCGGTTCCGGTGGCTTTAACCACCACAACTGAACCGATGCCGGCTACAAGATCGCCTCCTTCGGGGAAGAACCTGATATTAAGATCATCTGCAAGTGTGGCAGAAAGCACTGAAGCCATTTCCGGATTTTCTTTTGCCGCGGGGTTTGAGTCACCCCGGGTAATTGAAACCTCATGGACCCTGGCTTCTGCGTTAGCAGAGGATTCATGCAGGGCATCTGGTCTGTCGGCAAGTGAATCTGAGACTTGCGATCCCTTTCCCGGTATCGCAGACTGCTTACTGTTGCCTCCTATTCCTGTTCTCGCGGAATATGCACTTATAATTCTTAACTCCATGCTGAAAAGGGGATTGTTGCTGTAGTTGCGCATGTAGTTGGTATGGCCCCGCAAGATCCACAATCCCGGTTCAATATCTGTCTCAAGAACAAAGTCGCCATGGCCGGTACCATCGGTTATCTCTATATAACGCCTGTCGAAAACCATACCCGAGGTATCGGCAATCTCAACATATACAAGGCGGCTCAAAGGAGAGGCCTCATGAGACGAAGCATCAGTAAGGTAAAGCTTGAACCAGATGGTTTCGCCGGGAAGATAATGGGACTTATCCGTATGGATATAGAGCTTCTCCTGTGGGTAAAATTCATTCAGGTGAACCAGCCGGGAACTTATCTCATAGGAGAGGTCCACCGAAGGGTCAAGGGAATCAAACCCGGACTGGTATGCATTTTCATATTCAGATGGTTTTTCATGGATGGAAGGCTGCATTTTGCATGAACAAAGAAGAGCAATTAAAAATACTGCCATCGGGGCGAACCATGCTGCAAAAATTATTTTACCTGATAAGATAGTGAGAATCTTTTGGAACAATCCAGAAAACCTTATTCTTTTGAAAAATGTACTTAAAATTTTATGCATGATATTGATAATAATGATCAGCTTAAATCTCCTCTTCTAAAATGAGTTTACTTTAACTTTTACCCATGATTTAAACAATTTACTGACATAATTTAAAATTTCAAAATTATCCAGTAAAATAGGGGGTTAAATACTATTTGGTGTAGATTCCGGATTAAATTTAGGGTTCTATAAAAGCGTCAGCTATTAAAAATATAACATGTACATAGTATAGGTATCTTAATATGTATAGCAGACTTACTTATTAAGTTTGCAGGGTATAAAACTACCTATTCAAGCTCAAGATTTGAAAGGGGAGGGGCCCTCGCATTTTTTAAGCGATAAAGTAATTTTTATTAATTTATTGTCAGCCCTTAAATAAATATATGTTAATGAGTTAAGTGAAATAATATAAAGTGAAACTTAAGTTAGATTCGATAATAAAACTACAGCAGTTACTCCTTCAGAAATTATATTTGTTAACAGAGATAGAGACCAGTTGAAGTATAAAATGGATCTGATTTACTTTTTGGGAGGAGTACTCTTCAGGTAAAGGTCCCGCTGGGAGAAAGGAATTTCTATTTTATTTTCCCTGAAGGCTTTGTCGATTTTATAGCGCAGGTCACTTTTAATGTTTTCCACATAGAATGTATCGTTTGTCCAGAAAAACAGTTGAAAATCAAAACTTGACTCACCAAAATCCACAAATCTGACAAATGGTGCTGGTAAGGATATTATTCTGGGATAATCCTTGGCACAATCAAGCAATACTCTGGTCACCAGCTCCAGATAACTTCTGTACTTAACACCAACATCACCCTGATCAAAAACATTCCTGCTAGCCAGCCCTTTGAATATTCTTTTAACACCCCTCAGGGCAAAAATCGTGACAAGCAGTATTAAAAAGATAATCAGTATATTATATACTGATATGGTGATGTTCGTGGTATCAATTAACTTCAGATTAATTATCCCGCGCAAATGTTCCAGGAAATTTTCCATCAATTAAATCTTTTAATCTAAATTAATATTTTTTCCAATAACTTTTCAGTTACTTATTCCTCGCTGATCTTAGCTCAAAAGAATTTTGATGTTGATATGTATTGTAATGTATCGCATTTTGTTATAAAATCTGTACTCCCCTCGGCTGGTAATGTTGAATTTATAGCCTGGCTCGCCGAATGGGAACTTTATCCACTAAGTTACGGAACTTTTTGGAAAAGTATGGGCCCTTTAACAGGTGGCCAGAGGGCAATGGGAGGGGAAAGGGAACTTCAATCGGTCAGATTCAAAATATCGATGATGATCTGGTCGCCCTTAAAACAGAATACACTTGTACTCCAAAGTGGTCTGGTAAACAAGTCGAAATCTATCATAAAATCCGCTCATAATGCAAGGTGAAGGTTCGAGGCTCCCCCCCCGAAAAGCTTTGCTTTCCTGGGGGGATACCCCGACCCAACGGGTCGAAAATTAATTTTGAAACTTTGGGATGCTGCCCTAAAGTAGCTCAATTACATATTTAAGTGTAGACTATAGTCTGTAGTACTCCAGCAGGCCTTTTTCAAGTCCGCGAATTTGTGCATCACTGGGAACGAAGTCATAGATTTGCAATTCAAGCATGCTTATTGCTGCATAACCTACCCCGCTTCCATAACCATCGATATCACTTACCCCGATGCTTGCACCCAGGAACTGCTCAATTGGTATTGTCAGGTTTGGATCATGGGCGGCTTCCAGACCGTTTATAAATATTCTTACCCCATTTTCCTGGCTGAATGTAAAAATAAAGAGCTGATTCTGGAATATTGACCGATCAAGAGGGGCGCTCAGTTTATAGTCGCCTCCATGGGAGATACTCACTGTTTGGCTGTCATCAAACCCGATTCTGATACCTCTGGCCTGTAAGCTACTTTCTCCCCAAAACCAGTATACTGGTGTGTTATCGTTTGGTGGAACGCCAGTGCGACTCACTATTGCGACTATGGTATAATCCGTATTTCGCAGTGCGGTTCCGGGAACACTCATGCGACCTGTAAATGATGTTACATTAAACTGGAAATTAGGAACATAACCTCCGTCAGGATTTCCAGGATTCCAAAGGCCTGCGTAGGCCGGACCACCAAATGGCACTACCGCATCACGACTGTTATCGCTTCTCTGTTCACCAAAAAGGTCTCTCCACCGGGTAATGCCCCGGGCACCCAAAATTTCTTGCCATAAAACACCCTTACTACCTCGATACCAGGCGACTCCATCAAACAGTGCATCACTTAAAGGGGCACAATCAACGATATCGTACTCGGTTGCAATTTTCACTTTCAGCTGACGTGCGGGATCGTTGGCAGCGTTTACCGTATAACTTAGCGGCTGACCGGTCGTGATCGTGCCACCCTCTGTAATAAATGTTTTCAGCGCATCAAAATCTCCGGTAAGTGCCGCAGCAGCCTGGCCTGAATTTCCTCCAACGGCATAGCCCCCGATCTGAACACTGCTCAGTTCGCTCACGTACTTCACGTTACCTCCTATTGAGCCGCCAGCCACCGCACCGTTAAAACTTGCGTCAATGGAAGCCCTCATTTCCTGATATGAATCTGTGGATTGAATTAACAGATAAAAAATACGGCCATAGGTTACACTTGACACATAGGCAGCGGGGTTACCGGGCTGCACATATCGACTAAGCTGTTCCTCTGTAACACCCTCACCAAAAAACCGGGATGGATCCGTAGGTGCCTCAAATGCAATAGTGTAGTAACTTTGCGTCAGGCGAACCAGGAACCGGTTATAACTGACGTCCTCATTGTAACTGAATGATCCCTGTACATTAGTAGTGAGACTGCTGTATTCGGCCCGAAGTGAAACACCCAGCTGCTGGCGTGAGGTAATGCGCTCCATGGAGTAGGTGGTACGTGCCGGCAAGTCACCCGGATTGTCGGCAATGATTTGATTCATTGCATCATATACACTTCCCAGGCCAACTACATCGAGCTGCCGGCTGGCAGAAGCTGCCCCGTTCACGAGAGTTATAACTACCGTGCCTGGCCCGCGCTCTACCGGTATAGCGCTTGGAGTTGCATTACCCAGGGTATTTCCCTGTAGCAGGTTACCCGGAAATATGACCTGGGTGTTCGGGTCAAACTGCGGATAATCGCTGTAACCCTGCGTCAGGCTCACTGTTTTGCGTGTACAGAAGTATAGGTCATTACCTGAGTATTCTTCTAACTCCTCAGGTTCTGATTCACTGTAGCTCTCTTCAAACTCTTCGAAAGAACCGGCATTGTTAATGATCCCTGCATAATCAACTATGTCTTCCGGTGCCGGGTCTTTTTCACAGGAAATGAGAAGTAAGGGGAGTATTGCAATTAAAGATCTTCCTAATATTGTACAAAGTCTGTTTTTCATTATCTGGAGGTTTAATTTAATGTTCAGTGATATACTGATATTTTGAATACTGCGAATAATCAACTGAAAAACAACCTTTGCCCTGAAGGGCTATTTGCCCATTCTTGCTATAAACCTTGTATCAAACACAAGCACTTTGCTTTTATCCATCTACAGGTACTGCGGGAATAAATACCATTCTTTTGTGTTTATATCAGGTTCAACAATGTCATCCTTGTTGCAGAATGTTAAAATTGCAAGAGAACAGATAATGACAGCGGCAGGAGCAACAATTAAATTACTTATAGCCATAATATGAAACAAATTTAGAATAATTCTAAATTACTTGACCCATATTTTCCCTAATTAGAATATATTTAGAATTACCAGGTAGGGGAAAAGTAGTATTTTCAGGTTATATTAATGGTCGGGAAAGAGTTTTACATTCATAGCGGATTCTCTATGGCCGAACAATCTTTTGTGAAGCGAAGCTGAGCAAAATGGGTGTGGAAATCAAAAGATCCTGTATTGCGGAAGAAAATTAAGCTTTTATTCGTTATTTTTGTAAAAAACGAAGCCCATGAACATAGAAACCAGAAAGATAAACCTGATAAACTGGATTTCAACCATTCAGGAAGAAGATATTTTAAGTAAAGTAGAGAATATTCAGCAAGAAGCATCTGACTGGTGGGATAACATTAGTAAAGAGGACAAAACTGCAATTACAGAAGGTATATCGCAGCTTAAAAAAGGAGATCATTTATCCAGATCAAAGGTTCGAAGCAACATTAAAGAAAGATTTGACTTTTAAAACATGCCCTTTCCAGTACGTTATTCCAGTCGCTCATATACTTAAAATTAATTGTAATATTTTTTAAATATCAATAATATATGAACAATTTTATTTTTCATAATCCTACGAAACTGGTTTTTGGCAGGGGACAAATCTCAGAAATTCCCGGGCTCATTCCCGAAGATGCAAAACTGATGGTCACTTTTGGCGCAGGCAGCGTGAAATCAAACGGCGTCTATGACCAGGTCTCAGCCGCACTTGTAAATCACAATTATATTGAATTCTGGGGAATAGAACCAAACCCCACCGTTGAAACTCTTCGAAAGGCCATAACTCTGGCCAGGGAGAATAAAATTGATTTCCTGCTTGCCGTTGGTGGCGGTTCGGTGCTGGACGGGACGAAACTTATAGCTGCCGGAATTGTCTATGACGGAGATCCCTGGGAGATTATCCTTAAGCGTGATGGCGAAAACTCAATTCCTTACGGATCGGTTCTGACACTTCCGGCCACCGGTTCCGAGATGAACAGGAACTCGGTTATATCCAATAAGGCGACAAAGGAAAAAGCCGCCTTTATAAGCAGCAGGTACCCCGATTTTTCAATTCTCGATCCTGAGGTCACCTTCTCACTCCCCCCATATCAAATCGCCTGCGGCCTCACTGATACTTTCGTACATGTTGTGGAGCAATATATGACCACCACCGGTCAGTCGCGGATAATGGACCGCTGGGCGGAAGGAATCATGCAGACAATCCTGGAAATTGGTCCCATGATAATGGAGAAATCACGGGATTATGATCTTATGGCAGATTTCATGTTATCGGCAACTCTTGCACTGAATGACATCATTCGCATGGGAATAAGCCAGGACTGGTCAACGCATATGATAGGCCATGAACTTACTGCCCTTCACGGAATAACCCACGCAGAGTCCCTTGCCATGGTGCTTCCGGGCACATTACGTACGCTTAGAAAGCAAAAATACTCCAAGCTTTTGCAGTACAGTGAACGTGTTTTCGGCATTACCGGAGGAACCCCGGAAGAACGCATCGAGCTGGCAATAACCAGAACCGAGGAATTTTTCAGTTCCCTGGGATTGTCCACACGAATATCCGAAGCTGGCGTAGGTGTTGAAACTGTGGAGATGATTGCAGATAGGTTCAATAAAGCCGGGGTCGCTTACGGGGAAAACAAGAATGTTACCGGAGATGTTGCAAGGCAGATTCTGATGGAATCAATGTGATGTTGTTGCAAATCGAGATTGCACGGCCTGGGTGATAACGGGGTCACGGTCATGTTTTTGCAGGTTGCCGGATACGAGTCTGCCTGCAATGGAGTCATTGTAACATTTTTTGCAGGCAAGGCCGGGAAATTAATTTAAAATAAAATCTGCACCTTTATCGGGCTGCTGTTCGCAGGGCTCAGTGTTGTCCGAGATCGAATTATACTGTGCTGCAGTTCGCAAGGCTCACCATCAGCCGCGATAACTGATTTTATGCTAACCATGCCTTTTAGTCCTGGCCGTAATTTCCCTTTGTTTGTCCTATAATGGATTGTATTATGTTAATATAACTTTGGTTTAAATTCTGCGTTCTCCTCGGACTGATAGGGCGGGAGTAAAGGCCAGTGTTGCCATTGGGCCTTTTGACTGGCTCGATAAAAGAGGCTTCTTATGATTTGTTCCGGAACTGGTGATTTTGTGAGTCCTTTTAAAGACCGACTGGCACGAAAGGGGAGGGGAAAAGCAGAATTTATCAGGTTCTAATAATGGGAAGGAAAAAATGTTTTACCCCTTCCCCGGATCTTGTATTACTGAACACTCTTTTTGCGAGGCAAAGCAATCAAAATGGGTGTGGAATATTGATAGAAAGAGAAAGATTTATATTATCGGATATTCTTATCTTTGAAGTATATTGTTATTGGATATGAAACTAGCAAATATATTTTCCACACACAATAATGAATACATGCAAATTCCATCTGTCCATATAATAAAATCTAAACAGATGAAAACTAAAGAGTTAATAAGTAAAATACAAAAGCTACCTTTGATGAAAAGGATTTACGTGATTGAGCATACTATCCGACTAATCCGAAAGCAGGAAGAAGTGCGTCAAATGGAAATAGCTGCTGAATCTTTATATGAAGATTACAAGAATAACAAGGAGTTGACTGAGTTTACAAATCTTGATTTTGAAAGTTTCTATGAAGCAAGGAGAAATTTGGTTGATTAATCTTGATCCTGCGATTGGTGCCGAAATCAAAAAGACCAGACCGGCTGTAATCGTTAATGACAATGTGCTGGGAAAACTTCCATTGAAAATTATCGTTCCAATAACTGAGTGGAAAGAAAAATATGAGATTGCACCCTGGCTTGTGAAGTTAGAGCCTGACATTGATTTATAGCCGTCAACATATTTTGAATTACGCACAGGCGAAATTGTGATCCCGGGATTGGGATAATTGCGAAGATGCAAACCGATATTTATTACAGCCTGGCCCGTTTGATCTATTTGCCCGAGCGCCCTGGCGAGGGCAAGCGAAACGCAGTTGAGCGCAGACATAATATCATTATAGCGGACAAACAAAATCTTTTTCAGTCAATGCCGGGAAATTACTTTAACAGCAAAGCGAGCAAAATGGGTGTGGAAAAATCAAAATTAAACGCATTTCATTTGGAGTAAGTTACCTAATTAGCTAACTTTGCATTATGAGTGAGAAAAATATCTGGAATATTTTCTATTACAAGCATTATTACCTGGATTTTTTCAATTCACTTGATAATGAAGTAAAAAAGAAATTCAACTGGACATTGAAATTGATAGCAACTGTTGAAAGAGTTCCTGTTAAGTTTTTTAAACATATAGAGAATTCAGATGGTTTATATGAGATTCGTGTTGAAATTGGAAGTAATATTTACAGGGTTTTCAGTTTTTTTGATAAGGGGAAATTGATAATTCTAATAAATGGCTTCCAGAAGAAAACACGGAAAACACCTAAAAGAGAGATTGAAAAAGCCGAAAAACTTAGAAATCAATACTTCTATGAAAAAGAAATCAAATAATAATTTGACATCATTTGAGGATCATCTTGACCAACAATACGGAAAAAGAGGTGCACCAGAAAGAGAGGATTTTGAGGAAGGATTCGAAGCATTTAAGATTGGTGTAATGATACAGGAGCTTAGGAAAGAAAAGGGATTGACCCAAGAGCAATTAGCCAGGAAATGCGGCACAACAAAGACATACATTTCCCGGATTGAGAATAATGCCTCCGATATCAGATTATCAACCTTAATGCGAATAATCCGGGAAGGATTCGGTAAGCATTTGAAATTGAGTGTAGAATTATAAAGTTATATTCACAATTACTCCGAATTTGTTAACCATGCCTTTCAGGCCTGGCCGAAAATTTTTCTTTGTTTGTCCTATAATGGATTGCATTATGTTAATATAGCTTTGGTATAAATTCTGTTGTGGCCATAATTACTTAACGTATCGCAGCCAGCAGGCCCAGCTTGAGGGCAAGAGGAGGGGAAAAGAAGAATTTTTCAGGTTATATTAAAGGACGGGAAAAAAGTTTTACTCCTTTGCCTTTGCAGGATACTGCTTTGTCGAACACTCTTTTTGTGAAGCGAAGCGAGCAAAATGGGTGTGGTAAAAGCTATTATTCACCAGTTGTAATGAGTTGTAATTAAAAATTTATAATTTTGAAATATGGATTGGAGAGAACATATAGAAACCAATGAGAACATATTACTTGGAAAGCCTGTAATTAAAGGGACCCGAATATCTGTTGAGCATATAATTGATATACTGGCATCTGGCTGGACAGAAGAACAAATACTTGAAAATTACCCGAGGCTTTCAAAGGATAAACTACAAGCAGTCTTTGCATATATTCAGGAGATAATTAAAGATGGGCTGATTTACAATAAACCTGCTAAATCGGTTTAATGAGACTTCTTGCAAACGAAAACTTTCCGTTAATCAGTGTAAAAATATTGGAGAACGCAGGATATGATATTATCTATGTCGGTTTGGACTTTAAGGGTATCCTTGATTATGAAGTGATTGACATAGCCATTAAAGAAGAAAGAACAATTATTACTTTTGATAGGGACTATGGCGAACTGATCTTCAAAAAAGGTTACAGACCCAGGTCAGGTGTGATTTATTTGAGATGGGATAATTTTCAGCCAGATGAACCAGGCAAGTATTTAGTGGAATTATTTGAAACCAAGGAGATTAAGTACGATTCCAGGTTGACTGTAATAACTGAGAAAAATATCAGACAGAGAAGATATCCATTTAGTCATTAGAATGGCCTGGTGGTAATTCCCCTTTGTCCTATAATGGATTGCATTATGTTAATATAGCTTTGGTATAAATTCTGCGTTCCCCTCTGCGGGGGATGGCCCAAGCGGTATAAAACGATGTCATCAGTTGTTTCCGTTATGGATCAAAACCATTGGGACGCTTAACGTTTCGGCCGGCGGGCAAGTTGGAGGGACAAAGCAGAATTTATCAGGTTATATTAATGGGCGGGGTAAAAAGTTTTACTTCATTGCCGGATTCTGCATTTCCGAACACTCTTTTTGTGAAGCGAAGTGGAGCAAAATGGGTGTGACCAATATCTAATCTGGATTATCGTATTACTCCATAAATAAGTATATTTCAGATAATGATTTTACTGACCGGTCGGCATAAAATGAGGAAGGATGGAAAATCCTGTAGTACCCTCCATCAGAAGAATCATCAGATATTGCAAGTATTGGTCTGACCTGATCAACTCTGTTGAACAACTCACTGAAACTGTATATTGCCCGATAACCATCAACTCCGGCAAAACATACCAGTCCACGCGTGTTCCTTTGAGTATCAAATAAATCTACCTGGTTACTGATTAATAAATCCAGTGGTGGTCCCCAAAAACGACTGGTGGAATGATGTCCCATACCCATGCCATAAAATGTTGAAAAATAACTGATATGGTCTATATCCTCATTATTTTCAATTGTAAAATCCTCACTATTACCGGTTATAACCTTTATTTCGGGACTATATGCCGAGTCCTGATTACGATCAATTGTATAGGTTTTCTTGTCGAATGACCGGATTTCTATTTTTACCGGATTCTCAAGTGAGCGGAATGAGAAAAGATCTGTACCACATATAATCTTCCATGTTTCACCGGTTTCAAATTCTACATCCTGTCTGTAAGACTCCACAGGAGCCACTTCGGTTGCAATAATTACCTGGTGAAGAATATTTGTATGAAATATTTCAGACCAGCTAAAAACGACCTTTTCACCTATTTCATTTTCAATGATTATATAAAGATCTGTTACGGGTCTGAATTCTTCAGCATTCTTTTTCTGAAGGACGAAGGGATGCAAAATATCAAAAAGAGAATATCCGCTGTATCGGAAGGCGCCGGAAAAATCTATCGAATTCTCACTTTTTGGTTGGGCCTCTTTTACTATGACTTCCCGTTTATAATGATTTTTAAAATCCACAATTCCTGGATTCGTAATTTCACCAGTTACTTCCAGGCTACCGGTTTCAAGGCTTTTTTCATCTGACTTGTGAAATGGGCTATTGCCATCTGATGTAAATAGCCGGGTGGGGCCTGTTATGGCGTCGAATGAACCGGAAAAGAAATTGCATGAGGTAAAAAAGAAAATCGACATAAAAGAGAAAAAGCAGACAATAAGTTTGATTTTAAATATGCTCATAATAATTTAGGAGTAAGGGTTATGAGAAATTCGTTATGCTAAATATGCATATCGCAAAAATGCACATTTTTCTTTAATGAATTATTTAGAAACAATAAATTTTAGTTGTAATAAACCTTTGTGTGAATGACCTTTTAATAAATTTCATATTTTTGATGGCATTAATAAGTACCCCTATGGCTGATTCACCAACCAGGCTTAAGTTAAATTACAAATTCTGGATCGAAACTGATTCAGGTGAAAGTATTATGGGGGAAGGTAAATGGATCTTGCTAAAAAACATAAAGGATACCGGCTCACTGAAAGCGGCAGTGGATAAAATGGGTTACACCTACAGGCAAACATGGGAAAATCTTAAAAATATTGAGGAAAAAATAGGGTTCAGGTTAATAGAGAAGTCAAGGGGCGGAGCTCATGGGGGGCATACAGTTCTTACACAAAAAGGAGAGGATATTGTAGCATTTTTTGAAAAATTTTATAAGCAAGTTAAACCTGCAATAGAAATTCAAATTGCTGAAATGCAAAATGAATTAAATAGAATTTTGAGATAACACAAAATTTTTTGCTTATCGTTATGCAAATTTTGCATAACGACATAGTCGGTCACCTTGAATTAAATTTTAATAAACAATTAATAATACACCTGTTAGAAATGAGAAATGTACTCCTTAGCTTTTTATTAATCATTGGTTTTAATACCTTAATTACCGCGCAGCACTTTATATCGGGGAAGGTTATTGACAAAGAAACTTCATTTGGCCTTGCATATGCAAATGTTCAGGTCAAAGCCACAGGAACCGGCACCTCAACTGATCAGAATGGCAGGTTTAAAATAGAAGTAAACAATGATGAAAGTTTTATATTGTTAATCAGTTATATAGGATATGAGCCGGTTGAATTGAGCTTCAGACCTGTTGATAGTCCGGTCACGATACGTCTGGAAGTCAGAACCGAACTTCTCGAAAATGTTATGGTGACCGCTACCAGGAGTCGCCGTGGAGTATACGATGTTCCATTGAGAACGAGTGTGCTAAGTGAATCGAAAATTGAGAACATACCTTCATTATCGGCTGATGATCTGCTAAGGTCAGTCCCCGGAATTCTTGTTAGCAGGGGAGCTTCAATTTTTGGTTCGGCGACTGTTTCATTGAGGGGTATGGGCAACGAAGCCGGACGTACTCTGGTTATGATTGACGGTGTACCTGTTAATAAATCAGATGGCGGCAGCGTAAACTGGAATGCTATCGACAATATTCAGATAAAACAGGTGGAGGTTGTTAAAGGACCTGGATCTTCAATTCATGGCGGTAACGCTATGGGTGGGGTTATAAACCTGAGAACAGCAGTACCGCAAAAACCATTGGAAGGATATGCAAGTCAAGGCATAGGTACTTTCAATACAATTGATACCAGGGCAGGCATAGGTGGCCGGCAAAATGATATCTTCTGGAACCTTAGTGGCAATTATCGTGACAGTGATGGTTATATCACAATCCCGGCAGATGAAACAGATGAATACTCGATACGTTCCTTTCTAAATGAATATCAGCTGGGCGGCAGGGCTGGATACTATATCGGACCGGATCAGATAATTGAGATAAGTGGTAATTTTTATAATGGTAAAAGAGGTACCGGTTCAGGATTTACTGGATACGGCTTCACAAATGATGAACTGGCCGCTGAGGAGGGTGCATTTAATAACTACCGGAGTATTAACACGCGTATTAGCTACAATGGATATTTGAACAATAACAGTCATTTAAATTTCACTGTTCACGGACAAAATGAAAATTACCAAAGAGTAAGAGAAAGTGTCAGGAATAGAGTGTTAACCCGGTACGATGTTGAATCACTGCGCAATGATTTCGGGTTTTTGTCCACCTGGTCATTTTCGCCTTTGGAATTTCACACCGTTACATCCGGAATTGATTTAAAAAATGGCTCGGTAGACGGGGCAGATATTTATGCAACTTCCTCTGATAAGGTCTTTAATAAAGGAAAAATGAATCAGCTTGGTGTTTATATCCAGGATGAGATTTCTATCCCTGGTACAAGATGGAATCTCCTTGCGGGAATAAGGTACGATTATGCCCGTTTTTACTACGGAGCCTTTACAATTCTAAATCCAACAGAAGAGACTGATTTTCTCCAGGATTATGTAAAGGATATAGAAGAAGCAAACTTTTCAGCTTTTAGTCCGCGATTATCATTACAATATTACAACCCGGGCCAGTATAGAATCTATACAGGATACAGCCGGGGTTTCAGGGCGCCGGTATTGGATGATATGAGCAGGACAGGCCGTA
>CAYQXY010000063.1:0-17251 GCA_964421595.1 uncultured Bacteroidales bacterium | reverse complement strand
AAATATTGCTATGTTCTTTCTAATTGAAAAAACATATGTTTTTCACGTTCGACTATTTATAGTTAACCAGGATGCGTTACCTGTCTTCGTTTTCTTTATCGCCCTTTAATACAACGATGTCAGTGAAAGTACAACATTAATCAGGTCTCGCTATCGCATTAAGACTAGGGCAAAACCCACATGTTGCCGGACATTTATCAGGTAATTGTTTGTCGGGATCAACAAAAATCATTTGTAATTGTTGATTGTGGTAATATTATTTATCCCCTGAACTTTCCTCTTTTTTGAAAAGTAAGCCAATAACACCAATCATGGGAAAAAGATTGAAAATCCTTCTGGTCGCCTTTCTTATGGTGGGATTTCTTTATTTTCTTTTCATGGGACTTACTGGCGGGGAAGATTTCCTGAAACCATTCATAACAGCTGTTATACTTAGTATGGTAATGTCCCCGATAGCCTATAAATTAAAAAGCTGGGGGGTTGGCTGGGGGTTGTCGGTATTTCTGGCAGACCTGGTTCTGGTTCTTTTTATAGCCTTTATGATCTTCCTTCTGGCGGCTCAGGCTAACCAGGTGGCCGATAACTGGTCGCAGATTGAAAGCAGAATCAAACCTAAAATAGAAAATTTTCAGAATTATCTGAATAACCAACTGAATTTATCTATTAGTGGCGAATTTCTGGAAAACAGTTCTTCCTTGCAACAGGAAGGCCAGCAAAACCAGCAGCAGGGAGGACAACAGCAGGGACAGCAACAGGAAGGGCAACAGCAGCAGGAAGGACAGCAGCAAAACCAGCAACAGCAAAATCAACAGCAGGAAGGCCAGCAAAACCAGCAGCAAGGAGGACAACCGCAGGGCCAGCAACAGGAAGGGCAACAGCAAAATCAGGCCGGATCTCCGTCTTTCTCAGGAAACATAAGAAATATAATTTCCAGCGTTATAACAAACGTGTTTAGCTTCATTGGAGATATGCTATTAATACTGGTTTATATTTTCTTCTTTACCTTTTACCAGAAGAAATTTGAAGACGCTATAGTTGGACTGGTGCCAAGCAAAAACAAGGAAGAAGCGAAAAACATCATTTCCCGGTCAGCGCGAAGCGCACAGCAATATCTTTTGGGAAGGCTGATTCTTATAGCTGTACTTGCAGTCCTTTACATGATCGGCTTTACTGTTATAGGATTGGAATATGCTATTTTTATTTCGCTTTTGGCAGCACTTTTTGCATTGATCCCATATATTGGCAATATCATAGGTTTTGTTCTTGCTGTCATTGCTTCTTTTGTTGCAGGAGGAGGTACATTCCAAATAATTCTAATTGCAGGGATATTCACCGTCATCCAGTTTGTTGAAAATTATATGCTGGAACCCTACATAGTCGGTGGTAAGGTAGATCTGAATCCGGTAACTGTTATCGTAGGAGTGGTACTGGGTGGAATTGTTTGGGGAGTGCTGGGTATGATCCTTGCAATACCAGTTCTCGGAATTATCAAGGTTGTATTTGATAATATTGAACCATTGCGACCTTTGGGCTATATTCTGGATGAAAGTGGCATTTCATCAGAGGATGGGTGGATGCAAAAAATCCAGAACTGGGTAAAAACAAAAGCTAAAGGAAAAAAGTAATTGATCGGGTTGTAACACCTAAGGCCGGAATTGGTAACGGTGATAAGTTTGGGGCAGGGAAGATAACCCCTGGATTTGTTTTGGCATCATGGCAAAGAGTTTAAATCTCTGATGATTATATTAACAGGTGCTTAAAAGAAAATAAAGACTATAAAATTATGCATCAATCTTATTTAAGTTCAAATATTTATAAAAAAACGAATTCCGGTCATTTCAGGTGAAACAGACAGTTGAAAATTATTCAGAAATTCCAACCGGTCTGCCCTCATAAATCCATATAACACAAGATCAAAAACAAATAAAAAAGAACCTTGCAGGATAATTGAGCTTCCGTAACCTCTGAGCAGGTCCTTACGTTCAGGATACTTAGTGGAGTAATGTCTCATCAACAATCCTATGCCTATATATCCTACATCCAGCAAGGCATTAATAAGAAGGATATTCTCAATCCGTATATGGTCATTAAGAATCTCATCACTATCCATCAGTGAAACATCAGTATTATAATTACTGTACAGGGCAAACCCTGCAATGGATAAGTTGACCACATTCCAGAAAAGATTCATCTGGTCAAACCGGGCTCTTTCACCGGAGTGCTGTGCCCACCCATATCCTCCGGCTGCTATATTGGCAACTGCCCAGCCTCCCAGCACATACATACCGGTATTCTGAATTTTAAGACTCTGCTGGTAAAAAGTCTCATAACCGTCCTGTCCATAAATATTGCCCTGACTCAAAATTAAAATCAGCAATACCAGGAAAAACAGCAGATATGGTCTGTCAGACAATCGGATTATTATTGATGCTTTCAAAAATCTTATTTTTGATATTGAAACTGATCTCTAATCCCTTAAAAAGTAATCTGGAATCCTGCTCATTTATTATTCTCCTTAAACAACTCCAATATTGTATTGTTTCAATAGTGTCCACTTAAATGTATTTAATGCCGTCTGGATTGCCTGCTATTAGTCAATTTTAAGACATATATAACTGGTGATTTGCTGCCAGTCCACTGAAAGAGATTGTCTTCGTCACTGCCGCCGGTTAAAACCACCGGTTCTCCCTTATACTGCCAATACCATGTGTTCTTTATTTAAGGCTTTATTGATCTTCAACCACCAGGGTGATTCCCTTATATTGCGAGACCCTTCCCCAATCTGCTGTTGGGTAGCACCAGCTCTTCCAGAAGGGGTGCCCCACCCTGTCAACTGAAGAACAAGCATGTCAGTCCCTGATCAGCTGCATCTGATGATCCTGCATACGGGCATAAAATCCGCTTCTTTCCAAAAGTTCAGAATGTGTTCCCTTTTCTGCTATGCTCCCTTTATTCATCACAATTATCTGATCCATTTTATCCATATCAATAAGCCGGTGCGTTATCAGGAGAAAAGTCCTTTTTTCCCTCACTTTCCATAACGTATTCAGGAGCCTCCGCTCTGTATGAGCATCCATATGAGCGGTGGGTTCATCAAAAATCCACATGGAATTCTTTTTCAACAAGGCTCTTGCCATGGCAAACAATTGCCTTTCTCCCCCGGAAAACCTCATTCCCTGTGTGCCGGGTTCCATGTCAAGGTTATTGGCAAAAGATGTTAACCCTACCACCTCCAGTATCTCAACAAGCTGCTGATCAGAAGCATCCGGGTTGGCCAGCAAGAGGTTATCACGTAATGAACGGTTGAATATATAGGCATCCTGCGATACTATCCCAAATAGATTCCTGTATTTTTCCATATCCAGATGCCGGATATCATCACTTCCTGAAATAATTTTTCCCTTAGTGGGATGCCAGAACCCCAGCAACAGGTTGACAAGGGTGCTTTTCCCGCTTCCCGTGGGTCCGACAATGGCTGTTTTAGAACCCGCAGGTATAGAGAATGATATATTTTTTAATACATCCTCATAATCATGGTAATAAAAAGATACATCATCGAAATATAAAGACATTTTTTTGAAGGCCGGATCCTCCACTCGAAGTGAACCGGCAGATGTTCCTGCGGAGTTGTCATCTGCGGAATTGTAGTGTGAGGAGCTGGCTGATTTGTCGGTTGAGTTCCCGGCAGAGGGTCCTTCTGAAGTACCGGGAGCTTCCTTCCTTGCAAGCGAAAATAGCCTCCCGGCTGCTTCTTCAGAAGCTTCGTGCTGCACAAATGCATTAGCCAGTCCCTGAAATGCTTCAAAACTACTCAACACCCCCAGGGTAAGTGCCGCAAGTATTACTCCTTTTATTTCTCCATTTACAACCAGGGGAATGGATAGTACAAGTATTGTAAACATTGCCATATGGGCCATCAGGTTATTCAATCCGTCCATGAGGCCCGACGTTCCGGCATTTTTATGTTGAATCTGATCCAGCTTGTCTTGCATTTCGTTAAATTCTGCCATGGTACTTTCTTTCCTGCCCATCCATATCAAATCCTGCAACCCCTGTAAACGATCAACCAGAAAAACCTTCATGTTTGTGCGGGTATCAACATTATCTTTTCCCCTCCCCTTTGCCAGATATGATGCCATGTAAGGTGCCACCGTCCCGTTAATGATAAAAAATGCCAGGGTAACAAGTGCCAGTGTTTTATCAAAAAAAACCAGGCCGGTAAAAGTGAAAATGCTTATTATGATTGCCACGATGACCGGTGAAATAACCCGCAGATAGACGTTTTGGAGTGTCTCTATATCGGAAGTGATCGACGATAGAAGCTCTCCTGGCCTTTTGCTCATCAACCATTTTTGGGAGAAAGCCTCAATCTGGATATAGAGCTTGGTGCGCATGGAAAGCAAAATTTTAAAGGTCAGATCGTGCGATACTACCCTTTCGAAATACCTTACCACTGCCCTTGATATTCCGAAAAACCTTACTCCTGCTGTGACAACGAAAAGATCTACAATCAGAGGGCGCTGGGCAGCCCGTGAAATAAGATAACCCGAAGTACTCATCAGTCCGATACCTGCCAAAATGGTTCCAACAGCAAGGATCACCGCCCCGGCAAATTGCAGTTTATGTGCTGATATGTAGTTTAATAATTTTCGTATCATGATGTTTTTCAGGTAACTTTCCCCAAAGTCGATAAATAGCCTGCATATATTCCGTTTTGCCCGATCAATTCTGAATGTTTCCCTCTTTCTGCTACGATACCATTACTGAAAACCAATATATTATGAGCATTTTTAACAGTTTTAAGCCGGTGTGCTATCACAAGGGTAGTACGGCCTTCCACAATCCGGGCTGTAGCTTCTGCCACCAGCTGCTCACTTTCAGGATCAAGATTAGAGGTAGGCTCATCAAAAATCAATAGCGGGGCATTTTTCAGCAAGGCCCTGGCAATAGCCAGCCTTTGCTTTTCACCGCCACTAAGCCTTGCCGCATCATCTGTAAGTATGGTTTGGTAGCCATTGGGCAGTTGACTGATAAAATGATGAGCACCGGCTTCTTTGGCAGCATCGTGCACTTGCTGGTTGCTTGCTGCAGGGTTTGCCATCAATAGGTTATCAAGAAGTGAAGCATTGAAAAAATGAGGGTGTTGCGGCACATAGGCCACATATTGCTGCCATTGCTCCTTGTCGATTTTACTCATGGGTATATTATTAATTAGTAGCTGTCCTTTGTCAGCCTGTAAATACCCTAATAATATATGAGCAAATGTTGTTTTTCCTGTACCGGTAGGCCCTACCACTGCGGTGAGGGTACCCGGCTGCAAATGACAATGCAGACCTTTAAGAACATGTTGCTGAGATTCAGGATAGGTATAATGAATGTTTTCACAAACGATGCTTATTTCCTTTCCAGAGGTAAATGGCTTTTGCCCACGGGTATCAATTCCACTGGTTTTGCCGGTGATGTTAAAAATTTCTGATGCCGCTGCACTTCCTTCCATGCCGGCGTGATGATGTAACCCAAGGGTACGGAATGGAAGATAAAACTCGGGAACCAGCAACAAAACAAACAGTCCGGTCTGAAACACCATCATACCTTCTATAAGTCTTATGCCTACCTGAACCGCTACTATAGCTATACTTATGCTTGCAGCAAGTTCCAGCACCAAACCCGATAAAAATGCAACTTTGAGTACCTCCATTGTGATGATGCGAAAGCGATTGCTGCTTTCATAAACCTGTCCGGACTCTCTCTTGCTCATTCCAAAAATCTTCAGGGTTTTCAGTCCTTGCAATACGTCCAGAAAATGTGATGACAGGCGACTCATGGCATGCCACTGGTTTTGAGTGAGTTTTTTGGCATGAGTACCAATCAGCCACATGAAAAACAGGATCAGGGGACCGGTAATCAGCAATATCAGTCCGCTTGGCCAGTCAAAATATAAGGTAAAAGTGACGATAACGGCGGGTAAAATTATGATATGGATCATTGAAGGGATGTAACGTGTAAAGTAGTCATCCAGCTTTTCCGCCCCCTCAGAAACAGATGCAATTATTGCACCGGTTTTACCTGTGTGGGTATAGGAGACACCTAAATTCAATATATGATCAAGCAACCCCCTGCGCAAAGAAGATTTGATCTTCACAGCCTGCTGTTGAGCGAACCTTTCACGAATCCAAAGCAATATACTTCTCAGGATAACACACAACAACAATAGATAAAGCAACTGCTGACTGTCAAATTCCGAAGTCATAAAAACCTCAGCAATTATAAGGCTGAGAAAGTACATCTGGAAGATAGCAACTATGGTGATAAAAAAGCTAAGCAGGGCTATTCCTGGTAAAAAGCCACGCACATCCTTCGCAAGCTGGAAAAGTCTGCGATTGACATGCATGGATGAAACTTCCTTTTTGGATTTGGTTTCTTTCACTAAGTATTAAGCTCCAATAATTATTGTTCACGGGGGATGGCATCGCGGCTGACACGTTTGCTGAAAACATAATAACTCCAGCCCTGATAAGCAAGCACAATTGGAACAAAAAACAATGCTACTATTGACATGATCTTGAGGGTAAGCTGGCTGGAGGATGCATTATAAATTGTAAGGTTGTATGAAGGATCAATTGAAGAGGGCATAACATTAGGAAACAGTCCATAAAAAACAACTGCTGTACCCAGCAGGATAGTACCTGACATAGCTGCAAAAGCATATCCCTGCATCTTTAATTTAATAAAGACATAACAAGAAATAAAGCTAAGTATGGCCAATGTGGGGAAACTTCCAGGGACAAGGCCCAATCCTTCGAACAGGACTGTTTGCCAATAACCCAGAATGGCGAAGGCGGCCGTTATCAGAGCTATGGGTATCCATAAAACAGAAGCAATCTTTTCTGCCCTTTCCTTAAGCTGGTCAGTGGTTCGGAGACTCAAAAACAATGCCCCATGCAGTACAAATATCAGTACTGCAACTACGCCACCCAATAATGCATAAGGATTAAGAATATGCAATAGATTTCCTGTGAAATTCATATCCGGGCCAATTGGCAATCCCTGAACAATATTGGTAAAAGCCACTCCCCATAGCAGGGCAGGGACCAGGCTGCCCCAAAAAATAAACTGGTCAAAGGTACTTCGCCACCAGGCCTCTTTTTTCTTACTGCGAAACTCAAAGCCCACGGCCCTGAGGATCAACGCTACAAGTAATAAGAAAAACGGGATATAGAATCCGCTGAAAAGCGTGGCATACCAATGGGGAAATGCAGCAAACATGGCTCCACCGGCAGTTATAAGCCATACTTCATTGCCATCCCAAAAAGGGCCGATAGTATTGACTACTACTCTGCGGTCAGTATCATCTTTGCTGATGAAGGGCATTAGGATGCCTACTCCAAAATCAAAACCTTCCAAAATGAAATAGCCAATAAACAAAATGGCTATTAAAACGAACCATATTAATTGAAAATCCATAATTGAAATTTTTTATGTTTTGAATATATCTTAGTAAGCATGACCCGCACTTTCACTCTCTTCCTGCACACCCGGTCTGGCAAAACGGTGTACGAGATATACTGCAACTGCTGCAAGTATGCCGTACAGGAGTGTAAATGCTATTGTTGTAAACATCATAGAGCCACTGCTTACATTGGGTGACACACCATCTTTTGTAAGCATAAGCCCATAAACAACCCAGGGCTGACGGCCCATCTCTGTTACAATCCAGCCAAAGGAATTAGCCAAAAGAGGAAGAAACATCACTACAGTAGCCATTTTCAGATATCCCTTGCTCTCCTCCAATTTATTACGCCACCATAAAACCAGTCCCGCAATACTAAAAAATATAAACAGCATGCCGAGGCCCACCATCAGCCGGAAGCTCCAATAAACTATATTTACCGGGGGCAAATAGTCTCCGGGTCCGTATGCTTCCTCATATTCCGCCTGTAAATCCTTCATCCCCTTTACTTCGCTTGTAAGGTTGTTATAGGCCAGAACCGTCAACATATAAGGCAGCTTTAATTCTCTTCTTGCAGTTTGATTTTCCTGATCGATGATCGCAAACAATGAAAAGCTGGCAGGCTGTTCTGACTCCCATAGTCCTTCCATAGCAGCCATTTTCATGGGTTGATGTTCAACAGTATGCTGGGCATGCTTATGGCCGGTGGTAGCAACCAAAAGAGCCGATATTGTAGAAAATACAAGGGCAATGCGTGCGGTTTTGGCAAAAATATCTACCTGGTTTTTTCTTAGTATTTGCCACGCGCTGATGCCAAGCATAAAAAGGCCGCCTGTAACAAAAGCCGCCAGGATAGTGTGTTGAGCCATTACAAGCATTTGTTCATTGAGTATTACAGCCACAAAATCACTCAGTTCGGCACGTCCTTCATTTATTACATACCCTAAAGGTAACTGCATCCAGGCGTTGGCTATGATAATCCATAATGCCGATAAATTCGCACCCAGGGCAACTAACCATATGCTGAGCAGGTGTACTCCTTTGGGTAGCCTTCCCCATCCAAACAACCATACACCTAAAAAGGTCGATTCAAGGAAAAAGGCCATCAAGGCCTCTATGGCAAGGGGAATACCAAAAATATCACCAACAAATCGTGAATATTCCGACCATGCCATGCCAAACTGAAATTCCAGCACGATTCCTGTCACAATACCAAGAGCGAAAATGATAATAAAAAGCTTACCGAAATATTTGGTCAAAAGCTTGTAATGCTGACTGTTGGTGCGATAGTAAAATGTATGAAGGATTGCAGTTAAAAACCCCAATCCCATGGTGAGGGGAACAAATAAAAAATGATAGACAGTTGTAATGCCAAACTGCCATCTTGCAATTTCCAATACTTCCATTCTCCGGTGTATTATATTAATATTTGAATAAATATATGAAATATCTAATCTTGATTAAATATGCGCTTGATTAAATCTACACGAAATCCTATAATGTGATAACAAATTATACTTGTCGATTTATCAGCAAGAAAATATATTAATATTTGAGCATCTAAAATAGCATAAATTAAAATTCAGGCAATAAAATACCTGAATTATTTTCTTAGGTTAATTGTTCATAGTAACTACTCTATAAATAGGAAGCCAGCTCCAAAAGGTACGAAATTTCAGAATAATACATCTTACTTAGGCTACCTTTTCCCAAAAAACACTCTGTTTTTACAAGAATACCAGGTATAAATAAACGAGAAAAATTTATTACTATCAGCACCAGCTTCAGGAATAAACCTGAGTCTCCAGTCACAATACTTTCATATTTTTGTTTACCCCGAACTACAGAATATATTGTCGTCCACCTGCAACTATATCCTGGACAGATATAATATCCGGTGATGCTGCTCTCCCTCAATTTCCAGTTCCTGTGAGCCTGAATCAACATCAATATCGTACTTTACCAGTTCAGTTCCCGATGAAGGATCAATCCATTCAACTGTCCACTTCCCGGAAGGTAAAACTACACCAAGCTTTTCACCATGAACGCCCCCGATGAGCTGTATCACATAATGACTGTCCCTATCAGACAACACATTGGCACCGGCAGCATCCGGAAGCATATTCACAACATCGTCGCAGGGATGCATCAGCCAGAAAGGTATTCGTGCTATAAATTGTCCAAGATGGCCGGCTGCTTCGTGCTGGAAACCAATAAGCGACTCAGGATGATCTGCTGCCGGCCTGTGAAACCTGGCCGAAGCAGCTCCTCCCACAAACCTGCTCCAGAATACGATGGTTCCGCCGTCCGGTCCACGCGTGTAATCCTTCGAAACTATAAGCGGACGAATTGTTCCCGATTCAGCCATGGCAAGACGGTATTCCAGGACCTTCCGGGAACCTTCAATTGCCTGTCTTTGAACACCGCTGAACTCATGCCCGGAAATTGCCTGGGATATGTCAACATAATCATAATGACTGTCAGTTATTAAAGTCTTCGGACTAAAAAGAGTTTCACATTCTCCCCCACCATCCACACCGTTTGTTGAAGGCATCTCTCCTATCATCATTGTGGGAGGAACAACTTCCCTTATATACCCTGCCCAGAACCGGCTCCATTCTAAATTTGCGCGGCTTTCGTTCGAAATATTTATAATGATGTGGGGGTAATCCTTTATGATCGAAAGAAGATGATCTACATAATGCTTCTGCAAATCTAAAACAACAGAGATATCCGACCTCGAAGGAATCGTGTTGTAAAAAGGTGCATCACATTCTGATGTATGTTCGTGCAGAGCGTCATTGCCATAATTTATATTATTACGCGGATTGAATGGATGAGCATTCCATCCGCCCTCAGGTCCGGGATCCCAGGCACCCCCAGCTCCCCGGGTTACTGACCAGTCATCCCATATTTCCATGGATACAACAATGCGAAGGCTGAGTGCCAGATCAAGATAGTCTCTCAAACGTTTTTCCCAGGCCGGTTCAAATTGTTCCAGGTCAAACCGACCATCATCCAGTCTTAGCCAGGGCTGCAACACCTCAGTCACTATTCCGTCATGCATATGGTTCATTGGATCGTATGGGAGACAACGAACAAAACCGCAAACATTCGGACTCCCGATCTCCCTGATCGTCTTGTCAAGACGATGCAGCTGCTCATGAAAGTTCATCTCAGCAGGGCGGCTTATCGGAGTCCAGCCGTGATAGCCGGCAGGGCCAAGCAGAAAAACCGGTGTGTCGCCCCACGCCATGTAGTGCCTGTTATCCGGCCAGGGCTGTATCCGGTCAGTCATGTCATTACCTTGCGAACAGCCGTAAGATAAAATGCTAAGCAGCAGCAAAAGTGAAGATGATAAGAATCTGATAATCTCGTGGATTGATTTTTTCATTAATAAAAAGTTATTTTGGGGTCAACTGTAATTCTTCAGGCTATTTTGAAATCTCCGTCCTGCAATTCAACGTTAAAGTTCACTTTAGCTTTTAAGGCTTTAAAAACTTTTAGTATTGTAGCTATGGTTACATTTTTTGCATTTTTCTCAATTCGGGAAATCTGTGATTTTTGAACGCCAATCAATTCTCCCAGTTCTGATTGTGTGAGTTGTCTTTCCTTGCGTGTTTGCTTTATCATTTCACCTAAAAGGTCAAGCCTCAACTCATATTCATATATATCTCTTTTTTCTGTTCCGACTTTACCAAGGTGTTTATCTTTCAGTTGGTCAAATGAGTAATTTTTCATTTTGGAACTTATATTTAACAAAGCCACCCATTCAATTGCGTTTGGCATCGATTCTCCGCACATGAATTGCATAAGCCTCACCGGGATTTCCGACCAGCAACTGGTTGATGATAGACTCCGGAAACCCGTCCGATCGCATAGCCGGAATTAATTCCTTTGGAATCGCTTCGAACGGCCTGATATCTCCACCGGCCGGGTAGGCATCACCATCATGGGAGAGCAGGAGTCTTTCGTGCAGGCCGGCCTCCATAAATCGCCTGATGTACTTGAGATACTGGTCGATATTATCACTCTTTACACCATCCATCGAGATCCACGCACCCCGGTCAGCAACCTCCAGGAGCAGTTCAAAATCGTCGTGCCAGTTGGCGTGCGTCCATATCCATGCACTGGGATGCACCCCGTAGTCATCCAGGAGTTCAAGCTGAAGCTGTAAAGCCTCCGGGTTACTCCCGGTGTGCACTGCTATGATCAGGCCGGTCTCCAGATGAGTCAAAAGTCCGGCTTCGAACAACTTACGATCGATGTCGGAGATCGGTCCATCGTCAAATGCCAGTTTGATGAAGCCGGGCAAAATCCCAGTCCCATCGATTCCGTTACTTGCCTCTGCAATCCAGCGTTGGGAAAGCTCCTCCGCAGATAAATCGTAAGCATACGATGGCACGTACCGGTCATCCGCAGCCCCATAAATGCCTGTGTTGGTGACTATCTGTATGCCTGTGGAATCAGACATTGCCTTGAGCAAATCTGCACGCCGTCCAAAGTAGCTGGTTGTATAATCAAATATGGTTCGGACACCCTGACCATGTAACGTATGCAGATAGGGAATGACTTGTGAGAAGAGTGCGGCTTCATCGTAACTATCCGTTTCATCAATTGGAAGTCCGAAGTTGGAGAAGAGGTGTTCATGGTGGAGTGTCAATCCAAGTGCATCCGAACTGACGGGGCCTTGCACTGTATTTACAACCCCGTCATTGTTACAGGCCCCGCCCATAGCAAGAAGAAGAGAAACCACTAAGAAGGACACGATAGACTTTATAACGAATATGGAAAAAAGCTTATATTTATTTACCATGATAGTTAATTTATATTTGCATTCTGTTATAGAGCGGTTGATGGCAAATTGCAGAAGTAATAATACATATGCTTAAGTAACTGCAATATCGGGATAATAAACCTAATATGAAGAATTCTCATCCAGATTACAGACCGTCATCCCGTAAGCTACTCTATTATTTTTTTACTGGATGCATTTACAAAAAGGATATTGCCGGGTTCATCATAACCTATCAGTAGCTCCTCACGATCATGCTTAAGACTTTCTTCCCGGAAGCCTATTATTGTCAATCCTGCATCAGCAGAACAATCGTTAATTATTTCTTTTGGCTTCATACCTTCTTTTTGTATAATAAACCGGATATTCTGTGTTGTAATTGGTAAACGCCCGCTTTCAACAAGATCTTTCATTCTTTTGCGAACCTCCTTGATTTCATCTTCCCTGCATATATCAAAAATCCTGATATTACTCCCTTTCCAGTCCGGATGACCAAGAATGATAAAACTAAGCAATATCATAAGGTTTGCGTTATCCTCATCAATGCTTTTGATCCAGACATGGATTTCATTTCTGAAAATGACAGGTTTTCTGCTTGAAGCAAGAATACAGACATCAAAATTTCCTGAGCGTACGAGCTGAACGTTATCTATAATATCATCCAGCTCTTCAGGTTTTTCCTTGTCATATTCAAATATTATCAAGTTGTTCTCCATCCCGGCTATTCCGGGAATCTGTATTGACTGTGCTACAGCTGAGGTATTGGATGGTGAAATTATGGTATCTACATAAACATAACTTTCAGCACCAACATTTTTAATCAACCTCGCAAGTTCAACCTTTGACTGCTCGAAAGTGTTTTTGGAATAATACCCATCGATACGATGCAGATATGTGCCAAAACCATATTTATATGAAATCCAGCTCAATAGTCTTATGGCATTGTCCCTCTCAAATGAGTATTTGGATATGCATATTGCACTGGGCCTCCACTCACTTTCAGCACCGCTAACCCTTTTTCTCTGAAAATAGACCTGCATGTTTCTGTTAATCTGCATAATTGAATTGGCGAAGATAGAAGCAAGGTTCTTTCTGTTACTGTGATAGGAATTAACATATATGTATATCAAAACTATCACAACAAATGCCAGCAATGCATAAACCATACTTATTTTAAACATCACCCATACAGCAGTAATGAATCCAATAAGCGAAAAATACCATTTTGACCTGAAAGAAGGGCGGTATGAAGGTGATGAACCAAAGTGATTTAAAAAGGATATAAGGCAAAGTGATCCATAAGTTACCATAAAAAACATTGAAATAATCTGGGCAACAGCATCAATATCACCTATGGCAACAAAAACCAATGCTATCAGGCAGGTAACAAAAGATGCGTTAACCGGTTCATTATCCTTTTCCCTGCTACGTCGCAGGAAATGGTTAACGCGAACAAGCGGAAATGATCTGTCCCGTGCCAGGGCATGTAAAGTTCTGGGTGCTACCATAATCGATCCAAGAGCAGATGAGATGGTTGAGGCGGCAAGGCCAAGGGGTATAAAAACAACACCCCATTTTGCGATTTTCGCCATAACAAACTGGTTATCTACGAGATCTTCTGGACTAGCCGAATAGGCTAATTTATATGATATGAAAAAATATATTATCAATCCGGCAAAAGTTGCGACAATCGTACCAAGAGGAATTGATTTTCCGGGATTTTTCAGGTCGCCCGATAACCCGACACCGGCGGTCATACCAGTGAATGCAGGGAAAATAATTGCAAATACAATAAAAAACTGTCCCATATTCCGGAATTCGGCATTTGCCAGATTAAAACCTGATTCAACAGCATGGTCAGTGGATCCAATAAAGAAAAGAATAAGCGATAGCGTAAGTATTGCTGCTACAAAATAGAGAGCCCTGACCCCCAGGTTAGCTCCTTTTTTCAATATCATTACTGATAGAATCAACATTATCGGAATACTTATTACCTGACGGGGGATTGAGTAACCAGTTGACTCTTTAAAAAAATCAAAGAAAAATTGAAAAGCCTCAGTAAAGGCAATAACGTAAAATGCCACACTTATTGCCTGAGACAGATAAAGAGCCATGCCGATGGTTGCACCGATATTCAATCCAAATGAGCGGGAAATTATAAAATACTCACCGCCTCCTTCTACCCTCTTATTGGTTGCTATTTCGGATAAGGCCAAAGCCGTCGGAATTGTGACCAGATGGCCCAGTAAAATGATCAAAATTACTCCCCAGAATCCAAGTGTGCCAACTGCAAAACCAAAACGTAGAAATAAAATAGCCCCGAGGATTGTCGAGATTGCGGTAAAAAATACAGGCGCCGTCCCGAATTTTCTGGTATGACTCATTCTTTTATTAGGTTAAATAGAAGTGAATTTGATTTTAACACTACTCTAATAGTCGATCGAAGGCATTTGGTTTGTTTTTTTAATATAAAACCCGCCCCTAAAATTACATTTTTTTTTTACTGCATGTAAATGATGCTTTAGGCAGTCTGATGAAGGCAAGTTAATTAATAATTTCATTGGAAACCAGAACACTGAACCAGGTTCTCTAATTATTTACGATAAAAGAATCGAGACCGTTCCTGAAGAGGAGTTGCTTGCCAATACACAGAAGGACATAACTCATAATCCTGAAACATCAATTATGCAAATATGATACGAGTTCTACAATGCTTAAACTAATTATAAACAGGCAATTAACATGCACTTTAGCATCAATATTCGTTTTTAATGAATTTTATTCCTTAATATTGCTTATCGATTCTGGGATTAAAACTTTATTTTTTGTTCCCATTCCAGAGGTATCAATATCCCTGGCTATTCACTAAGTTTTAAATAAATAACATAAAGCATAGTTACCATAATTGCTATGTTCTCCTCAAGGGTAGGTCGCTGTAACAAGAAATCGGAAGCATGGATATAAAAAGCAATTTTGAAACCATCCGTCAGGAAATAGCCACTAAGTTGCACCTCGCGGCGACGATTCTGGCCATACCGGTAGCAATAGCATTTGGCTACAGGATTTTTATAATGGATATAAAACCACATTTTATTCTCGATGTCCTGATAGCAGTTATTCTGGTTATTTCGTACTATTTCCGCTCCAGATTAGATTATAATAAACTAATGCTGTTTCTCCTGGGTTATGTCCTGATCCTTGGAACGGTTACACTGCTGACATTCGGACTTTTCGGATTCGGGTTTATGACAATGTTCTTTTCAGTGGTAATAACTACGACACTTTTTGGAATCAGGTATGGACTTGCCGCAACAGGGCTGGCAGTAATAATAACTGTATTTGTTATCCTGGGTGTTCACTTTCAATGGATCTATTTTGATACTGATTTTAATTCTCTGTCATACTCAATATACCATTGGATCGTTCAGGGTATTGCCTTCACATGTGTTCTTTTGATGACCGTTTTAACTCACGGATCAATTTACAGACGTTTTGAAGAAGTGAACAGGAATCTTGCAGAAAGTGATTCACGCTTTAATCTGGCTCTGGAGACTGTTGAGGAAGCGGTATGGGAACTTGGTCTGAAGGATAATAAAACTTTCGTTACCAATAAAACCTTCGTAGACAATAAGTTCTTTGAAATAATGCATTTTGCGAGCAAAGATTTATCTGCCAATCTGGAAAGCTGGAAAAAGCAGATTCACTATAAAGACTTACCCATGGTAGAAGATGCCATTAAGAAACATATCGAGGGTTCTTTGACAAATATAGATATTGAGTATCGTATCAAGGATCGTTCAGGCGGTTATCACTGGATATCTACACGTGGCAAGATAGTGGAAAGGGATAGTAATGGCAACCCTTCCAGAGTAATTGGAACACACAGGGATATTGGCCCAAGAAAGAACCTGGAAAATATTTTGAAGGAAAGTGAAGAAAAGTACCGCAACCTGTTTATGAATGCAAATGATGCTATCCTGCTGGTTGCAAACGGATCTATAATCGACTCTAATCTAAGCTCGGCCGATCTCTTTGGTTATAGCAGAGATGAGTTGATAGGTAAAGAAATTCATCATTTATGCCCTCTATACCAGACAGGAGGAGGTGAATCCCGCAGCAGCCTGGATACATTGTTTAGGGAGATAATCCAAAACAGATCATTAAAAGTTGAGTGGGAATTTAAGCGTTCAGATGACATGGTGGTAGAAACCTCAATGGGTTTAAATGTGATATCCGGCTTTGAAAACCCGGTTTTTCAGCTTATCATAACCGATATTTCTGAAATTAAGAGATTTGAGGAAGCGAAACTAAATGCAATAGTTGAAGCAGAAGAAAGGGAAAGACTTAAACTAGCCGGTAATTTGCATGATGATGTAGGGCCATTGCTCTCCAGCCTGAACATGTACCTGTCGCTCCTTGGCCGCAATCAACACGGGACCAGGGCTGATTACATTACCGAAATGCAGGGCATACTCAAGGATGCAATTAGCAGCATAAGGGAAATATCAAATAACTTCAGCCCGCACAACCTCAGGCATTTTGGTCTGATTCCGGCCCTGACCCCGTTTCTGGAGTCGTTCGGCAACCTTATAGATATTAAATTTAATCAAAACATTTATAACACCAGATTCCCGACCATAGTGGAAATATCTTGTTTCAGGATCATTAAAGAATTACTAAACAATTCACTGAAACACTCCAAAGCAACCATAGTGACTCTGGAGATATTTTATGAAGACAAAAAGCTGCAAATAGCATATCATGACAACGGCACAGGATTCGATTTAGAGAAAACATTGTCCAGTCAACATAAAGGCATGGGGCTGTTAAACATACTGAACCGTCTCACTGCAATTAAGGCAAACTATGATATAACTGGTATTCCCGGGGAGGGGTTCAAATTTAAGATGAATCTTATAGTTAATGGAAAGCAATGAAAATAAGGACAATAATTGTTGATGATCACAGAATCTTACGTGATGGCATTAAGGCATTGTTCAGGGAAA
>CAYQXY010000062.1:0-19093 GCA_964421595.1 uncultured Bacteroidales bacterium | reverse complement strand
AATTAATGGTTATTTTTCAACTTAACCAGTGGTCCAAATTTTGGGGAGTATTATAAAACTCCCAGTAAAAGTAGATCACTAGAAATACCCCTACTAAATAGTTATGAATTATTTATCTACATTATTGAAAATAATTAATTATTGAGAAATTTCTTTACAAAAAATATGAGTTTCTTATAAATTATGGTTTTTAACATAATACTCTAATAGGAGGTACTTTGTTAAATGCAGAAGAGCTTGACTGGTATAAAATTTCCGCGAATCATATTAATATATATTTTTTCACGGATCTGTTATAATATATTTTAAACCCTCTGAGTCTAAGTGCATTTAACATATTTCTGATTGTCTTTTCAGAACAACTGAATTTTTCAGCACATTCTTGAGGAGATCCCAGCCTTTCTTTTTTTATTAACTCTAATAAATAATAAAGCTTCTCATGATATTCAATATAACCCATATTATAAACAATAATTTTGAAACCAATTAGCACAAATGGTTATTACATCTATTAAGAAGTACATAAATTCAAAAAACGTGACAATGGTTTTAAAATAGTACCAGTTTTTTTATTAAGAATTAAGGTTATATGAATCAGGAATACAGGCCTTTATGAATGTTGATAAAAAAATGATAATATTTTTATACAATGCAGGAGTTTTCAGGAAATCCGGACATAAATCAAGGTGAAGTTAGAAGTGGGGCCGGTGTATTTAATACTTGGATAAAAGTTCTTGACAATTTATTCTCTAGAAATTTCTGCGGTTGTGACCATTCAAAATAATGACCACTGCTCTATCTCTAAAACTCATTTTAACCAGTCCAGACATGTTGTTTCATAATTAACCAAGGAGATCATATCCGGAGTTTTACAAAACAAGTTTTATTTTAATCGTAGTGGTTCAAGAAACATAAAACCGAAAGGTGGAAACCTTCAGAGGCTTCTGGAATTTAAGGGATGACCGTATCAATCAAAAAGCTGAATGATTTCAATCTTGGCTTAATTCATGAGTTTCTGTGCCAAAGCATGCCCATGTGCTCGAATTGTTCCTGAAAAAAGAAAAAACTTATATAAAAACTGACTTTGTGAAAGGCCTGCTCATGATTACAATAGGGAATATCGTGCACAGATCCTGATTATGTAGTTCGCGATCGTGAGCTGCAAAAAAAACGTAATCAAATTAATCGGTAATGTCTGAATACAGGTATCAAAAAAAGATTGTAAAGGCAACTAGTTCCCCGTTGTTCCCTTTGGCGGCGCTATCTCCACGATAATGCCGTTTCTTTCCCCATATATGGAGGCCTAGTAAAAACGAGGACTTGCTTAAACATTTATACAGGGCTCCATTCATATTGGTAAAATATTCCAGATCTAACGGTTGAATTACAACAACGTCTTCCTGATTTTTTCTAACGGGTTATTTTATACCAGGCAGTTTCATCTTTTAACACAGCTATGGGATTTACACTTGGGTCTGAAATTGTTATGCCCGAAAAACTACTTATTTCAACCTGTCCCAGATTCATTGAATAGTAGTTACGGGTATTCATGCGATACCTAACAGTGCGCTCCAATTGAGCTTCAAAACTCGATAGCAATTTGTCATCAAAGCACAATTTCTCTACATAATCACCAAAGTCGAAGAAAATAACAGGATTATATCCATCCATGCGTTGTACGCTATCTAATAATGCCGGATCAAATGAAAACCGCTGATTAATTTCTTTCATTATTGATACGAGACTATCCAATTCCGAACTCTTGGTAACACATATTGTTCCACAGGGCATAGAATAGTTACTGTAAAAAGAGTAAAACCCGTTGCATATACCATGATAGTCTATATTACCTATTAAGTATTGTAATATCTCCGCATAAGGATAGCCGTATGCCATAACTTCCGTTGGAGAACCGATAAGGTAATCAGTTACATCTTTTAAGTCGTATGCTACCTCAATAGTGGACATATAGCAGTCATCGAACAGTATATATTCCATTTTTAGTCCCGCATTGGAAATACCTTCTGCAAATGTGGTAATGTCTATCTGGTATTAACTCGTGAGTCCTCCGAAATAGCGGGTCATAGGCACTCCTTCATATTCCCAATAATCTTTTTGTCCAAAATTCCGGGCCTTAGGAGATGATACTGGAAGCCAACCCATACCGTGGGAGCTAACTATCATCGAGTAACGTTTAGCAGGCGCGAAGTACTTCACATCAGATAAAAGAGCTGTTATCCAATCGGCAATAGTAATGTCAGGATTTACATATTCTTTCAAGGTTTCTCTTATGCAATCGCCTTCAGAAAATTTCAGTTCAAATAGAGTTGCCTCATACGGTGAATGCATAAGAAACACAATAATCCGGTTATCTTTAAGAACATCTCTTTTGATTGCCGTTTCAAAGTCTACAATGTTCTGTTGGAAATATGAGGTTAAATTAGAAGACCACGGCATATAGACAAAAAGGACATGATCCGTTTCTTGTAATACCAGAGGTTCGTCTTTCGTACATGATACTATAACGACTGAGATTATTATCAGATTATACAAACCTTTTATAAGGACTTTATACATAAAATCAATTATATTCAATTTAATCGACGTGCCTAGCTAATAGAAAAAAAGGACGCCAGAATTTACAAGCGCCCCTTTTTTAAATTATTACGCCACAGACTAAAAATAAAAGCCTAAAGTGCCATATAGCCTTGAATAATCTGTATGGGTCAAATGATACCCTAAAGCAAGGTTCAAGAATTTAAAGCACCTTATTCCTGCTCTTGGAGAAATTACAAAATCTACTCCTCCTCTGCCAAAAGTATTGACAATAACATTCTCTGAAATACCCATACCGAGTCCAACATAAGGATTAAACCTCTCTCCGCGGCCGAATTGGTAGTCGCTGATAACCATGATGGGTGTTGCCCGGTAATTCTCATAGTCTTTACCAAATCTACGTTTTATAACTGACATTCCAATATGGAAGCCAATGTCGATGGGCCGTGAATCTAACTGCCATCTTCCTTCTAAATGAATTCCCGGTACTATGTTATTGGTTTTTCCCTCATGCGATGCTGCGAGTAAAGGAACCTCAAAACCTAACTCGAAGTCAAATTTTCCATACCTGTCATTCTGGGCATTTGCAGAAAGTACAGAGAATAAAAAAACAGAAAAAGATAAAATAATGCTTCTCATAATCCATTAGTTATTAGACGTTTGTTCTATATACCTTTTTATATACACGCTAAATATAGTCAATCTTTGTATAATGCCAATCCTCTCCAGACAGTACCCATTCGGGCTGCAACCACACATTCAGATTGTTTCAGTGTGTAAGCAGGGAATTTTTGCCCACCGCTAACAGTACCCAGCCATCCCTTCCAAGCTGTAGGCAAGCTAGCTATGTTGAGTGATATCTGGAAATGAAAATCTGAAGCAAATACTTTTCTTATTTTCTCAACATTATATTGCCTTATATCGCTATCCACAATAACAACATATACTTTTGCATTTTTAGCTACCACAAATAATGCATCAGTTCCGTTTACCTCGGTAGTGTTGCCCCCTGATAAAGTTTTCTTCCAGTTAATAGTTGCCGTTCCGCCAGCCTTTATTGCGCTTTGAAAATATTGGTTATCAATATCTATTCCCAGAACCATCGATACTTTCCCGGTTTGGTCTGTTCCCGGAATTATCCCTGTATATGATCCTCCGTAGAGATTTTGCTGAGTCGGCAGTGTTGGTGGATTAGGGAAAGGAAGCTCTAATTCGACAATAGTTGATCTCCAACCAATTGCCATTTCATCCGCATTAGTTCCACTCCAGCCAATCCAGTTTTTCTTCTGCGTCTCAGCCATTAGTCCAAATTCATCGTAAAAATGATACTTGTAGTAATATAATTTTCCTTTTAAGCGGCGTTTACTGCTTATATCAACGTAATATGCTTTATTACGTCCAAAAAGATCTTCTAGCCATCCACCTACTATTGTTTGAGAAGCCGCACTATATCTCGGGAAATTATTAACACCGGGAATAGTTCCTAATGCCCGTGTTTCTCCCGCTCCCCCACTATTCTCAATCATATCGAAATATGCATCATCCCAATATGGGTCATTCGCGTAGAAATCCTTGTCTTCAACAACAATTTCTTCTGCCGCCTCTTCGAATGTATTGTATCTGGTTATTCCTTCTGCCAGTTTGAATGTATACTCACCTATTTGTTGTCCCTTCATCTCATCTAACTGCTCAATTATAGCATCAACATCTTCCCGTAAAGAGGGGTCATAATAATATGTACCTGCAGGAGTGATTCGGTACATTAAATTACCTACCTGAATTTCTCCTTTGGTATTCAACAAGGTAGCTAAATCCTCATTAGGTACTAAATCAGAAAATTCAAGAACGTCATAATAGGTTACAGAGTTATTGAACTCGTCATAGGAGTGAATATCCATCATACTGACGAAATTATCTCCAAAGCTCACCCCTCCTGAAGTAGCAGAACGGGTGGTCAGCATACCTTCAGTTGAAGATAGTAGTGCTTTGATATCATCCGGGGATGCAACTTTAGCAACAGCGTTAAAGTCTTTCTCAGTATTTGCAGTTGCTTGAGCAAGAATTTTTTCATCAATATCTTTTTCGCAACCATTTAGTGTTATGGCTAACAACAGCACAATTGCCGTAAAGCGCCCAATCTGTTTTCTCATAGTAATGAAAATTTTAATTTGTAAATTTTTTTTGTTTGAATAATTTACGAAAGTTATACCCTACCAAAAACGATAGAGAAAAGCCACGTGATTTTTTTTGGCAACTCCTCTTTCATTGGAGAGTAGCCGAGTAAAAAAGTGGTTTGCAGTTAAGGTTATTGGTTGAAACTGCGCAAACTTATAACTATAAGTTTTCAACCATGCCACTAAAATCCTTGATTCGCCTGGCTTTACTTATCATTATATATTACCTCCTTTTTTGGGTTAATCATATATTGGATTAAAAGTTCTGTGTTATTCATCCCTACACCTCTAATAATTCTATAGGAATTTATAATGGAATGCGAAATTATGTAGCTTGACGGTAATAAAATTTCCGCGAGTCATTTTTAACATGTTTTTTTTCGCGGATCTGTTTTGTTTGCAGAACTATGGCTATAAGAGTAAGAAGTACAGAACTATATAAGTGTTGTAAAAACGAATATTCTTAAAATCAGGCCATAAAACTGGGTGAAGATGAGGTGGGCGCGGTTACTTGCTACTTAAGGATTATCAGGGCGCTATTTAGACAGATGGATACCAGGTACTCGATATATGAGAATAAAAAAGGGTGTTTTATTACTTGGTTGCTGGGCACATTGTCAACGGAAATTTTTTGAAGCCTTAAAAGAAGATAAGGCCAGATATGCTATGGGGCAAATAAAGTTACTCTACCAGGTGGAGGATATTGCTACAGATAAAAATCTGGATCATCAGCAAAGGGCTGAGCTGCGTTCACGCCTGGCATATCCTATCATGTGTGCCTTTGAAAAATGGATCGTCAATTATTATCCCAGAGTTCTGCCGAAAGGAAAAATGGGAAAGGCTTTGTCATATACTTATAATTTATTCCAGCGCTTGACACGATATCACCTGGATGGTAAATACCGGATGGATAATAAGTTAGTTGAAACGATCCTGGCTCTTGGGAGAAAAAATTACATGTTTTGTGGCAACCATGAAGCTGCCGAGAACTCTGCTGTCCTCTACTCATTGCATGGATGCTGCAAGGCCCATGGCGTGAACCCCGGGGAATGGCTGATTGATGTATTAACCCGGATTCCGGCTTATAATAAAGATTATTATCTTGATCTGGCTGAATTGCTACCTCATAATTGGAAAATATCCAAAAATGGTCAGGAAAATCCGACCAAATTGAACTGACATCTTGAATTTCTTGGAAAATCTTGAACAAATTCCAGTTTACTGCCTCGCAATTTGAAAAAATTCTCAAAAAGTCAGCAAAGTTTAACCATCTTGAACTAATTGCTGCATTGTTTTAAAAATCCAGCATATTCCTAAGCCTTTTCGGAATTCCAGGAATCCTGATACAATTTTTTATATTCACAATTTTACCAGGCCGAACGCTTACGTTCTATACATATCATTAATAGTAATTATATTCGTCCTTTTCAGCTGATTATATAACAATAGTGATCTACAATAGTGAGCAACAATAAAAAACCAATCAAATACAATTAATATGAGAAAAAATGTAAACTTGACAGTATTGAATGAATTAGTAGGAACCCAGTATGGTGATATGACTGGTTTAATTCAAATTGACGGGCACAATAATGTATCTGAATTATTTAATTTGTGCCGTGAAAAAGGAATTGATATGGATAAGTATTTCCTTATCGGTTTTGGATATTACAATTCTTCAACTTCAGGAATAGGAAGAAATGAAGACGCTGATTGTAATGTTCTCTTATTAGAAAAAGAAAAATATGGGTCCAGTTTTGATGAAATTAAGAACAACATCAAAAATATTGAAACTGTGGATGTGAATAAAGTCCATATAAAGGTAAAATATTCAGAATTCGGGAAATACATCAAAAGAATTGACAGCATGATGTTTTCCGAACTGGGCAACCATTTAAAGAATGTCAACATTATCGAAGAAGATATAGACGATGAATATTAAACATAAAAAAATACAACAAAAGGACAAACAAACGATAGAGACAATTAAGTAAATAGTTTTGAACCCTAACGGAATTTTCTTTTAAATCCCTTTTGAGGCTATAAAGAAACTTTTGCCAGGTTCATTGGAAACGGGGTGCGGAAAAAACAAATGTTTTTTCCGCAGATTATCATAAAAAATTGGGTTTTTCACCACCATCCGATGCTGCAATGCTGAACACTCGTATTGCGAAGGAGGTGCGATGGCCACCCTGATAATCCCCTAAAAATTCACTCTCACTGCCACAGAAGGCATTATAGGGAATAGCGACATGTTTTTGAAATAATAGCTGTTATCTTCCGGGTCAAATGTTTCCTTGAAGTAATAAGTGTTTCTCCTGTTATACGCGTTGTAAACATCTGCATCTAAAAATATTGTCGACCTTCTTTTATGCACCATGTACCTGAAGGAGAGGTCGAGCCGGTGGTAATCGAAGAACCTGATATTATTTTTTGTATCGAACAGTTCAGCATAGGAGGTGCTGTGAGTGTAAATTGTGGCCGGCGATCCTGAGAGGAATACCGAATTGATCCCGAAACTCATGGAATTGTTAAGATGATACCTGAGCGCCATGTTAAAGTTATGGGGCCTGTCGGCATTGGATGGTATCCATATCAATTCTTCAGGAGCCGGCCACTCTCTTTCTGATCTTGAATATGTATAGCTAAGCGTACCGGTTATCTTACCCCTTGTTTTCACCAGTCCCGTTTCAATACCCCAGGCCTCCAGCCTGATGCTCTCGATCATATCAACAAGGGAGGAGTCATGAATAAAACTGGCACCCGGAATAAAATCTACCATGCCACCTGTCCATTTATAATAACTGCCCAATGACCATTCAATATTATCATCAATCCTTCCGCTGAGCCCTGCCGAGACAACATCAGATATCTCCGGCCCAAACTGTCCTGAAACAGGCAGCCATAGCATTGTCCTTAGTCCGGCACCCGACCCCTCAAGGGAGTGATCAAACTGGCTCAGCCGAACATAATTGATATGAGGGGATATCAATCCTGCGGGGTTGTATGCAACCCTTATCCTCGGCTCTATGACATGAAAAAAGTCTTCCCTTGTAATTGCCCCCGAAAGCCGAAGCCCTGCATTTAACTCCACCTTCTCTAAAGGCATCATGGCAGCCGAGAAAAACAAGGCCGGTTCAGTCACCCATTCATTCATCGCCGGCTTACTAATCACCTTTGAATCATCAACGATGCTTTGTGCAACCACATTGGGAGAAAAGAAACGAAGCCTGTTAGCAAAACCACCCTGGTAGGTGAACCTGTCACTTCTTCCCCCGGCAGTGATTGCAGTTCCAATATTGTTAATTGCAGGAGAGAATGAATACCCGGTATAGCTGTAAGCAGTCTCCTCATTTGTAGCATTGGGCCTTTCCATCTCGCTGTAAACGTCACGGCCCATGGAGAGCCTGTTGTAATTAAGGTTATATTTCCACTGCAGTGAACCTTTCTGTGGCGGTACCCATTCCAGTGCGTGAACCATGCTGTTCCACCCTGTTGATGTACCCTCGCGGTATGTTATCTGTTCATTGCCCCTTTGGCTTTCAGTAACATCCTTAACACTGCCCCTGTCGAAATTGCCGAAAAACAGGTAATCTATTCGCCCGATATTAGGATTGGCATGTCTTAGTTTCACAAAGCCGTCAATAAAAGAGTAGTTGTCGGGTGGCAGGTAGTCGCCCACCTCCGGGTCAGTTATCTTTTTCAGAACAGCCGAATAGACCGGGTAGTTTCCAACTTTCAGGCCTGATGTCATATCCCAGTTTCCAACAGGTATTGCCAGTGTGGCCGACGAAGAGAGCATGCCCAGCCTTACCCGTGCATCAAGTGAATCAGAGGCCGGCTCTTTGAAGTTGAGCTTAATTACCGAAGAGGCGCCCCCTCCAAGTTCTGAGGGAAAATAATCCTTGAACAACTCCGCGCTTTCAATAAAGTCTATATCAAGGGATGACACAAATCCCAGCATGTGTTCAGGTAAAAAGAAATAGCAGCCGTTGGCAAGCACGATGTTCTGCCCGGTACCCCCGCCTCTGATGTACAGGTCTGATGAACCGTCCCTGCCAGGCACCACCCCCGGCAGCAGGTGAAACGCCTTGACAAGGTCAGGCTCGCTAAAGAGCCTTGGCATCTCCCGCAAGGCGGCAGGTGTCATAACGTAGCTCCCTTCACTGGTAACCCTGACATTTTTGATCGAATCGCCTGTAACAACCACCTCTCCGATTTCAAAAAACGACACCTCCAGCCAGATATCAACAATGGTATCTCCTGCTACAACCAGCTCCAATGTGGCGGGTCTGTAGCCCATAGCCCTTGCCGATAATTCTTTCTTTCCGGGGAAGGTAACAAAACTGTACTGCCCGTTCCTGTCAGAGGTCACCATACTATTTCCGGGCTCAAGCACAACTACCGCATTACTGACCGCTTCACCACTCTCCCTGTCCAGCAGCCTTCCGGCAATGGTTATCTCCTGGCTGAAAATTACAGGTTTTATGCAGAGCAGGAGAAAAGCAGTATAATATATTAAGTTCGTGTTCATTTCAAGAGGTTAAATCATTATCACCTGGTTTGTGGCAAACTAAATTGTGTTGCATCAAATCTGATCTCAATGCTCCTGCAAACAGCGAATATACCATGCCCGCCTACAATATTACCTTTATAGTAAACGGGTTCGGAAAAAGGGTCATCATAATTTCTTTCGTACGTGTAAAGATTCTTAACAGAAGAGTACATTTCCTCCGGGATTGAAAGAAGTTGGACCCATAATGTGAATGGTCTTGCTGGCAAGGAAATATAATTATATGTTTGTACAACTAGTTCAATATTGCAGCTTTCTCCAGATATCATTTTACTTTCAATAAAATACATCTCTGCTGGTATTTCAACCTCTGTTTTCTTTAAAGGATCTAACTTTAATCTGGGTAACCCGGGAAATGGGGCAAGAAAACCAGGTGCATCAGATTTTCTGAGTGCAAAGTCGGGGTAACCTCTTCTGACAACACTTGTACTTCCATAGTTAAGTTGCGGGAATCCGCCAAATCCATCAGATTTAACCATTATAGTATTAAAAGAATAATTGCTTTTATCATTATCAAATGATAGGCTAATGATATCAGTCCATCCCCAGGAATCATCGTCTAACCCAATAAGATAATCAGGGAAATCAAAAATAAACTCTTTATGAATAGATTTTAAAGATAAACCTGAGGGAGTTTCAGGAACTGTAGTTTCGGAAGAAATTTCGGGAAGATCCCTTTCTTTTGCCCAAAAAAAGTATTTTTCACCGGTCATGAATTCAATACTATCGGGAATTCTGTAGTTAAACTTATTTTCGAGGGGTACATCTGAATGGAAACTGTGAATCACACCTTTGGAATCTGAAATTGTAAACGAAAGGTCTCTTAGTGAATCGGTCAGATCTTCAGGGTATTCAATCTGTACAGTCTTTTCAAACAGAATATACCTTAATGTATCATCGGCATTAATTATCGCCAGGGCAGAGAGCTTCTGCGGGACCCTTGGCCTGTAGAACCTGTCGTCACTCCCACATTGTAAAAGTCCTAAAGATAAAGCACATAAAACCAGTAATTTTAGAATTTGTTTCATTTGATTGATGGGTCAGTTTTCATGTGTCAATGCATGTATTATGATGCAGATTTAGAATTAAAAGTTGCAAAATACCAATGAATATTATATTGCTTGTTTATAATATTCATTGGTAAAGCTGTTATAAAAATTCAAACCTTTTTATTCTCCCACAACAGCCTGCTCAATATGGCTTATTCCTTAATGGCCAACAATTAAAAGCTTTCCGTTAAGAATTTCATTTCCATAAATAACACGGACAATATATGTGCCAGCTCTCCAGCCGGTTGTTTGCAACGTGTATTCATTGCTTCTGATCCTGGTCATTTTCTTGACTAACATTTGCTGACTGTTATAAACTTCCAGATCCCATTCATTAGTCTCATTCAGGTTTTTTTCTCCCGAGGATGATTCTATTGTAAATGTTGCTTCACTAGTAGCCGGATTAGGTGTAATTGTCAGGCTTCTGGTATCATATACATGTATGCCGGTGACCCTGTTTGGACCCGTACCACATTCATTCTGACCCCGCACCATCAACTGATAATCGCCAGGATTGTAAAATGCGATATCTATAGTTCTCCCTGCTGGATAAATCGAATTACCATTCAATGGATTCAGTATCCAGGTATGGGAATAATAAGCATTCATTAAAAGGTTATTTGGTTCCGCCGTGTAAAAGGCCCATTGGTTGTTTGGTGTATACATAGGCCCGGAAATAAATTCATAAGATGGAGCGCCGACCCAGATTTCTTTAGCTACCTTTGTGATAATGTTTTCACATCCTGGCCGCTTAATTGAGAATGTTATTGTGCCTTTACCTGAAGATGAACTACTTGCCATTCTTAAAATAGCTGATGTTCCAACTCCTGTTGAAGAATTAACCAGATATGCCGGACTGAATGACCATGTCGCTTCCAACCCAACAGGCAGAGATCCAAGGTTGTAGATTTTGTCTGAACTGCATAGGAGAGATGGCCCTGAGATATTCATCTGTATATTTGGATCATAACCGTGCCATGTCATTACAAAAGTATTATCTGGATCAAGCCAGTTTCTCAACCGTGTTGCATTTGTCCCTCCACCTGTCCAGGATGCCCCGATCCTTCCATACCAGTCAGGAAGTGTATTCCCACATTCAGCAAGCCCTCCAGATAATTGTCCTATTACATAGCCTTGTGGATCGTAAAGGGGAGAACCGGAAGATCCTACTTCAGTGGTAGTTTTGCCACTCCATGATCCCACCCTCCAATGAGTCGTTCCGGAGTTTGGTGCTCCTGAAGATGTAGATCTGGTAACCCCGCCATCAGCCCAGCTTATCTTTTTGATATCACCTTTTGGATGGTGGATACCAACAACGGTACCACTAATGCTGTTTTGCATTGTCCGGTTCCATCCTGAATAATAGACATTATATTCCCATGGAGGCGATTGGTTAAGTTGCAATAACCAGAAGTCAGAACCAGTCCACCTTGCCCTGGTCACTGCACCTGAAATTGCATCATGGGGTGGTACCTGGGTGGGATTATCACAAGTGGGGCTTTGCCAATTAAACCAGAATACTACTGTAGATGGGTCTCTATAACAATGATCAGCTGAAAGAAAATATGGGATTCCCATGTTACTGGTTGTATTTACCAGGAATCCTGTGCAAAAACCATTACCATTAACCACCATCATTCCCACCGACCTGCTGTGAAAATCCCAGCAATGCCCTTCAGGACAGGCCACATTTTGGTTGCATTCACCTGAATCTCCAAAGGCTCTTCCACTCAACATCACTCCTGGTCCGCGGTAACCATGAGTTACCCTCCAAAGGTTAAGTTCTCCGGGGAAATCAACCTTGGCTGGCACGTAGTATTCAATAATTATCTGATCACCAGTTATCAAGGTTGTTGCAAAATAACCATCTTCCTGGTTGTTAAGTTCAGAAAAGGCGCCAATTACATGTTCTCCATCAGGAGTATAAACAAAAAGCCTGGCACCTTCTGGAAGATGATAACGATTAAAAGCAAGGTTAATGCTGACAGCTCCCCTGCTTGTAATACCAAGTCGCCATATTCTGCTTCCGTCATCCAAGATATCCCACACTCCCGAATTTTTAGGGTTCAGATCTACATGGAGGTTTTCACCGAAGCGGTATGGGATAGCAGTGAGAGTATCAAGAGTTTTGTCTTCTTCAATCAATGCATTCACATTGACTTTTTCCATTTCTAACCACACCGGATCACTAATCTTTGCCCGTATATCTTCTATCAACCCGAAAGGAGTTCCTTCAACACTTATCTGTCCGAAAAGAGGATAACTAAATATAAGCGTTAAGCTCAGCAGGGTTAATGTGTTTATGAGTAGTTTTTTATTATTCATAGATTATGTGTTTTGTAATTTTTATGCAAATCATATTAATTATAGCCATCGGTCGATCCTGAATGCCAAGACCAGATGGTAACGTATTCAACTACTGCTAATACACTAAACCTTTGATCATACTTAAAAGGAAATTTTTCTCCGTTATTAATATCTTCAAATCTTCTGTCTGCTTTTACCAGCGTTGCGCTGATCCATCCTGTTGAAGACCCCTTATGCTTTTGATACAGAAACTCTATACCCATTGCATCGCCAGTTCCATTACCTGCAAGGATTTTGGCAAAGTCATTACCCAGAACATAAGACATCCCCTCTCTTAAATCAACCAGGTTTGACATATGTTTGCGATAAGCTTCAAATGATGCTTCATACATTCCGTCGTATGAAACAAGACTAACCCCAAATGATGCCATCCTGGTGGTCGAAGGCGGGGCCTGTTTACTGGAAGGGATCCTGTAATCAGTAGGCATTCCTGCACCATTGTTCGAAACTAAATGGAAATGCTGGTACATATGAGAGTATGATCCTTCTAAAGAAATGCCTTCAGCCAAACGTCGTGACAGGATTAATCGGGGTTCATAATAAAGAAAATCTGTATCAGAATAGTATATTTTACTTGCACGGATACCTGCATTTAAACCAAATCCATAGAAATCGCTCAGGATAAATTCACCGTAGATATTAGGGTTTAGCGCCTTGCTCGAGGGATAACCGGTAATTTGAGATTCACTTCTTACTCCTGAAATACTTTGGTTTATCTGTGTATGGCCTGGATGATAAGTATGCATAACAAGAGCACTCCCAAGTAAAATGCTTATTTTTTCATTTACCCTGAAATCGAAATTAAACTTGATAAAGTCATCACGTAACCATGATTCAAAACCTGAATCTAAGTGAAAACTTTCCTGTGAACTGAGGTCAATATCAGAGTTCTCTTTATAAGCATACCTTGTTGAGCCTGCTATTATGTTCAGCCATGCTCTCTGGTTAACAATACCGGAAGACCCTGATTTAAAACGCATGATCTTTAGTGAAAAGCATGGACGATTTAGTGCGTCCATGCTACTGTTTTGTTCACCAATATTTGGGTTATCAATTTCTCTAATATCAAAGTTTGGCTGGAATTGGTATAAAGGTCTACTAGTCTTGATAAACCGCTGTTGTTATACAATCCATCTACATTTCTCATTAAATTGCCATTGACAAAACCTGAACAATTTGTGTATACCCATTAAAAATAAAAGCCTAAAGTGCCATAGAGCCTTGAAAAATCTTTATGGGTCAAATGATATCCTAAAGCAAGGTTCAGGAATCTAAAGCACCGTATTCCTGCTCTTGGAGAAATTACAAAATCTACTGCTCCTCTGCCAAAAGTATTGACAATTACATTCTCTGAAATACCCATACCGAGTCCAACATAAGGATTAAACCTTTGTCCGCGTCCGAATTGGTAGTCGCTGATAATAATGATGGGAGTTGCCCGGTAATTCTCATAGTCTTTACCGAAACTACGTTTAATAACTGACACTCCAATATGGAATCCAATGTCGATCGGCCGGGAATCTAACTGCCATCTTCCTTCTAAATGAATGAACGGTACTATGTTATTGGTTTTTCCCTCATGCGATGCTGCGAGTAAAGGAACCTCGAAACCAAACTCGAAGTCAAATTTTCCATACCTGTCATTCTGGGCATTTGCAGAAAGTAATTAAAAACCTAACTATTACTATATGCCTTATCGTATTCTGTATTTAAGCCGCTCGTACAATGGAGTTGATTCAAAAAACACCTTATACGATACTGTTGGCAGAATCGGGAAATAGCTTATCTGATAAAGGCTAAATGGCTCATAGTGCCTCCAGTTGTAAATGGGAACAAATATTCCCTGGTCAGGATTACTATTATCATGTGTAAAGAAATACATGTTAGGATTTTTCCTGTTGTAAATGTTGTATACAGATAAACTCCACTGTGCCCTGTTATGATTGCGCCTTGTATAATAAGTGTAATGAAGGGCAATATCCATCCTGTGATAATTCCTCATTCGCTCGCTGTTCCTTTCCCCGTAAATAAAGGCCTCATAAAAACTAATGTCATCGTCTGAAGTGTAGTAATATTCTGTTCTGGGAGTATACATGCGGCCGATAACAGGGGTAAAAGGTATACCGCTCTCAAGCACCCAGGCAACATTCATCGACAACTTCTTACTGAGTTGGCGATTCAGGCTAAATGCCATGCTGTGAGGCCTGTCATAATCGTAAAGATATTCTGCCCCATTATTGATGTTTTCAAATTGCCTTGTAGCTTTGGACCATGTGTAGCTTGCAAAACCATTCCATTTGCCAATGCTCTTTCGAAGGAAAAACTCTGCACCCAAGGCTTCTCCCATGCCCCCTGTTTCCACTTTGGATTTCCAGTTACCATCGCCCATCATGTTAACATATCCCTCACGGTATGATGCCAGGTTCTCAAGAGTCTTGTGATAAACATTTACCTCGGCATCGAACAACCCTTCAAAGAACGAAGCCCGCCACCCGGCCGATATCTGCCGGGAGCTTGCCGGACTAATATTTTTGTCAGATGGGATCCACACCTCAGTATTGTTTATGCTTCCGCTTGTAAACAGCAGATGGGAGAACTGGGTTGCCTCCATATAGCTAAGGTTCAGGGTATGGCTTCGCGTCAGGCTGATATCCAGATTGAGACGTGGTTCGAAATAAGCCTTGGTAAGGCCATTCGACAGGTAGCCAACTCCCCTGGCACCGGCCCTGAGTTGCAAAATACGGCCGATTTTCCAGTTGTTATCCATGTATATCGCTGTTTCCAGGGAATTGGTCACCGCATCAAGTCCGTGCCTGTCCTGGTTTGGAATTGTTATACTGTTTGGCAGATGACGGAAATAGGAAGACTGCAGGCCGAAATCTATGTTCCAGTTACTCTTAAAGTCGGCCTTCCAGCCCCACTTATAGGAAATGTCCTGAACCGCTGAAAGGTATCTTCTTCTGTAAGGACTCTCAGACTCTATGTCCTGATAAACCTGTTTTTCCCTTAGCCTGTACCTTACAAAAGAAAGACTCTGGTTGGAGTACAGTCCGGGCCTGTAAACCTTGTTCCACCTTGCCGATAACAACCAGTTACCCCAGGTATTTGTTATTCTGGCTTTCTTAATAAAATCATCATTTGACTTCTTGTAAAAGATGCCAAGGTAATCATCACCCTGGTATAGATTAAGGCTTAAGGTATTCTCCGGGTTTGGCCTCCAGGTAAACTTCCCGTTAAAATCATGAAAACCATAAGCCATCATATTTCTGCTTGCACCATTCAGATAGGTAAGAAGCCCCAGTAAAGGATCCACAACTGTTTTTCTTCCCGTGAACATGAAAGAAGAGTTTTCAATGAAATCCACAGGGCCATCAACAGTGAATGTCACATCGGTAACTCCAACACTCAGTGAACTGCTTAAGGTATTCGGGTTCCCTTCACGCTGGGCAATATCCATTATGGAAGAGAGCCTGCCGCCGTAGCGTGATGGGAATCCTCCTTTATAAATATCAATATTGTTGATCATATCAGGGTTAAAAACCGACATGAATCCCCCGAGATGATTTACATAAATTACTGCTACGTTGTCAAAAAGATACAGGTTCTCTCCCGGGTTCCCTCCCCTGACCGAAATAAGACTTGAGCCTTCGTACTGAGAGCTGATCCCCGGCAGCAGCTGGATGGATTTCATGACATCCGGTTTGGCTCCAAGTGAAGGTATTTGCTGAAGTTCAAGATTGCTTAGTGAAGAAATACTAAAGGCCGGTCTCCGTGTATGGGTAACAACGACCTCATCAATATCTGTTCCCGGAAGGAGTAATACCTCAACCATGGAGTTTGCTGATTTATCAATAGCAATGGTTTTAGGCTGATATCCCACAAAGGAAAAAGTAAGCTGGTTCCCGGATGTTGTTGAAATGCTGAAAAATCCATTGTTATCAGTAACTACAGCCCGGTTTGTAGTGCTATCAATGACATGAGTGCCAATAAGCACTTCCCTGGTAAGGCTGTCCCTTACAAATCCTGATATCCTTGTCTGTGACATCAGGCTGGTGGTTGAAAAAATAAGAATAAAAGAGACTATGGAAATTATGTTTGTTCTTGATGTAGCTTTCACAATAAATTAATTAAATCTAAAATTATTGCCTTCACTTGACCGGGGCAAACGAGTTTTATTATTCTTCAGGGTAGATTATACTTGAGGTTACAGATGAGTAGCTGGTGAATATTCCGTAGCCATTTTCAACATTGGAGTGAATAGTAAACGGGGTACGCACTATGCCTGAAAAGACATAATCTTCATTGTTATATTCATACAGGAATACTTGTCTTGTAAATTGGTAATAGCTATGAGAGATTGTTCGGAATTCTATTTTCAAGGGAAGTAGCCTGCCACTTGAAATGCCAGTCGTGTAGTTAATGGTCATTGTATAGCTGTCATCTTTAATAATATCATTGCTGAATATGGTAAGTGGTAATCCCTCGTTAAGCAGCACCGGATCAACATAATCCATTATGCCCGCCCTAAAATTTGAAAACCCTTCATGAATAATAGTTATTACAATTTCATGGCAGCTAAAAATACCAGGCCTGTTTTCAAAAGTTACTTTCACGGCGGGATATTTAGTACCCTCTTCATCAATACCGGCAACGTTTATGTGCTCTACACCAAGAATATTTAATGGTTTGGGAATAGTTGTCGAACCTCGGGCTACAGGATAATTATCAACATGCACCTGGCAAATATACTCTTTCCCAATCTCTGCAACCAGTTGTGAATGGTAAATCCCTTTCTCCGTGTATACCAGGGTTTCGGTAAATACTCCATCTACAAAAAGATTGACCTCTGCATCTTCAACGATTATCGATTTGTTAGCTCCATATGGCACAGCTAAGGAAACATGAACTACAACAGGCTTCCCCGGAATCAGTATGCTGTTCATAACAGGTTTCGACTCAAAAGGGGGAGAATCCCAGTCTATTTTTTCATGGCAACCTGCAAAAAGTAGAGATGCAAAAACCAATACTAGTAAAAATTTGGTAATAAAAGCCTTAAACATATACTGCATTATTAAACGCTCTACATTAATTTATCAGAACCTTACTGTTAATCCATACCTTAATTTCATATGATCCTTGTAATGAACAAAGGCCCCATGATTGCCATATAGATATTCGGTATAAAGACCAACATTGCGGAATATATAAAAGGATAATCCACCGCCAATACTGTATTCAGTATGATTCTTTATATAATAGCGGCCGCCAAATTTACCTGCAAGATACACCTCGAAAAGGGGATTTTTTAATTCAAGAAAGAAAGGCAATGGGTGCAGATTCACATTCAGTCCATAGAACATTGTTGGGTCGGTTTCACGAAAACCAATGGCTCTTTCCGAATATCCAAAATAAATGCCGGTTTCAATGGCATTAAACAAACCGTAATTGGTTTCCAGACGATAATGCCCGGTTGTATTTTCTTTAGTTAATGGATAACTATCCCATGATCCAAGACCATACTCTGAATACCCTGCCTTGATGTTCCACCGGCCCTTGATGTAGCTATCCTGTCCAAAAGCATATGTGTAACCTGAGCTTATTAAAACCAGCAGGACAGCAAAAAATTTAAAACTTTGTGTAATTCTCATAATGATATTTGAAATGGTTAATATTTAGTAAAATACCTATTTCTTCTTGATTGCAAATATAAAAAATTGGGTCCGTGAAAAACGAACCCAATTATATTTTAATAGCCCCACGGGAAAATATTAGTATTACACTGAATTTGCCAATGGAAATCCTGAACTACCAATCTTGCATAGCCATCATATGCGCCAAAATGTACAGCATATGGGTAATGATAACCACTTGAAAGCCATCTATGTATGAAAGTTTTAGAATAAATACCGTCAACACCATGATCACCGTTTGTTTTATGAAATTCCCTTTCCCAGCCGGATGCGGTTTGTATATCAACAGCTACTTTTGATGTATATTGCACCTGTCTGTTACTATAAGCCCAACCAAACCCCTTTTTCCGAAAAACTTTTATGAAGGTGCCTGCATATAGAGTTGTAAATGCGTCTCCCCCAAGGATACTCCCACTATTAACCTGCTCTCGTTCAACTCCAATTCCTAGCCTAAAATCGCCATTCGTCTTCCCGTCATAAAAATAAGTCCCACAATTATAAGCAGCGTCCTTAAGGTTTGAAGAGTCCTTGGTAATATTTGAAACAATTATTTCAGCATCTTCTGGTACTGTATAAACACTATTTGATTTGATTTGAGCCAATTTATGGATATTGCTGATATGAGTCGCAGCAGTCCCATCTTCAAAAGCTTTATATACTAAGTCACCTATCTGAAACAATCTG
>CAYQXY010000061.1:7803-19123 GCA_964421595.1 uncultured Bacteroidales bacterium | reverse complement strand
CAAATTTTTTGGATTTTATCCCTTAAATTTGAGTTTATGAATTATTCAGGTTAGGAATTATTTGACTTTTTATAAAGTGATTCGAAAATTCGGTCTTTGCACCTTTATGAGTAATGGGTTTTAAATTTGATTTTAAAAGTAGTGCAATAACTGCATAATATGCAGCATAATAAAGTCTATTTATAGTCGAGTTCCATTTCTTGTTATCGGCTAAAATTCTGGCATCATCAAGTGTATCCTTTGCCCGTTCCAGACGATAATTTATCAGGTCCTCACGTGAACTATTCATTTTATCTTTATTGATTCTTTTTCAATATTCTCGAATAATGGAGTTTGCTTATGTTTATTGACCCATTCGTTTTTGGAATATATTAATGGAGAAATGATTTCGCCTGTTTCAAGCTCAATTTCATACATATCATCCATAATATTTGTCTCATGAGAGAATGAAACACTTGGGGAATTTAGTAGAACCAATAAATCCCAGTCTGAAAAAGGTTTTTCATCACCACGGGCTCGGGAGCCATAAAGGTAAATCTCGGCATCCGGGTATTTTTGTGCTATAACTGATGAAATTTTATTTAAAATATTTTCACGCTTATTCATAAAACAAATATAACCATTTAATTGTCTGGTAACAAGGGGTATTTTTTGCTTGTTGGTAACGGTTACGTTTGGGTTTTCGGGCTACGTACTTGTCCGCCAACAAGAATGACGGAGCACAATCCAAACGCTCGCAAACCACTGAATACCAACTGTTTTATATTGAGTGTTATCAATAGTACATTTTATAAATCAACAGACAATTTTAAATGTCCGCCTAATCCATCTCTAATAATTCTCATCAAAGTTGACAATCGAATATCACTCGCATTATTTTCAATCCGGGATATATAATTTTTAGTCGTGCCAACTCTAACAGCAAGTTGTGCCTGGGTCAAATTTTGCTTTTTTCTTGCCTCTTGAATTAGTGCACCGATTTTGAAGGCCTCAAATTCCTCCTCGTATTTATTACGTGTAGAAGTTCCTATTTTTCCATACTTCTTGTCAAGATGGTCATCCCAGGAAGTCAATCTGTTGTCATTTTGTTTTTCCATCGAAGTATTCTTTTTTTAATCGTTCTGCTTTCTCTATTTATTTTTTAGGAGTCTTTTGAGTCGTTTTATTAAATCCGCTCAGAAGTATAACTAAGTTACCTTCATCAAAACAGCAAAATAGCCTGAAAATATTACTCCCAAGTTTTGTTTTTATTTCCCATAATCCTCAAAAAAGATTTTGGGTACAACTGCTTAGATCAGGATTTTCAAATCGAAAATCAAAGAACGTATCTCAAACCCTTTCCTGATGGGGCATGCATAGCTTTTATGAATTGATGATATTAGCCAAATATATTCATTAATTTTCAATTGAATCATTATCAGTCTGAAACTGATTGATATCGCTAAAAAATTAACTCATTCAAAAATAGGTAACAGAGTGACCACAGCCTATTTTATATCATTTATAATTAAATCTGACTGAGGTTTCTCAGAATACAAGCAGTGAAAATCAGAAGTAGGCTAACCAGTGTTGTTTATATCCATGAATTCCAAAACGATTATAATACCACGTGTTACCAACCGGAAGATCCTTTAGTTAAAATTCTTTGATCTTTGCCATCACAAGAAAAGGATTTGAGTTCTCGTCTACAAGTTGCACATCGGGTAATAATTGATCCATCATTGGAATTTTTGTCAATTTTGCTGAATTAAGCTGGATGTCAATGGGATGAAGAAGAAATACAATCTCATTATTATCCGTTAAATATCCCGGTCCATCAAAAGAGGCAACAAATTCTGATTCTTCAGGCATGCTTATAAGCTTTGTATTTCCAGAAATTTTATTTTTGATAATGAAAGAAAGCGGGAGATTACTGCCAAAAATAAAAAAGGCTGAAAGCATATAGTCTTTATTCTCATACAAAAGAACAGGCATTGCGCAATCTTTTATTGCAGAAAAAAGATCCGTGGATAGATGTATATCTTTAGGAAGACTGTAATTCCCAAATTCAAAAATATAATAAGGGGCTATTCCCTCATTGTTAAGCCGGTAAATAGTGTCATTGAAACTTTCACGAAAGAGGATTTCATTTCCTGAAAGAATAAAATTATTTTCATTTGCGATAGGTGAAAGGTTTGTTTCTTGCCCCAAATACTTTTTGGTTATCTCACCTTCCGAATCGACCAGGTATATCCGGTGATTATCAAAACCGTTATTTGGCCCTCCATAAATAAAATAGTTGCCTTCATTTGTTTTAATGAAAGAATTAACTGGAATTTTATTAGGATTTTTAATCTCACCAGAATATTCTCCGGTGACTTTAAATAAAAGCATTTGATTATGAGAACAAACCAATTCGATTTGTTCTGTTTTTTTATTAACGAAAAAATCATTCACGCCAATAAATTCACCAGGTCCTTTGCCGGTTCTGCCTATACTATTTAAAAATTGCCCATCAATGCCAAATCTAAGAATGTTCATTTGAGATGACCGAGGGTCTGAATTATTAAGTATAAAGATTTCATTTTCTGTAATTATAATGCGACCCGGCATCCCCATTAATGATTCTTCATTAGTTTCAAGTTCAATTAATTGTACACTTTCAATTATTCCTGAACTAAACAAATCATTTGATTCATTGAAGTCAACAATAATTTTATGAGAATCTACTGCATCTCGTTGGCAGCCAATAGAGCAAACGCAAAATGATAATAAAACAATCAGCAATCGAGTTGTAATTAAATTCTTCGTCATGGCTGTTGAGTTTTTTACGATTCAGATCAAATAATATTGTTTTTCGCCTTGTTTACAAAGACGTTCATAAGCATTCCGATGGTAAATTATATAAACATTTAAAGGTTTGTAATAATTTTAAGTTAAGGTATGAAAAAATATTGATACGTGGATACGAAGGTTAAAGCTAATCAATTAATCACCTGCTTCCCCTGTGAAGATACCAGTACATAAGCGGAATAAGATAGAGGCTCACCAGGGTTCCGAGGGCCATACCACCAATTATCGCCAGGGCAAGAGGGGCCTGCAGTTCTGAACCGATATCATGGGTTATAAGTATTGGTGTGAGGGCAAGTATTGTAGTGAGACTGGTCATCACAATCGGCTTGAGTCTCCTGGTGCCTCCTGTGTGAATCGCATCCATAAGGGACATTCCGGCAGCCCGCAGGTGGTTGATAGTATCAATCTTCAGAATTGAGTCATTTATCACTATGCCCGCCATCACCACAATACCAATCATCGACATGATATTGATCCCCGCCCCTGCAATCAAAAGTGCAAGGAACACACCCGCCAGATTCACAGGGATCTCCAGCATCACTATAAGAGGTTGCAACAGCGATTCGAACTGTGCTGCCAGGATGAAGTAGAGCAGCAAAAGAGAAATAAGCACAACGAACAACATCTCCCTCATAAGCATCCGTGTTTCGAACCAGCTTCCTGCGAAAGAAACATCAAGAGAAGTGTCTTCGCGAACAATCTCCTCAATGCCGGAAACGACCCTGCCAAAACCCTGTCCGGGCTGATTAAAAATAACCGGCAGGAATTCACCCTGCCTTCCGGCAGTAATGGTTTTATATCCTGTTTCGGCTGTCATGTTCACAAGAGCGCTGACAGGTATGTTTACGCCAACTGAATTGCGCACCAGCATAGTTGATACAATATTTTCAATGTCCCTTTCCTCGTTTCCGAGAACAATAGGTACCAGGTTCTGGTCCGATCGGAGCTGTCCTATCTCATACTGATCAAGGGCGGTGCGAAGCTGGCTGTGAAGGAAATTCTGGTTAACACGGTACAGCAACAGTTTTTCAGGTTCTATACGCATCACGAGGTTCTCATCCAGGGGCAGAGGTATAAATTCCGTATCGGGAAACCGCTCACTTATCCTCTGTCCCATCCGTCTCATCTGCTCAACCTCCGGCACCCTTTGTCCGCGTACCCTGGTAAACTTCGTCACCAGCGGTGGCTGATGCGACTCAAAAATCTGATCAAACACATTTACCGGAGGCACAAAACTAACCCTGGCCAGCGGATACTCTTCCCTGACAAGGTCATTTAATTTCTCCCTTAAAAGATAAAGGGAAGCCGGATTATCAGACTTAAGATAAACATGAGCATGATTAATCTCCATATCCATCTCCCGGTTCAAAAGGAACTGCTGCCTCCCGCCATAAACGCCGGCTTCAGTAATCAGATCGGCATGCTTTCCGGTCAACCGGGAAACCCTTGACATATTCTCATCAAGATGAATATTCTCGTTCCAGTCTATTTTCAGCACAATCTCAACCTGCTCGAGCGGGGGAACCTTCTGCAAGGGAAGTATCATTGCCAGGTAACCCGCCAGTGCGAGAAGCAGGAAAACCGTAAGAAAAGCAAATCCTCTGTATTTGAAAACGAAATCAAAGCCCCTGTTATAGGCATTCTCAAGATGGAATATCTGGAAAGAGCGAATCTTCCCCTTTTTACCGGTAGTATTGACATGAATAAGGTGGTAAAGAGTGGGGATCAGTGTAACCGAAACCACCAGTGATGCCAGCAATCCCGAAGCCACGGCGATAGCCTGATCATAAAAAAGAGCACCCGAGATGCCACTCAGAAAGATAAGGGGAACGAACACAGCGCAGGTTGTCAGCACCGAGCTTATCAGCGGCCTGATAACCTCATTGGTGCCCATTACACATGCCTCATGCAGCGGATGTCCCCTTTCAATATGCTGTGTTATATTGTCAATTACGATTATGGAATTATCGATCATCATCCCCACCCCAAGGATCAGTCCCGAAAGCGATATAATATTCAGCGAAAGCCCGGTCAGCCAGAAGAAAAGCAGGCTTATGACAATTGAGGCAGGAACGCTTATCGCAATAAGGAAAGGCGACCGCATATCCTTCAAAAAAAGAAACATAAGCAGAATTGCCAGTCCCCCGCCAAGAATAAGGTTATTCCTCAGGTTGCCAATTGTATAGTCAAGTATCCCGGTCTGATCCTGCGAAAGCTCAAAGCTTATCAATGGATAATCAGCCTCGAACTCACCCATCAGCCTCTGCATCTCATCCTTCATGTCGTTCATTCGGGCATCGGACTGCTTTATGATTGCCAAGCTGAGGGCAGGCTTTCCACCCCAGCTATAGAGTCCCTGCGGCTTGCGCGGACGTATGCTGACCGATGCAAGGTCCTTTAGCTTAAAAAGCCTTTCGCCGGCCATCAGGTAGATATTCTCAATATCAGCGACGGTCCCAAGTGTAGAGGTAAAACGCACATTATACTGGTATATCCCATCCCTCACCATAAGGCTCCCGAGGGTAATGTTATTCAGCTCGAGCGCCTCACGGAAATGATCATGAGTCAGCCCAAGGCCCGCTATCTTTCCCAGGTCAGGTATTACCGACACCTCCGGATAAACCAGTCCGCTAACATCCACCATGGCCACCTCCGGCAGCTGCTCAATCCGTTTCCTTATCACCCAGTCGGCAAACTCACTCAGCTCCATGAACCCCGAGAGCTCATGGCCGTCACCACCCGGATTTTTCATAAACAGGTTAAGATAAAAAACCGGTATATCAGAAGCACTTGCCTTGATCACCCGCGGCCTTTCCATGGAACGGGGCAGCTGCCCCATTGCCGCATCAATCTTTTCATTAACCTCGATATACAGGTAATCCATGTTGGCGCCATGGGCAAAACGCAGGCGGATGATGGCATTCCCGTCACGCGCCTCACTCTCGATATCTGTCAGTCGCCCGACCTGCAAAAGCTGCTGACGCAACGGCCTTACAACCATGTTCTCCAGCTCCCTGGCCGAGCTGTTGGGATGGCTCACCTGGACGGTAATTTCAGGAATGCGGATATCAGGCAGCAGCGACACGGGCAGCAATCCCCCGGCCACCAGTCCGAGCAGCACCACCGCAAGAAAACTCATTATTACAGCAACAGGACGGTTTATCAGAAATTTAACCATTAGCTTTTCAGTTTTTCAAGACTATTAACCCGGTTCAGTTTTTCGTTCATGCACCTGGCACTCATTCCGCATTCACTATAAATTAAAGGCTCCATAAATGTCATCATATAATTTCTTTTAATCTCCCTTTCGGGGAACCATTAGTAACCATCAGCGGCAGATAAAAAATCATCACCAGAACCGAAAAAGCCAGTCCCCCGATAGTCCCCGCCGCCAGGGCAAACCAGAAAGACTCAGTCTTGCCACCCATTAAAAAGGGAGTCAACCCCAGTATTGTCGATACCACAGTTAGCACAATTGGTACGATCTTCATATTATAAGCCTTGAGATACAGCTCAACACCGGAAAGTCCGGGATTGCTCTTTCTGAGGTTATTCATATCGTTGAGTATGTAAAGACCCGAATTCACAACTATCCCACTTAGCAGAAGCAGGGCGGCATATCCCCCCTGGTCAAAGTTGAAGTTGAACAGGTAGAAGGTTAGAAAAACACCTATGTACGACAGAGGAAGCATCAGTATGACGGCAAGGGGCTGCAGGAGCGACTCAAGCAGTATGGCACAGATAAAAAATATAATAACAATAACCAGCAGAATAAGGCTGTACTGCTTTTTGTCACCACTGCTCCATACCCAGCCCAGCCTCGGATCCATTGCCAGGAAGCCCAGTGGCAGCCACTCGTTTGTCTCCTCGATGGTTCGCTGCTTCACCATATTTGCCAGTTCAAGCGGACCAATAAAGTCATACATCAGTGTTATGTAGTACTGCTGATTCAGCTTGTAGATCGCATCCGGTGCCCTGAGCCTGTTGATACCGGCCACATCACCAAGCTTAAAGGCCATGCCTCCCGGATTGCTTATCATCGTGTTGCGGATGTCCCAGAGACTTAGCTGCTGAGTATTGGCGGCCCTGAGCCGGAGTGGTACATGCTCATTATCTATTACCCCGGAGAAAGGACCGGAATCGTGAATAAACAAGCTGGTAAGACGGTTATAAATCGAAGGTATATCTTGCCCGATCCTTGTAATCATCGCCCTGTCGAAATCCATATGGTATTCGGTTCTCAGATCGAGCGACCAGAAATTAGCGGATGACTGCATATTTACCCGCTGAATTCGGGGGTGTTCCTCAAGCAACCTGGAAACCCGGGTGGCATACTCAGAAAGCATATCGTAGTTATATCCCGTTATCCTTATGCCGGGGCTGGATCGCTCAGTCATCCTGTTCGAAAAGCCCTGACCGACTCCATAGACAGAAAAATCTGCTCCCCCCGAATATATTGCCTTTTGTTCCAGCAGACTTTTTAGTCTGTATGGAAAGTAACCGTTTTCATGCTCTGGCTTAAAATGTATATCAATCCGGCCCCGTTCAGTTGTCACATTGGTATGGTACTGTTCAACTTCGCTAAAGCCGGCTATGAAATTTTCAAAATCCTCCATTACTATATTGGAATGCTCTATAGTTGAGCCTTCCGGCAAATAAGCATAAACATGCAATCTGGTCCCTTCAGGCCGTGTGAAGTATGAACGCTCCGAAACATGGTAAACGAAAAGCCTTAATGCACCACCGAGAACCTTGTCAGATACTGGTTTGATACTTTTTAAATACTTTTCACTTCCCAGCGATGAGTTATACAGGGAATGATACCATTTTTCCCCCTCAAGTTTTTCAGGCAGCCAGAACACCGGTATCCCAAATCCCAGCACAGCCAGAATAATGAAAGCCTTTCTGTAACGAAACCCGAACAAGATGAAATTCCTGTAATATCCCGTTATCCGGGAAATGGTCCTTTTCCGCCTTAGCATCTTTGCAGAATGCTTTACTCTCAACGGGAATTTCTCCATAAGGGCAGGGACAAAAAAGAGTGCTATAAAAAGGCAGATGGTAAGGTTAATCATTACCACCAGTGAGAAATCTACCAGATCAACCCGCTGCCTTTCATCAAGAAAAAAGATGACGGTCAGCGCTCCAATGGTGGTTAATGTCGCAGCAAGCAGGGCCACGAAAACTTTCAGGTTTTTCTTATGCCTGAGATGCTCTATCATCACTATTGTGTTGTCGATAAGGATTCCCAGCGACACCGTTATCCCCGCAAGGGAGTAAAGATGTATTTCAACTCCCAGGAGGTAATAAAAGATAAAGGCAATGATGATATTGGCAGAAAGGCTTATTCCCACAATAAAAAGATAGCGTGCCTGAAGGCTTATCAGAAAAACAAAAAGCAGCAACACAACCATTGAAAATGTGGTTCTGAATATGTTCTTTCTGAGTTCGGCTGATAGAAATTTTGTGGAGTCATGGGCGACAAGAATTGAGAAACCAGGAGGCAGCTCACTTTCTATCTTAGTCATTCGTTCCTTTATGGTTTTTGCAACGTTCAGATGATTGGCATCTTTTGTAGCCGTAATAACCATATTTATCGTGTTAAGCCCGTTGATCCTGTAAAATGATGAGGGCTGCTGCTCTACAAACGATGGTTTAGCCACTTCGGTGAGCCTGATAACCCTGTTGCCTGACATGGCAACGGGTATATTCTCCCAGTCAAAGTTGTCATGAGAGTTACCCCTTAGAAGCAGGTTAATAGTCCTTTGTTCATTATCAGCCGCATTCTGAATCACCTGTCCCAGCTCATTCACGCTCATATAACTGCTGATAGCACTGCGTAAAGTGGCAGGTACAATACCAAGTTCCTGCAACCGGTGTGAATCATAAACAAGCTGCCATTCATAAGGCACCGTTCCATGTATATTTATTGAATATACGCCATGAATATCAGATAACTGATTCCGAATAACATCTTCTGCATACCTGCCGATAAAATAAAGCGAGGCACTTGCATTTATGGTGTAAGTTATAAGGGCGGTCTCGTTGTCATCGGGCCGGTTAAGAGTCAAAACCGGCCTGCTTACTCCCTCGGGAAGCCCCGGGTAAACCTGCCTGATAAGTGTGGCTATCTCAAACCTTACCGCGTCCATGTCTGACGACTTGTCAAACGATATGGTAATTCGTCCCGTTCCCCTGGAAGATTCAGAGCTAATCTCCTTTATCCCCCTGACGGTGGAAAAGGCCCCTTCGAGCGGACCGGTAACCTGCATCTCGATAACTCTGCCGCTTATATTTGGCCAGTGGTACGAAACGGTTATTGAGGGCAGGGTGCGGGTAGGCAGGAACTTGAAAGATGTAAGCGGGATCAGGGAAATGCCGGCAATAATCAGAACGACGAAAATAACAATAATGGTGAAAGCCGAAAAACCTCCGGGCCGGAGGTGTTGAGAACTATTCGGATTTAGGTTGGGCATCATTTATCGCCTGATTCTTTAAAGATAATTTTAAAAGTGACTGTCAGAGGGCTCCTGACATTTAGCCTCATTAATTCATAAATATTCGCTTGAGAATGAAATTCAGCATTTTTTATGTCTTTATGGAGAAATTTTTATCCAAAGGTTCAAAGGCTTAAGCATATTTCTAAGATTATGAATTAATCAGGCTAGACAGCGTAAACATTTTCCTGAACCTTAAGTGCTTCCCTGGTGGTTGTACCCATCAGAGCACCTGCCTTCCATGCCGGGATAGTAACGGGATTCAGGTCACTCAATTTTTTTAACCTTAGTCTCATGGGCCAGGTTAAAGTTCCCCGAAATAATCACCTCCTGATTTTCAGTCAGTCCACTATTGATTGAAAACTCCCTGCTGTTCTCATAACCGGGTTCAACATAGTTCCACATAGCAATACTGTCCTGCAGCGTAAATACCACCTGCCGGCCCTGCCTGAGCACCAGCGCCTCGCGGGGAATAATCAGCTGTCCGGGAATCTCCCTCTTCACAATAACCTGTACGTTCATTCCATCCATCAAACCGGAGCCGGGGTTGTTTATCAACGCAGTGACCATTACCATGCCCTGGTCATCGACACTCGGGTCAAATCCTGATATTCTGCCGGTGAATGATTTGCTGTTACTGGCAAAGGGACTGATCTCCACCGGCTGACCGGCAGCAACCAGGGAAGTCTCCGATTCAAGCACCGGGAACCTGGCTTCCAGACTGCTGTTATTTACAATGACACAAAAATGAGTGTAAGAAGAGCTGTGATTATGTGCTTTAGCCTCCAGATCGGCAACAATCCCGCTAATAGGTGCAACTATCTTAGTGGCAGCCATCTGGTAGCGCGCTTCGGCAAGCTCACTCAAAGCAGCATTGTATCCGCTCCTTGTCCGGGCCATGCTCCAGAGATGTTCGGGCACCCGGAGACTGTCACGCAGGAAGTGGTTATGGCCAAGAAGAATATCCTCCAGTTCCAGTCTTGTTTTGTCAATTTGGTCCTGTGCCCTTTCCAACCTTGATGCAAAAGGAAAATCCTCAAGAACTGCAAGAACCTGACCCTGTTCAACCCACTGACCATTGCGGACATTAACCTCCTTTATCATCTCCTGCACCCTGAAAGTTACTGTAGCCTTATTGACGGCTTTCAGCCGGCCATTACTCATCAGCTCCCTGCTAAAATTCCCTATTACGGCAGGAGTAGTCCTAACCTCAATCACCTCGGCATAATGCTCCCTGCGTGCAAGTGAAGCAGAATCATCAGCCTCCTTCTGATTGCAGGAAAATATTATCAGTATTATGATCAGAAAAGCCTTAAATCGAAACAGAAATGGAGGCATAGGCATGGGCTTTAGACGTAGTTGATATTTTAAAATTAGAAAAAAATTCCATAAAATGTCATTCAATAACTATTTTATTAGGTTTAACTGTTTTAAAAAGAATTAGTCTTAAGAAAAAGTCAACTGTCCCGGGATATATTCTATTTTAAATGAGCAACTACCAATACAGGGTTATCTTTTTCATCTGGTGTTTCAATTAGCTGAATCGGTTATAACTGCCGATTCACCATACTAAGTAAAACAATCTTTTTGATTACCAGGACTTGAATACCCCTCAAGTTGATTTGCAAAAATTACAGGAATGGATTTTTCTTTCGGGATTGTCTTTTACCTAAGTAGCTCCTCCTCATTAAACTCAAGCTCCCTGTCCTTCTCAAAATCATATAAAGTCAGCCTTCTGAGGTAAAAATAGCTGCTTACCATTGTGCGAATTGATTGTTAAATCTTAATCCATTACAACATTATTTTCTTTAGCCTATAACTGAGTGTAATGCCAGCAGACCGCTATACTTATCGAGATATCCTTGATTTTTCGTATATTTGTATATGACTCCAAAAGACATATATAAGCTTGATTTTGAGATCGACAAACTAACAGACTCGATACTTAATACGATAAGTGGAGACAGTTTTCAGACAGAGATTTCCTTACT
>CAYQXY010000061.1:0-7703 GCA_964421595.1 uncultured Bacteroidales bacterium | reverse complement strand
AGATATTATAAACCTGAATAATATGGGATTTATTAAAGAACCAGAAGGAGTAGATTTTGTAATTCAAAGCAAACCTCTGACTGAGAAACAGGAAAAAGAGCTTAGTGATTTTATCGCTAAGAGAAAACGTGAGATTAAAAAGAAATCTAAAAAAGGCACATACACACATCTTGAATAGTGCTTTAAGATCATTATATCCTTTCATTTTTGTTTAATGATATTCCGAAATCACCTGAAAACTATTCCTTAAGTTTTACAAGCATCAGCACCGGATTGGCATTTTCATCAATACTCGCTGCCAGCTCTTCAAGCTCTTTTGCATCCTCATGCATGCTGGCCCGTATTCCATCTAATCCAGTTGCTTGTATACAAGGAATTGAGGCATGGGTTTATGGGCAGGGAAAGAAGTTTCTCCACACAAGTAAATTAAAACTACTTATCAGTTTTTTCCGTGAAACTATTCAACAGGTTCTTAACAAAACCCAGGCTATCGTCATGAACTTTCTCGTTAAATGACCCCCACTGAAAAACATAAAATCTTTCTATACCTTCTATAAACCAAAGTGTATTATGATAATAAGAGGGCTTACCATTATCCCACCCTTCCAAAATCTGCTTTCTTTCATGTGAAATAAGGTTGTTCGTATTAAGGGATTTATCATAAATTACTCTCAAATTATCTTGCTTCATCCCCGCCAGGAAATCTTTGTAATTTAATTTCTTGTTTTCTGTACTCTCATAAATATCTACGCGTAGTTGACCTCCATCTTTGAGTTGAGTTAATCTTATCATAATATAAATATTAATGCCGTCACGTTGTATTGAAGGTTTTGTATTGTTCTCCTGTGGAGTAGTACTAATCCACGATGAAGGTAATTCCATTTTAAAAAATTGATTATCCCAATCCTGGCTCTGGGTATCCGAAACAGACAAAAAAGCGAAGAAGAGAAAAATCGAAAAAGTTTTTAAAATCAGGTCCATTTTTGTGATGATACTTATTATGATTATTTTTTTAACCTCCCCAACACCACTACCGGGTTGTCATTCTCATTAATTTCAGCAGCTAATTGTTCGAGTTGAATTTTCTTCTCAGGAAACTGAGGTATTAAATTTTTAAATTCACTTCCATCAGTGTGGCCCTTGATTTTAAAAGCATCTGCCCACATCACTAAATACTCCGAATTATTTTGATTTACAGAAAACTGAGGTATAAAATTCAATCCACCATCTATGTCATTTTTTAATCCTATTATAGGATCAAAAACAAATTCATCTCCTCTTTTTTTATCCATGATAATATATTGCCCCTGCTTTTTCCACCAGTATGAAATAAATAGTAATGAGGTTGTTTCAAATAAGTGGCTGACAGCAATATAGTCAGTGCCATTTTCATTAAAATATCTACCGTTTCCTCTTACCTCAGGGGACAATCTTCCATGACCCTGGTTAAAAATGTATTTCGGGATGAATTCATTGTTTTTAAAAGTAAAGACCGTATCTGAATGAATCTCTCTACAATGCAAATCTCCGTTTAAAAAATAATTGATACTTTCTGTATAGAATGTGTGCACCATACCATCAGTTTCAAAATTATATTTATTTGGAAATCGTTTAATAATATCTCCATTCAAATTAATTAATTCATAGCTATTTTCTGTTTTACCAGAGGAATTATAATAATAGATTAAGAGATTGCCGTCTGTAAAATCTACTTGACCCGGATTATCTCCTTCTATACTTATCTGTTTCATAAAATCCCCGTGATTATTATGAATTTTAATAGTGTTTCCATCTAGTATAAATATATGTCCAGAAGAAGCATCAACACAAAAGTCCGTGATAAACTGTATCTCACCAGGGCCCTTACCCATTACTCCTACCTGCGATAAATACTTTCCATCTCTCGAAAACAGATGTAAATTTCTGTTATCTCTAACATAAAGGAATTGATCGGAAATAATTATTTTATAAATATATCCAAGCAGACTGCTTTCGCTTGTTTCCAAAGGAATATAACTGATTTCATCAACAAAATTTGATAAATCAACTTGGCTAATATCAGAAACTGCACTTACCAGATTGATTTTATTAAGGTCCGTATTTGAAGTATTGCAGGAACTAAAAAATACGACAAAGAGTACAGAAAATATAACCGGCAATCTTTTGTGTGCATTTGAGTACTTAAAATACATAATGATAGAAGTTAAATTAATAACCAGGTTGCTGACAGGATTGATAAATAAAAGTAGAAAAAAACCCGCAACAGCTCATCTGATAACTATTATTTTAGGCTTAACTGGATTTTTCTTTATTCAACTTTATCATCATCAGAATTTGATTAACGTTTTCATCAAGATTGGCAACAAGTATTTCCAAATGGTATTTCATTTCCGGGAACATTGGTGCAGAATCCCTAAATTTGTCACTTTTAATGTAGACTATAAGTTGATAAGCACTTTGAATGAAGTTATTCTTATTTGATTTTATTCTTCCAATTTTACAAGCATTAATACCGGATTGTCATTTTCATCAAGTCTCGCTGCCAGCTCTTCCAGTTCCTTTTTCTTTTCCGGATTTTTTGGGGTGGAGTTTTTGAAGGCTTCACTTTCAACATGATTTACAAGTTTATAAGCATGAAACCAGCCTATCAGGTATTCATCTTTGTTTTCAAAATATGTGTAAAATGGTGTGAAGGTAAGTCCGCTATCAATATCATTATATATCCCGGGAGTATCAAAACCTGAATAACTATCAATCCTTCCAATCGTAGTTAATATATCTTCCCCTTTTTTTATAAATCCACTTTGAAGATGGTTATCAAGATAAAATGAGAGAAACAAATATTCACCTGCACCAATAATATTTTGCAGTCCAAAATATAGTCTAAAATTTTCTCCTGATATGTCTGTTTTAGGAAGTTTGAATTCACCTGGAGAAAAAGACATAGCAGATAAATATAAACTATCTTGAATTATGAAAACAGTGTCATTAAAATTGTTCCAATAATGCAACCGACCTTTTGTATTAAAGAATCCACTTACTCCGGGATAACCAGTTTTAAAATTTTCTATTGAACTGGTTTTATATGAATATTGATTACCCAATGTGTCCAGGATTAGCCAGTCATATTTGGAAATGCCATATTGGAGTGTACCTGCAAGGAAAATTTTGCCATCTTCATAGTTAATATCCCAAAAGTTTCCTTCAAATTGACTTATTGAGAATTCACGTATAAACAAGCCACCAAAAGAATATGTTATTATTTTATGCCCGTCATAAATATAAACAAGTTCATTTTCTGAATCTAAAGTAAAATGCATCCCATATTGATACTCGCCAGGGCCCCTGCCTCTTGAACCAATCTCAGCAAGAAGATTACCTCTCCGGTCAAAAGATAGGATACTGCCCGGATATGTGGCCATTATAATATGATTTTCGGCAAATTCTATCCTGTTTGGATGCTGGAACATAACCTGATTATCCAGAGCGATATAGATAATATTATCAGTGAATTCTGAAAGCCTGACTTCTCTTTCGATTGCGTTCAGCGGATTAATTATGATATTCTCATCAGGTTCTATGCTGGATTTGCAGGATATAACCAGAGAAAAAACAGCAAGTAAACTCAACAGTGAGGTTATTCGCAATAGTTTTTTTCCTGAATGAGTATCCTGTTTTGATTTTAAAAAATGAACAAACATTGATGGGATAATTTTCGAATGCTTCATATTATCTGTATGTAGGGCTAAAAATATGTACAATATTTCGGTGGTATATTATCATTCGGGAAAGCAATGCACACCTGACTTTGATTACCAAATAAATGTACTCAATTTCAGGAGATCCATCCATAACCATTACCAGTATGAAATATCCAATATGTTACGGGCGGGTTTTCAATTATTCCTGTGCGAATCAAACCATCAAACCACTCGTCAAGAATGTGTTAAAGTTGTTACTTAAGTTTCATTTTGATGACCAATGGATTGTCATTTTCACTCATATTATTTGTTATTTCCTCAAATGATGTTCCGGGATTAAATTTATCAGAATATTCCGTTGTCTTATAGGCATCGATGGTAAATAACAGGTAATCTTCATAAGAAGCAACCGGATAAAAATCTTTAAAATTCGTATTGCCATTATCATCAGTAACAAGAAACAGTTCCCCTTTTCTTTTGTCAAATACACATAAATAAACATCATTATTCTCAGAGGTTGGAAACCATCTGCTTAATTTGATGAAAAGATAATTATTCGTTTCATAGATTGCCCTGCGAAAAAATTCTCGTGTAAGTTCTTCAAATTTTTCAGGTCCATTATTATATCTGAACTCATCAGGAAGCTTATATTTACCCATATTGAAGATATAGTAGGGATTTATGTCATGTGGTGATTTTATTAACAAAACTGTATCATTATAATTTTCGTGGATGAACAGATCTGTGCCGTTTCTGATAAAAATTGTTTCATCCCAATAACCTATCATATAAACCAATGGCTCAAAGGAGTGGTTATGGTCATAAAGACGGGAAATATAATGTGTTCCGGTTTCTGTAAAAAACTCTATCTCACCTGTATCAGTATTGTAATTAACATAGTAATTATTTATTTTCCCAAAATATATACTTAACGGAATGGATATCTCATTCCTGAGCTCTCCCTTGCTATTAAAAAGCATAGCCTTGTGCCTGCCGTTAATATAAAGTGTATCATTTATTAAAACCATATCACGCAATTGCATATACTCACCCGGTCCCCTGCCTTGTTGTCCAACTTTCCGGATAAAGTTGCCGCCTCCACTAAATTGAAAGATGTCATAACCCTGACCAATAAAAATATTATCGTTATTAAAATTTATTATGCGGATTCTGCCTATCAGGCATTCATCTTTAGTTTCCAGGGGAACATACTCGATTGTATCAATAATCTCCTTGAATGACAGCAGCTTTGCTTTTCTGTTTATTAAGGTTTCGATATCAAGTTCTACGGGATATTCAAGTATTTTCAAATCTGAATTACCTTCCTTATTTGAAAGATTGTTGCAACTAAAAAATACTAGTGGAACAGTTAAAAATAAAACCAAGCGCATTATCTTGTTTTTAGTATTTATACCCAAAAGATATTTCATATTTACTATTAAGTAGTGATGCGTTAACTTAACATATATTTTCTTATCTGATGATACCCTCTTTCTTGCGGAAGCGGGTATTATGACGGCCCGTTCCATACCTAAAATCCAGAAAAACTAACTCTTGTGTTTCATTAAAATCCGATACCAAAAGGAAATTAAAAATTCTTGTGGTTTAATCCTGAATTACCAGCAAGCATAAGAAAGATTTGATCTACATGTTAAATTGGTTATACCCCATATTGGTTAGTCGTTTGTTATTTTAAATTTAACTAATCTTAATGGAACACCTTTAGCCTCTTTAAGGAGTTGTAGTGAATAGATATAACCATTATGAAAAACCATTTTGGATGGATTAATTTCTAAATTGTAATCATCACAAACAAAACTGCTTTGACCGACAAATTTTCCTGTTTTTCCATAAATCCACACATTAAACTTGTTTGCATTTTCCTCTTCAGGGTATTCAAAGAATAATAAATTATCATCAGAGTCTTTTATTATAGTGGAGAAAACAGGAATGGGCAATGGTTCAGATATTCTGTTCAAATCTGCTTCCATTTGCTTAATTATTGATTCGATGGCTTTTTTACTTTCTTCCGGAGATACCCAATCAACAAATTTTGGATCTTTTATATTTTTATACCTGTTAATTGCATTTTGTTGAATCTCCTTTTGCTCTTCCACTGAAATATAATTAAGGCCCCATTCTATCTTTTCACTTGATTTCAAGTTGCCTTCAAAATCATAAACTAATATTTCACCTGTTGTTGGAACCGCAATTATCAGGTTATTTTCTATGCTGGCAATTTGCAGAGGAGAACTTATACCTGTTGATTTTGCAAATGGCATTGTGGTAATTCCAAAACCACCACCTTCTTTAAATGTATAACTATAATGAAAGAGAGAATGATTCTGCTTCGTTATATCATATCTCTCAGTAAAGTGATCCCAGATAATTTCCTGATCATTAGTTTCATAATCGACAATGGCTGCAAAATCCCGGAATTGTGTCTGCCAGATTACCCGGCCTACCACAGCAATTTTATTATTGGGTAATGGTATCATCTGGCGGGCCATATAATCTAATTTAAGCGTTTTTACGTAATTCCCATTAAAATCAAAAAAAATCATATTGCCCGCATTGTCCAATCCGGTAAAGAATGTATTGTTGTTGATAATTCCTTCAATACTGTTTATCCTTTCAAATTTTCTCCCGCTGCTGTTTATTATCCCGAACTCTTTCTCAAATTCACCATCAGGTGAGAATTTTGTGTAGTAATTTCTGTATGCATGGTTCACCACTACAGACCCATCTGGCATTATTCTCAAGGATTTTCTAGTACCCATCGGTCTGCCATACAGGGTATCATAATAAGTCCTGAAAACTTCATCCCAGTTCGTTCCGGCGGCATATTCCTCATCAGGGATTAACCGGATAGTACCTTTTTTGTAGAGATCACTTAATTCCTGTGATGAAACCGACATAGCACAGGCTGCAACTAATATGGAAAACATTAATGTTTTCATTTTTCTCGTTTTTATTCTCAAATGGGGCTTCTGTTAACTGATTATTTTAATTGAAATGATGCTCAATAATATTCCCATTTTCATCAATAACATAAACAACTATTTCCTGTCTTGTTACTGGTTTATTTGCATCTACTTCCGGCCCTATACTATGAATGATTGATATTTGGTGATGATTTTCGGGTACCCCTTTAGGCAGAATTAGCAAAATAAAAAGTAGAATACAGGCTGCTGAAATGTAAAAAGCAGCTCTTTTTATGGTCTTAAGTGGCTTTTTAAGGCCGACTGAAGGTGCAACAAAAGCCGGGATCTCTTTATTATCCAATGCGAAAAGGTTAATAGCTTTTATTATGCCATCGGACATCCGCTTTTGTTGTTCAACTGCCGCAGCACACTTTTCACAATCCGAAATATGCTCTTCAATTAAAGCAGTTTCCTCCGGGGAAATTTCTCCATCAATATATTTCTGAATTATTTCTGTTTTAATACATCTCATAGTTTTCATTTTTCAATTCATTCTTTAATTTGTCCAGAGTTCGCGACAACATTTTGCCTACTGATGAAAATCTTATTCCTGTTGCACTGGCAATATCTTTATATGTTAATCCCTCACTGTATAACACAACCAAAGATTTCTCTTTTGGCTTCAATTTTGAAAGTGCTCTGTTTATTGCAGCTTTAGTTTCTATTTTATCAATTACATCTTCATCTGTAGTACTTATTTTGCTGCCACTGAGAGATTCTATTGTTTGAAAACGTTTTTGTTTTCTCAAACAGTCGATTGATTTATTGATAGTAGCTCTATATAACCAGGTATTAGGATGGAGAATCACTTTTCCATTATTGAGTTTATCGAAGAGGTAAATAAAAACCTCCTGAACAATATCAGACGCAATGTCGTCATCGCCGACCATTTTTAAGGCAACACCGAACATTCTCGTATAGTTTTCGATATATATTTCCTGGAATGCTCTCAAAAAGCTCTTTTAATAGTTAGTCGGATATTGATATGGTTTTGTGACAAAATAATGAATATTATTTT
>CAYQXY010000060.1:0-20725 GCA_964421595.1 uncultured Bacteroidales bacterium | reverse complement strand
ATAATTATTCTTTTTAGAAATGATTTTAGGCCCGGGACTCTTTTAAATCAATCGTACTAAAGAGGACTTAATACTATGAAAAAAAGTCTGTCGTCAGCCTGGCACTCCGGCCAAAAGGCCAAAGAAGATATTCTTGTTGCAAGATAGTTATCGGAATGAATCATCCATAATAACTATCCCAATAATTTGACCAGATAGAATATTTTTTTAAATTTTTGTCAAGCATTGAAACTTTATCACTGAAACTAACCCGTGTCCAGGGAACAGAAAACGGAGCCACAGGCATTTTTATCGATCTGAAAAATTATTATATTTAAAAAATGTTGTAACTTGACTAGTACACGACATATTTTAGAAGCAGGTATATGACCTGAATTAGGTTCCGGAGACGCTATGCCAATATCTCGAAACAAGTAAATGGAGAATGGCAAGTTTGGGCCCTTAATGCCAATGTGATTTACGGTAATCAAAATTATAGGAAATTTTACCCGGAACATGTTGGTAAAATACAGTGATTTGAAGATTAATAATTAATTGTTCCCCGACATGAAACTCAAAGTAATTTTCGAAGGCAACCTGTTTCAATCCCAGATGGTTAAAAACCTATTAGAAAATGAAGGGATTGAATCATTTTTAAAAGATGAAATAATTGCAAGAAGCCCAATCTACAAATCAGGGAGCGGGGTCAGTGTAATGATATCGGAATTGGATTATGATAAAGCAAGGGTGGTTGTTGATGAATATGAAAGATCTGGAAAGAATTATTAATGCAGATAAACTGCAACATAAACTAAAATAACTATCTCAGATTTTTCGATAGAATGCAGTTCGATGCGTTCGAACTCGTACCTGCCTGGGAGATTATTTTAATGTAATAAATTACCATTTAAATCGTTCATATAATAAAATAATTTATCATATGATAGAGGAAAAAGAAATTACAATTGAGCATTACGAGAAACTTGCAGAAATTCTTGGAAAAAAGAATGTTCCGGGTAAAATTGAAAGTCCCTTTGATTTTATTCACATTGCAAGCAAGGGAGTTAATGTAAGTATCATAAAAAATTTTAGTAATTATTTTAATTTGACAAAGGAATCAGTTGCCCAAATATTGGATATATCTGAGCCAACTTTATATCGTTGGATTAAAGCTAACAAAATACTCGAAAGAAATTTCTCTGTCAAGCTATTTGAAATTGCTGATTTTTTTCTTTATGGCGAAGAGGTGTTTGGAGATAGAGATGTTTTCTTTAAATGGTTAAATATACCAAATGATGCTTTGGGTGGTTTAGAACCATATAGCTTAATTGAGATTCCAGGAGGCGTTTCAAAAGTCAGAGACATTTTAGGAAGAATTGAATATGGCGTTTATAGTTAAGCTATGCATGTATTTAGAATAACAGTTAGTAAATATGCAAGTGACTTAACCGGGAACGGAGCTGCAATGTGTGGTGGCCGTTGGAACAAAAAAGGGTCACCTGTTTTATATACAGGTGAAAACAAGGAGATTGCACTTTTAGAAACAGTTGTTCATACTCCTTCATCATTAATTCCAGCACTAGATATCCTAACTCTTGAAATACCTGATGATTCTATAACGACATTAATTATTAAAGACTTACCCAAGAACTGGGCAGTGTATCCTGCTCCTGTAATTTTGTCAGAAATAGGGGAAAAATGGATCAAGGAGAGGAAGACAATAGCACTTAAAGTACCAAGTTGTATTATTCATAGTTCTCATAATTACATATTAAATTGCAGACATCCAGAGTATTCAAGGGTTAAATTAATCGATCAGAGATACTTTAAATTTGATTCAAGACTAAAAAAATAACTATTCCTGACGGGTTGCATTTTTAAAATAAGCTAAAGTGTTTGCCCGGATGGAGGAAACCAGAGGGATCGGGGAGATTTCTTTTTTTCAAAGTTAAAAGATGGCAGAGAAACCTGCTTTATACATATGGTAGAGTTAGTCGATCCGGCCTGGCAGGATTTTTTGCGTTTCAGGGACCACCTGATCGAAAATTCATACGATCGCGATCAATATATTAAACTTAAGACTCAGATAGCTTCCCGATACGTACATGACCGAAGAGCCTATACATACGCAAAGGCAAAGTTTATCCAGGAGATATTGCAATATCCACAAGGTAGAAAGAAAAATAGCCCATTGAGACCTCTATAATCCCTCAATAAATAATATATAATCTTTGGGGCGGATTCTGATTCATGATTATATCAATGAAAACGGAGCCATAGACATTTGTGTCGGTCTGCTACTCACAAGAAATGATGTAGCTTGAATAATATATATCTTTGCCTGAATCAATTTAACAAGATGAGGTGTATATGAACAAGGCGGTTATTTTTATTGGATTATCAACAATTGATCATACTTATTTGCTGGATTCTTTTCCCCGTGAAAACACGAAAATTTTTGCAAAACAGTATTTACGGCAGTTCGGCGGACCAGCCCTGAATGCTGCGGTTACATTCAATAATCTTTCCGGAGCTGGTACCAGACTGATTTCTTATTTTGGTACATCAGGATCGATGAGTATGGCAAAAGATGAATTGATGTCAGATTATAATCTTGAAATTGTCGATCTTATAAAAAGCAATGAATATCAAGTACCTGAGTCTTCAGTTTTCTCATGTAGTATTTCCGGCACAAGAACGATTGTTAATCCACCGAGACGGGACTATGATTTTAAAAAAGATATGAGTTTTGAAAATCTTAACCTGGGTGAAGCTTCTGTTATATTGCTTGATGGATTTGCATTTTCCGAACAGATTAAAGCAGAATTAATTGAAGCAAGGAAAGGGGGAACAATAATTGTATTTGACGGGGGAAGCTGGAAAAATGAGACACTGAGTATACTGGATACTGTTGATATTGCGATTTGCAGTAGCAGGTTTTTAATGCCCGGTCATGATATCGATCAAACCATTTCTCTAATGATTGATAAAGGTGTTGATTTTATTGCAATAACTGATAATGATAAGGATATAGCTGTTTATGAGGGCAGTAAAATGACAAAAATTCCTGTACCCCAGATAAATGCCATTGATACACTGGGTGCCGGTGATGTCCTTCATGGAGCTTTCTGTTATTACCTTAATGAAGGATTTGACAGGAAGGAGGCACTTAAGCGGGCTGCTCAGATTGCCTCCCGATCATGTTGTTATTTTGGCACCCATACCTGGAAAGATCATTAACTAATGATCAGTTTATCGTGCTCTCCACATTAATCATCCCGGAAATTCAGTTATGCCGGATGTGAACCCCCTGCTATGGATAATTATGAAGCAGTTCAATGATAGTTCCCATCTGTTTTGTGGCGTCAATATATGAATATGCTCCACCATCCCATCCACCGCTCTGGAGTACTTCCATTCCGGCCGAAATAAATCTCTGCTCTGCTTCGTCGATATCATCAACCCAGAATGCTATATGCTGGATACCCTGACCTTCATTATCGGCAAATTCCTGCCAGATACTTGGAGTGCCATCAGGTTCAATTAACTCGAACTGAATATTTTCAAATTCAAAGAATGCAAGCTTCGCAGTCGCATTACTGGGATTCCCACGATAAATGGTTGGGCGGCTTTCATGCCCGGCAGCGACTATTATCCCTGGTTTATCAACTCCAAGCATACTGGCATAAAATTCTGCACTTTTTTCTATGTCTTCAACTATAACTCCAACCTGAGCCATTCTCATATTTTGAATTACAGGAGAACTGAATACCTGTCCCGCATCAGATGAGGATATTGATGATTGATTTGTATTTTCAGGATTGTTGCCGGCCGGATTGCCGCAGCTGGTTATAACTAATATTACGGTCATGAAAAAAAATGCCGTGAAGTAAATTGATATTTTTTGTTTCATAATCCTGAATGTTTTATATTTATAGACAAACCTATGACATTTTTGGCAAAATAAAACTATTTTAGGAAGTAAAAGTTACTTACTCATCAGCAAATGATATGTTTACTGCAAACCGTATCCGTTCTCAATAAGATCTGTTAATCTCGATACGAATCTTGTAGCCGGGGCCCCATCAACAACATCATGGTCAATTGCAACTGACATATGAAGATATTCGCGTATTTCTATCCTGTCTTTTATTACTCCGGGCTTTTTAATAATAGACCCCAGAACAAAAGACAGGGGCAGGAAAGTTGCCGGTATTGCCCATCCTTTAATATTGCCCATCATTCCTATTGATGTTACTACAATTGTGCCTGACATCTTTTTTATAAGGAAGGGCCGTTTTAATATGAATTTCCATATTGCCAAACGGATAAATGAAGGCAGGGATACATAATATTTCATAACCCCTTTATATCGACTTTCTCCAAGAATGTAATCTTTTTCATTATTCACCTCCTGTTCCTGTGCTGACCTGATCTCTGAATTTATATCCTGCATCGTCTTTTCATTTACTTTCCTGATCACGACAGGTAAAGGAACTTTTTCACCGTTGATCACCTTTTCAACAGCAATTGAAATGTCAATATCTTCAAAAATGATCAATCCGGATTTTCCTTTTCTTATACCGTGGACTTCATTGTTTTCAGATACCGCCTGACCAATGCATTTCATAATCCATGACATGAAGGATATCTTTTCTTTCTTTTGCCTTCGGTACTCTCTTATCATCTTGCGGGATTCGGTTACATCAAGTTCAAGGAGCGCTTTCATGTGATGCTTCCTGACTGAGATATAACCCACGTCAAATGTTGATTGCCTGCTGGATGGGAATTTTTTATAGGTATATTCAGTTTCTATGTTCATATGGATAATTGGTAACTTCTTGATTTAGGATTTGTCGGGGTAATTGGCATAAAAAGATAATGTAGTATCTTGTTTGGTCAATTTGGATAATTAACTAAAGGTTTCCATTTTGATTTTAATAATTCTCCAGTGCCTGATTGTAGATATCTTTTACTTTCCTGACGAGGCTGTCGGGTTGAAGAACTTTCACGTTGTTGCCAAACCGGAGGACGCAATCCATGATAAATTCATGGGTGATCTTTACATTCAGGCTAATTGTCAATCCGCTCTCATTGTCCTCAATTGTCTGTTGCGACCTGTGAAGCATGAGCGTCTGGATATACTTTCCCTGTTCTTTGTTAAATTGCAGAATTACTTTTTCGGTGTCAAATCCAAATGCCATTACTCCAATAGAATCGAAAAGCACACATTTGATCTCATTGTAGAATGCAAGATCCTTTTCAAACCATTGATCTGTTATCATGAGGTCATCCATACGTTCGATCCCGAAAATTTTCGGTTCTCCATCTGCCTTGCCAATAACATACCATCTGTTCCGGTGTTCCTTTAAAAGATAAGGTTGCAGTCTGCGGGAAGTTGTTTCATCGGGGACAAACTTGGTGTATGAGAATGTTATTTCCCTGCTTTCAAAAATAGCATCGTATATCTGGGGAACCAGGCTGCTTCCGCTATATCCTTTGGCATATTCAAAAAGTATGTATTCGCCAATGGGATCTTCAGGGTGTTTACTGGCAAGTTTGAAGTGATCGCTAAGCCTGTCTATAGTATCCTTTATTGATTTGAATTCCTGAGATCCGCCGAATAGCTGAAGTTTTTCTATTAGCATATTGAGCATCCTCACCGCATCAGGAGTAAGCGGCATATTGAATTCCCATTCACTTGTGTACTTGTAGCATTTCTGACCCTGATCATAGACCAGCGGTGCTTCAAGGTCATACCTTAGAAAGTTGATATCCTTTTCAAGGGTTGATGAAGAAACTTTAATGCCCTGATCATCAAGATAGTCCAGGAGGTTTTCTTTTGTCGGGTAACCATAGTTGTATTTATTCCTCAGTATCTGGGAGTGGATATGAAGATATCTTAAATAAGCATTCTTATTCTTTGGCATATTACAATATTTTGAACTACAGCAATGTAAGAAAAAAGAACCAAAAGTTAATTATTTATGGTTAGTCATCATCTGGTTCCATATGTTTGGGTAAAAATTTTCTGACAGAAAAGAATATTAGCTCCGTAAATCCATTACGGAGTGAGATATTATTATTGTATTGTGGTAATCTGTAAAAACACATATCTCTATAAAGTTACAATATATTATTAATCAATTAAACCGCTGGATTATGGAAAACATAACTAAAATAAATTGTCCCAATTGCGGGGAAATGGTGAATGTTAATGAGATCCTGTATCACCAGCTGGATGATAAACTGAAAAAGAAGTATCAGGAGCAGTTGTCCGGAGAGAAAAAAAAGTATGAGAAGGATTTTGAGATGCTTAACCAGGCACGGATGCAGTTTGAAACCGAAAAGAAAATGGCAGCCGAGCAGATTGAAGAGGGGGTGAAACTTAAGCTTAAAGCTGAAAGGGAAATTCTTGAAAGGCAGATCAGAAGCAGGGTGGAGGAGGAGGAGACGGAAAAGTTCCGGACTCTTCAGGCTGAACTGAATGAAAAATCGGCTAAACTTAAGGAGTTCAACCAGGCAATGGCTGAAATAGAAAGGTTGAAAAGAGAAAAGGATGAGATCAAAGACAGGATTATGGCTGAAAACGAGAGGGCTCTGACCCTGAGACTGAATGATGAAAAGGAAAAGATCAAGAGATCTGAGGCTGAAAGGTTTGAATTTACTAAAATGGAATACGAGAAAAAACTTGCCGATCAAATGAAGCTTGTAGAGGAGATGCGCCGGAAAAGTGAACAGGGGTCGGTTCAGCTTCAGGGAGAAGTTCAGGAGCTGGCAATAGAGGAGTGGCTGAGGGATAACTTCCCCCTTGATACAATAAGTGAGATTAAAAAGGGTGCGAATGGGGGTGATTGTGTTCAGACGGTAAACACATACACCAGGCAGAATTGCGGCATGATCTACTATGAAAGCAAACGCACAAAGGCTTTTGGCGGCGAGTGGATAGAGAAGTTTAAGGCCGATATGCGGGCTAAGGGGGTCAGCATCGGCATTATGGTGACTCAGACCATGCCAAGGGACATGGTGCGAATGGGCCTGAAGGACGGCATCTGGATATGCAGCTTTGAGGAGTTCAAGGCTTTAAGTGCTATTATGCGTGATCATATTATTAAAATGAGTGAACTGTCTGCTACCCAGGAAAACAAGGGAGATAAGATGATAATGCTGTATGATTATCTGGTAAGTCCTGAATTCAAAGCACAGATCGACGCAATTATAGAGGGATTCAGTAGCATGAAATCCGGACTTGATGCTGAAAAGAGGGCAATGGAGAAAATATGGAAGACCAGGGAAAAGCAGATTGAAAGAGTAATTCTTAATACGGCTCATATGTATGGTTCGATAAAAGGTATTGCCGGTGATGCCATAGAGACGGTAAAGGCACTTGAACTTAGCGAGGGATATGGAGATAATGAATTTAATGATGAAGCTGATGCTGTAAATATTGGTCTATTTGGTGAAAGCATTAATGGAAAGGGTAATTAAATTATTTATTACATTTTAAAAAGAGGCTGCCACTAATTAGACAGCCTCTGGTTCACATAATGTATCAGGAAAATGAGAAAAAAGCTTCCTTATCTGCCATTACCGACAGAAAAAGAAGCAGGAAAATAATAAAATCGAGCCGGCTTAAAACTGGTTCAACACTGATATCCTCTTGTCAATAGGAGGATGCGTGGCAAAAAGCCCGTTAAAAAAAGAAAACAGATCTTTTTTTGGTTCCGGTGGATTATCAATAAAAAGCTGTGCTACGTCTTTCCGGGTTACGGCCTCTATTTTCGAATCCTGAGAAACCTTCGCCAGTGCCGAGGCCAGCGCTTTTGGTCTTTTGGTTAACTGAGCAGCACCTGCATCGGCCATATATTCGCGCTTACGGGAAATGGCAAACCTGAAAAGTGAAGTAATTAGGAATCCGGCAATAGCAAGTGCAAGAGCTATCAGTATAGTAACTCCCCGGCCCTTGTCATTTCCTCTTCTTCTTCCCATACTGGAATAAAATACAGAGCGAAGAATTATTTCTACAAGAAAGGCAAATATGCCTACAAAAATTATGGAAACTATCAGCAGCCTCACATCTTTATTCCTGATATGGCTAAGCTCATGAGCAATTACACCTTCAAGTTCTTCATCATTTAATTTGTCGATAATGCCGCGTGAGAGTGTTACCGTATAGGTTTTTTCGTTAATTCCACTTGCAAAGGCATTAAGGGAACTATCTTCAATAATGTTTATTTTCGGGGTTTTCATACCCGCAGTGATGCATAGGTTTTCCACCAGGTTGTATACCCTTTTGTTTTCTCTTCTTTCAAGGGGCTTTGCTCCGGTCGCTCTCCTGATCATTGCAGTATTTGCTGACCATGCAATCAGAAACCAGATCAGGACACCTGCGATCAACCATGGTGCGACTCCAAGGAATGTATAGTTAACATCATTCAAAGTTTGATACTCAGATCTTGTAAAATAAAAGAATAACCAGGCGAGGGCAAGTATCACCAGGGGGAACATTACAAGAAGTATGGTTGACTTCAGGTTGTTATTCCATATCTGCGATTGTAAACCAACGTACTTCATACTATTATTCTAAGTTTATTTTCGGCGCCTGATCATGAGCAGCCCTTTGGTCGGAGGGAATTTCAAACATAGGTTGCGTTTTGAATCCAAACATTCCCGCAAATAGTACTGCAGGGAATACTTGTATTGCATTATTAAGTTCTTTGGTGGCAGAGTTGAAGTACCTCCTGGAAGCAGCCAGTTTGTTTTCGACATCAGAAATTTCTTCCTGCAGGTTCATAACATTTTGATTTGCTTTTAGATCGGGATATGCCTCAACAGCAACCCTCAGTCCTGCAAGTGCTCCGGAAAGCTGATTTTCGGCATCAATCCTGTCATTAATACCTGTGGCATTCATTGCATTTGCCCGGGCATTTGTAACTGCTGTCAATACACCGGTTTCGTGCTTCATATAACCCCTTACAGCATCCACAAGCTGAGGAACGAGGTCATATCGTTGCTTTAACTGGACATCTATGTCGGCGAATGCATTTTCACGATTATTTCTAAGTTTAATAAGCCTGTTGTAAGTGGCAATTACCATAATAACAAGCACAACACCGATAATTATCAAAATCAAAGAAGTACTCATAACTTTCAGATTTAGTTAATTTAATATGAATACGAAGTTCGGAAAAAATATTGTAATAAAAGTATGGTACTATCCCTGAATGTCAATTTACAGCTAAAAAAAGGAACCAGATTCCTTCATAAATAATAAAGTTGTTCAGGAATGCCGGTATCCGTAACCTGGAAGGGTCAGTATTTAAAAGGTGCTGAGTGTAAAGGATTTCAAGACACGTTGTAATAATGCCTGGTTTCTGATCACGAGACAGCTGTTATAGTTATACAAAGCAAGATGCTGGTTGATTATTGCAGACGTTCACCTGGTCAAAAAATCCTCAACCCACTCGCCGGAAGGATTTTTGCTTATTTCCGCGGGTGTATCAAATTGCTCAATTTTACCCTGATTCATGATTGCAACTTTTGTTCCGAGTTCAAATGCTTCATGCAGATCATGGGTAACCATAACAAAACTTAAACCCGATTTTTCATGCATTGCTTTAATTTCTTTTTGCAGGTTCCTACGGGTTATATTATCCAGGGCTCCGAATGGCTCATCCATTAGTACAATTTTCGGTTTAGCCGAAAGGGCTCTGGCAACACCCACTCTTTGCTGCTGACCTCCGCTAAGATTGGCGGGCCAGGCATCAAGCTGTCTCTGATCGAAGTCCATCATTTCAGCCAATGAAGATATCCTTTGATTGATGATCTCCCGTCTGGTACCCGAAAGGTTTAGTACAAATTCCATATTCTGTCTGACGGTAAGATGAGGGAAAAGCCCACCCTGCTGGATAACATAACCAATACTACGCCTGAGTTCTATCTTGTTCCATATTTCGATGTCTTTGCCCATTACCATTATTCTTCCTGAATCAATCTCAGTCATACCGTTAATAATCCTGAGTAGAGTAGTTTTGCCGCAGCCACTTGGCCCTATTATGGTAACAAATTCCCCTTCCGGGATATTAAGAGAAATATGGTTCAAAACAGGAGGTCCTGTTTCATATGACTTGGTAACATCTGCAATATCTATGATAGTATTGTTCATTCTCTGGTAATTAATGCAGTAAATTACGTTTAATCAAAAACTCATTTGCAACTTCTTCAGGTGATCTTTTAAGGATCTCCACCTCATAATTCAATTGCAGCATAACAGAATCATTTATGGTGCCGGTCAGCAGGTCAAACAATTCTTTCAAACCGGGATGCTTAACCATGGTTTCATTCCGGACAACCATACCTGCCTCATAGGCAGGAAAGAACAGTTGGTCGTCTTCCAACACCCTCAGGTTCATTTCCCTTATGCGGGAATCGGTTGAAAAGGCGTTTATTACATCAACAGTATGGTTTTCAAGTGCCTGGAATTTCAGGTTTACATCAAGTTCCACATTCCTCCTGAAATTGAAAGGATAAACCTGTTCAAGTCCGCGGAAACCATCTTCCCGCTCAAAAAAATCAAACTCAGCCCCGAAAATATATTGGTTGCTTACAGAAGCCAGATCAGAGAATGTCCTGATAGTTTCCTTCTGAGCAACAATTTCCGGCATGGCGAGAGTAAAGGTGTTATTAAATCCAAACCTTCCTGTCCAGGAAAGTCCGTATTTTTCAGCGTAAGCTATTCTTAATGCATCATAGAGGCTGTCAGGGTCATTCACCTGTGGTTCTTTCAAAACAAATAACCATGCTGTACCTGTATATTCAGGATATATATCAATCTCTCCTGCCAATATAGCCGGGTGAATATTGGAAGTGCCGCCTCCGATCCCAAACCTCCTTCTTACCTGAATGTCGGTATGGTTTTCAATCATCCGGGAAATTATCTCGCCAAGGATATACTGTTCGGCTGTAGGCTTGGTTGCAACAACGATTTCATTACCGGAAGATCTCCCTGGTCTTGCCATCAATACAAAGGCTATAATCAATATCAGAAAAAGAATAATAAGATATTTAAGTGCTTCCCTTATCGGGGAATTCGCCTTCACCTTGTTTTTTAAAGAGTTCTCAAAAAATCCTATTATCCAATCCGCTACAAGTGCCAGTAAAGCTACTGAAACTGAACCGGTGATTATCATAGCTGAATTATTGGTATTTATTCCCCTGTAAATCGCCTGGCCCAGTCCACCAGCGCCAATAAACGATGCCAGCCCTGCAAGGGCAATTGTCATAACAACCATAGTTCTGAAACCGCTCATTATAGTAGGTAGTGCAAGCGGCCAGCGTACCCTGAAAAAAATCTGCCGGGGGGTTGCACCCATCCCTTTTGCAGCATCCAGAAGGAGTGGATCAACCTCGCTTAACCCGATAAATGTATTTCGGATCATCGGCAGTAAACCGTAAATTACCAGTACCACCAAAGCATTGACATAACCAATGCCTACCAGTGGGATAAAAAGTCCGAACATGGCAATAGATGGAATAGTGTACAGGAAGTTCACGACACCAAGCACGCCCAGCCTTAGGTTTTTTTTGTAAAGTATGCCGATCCCGGCACCCAGTCCAATAATAAGGATAATAGCAATAGCTCCGAAGCTAAGAACAATATGCTGGATTAGTAACTCGTAAAGATATTCCCGCCTTTCAACTATTGTTTTGAAAATTTCGGGCATAATTTCCATTTTATCTGGCGTTTTTCATGAGTCAATATGCGCACTGATTTAAGCGAAGTTATTATTCTCAATGGTTCGTTAAGCTTTAACATAAAAAGCTGATATTAAATGAAATAAGTGTCGAAATAATTTGATTAAGTCCCAAATAATCATTAATATAATAGATTAATCACAATCTGTTAATTCTGAATCATCTGTAATTTTAATAATTAATTATTTCCCTGCCACAATAGTCTGGAAATTGTTCCTGTTGCGAAGATGTGCCAATCATATAAAATTCCAGCCTCATTAATTGTAATGTTGAATTAAAATAGAATTCACTTAGAATAACCATAAAATGATATTGATAAGTAACTGCAAGTTAAAGATATTTTAAATCCAATACTTGTATTCCATCTGTTTGCAAATTGTAATGTCGACCGGAATAACAGACAAGATGAAATAAGTTGATAAAACTATTTCTTAAGTCCTTTATTTTAATTAACTTGTGATACCATTCTTTGATCCGATATTATTTAACAACTTTCTATGGAAATTATAAATTGTTATAACTGTAAATCGGAGAATCACTCTTTTTATGCTGAGGAAAACGGCTTCTCATTGGTGAAATGCTCCTCGTGCGGTCTGTTATACATTAAAAACCGGCCAGAAAGCAGGTTGATTTCGCAGGCTAGCAAACAGGGTATACACACTACGGGAGACAAGGTGCTTGACGTTACAGCCAGGTATAACCCAAACAAAATTTCCAGCTATATGAAAGTTCTGGATGATTTGTTTTCACGTGATCTTACAGGAATTAATACATGGTTGGATATTGGATGCGGATACGGAGAATTTATTCAAGCTGTAAACAATTACAGTTCAGGTAAGATTAACATAAAAGGGTCTGAGCCATCTGAACCAAAACAAGAATCTGCCAGAAAAAGAGGATTGGATGTGGAGTTTTTTGATATCGATACTCATACGGGAAAATACAATATTATTTCACTGTTAAATGTATATTCACATTTACCCGATCCTCCGGCTTTTCTGGTTTCATTGAAAAAATTACTATTACCTGGAGGAGAATTGATTATACAGACTGGTGATACAGCAGAGCTTGCTCCGGAAAATCATATCCGCCCATTTTATTTGCCCGATCATCTAAGTTTTGCCTCTGAGAAAATAGTGGTTGAAATGTTAAAGCGTAAAGGTTTTGAAATTATCGTAATAAAAAAATACCCGTTCATGCAATTCAACCTAAAGAATACCGTCAAGGAACTCGCTAAAGTAATCCATCCCAGATACAGCTCGAGAATACGGTATTTCTTTAAAATTAAAAACCACCCCCCCACAAATATGTTCATAAGGGCAAGACTTGTTAGCTAACGGAACTTACTAATAATTGCAGAATTAAATCAGAAAACTGACAACATGAGGTAATGAACATAATTGTCAGGCCAGGATTGTTTTCAAAGTGCAAACAATGGTGATTTTGGTGAAAACCTGGAGACTTTTCAGATTTACTTTTTTAACCTTATATTTAGACCTTATTATTAATGTTGATTCAATTATGGAAAATTCAGAGATTATATTAAAGACGCTCAAAGACAATGGAGCACTTAAGTCCGGCGAAATAGCCGAAAAGACAGGCATTGCTAAAAACGAAGTTGATAAAGTCATTAGCAAGCTTAAAAGTGAGGAGTTGATTTTTTCTCCAAAACGTTGTTTTTATGATGTGAAAAAATAAGATGGGAAGGACCTGTTATCATTTCATGGGTCGCTCCAAGTTATATGGCATAAATTCATGAACCACGCTGGAGGATATAGAATCTGGAAAGAGCGATCCATCTGTGTTTGCCACTTAATTAACAATCCCTCTTGCTTGTAGTCGTCAGAAAGTCAGAACCTTTGCCCCGCTTTTAAGGTAATCGGTCAGAGGACTGCCCATACCCTTCACTACGAAATCCATGTTTTTCAATTCGTCGGTTACACCATATTCATTGGCACAAACAATACAGGCTTCAATCACCACACCATCTTTTTGCATCGACTTTAATCTTTCCTGCACTTTAATATTTTCAGCTGATAGTTTAGCTGAAGGCCCCCAGATAATAAGCGTGACCTCATTAAACCAACCTGCCGTTTTTGCTGCATGAGTATACATTAATGCAACTCTTTCAGCCACATACGGATCGTCGCTTGTCCATACAACTACCAGCTTGTCAGGACCTTCAGAAACATTTCCTGATTGTGCCATAACCCCGGAATGGGTGAATACAATTAACATGGAAAAAGCCAATATCAATATTTTTGGGAATTTCATAATCTGGGTTTTTGATTTACTAATTCAGGTCAGAATTTTTTGGTGTTAAGTTGAATCATTTAATTACCATATACTTTTTTGTTCATCCATAAATATTTTATAATATAGATAATCAGGTCTTGAAATTTTTTTCAGTGGAATACCCGAAATGCACTTATTTTTCTTTTACTGTTATTTGAAGCACTAAAGAAAAGCAACAGAGATATCCAGGTATATTTCATAATTATTAGTTTTTTTAGTCCCCGGGTTGCAGCTCCTTCAAAACTGCAAGAAGAAGTCTCGCTGACATTCTCGTTCTGAAATCAGGGTTAATATATTCGAACAATATTTTCCCCGATGTGTCAACTACAAATACAGACGGAACCGGAAGAATGCCTTCATTTTTACCATCAGAACTTTTTGCCAGCATATCAGACATTCTTTCCGGGGCTTTAAAGGCAATACCAATGCCTTTTGTGAATGTGCCATCGGCATCCGAAAACAAACTATAGTTCAGCTTTTCTTTTTCATCGGTTTGCTGAAGGTTTTCCGGTGAGTCAGGACTTATTCCCACTATCTTATAGCCAAGCTGAATAATCGCATCTTCAACCTCTTGTATCTCTGAGAGATGCACATTGCAATATGGACACCAGCCGCCACGATAAAACAAAAGTACGGCAGGTTGATTGCCTATTATGTCGGAAAACTGCTGCTGCTTGCCATCAGGATTAGTTAAAGTTGCATCGGGAATTGTTTCTCCGATCAACAGGGGTGATATATCTTCTGCCCTTTCGGGTATCTGGGCGGAAATATGCAGCCCTGAGAACAAGCCCGCGATTAAAATGAAGAAAAACAGGTGCTTATGCATAATAGTTATTGTTTTTGTTTAAAAAAATTTTGATCCGAATAATATATATCTATCAAATTCAATAAAATTAAGTTGCATATCTTTTTTATATGGTTGCCACAGATGGATCAACCGTGTTTTATTCATCTCTTCTTGTGTGCTTTGGTTCCTGGGAGATTCATCTATAACAATTGCTGTTGGGTAAAACTAACCTGCGCACTTTATTCGGATGAAATTCGTATCAATACAAATGCTTAGATATAAATCAAAAAAATTAGTATTTAATTTGTTTTAATGCAATTGAAACGAAATCGCTTAACTGATCCGTATCCATTGTTTTTGATGCAACAGAAAGCCCCTGCATAATACCCAGAAAGAAGGCAGACTGTTTTTCAATATCAGTATCCTTGGATATTTCGCCTTTTTCAACCGCGGTTTGAAGAACTTTTTTCAACATTCCCCTGATAAAATTAAAATAATTGTTCACCTCAGCAGCTATCTCTTCATCATTACTTCCCAGTTCTGCAGCTGTATTTACTACAAGACATCCTCTGACTGTTCCGGGAGCTCTTTTTTTCTGTGCAGCTTTAAGTAGAAACTGTTCAAGTTCTTTCATGCCGGAATCTTCCCGGAGCAGGCCTGGATAGACATTTTGCTTTACATAATCCCGATACCAGCGAATAGATTCAATAAAAAGTTTTTTCTTATTAAAAAAGCTCGAATAAATGGAAAACTGGTTTATGCCCATCTCTTTTTCGAGCAAACGTACTGAAGTTGCTTCATAGCCGTTGCTCCAGAAGACATTCATGGCTCTCTCCAGCACCTCATTTTCGTTATATGACTTGTTTCTTGGCATAACAGGATCTTTTTGTAAATCTAAGCACTTGCTTTTATATAATACATTTTCCTGACAATTTTGTTCATTTAGGGACACGCATTACTTTCGCTCACTAAGTCTAATGATATCAATGACACTAGATGAATAAACCAGCAGGTATAAAGCTGCCGATGGCTTATGCCGGAACTATAAATTATCTGTTTATTATTACCTCTCCGATCTCAATAAACTGCTCAGGATTGCGGTAACCAGTTGTTTGTGCTATAAGATTTCCGTTACTGTCAACAAATATCAAACTAGGATAACCCTTGATTTCAAACTTACGTGCCAGTTCAATTCCTTCTCCTTTTTCCCCGTCAACCATAACATTTATAAAATTTGCATTATAAAATTTGCCCACCTCCTCATCAGGGAAAGTGGAAGCTTTCAGTTTTTTACAAGGCCCGCACCAACTGGCTGAAATATCGAGAAAAATTGGTTTACCTTCTCTTTCTGCCAATTTGAGTGCCTCCTCCCATGTTCCCTGGTGAAAGGATATTCCGGTTTCAGTCTCGCTACCGGAAATGTCATTAAATGGATAAGCCAATGATATAAAAGCAAATAGCAGTACTGGAAATGTGATTTTAAGTTTTTTCATGATTTAATGTTTAATATTTAGTATTGTTTTAGTTTAACTGTCGAATAAAAATCAAATCCTTACATTTTTTTGCAACTTCAAATAATGGAGCTGATAAAAAATAAATAATATTGTCTAGTATAACTTTATATCCGGGTAAAATGCAGCCCATGCAAACCAGTATCCCATAAACTGAGTTACAGGAATGAGTCGTCCACCTTTTCCTGGTCCTTCAACTGCCAGCCCTGTTAAATCATACATTGTACCTTCACTATCTTTCATTATGACAGGCAAGTTGTTCTGTACGGCAGTAAATTGACGTGAAACTTCATCTTCTCCCCTTCTATTAAAGGCTACAATGAAGTTCTGGTCTTGATTTCCAGCAATTATCAGATCCTCATTTCCGAAAGTATCATGGATCAATGAGATTGACGAGCCAAACTTCATTATGCTGTAGGCTTTTGCCTCATCATTGATCAGGATCCCAAGAACTCTTTCTTTTTTGTGCAAACGACCATCTTCATTGGTAACCGGAAAGATAAGTGAATTGCTTGTCTTGTAACTACCATACGGATACCGGCTGTAATTCCTGTTATGACCTGTATCCCCTGACAAAACGAGAGTTTCGGGATACATACTTTTCCATGTGTCCCAGCGGGTCTCAACTAGATTGAAAGTTACTGCCGGGGTACCCTTTAATTCACCATTGACTGCTTTAAGTAACATCTGCGACCAGTTGCTGTCCGTTTCCCTGTCATACGGCAGGATATTTGAATTATATAGGAGTCCTGATACACCAAATGTTGTTAAATTTCCCATTATTTCAAGGTCCCATCCTATTCCCGTTCCGGTAAGCGGACAATAAATTACTGCCAGATTAATATCATCGTAACTGTCGTTTACTATTTCATGCCAGTCCAGAATATTATGGGGGTATGCACGAGCTATACCATTGCTGACAAAACCAAGAACAAGGTCAGCTTCGCCAAGATACCCGGACCTGTGATCATCGCTATTGACAAACTGAGGATTAGTTAGAGCAGGAATTCCATCCTTGCCAGGACCCCCGTCAAATATTTCATTTTCAGCCACCAGCCACTCTCCGCTTAAGGGTGTGTCCTGGCCTTCATTATCTTTCGGAGATGCTTCATCTTTACTACATGACATTGAAATAAGCAAGATCATGTAAACTATTGATAACAACAAAATATTTATTCTTTTCATAATCAATCAATTTTAGTTCTCAATTCTGCTTCCTGCTATGTTGTCGTATGAAAAAGTAAAACCTTACAAATTAATACCCTGACAACAATTCACCTCCAGGTCCAATTTTAAAATACACCCCTGCATTTATCCTGAATGTTGGGGTCAGCTGGGTACCATCAACCCTGCTGTAAATCGGAAGTTCTGAGTTTATATTCAAAGCAGCCCGGGAATTGACATGCCAGCTTACTGACGGCATCAGAAAGATCCAGTCTCCCCCTGTATTTGGCAAAGGATGCTCGTTTATAATATCCCTGGCGGCATGACGGTACCGGATATTCAATCCGTAGCCCATCAGCATTTTACCAATAAGGCCCTGCTCAGATATTCCCAGTGACATATGCAGCTCGTTGCCAAAAGAATATCTTTGGGAGCCCAGATAGGAAGGATTCTCACCTGTTACCCTGTAAGTAATGGTGTGGACAATATTCGCAGCCGGTCTGAATCGGGGACTTATGGATAACATATGATTAAAAAAAACATCAATAGCTCCTGAACCGGGTTGCAGGTCAGCATTCAGTGTAATTCCATCATTATTCCTGAGGTCTGACGGTCCGGTTGGAAACTTGGGCCCTGCTCCTGCTCTCATAACTATTCGGTTCTTTGACAGATATAGGTAATTCAAAAGAAGAACAACATCTCCGGGCCCCACAGTAGAAGTGAAATCATTAAACTCTCCCTGCCGGATATCTCTTTCCTGCCGTACAAATGAAAAAAGTCCTTCCACCGACAACCTGTTGTTAACGCTGTAATATGCATTTAATAAGCTTGAATAGGTTGTTCGAAAGCGACTTCGGTCATTTATGTTTTCGGTACCTTCCTTGAGTGTTCTCAGGAAATTACCGTCAAAACCAAGAGACATCTGAAATGTTCCCCTTTCAGCTGGTGCCATACCTCCTACATTACCGGCCATAGGCACTCCTCCCGAACAACATGTCTGTGCACTGGAAATTCCTGTAAACAAGGAGTTGAAAATAAACATCCCCGCTATATGATAAAATATATATTTATTTAATTTCATAATGGGGTTTATTGTTTATAATTCCGTTAACAACAAATTAGACGGAAGGAATTAATTTCCTTACATACAAAAAATCCCAAAATTTCTTTTTTGTAGTGAACGGCAATTAGTTTTGGCTGGCTACCTGATGTTGCCCGGTAATATTTTTTCCAAAGGATGCGGATGAAGTAAACCGGCAAATCATAATTTACAGTAGTTATCATCGCCGGTCAATTCTGCACAGGGTTGTCTCCAGTTCATATCCGGTTCTTCTATCAAGTCATCGGCAACATCTGGTCCCCAGGTACCAGCAGGGTATCCATGAACAGGAATCTCTGTATCATTTTTCCAGGCATCCAGCACCGGTGTCATAAACTCCCATGCAGCATTAACCGCATCTATCCTGGCATAAAGTGTCTTGTCGCCTGTCATGGAATCAAGAAGTAACCTCTCATAGGCATCTGGAATACGAACATCCAGCAGATCGGTATAATGAAAATCCATGCTTACATTCTGTACTTCAAACCCGGCTCCGGGTGTCTTCATTCCCATTCTAAGTAAAATACCCTCATCAGGCTGTATACGAATTATCAGCTGATTACATGTGTCGCAAGATCCTTTTGGCGCGAAGAGACGGTGTGGGGTCGGTTTAAAATGAATTACCGCTTCGGTTACCCGTGCGGGTAATTGCTTGCCGGTACGCACATAAAATGGTACACCGCCCCATCTCCAGTTGTCGATATAAAACTTCAGGGCAGCATAGGTCTCGGTTCTGGAGTCCGGATCAACTCCTTCTTCTTCCCGGTAGCCTTTAACGGGTTTACCGTTAATTGTTGAGGCCATATATTGACCACGGACAGCAACTTTTTTAACCTCCTCCTTTTTGATGGGGCGCAAGGACTGTAATACTTTTACAATTTCATTACGAATGGCATCTGCATTCATTGATGCCGGGGGTTCCATTGCAATAAGTCCGGTTACCTGCAACAGGTGATTCTGGATCATATCACGCAATGCCCCTGAGTCTTCATAATAATTTCCCCGGTTCTCCACACCAATACTTTCGGCAGAAGTAATTTCAACATGATGTATAAAATTCCTGTTCCAGAGAGGCTCAAATATGCCGTTAGAAAAGCGGGTAACCAGCAGATTCTGAACTGTCTCTTTCCCAAGGTAATGATCAATCCTGTAAATCTGACTCTCATTCCAGTTCTTTTGCAATTCAGTATTTAATGCCTTTGAACTGTCAAGATCATAACCAAACGGTTTTTCAATAATCAATCTTTTCCATCCATTATGTTCCATATTAAGCCTCTCAGCTGCAAGTCTTTCAGGAATAACCTGGTAGAGGGCAGGAGGAGTTGACAGATAAAAAATTATATTTTCTCTTGTAAATGAATGATTCTGTTTGATCAATTCAATTTTTTCTCCAAGTCCGGAGAATGATTTTTCCATTTTGGGGTCAGCCTGTGCATAATAAATCTTTTTCAGGAATGATGAAAACGTGTTTCTGCCGTCTTGTTTTGAGAAACTTTTCAAAGCCGCTTTCATTGTATCACGAAACTCATCATCATCAAGTTCTGAGCGTCCGGCACCCAATATTGCAAACTTTTCCGGAAGCATGTCAAGTACATTCAGGGCATAAAGAGCCGGGATGAGCTTGCGTTTGCTCAAGTCGCCTGTTGCCCCGAATATTACCAGTATCTGTTCTTCAGGTTTGTTGTTTTTATTATTCAATATGTTTATTCATTAATTATATTGGAAGTAGCTTATGATTTTCCAGGAGGGAAACAGTCTTTTCAGGTTTTACCTGGTTAAAAATATTTCATTCTGTTACCTTAACACCCTTCCAGAAGGCAACATGATCTTTTATCTGTTTAGCCTCTGACTTGGGCGCTGGGTAATACCAGGCAGCGTCTTTATTGATTTTACCATCTACTTCCAGGCTGTAATAACTGGCAGTACCTTTCCATGGACAGACAGTTTCAGTATCACTTTTTACAAAATATCCTTTTTTTACAGAGTCAGGCGGAAAATAATGGTTGCCTTCAATTACTAAGGTATTGTTGCTTTCTGCCAAAACTATGTTGTTCCAAATTGCTTTCATTGTTATAATGTGTTAGTTAGTATTTATATCAATAAGATTATATTTTGCAGATAAAACATATTATTTAT
>CAYQXY010000059.1:0-23639 GCA_964421595.1 uncultured Bacteroidales bacterium | reverse complement strand
GATTATGCAATTAGAATTAGATTTAGTGACGGCACTGAAAAACTGGTTGATTTCAAACCTTTTTTATTAAAAGCATTACACCCTTCAGTAAAGAAGTATCTGGATGAAAAAAAGTTTAAAAATTTTATTGTGATAGACGGGAATCTCAATTGGAATGATTATGAACTTATATTTCCTATTTGGGATTTATATAATGGAAAAATTGATTAGTTATTTATGTAATGAAAGTATCTTTTCTTTATTAGTGATGTATTTTTCCACTTGGCTAGTCGTCAAACTGCCTTAGTCTACCAGCTTTAAATTCTCTGAATGCCTGTCCATTAAGTTATATACACTGGTCAATTTCATTCACTGAATATTAAACTTTGGGATTGGGATTGTCTATTATGGGATGAAGAATAAACCCTAACTTTTTGGGATGATCTAATACGTAGTCATCATTCTTCAGATTTCTTAACATGAAGAGTATAATAATATCGCCGCTTGCTGCCCATGTAAAGAATATACCAATGATAAATATGGCTCCATTTCCAATTATAAATCCGGTTAACATTGGAATTATTCCCATTACAATAAGGGGCATAGCTACTCCCAGCTTGTAATTCCTAACTTTAAGCGATTCTTTGCAATGACAATAGGGGGATAAATTTTTCCAATCTATTCCGAATTTTATTGATTTAAATCTGTTTCTAACGAAATATGCCAATGTTAATCCATGCAATAATTCATGGATTACTATCCCTCCAATTAACCATACCAGAAAAAATTTTGAAAAGATGCCCCAACCAATACGAAAGTTCCCGTAACCATAAATCCATATAAAAGGAATAATAATTGTTGAAACCAGGACAATAATACCGGCGATCAATAAATGCGCCTTTGCGCCTTCCATTGTGTATTCAATTGCTTCTCTGCTTTTATTTATCATTGCCTTCATTATGTGTATGTTGTGCATCAAATATACACATTATTATATAAAGATGTCCTCTGTAAACTACACAGCCCATATGCTTGTTAATTGTCTATCATTACCCTTTTTGAGAATGAATATCCTTCATACGAAATATTAAAAATGTAGACACCATTTATTAAGTTGCCGGTATTGATCCTGTGTGGGAATCCATGAAGCCTGTCAGTGTATTTAACTATTCCGTTAGTATTTATTATTGTCGCAGAAAATTCTCTGTCCAGACCTAAATTTAACTTATCTGCCCTGGCGTTGTCAATGTCAATTTCGAGATAATTGCTTGCAGGGTTAGGGTATGTTGAGAATAATCCATTTAAGCAGCTCCATGGAATACCTTTATGTAGAAGTAACTATATTGTATGATAACAGACTAATAATATGATGCAGATTCCGCACCTAAAGTTGCAATATATCAATGAATAAAGCTGGTTTTTTGCCCTGAGAGCAGGGAAATGAGGATTTTAATATCCTTTTTTGCCTGGATTGTAATATGAAGAGTGTACATATTTTAAAGTTTGTCCAGGAAGTTTTTAATATCCTCTTCATATTTTTCAATTAATGGATTTTATATCTTTATCCCTGCTTTTAATTCCTCTATCCAGTTTGTCGGGATCTTTATGTATTTCCTTTTTAGATTGCCTTCACTTAACAACATTTTTCATCTTTCTGCTATAACAAGCATTTCGAAATCTTCTGTTGTAAGTTTATCTTCCCGTGAAAAGGCTCCGAGTTTTGCTCCGAAAATTTCAATTTTGGAAAACCCGAGTGTTTTTAACAACCAGGTAATTTCGCTTGGAACATAATAGCGTTCATTGCATTCAAGTTCCTTGACTACTCCGTTGTCATCCTCAACTTTTGTAATGTTGTAATCCCTGAAGGTCATCAGATCAAAATTCTTGCTATCATAAGTTGCATTCCCTTCCACAACACCTTCTCCATGAAAATCGTTAATGGAATGAAAAAGTGGGAATAAACCATTGAGGGTGGTGAAAATAAACTTTGATTTGTGTTTTAACGATTTTGATACATTTACAAGGATCTCAAAATTCATTTCATCAGTTTCCATTAATGGAAAACCCCCTTCGCATAGCATGATAGCCACGTCAAACTGGTTCTCAAATGGCAGGTTTCGTGCATCATGGTGCAGGAATTCTATTTGCAGATTGTTCTGCCTTGCTTTTTCTCTTGCTTTTTCAAGTAAAGATTCCGACAGATCTATCCCAGTAACCGAATAGCCTCTTTTTGATAATTCCACTGAATGGCGGCCTGTACCGCATCCAATATCAATAAATTTCAAATTTCGATTATTGTTAATCTCCTTCTCGATGAAATCGCATTCACCTATTGTTCCCTGGGCGAAAATCTCGTTGTCGTATTTCTGGCCATAGTCCTCAAACAGGATTTCGTACCATTGCTTTTTGTTCATTATTTATGTATTTTTTCTTTATCAAATGTATTTCTTAAACTTCTTAAATCAAAAAATCTTTTAAATGGCGATTTATGTCTCTATTTTTACTTTCTGAATAAGAAATTTTATAATACTGAAAAATGAAAGAAACGCTAATAACCGCAGCAATTGCATATGATTTTGATGGTACTCTTTCGCCTGGAAACATGCAGGAGCATTCATTTATTCCCAAACTGGGGATTCCGAAAGAGGTTTTCTGGGAGGAGGCTAATAAGATAGCCCGGGAAAATGATATGGATGGCATACTGGCCTACATGCAGCTAATGCTGCAGAAGTCCCGCGAGAAGGGAATTCCCATCAGGAAACTTGATTTCATTAGTTATGGTAAGGATATCGAGCTATTTCCCGGGGTTGATTCCTACTTTGACATGATAAATGAGTATGCATTAAAGCAGGGGATACATATTGACCATCATATTATCTCTTCAGGTTTGCGGGAGTTTATTTCGGGGACTTCAATCGCGCGGCATTTCAGGAACATATTTGCTTCAGGTTTTAAATACGACCAGAATGAAGTTGCAGAATGGGCAGCACTGGCAATTAATTATACCAACAAAACGCAATACCTTTTCCGCATCAATAAAGGAATAGACAACTCGTACGATAACGACCTGATTAACCGGTTCCTTCCTGAAGATAAAAAGCCGGTCCCTTTTCACAGGATGATCTATATTGGTGATGGTGAGACTGATGTCCCTGCTATGAAAATGCTTAAATATCAGGGTGGTGCTACAATTGCCGTATTTAACCCCGATATCACGGAAACAGCAACCGGGAAATCGCAGGAGGAGTTGTGCAGGGAACTCGTACTGCAAAAAAGGGTCGATTATATTGCACAGGCTGATTATTCGAGGGAGAGCGAACTGGTTAACACAATTAAGCTTCTGATTGATAAAATCAAAATTAACCACTCTCTAAGTAAAAGGGCAATAGATTCCTGAAAGATTTTGTTTTAAGAATATAAAGTACTCATGGAATAGGGTACTTTGCCAACTTAAAGGTCATTATACAAAGGAAACATATAAAATCCTTACGGGCTGTTTTACAAGAAAGTCATTATCAACAGTACCAATTGTTTTTCATTCAGGGCAGCCATGCAGCAAATGCGGTGACAAGCCAGATGTTTGATGCTCTGAAATATTAAGATCATTTGCGTACCTTTATTGCATTAACAGCATGCTGCATTAGAATCCCGAAGCTTTTATGACGCTATCTGGAAAATATCCGCTTTTTAGATTTACAGTCATGGTTATGCTGATAACCTTAGTAACTGATATTAAGTTATTATCCCACGAATACCAGAAACAAGATAATGATACAGTGCCAGTTATTGAAATATTAAACAAGCTTCAGGAAATTCATTCCGTAAGGATATTTTATGACTATAACTGGTTCATAAATGACAGCGTCAGCTCAGACATGCTCTCACTGCCGCTGGAAAAAGCCCTTGATGAGCTGCTTTCATGGAGGAAAATGGAAGTCACAACTTTCAACCAGGATCTTATAATACTGCCTCTTGAAGAGCCCGCCAGGGTTGCTGAGAGGACCGGCGGACAAGTTGTAGTGGGGAATCCATATGAGTACGGAAAATATACAAATGCTGAAATAACCGGAAAAATTGTCGACCTGCTGACAGGTGATGAACTGATTGGGGTGATAGTTTATGTTGATGAACTGAATAAAGGGACAACAACCGACCAGAATGGCAACTTTTCTCTTGAGCTGCCAGTAGGTGACCACCGGCTGACAATTTCCTACATGGGATACCAGACCGATTCGAGAAATATCAGGCTGGTAGCTCCCGGAAGAATGGATATAAATCTGGCGGAGGACAGTCAGCTGCTTGAGGAGGTGACAATTTATGCGAAAAGAGAGGATGCCAATATCTCCTCAACAAGGATGAGCCTGATCACAATGGACTCAAGGACTCTTTTCCGACTGCCTACAAGCATTGGCGAGAAGGATGTTCTCAAGAGCCTCACACTTCTCCCGGGTGTACAGACAATTGGGGAGTTTGGAACCGGTTTCCATGTAAGGGGCGGAAGTGCTGACCAGAACCTGATTCTTGTCGAAGGAGTTCCGGTTTTCAACTCCTCTCATCTTTTCGGGTTGACATCACTTATCAACCCCGATATGGTTAGCGATATAACTTTTATTACCGGCGGCATCCCTGCAAAATATGGTGAGAGATCATCGTCGGTAATGGACATAAGGCTGGGCGACAGAGATGTGGAAAAGATTGATCTGAGTGGCGGCATAGGCTTGCTAAACAGCCGGCTTACACTTAAAACTCCTCTTCCCCTGAATAACGGCTATTTAATGCTTGGCGGAAGATCATCCTACTCTAACTGGTTGCTAAACAGGATGCCTGACGAGGATCTGATGCAAAGTTCAGCGAACTTTTATGACCTGAGCGGGGTGGCATTCCTCCCGGTAAGCCAGTCAAATAACTTTACACTATTCGGGTATCATAGCAAGGATGGTTTTGCATTCAGCGATAACGTGCACTACAATTATGAAAGCACGCTTGGTTCGATAAGGTGGAACAGCATAATATCGGAAAAATTATCCTCCAACATGCTGATCGGCCATAGCGGCTATTTTTATAATGTAAATGACAGCAGCGATTTCAATCCGAATAACTCCTTCGGGCTTAAATCAAAGATCAGCTATAACACTTTTAAATGGAATTTTAACTACTATGTGAATTCCGGCAGTAACATTGAAGCCGGACTGAATGGAATTCACTATAATGTTGAACCTGGTACCAGATATCCGGACGGGCCTCAGTCAACAATCACAAGGATGAAATTAACTCCGGAAAATGCAGTTGAGTTAGCAGGCTATATAAACGGAGATTTCCAGTTTACAGAGAATATATCTTCTGAAATCGGGTTAAGGTATACCAGGTACCTCAGACTTGGTCCGGGAGACAACCGGATATACCAGGAGGACCAGCCTGTTATACCATCCACTCTCAATGAAACAGTCAGTTATGAGGAAAATGAAGTGATGGCTGATTTTAGCGGATTTGAACCCAGGGTGAGTATGCGTTACCAGTTCAACCCCAGCACCTCATTAAAAATGAGTTACTACAGGATCAATCAATATATTAACCTGGTTTCAAACACTTCACTCCCGACTCCGGCCGACCGGTGGTATTTAAGTAACAGCCATCAGCCACCCATGCAGACCGATCAGTTCGCACTGGGATACTTCAGGAATTTCAATGATAACAGTATTGAGACATCTGTCGAAGTATACTATAAAAATATGAGGAATATACCTGAGCCCAGGAACAATGCCCTGATCATACTAAACCCTGCACTGGAAACAGCTATTATAAGCACAAAAGGATATAGTTATGGGGCTGAGCTTTATGTGAAAAAGCCCGCCGGGAAATATAACGGATGGGTAAGCTATACCTATTCCCAATCAAAGAGAAGGACCTATACCCCTTTTATCAGTGAGCAGATAAATTCAAATAATTATTTTCCTGCTTATTTCGATAAGCCGCATAACCTGATAGTTAATGCCAGCGTACAGCTCAAGAGACGGTGGCGGGCCGGTTCAACATTCTCTTACAGCACAGGGAGGCCCGTAACTTTGCCTGAGCTGGGATTCTTTCATGATGGGGGGATGCTGATATATTTTTCCGACCGAAATAAATACCGGCTGCCTGATTATCACAGGCTCGACCTTTCAATAAGTTTTGATGGTTCGCTGCGAATTCATCACAGGTGGAGAAGTAGCTGGACCTTGTCACTTGTTAATGTTTACGGCCGTAAAAATGTTTACTCAACCTTTTATGAGAAGACTGAACGGTCAAGAAATACCAATTACCAGGAATTCAGTTTGTATAAAATGTATATTATCGCGAGGCCTCTGCCTACATTAACATATAATTTTACCTTTTAATCTAACCGTGATGGAACCAGGAAGAATAAGATTGTATTTGATGTTCACGGTATTGCTTATAATATACGGATGTAAAGAACTGTATTATCCTGAAATAGATACCGTTCCGAATATAATGTCGGTTGAGGGGATGATAACAAATCAGCCCGGTCCTTACAATGTCAGGCTGTCCCATACATTTTTATATTCAGAAGAGATTGCAGCTCCACCAGTTGATGATGCCATCGTATTTGTTACTGATAGTAAGGGCCAGAAATTTGATTTTCTTCAGGCGGAACCGGGACTGTACCAGTCGCCCGAAAATATGCAGGGCACTGCAGGTGAAACTTATACGCTGCATATTGAAACAATTGAAGGAGACGAATTCCGCTCCAGGCCCCAGACACTTATGCCGGCATATCAGATTGCCAGTCTGGATGCAGACAGCGCTTTTGTTACAACATCCTTTGTGAATTCTTATGGCGATATGAGGTTGCGGACTTTAAGAGGTGTCAATGCTACATTGCAGCTTCAGGAATATGATGATGATCAGGCAAATATCAGGTTTAATACCGATATCAAAATATTGTTTCATTATGCTGAAGAGGAAGGCGATTCATTTTATTGCTGGAAAGAGATAAAAAAGTTTCAGGGCATAAACAACATTAATCTGCCTGCAGGTAACCAGCCCGGAGAAGTTAACAGGAATAAGGTTGCCTTTCTGCCTATTCCCCCCACTGGCTATGGTATCTGGTACGGCACGGAAGTCAAGTCTCTTCTGGTCGCACTTACACTTTACAGTATAAATGATGATGCTTATAAATTTTATACCGAAGTCAATAAACAGCTCTCTTCAGATCAAAGTATATTTTCGCCTGTCCCTTCACAGATTACCGGTAATCTTTATTGTGTGAATGATGAAAAAAAAATAGCAGCTGGTTTTTTTGAGGCTGCATCGGTCGACTATGCATTTTATTACCTGAAATGTTTTAATAATCCCCAATTTTTTATTACCGATACTTACGGCTTAGTTCCTGAAGAGGCCGGTTGTACGACAAACAATCCACCATCCTTCTGGTACAATATTCCCTGAGAAATGAAAAAGAAAAAGATATTTCTTATTTTTTCGCTTGTGCTGTTAAGTCTGATTACTCCACCTCATCTTTGCAATGCAGGGGCAATTAATCAGTTAACCAGCATCCGGACAGAAAGCGTTCATGTCCAAACTGATAAGGATGTGTATTTTGCAGGTGACAGAATATTTTTCAAGGCCTACCTTTTCAGGGATGCGGCCGGCAGATCCGGTGCCAGTCAGGTTACCTATGTATCTTTAACAGATGAAACAGGCCATCCTGTATCAAATATTGAAATATTTTCGCGTGATGGAAATTTCCATCAGAATATTTTGCTTCCGGGAACTTTGAAAACCGGTTCATACAAGATAGATGCATGGACCAGCAGGATGCTTTCCGAAGGTACCGCACCCTTTTCAAAACAGATAGTTATTATAAACAGATTCGACCCCGATATAAACCTGTTCATTGCTGGGAATCAACCTGCATCGCCTAAAACTGAATATTCTGTTCAACCTGAAACTTTACAATCTTTTGAGGAAGTGAGCGGGGAAATTTACCTGCTTCCTCAACCTGATTATGACAGCACCTCTATCGGAATCTTCTCTGCCGGAGATAATCAAATTGCACTCTTATTTTATGATCCTGCCAACGCAGGAAAAGAAAGAACAATAATGGTTCTCCAAGGGGGAATTGCAATTTGGGAAAGAAATTTTCTCCTAACGGATTCCTCTCAGGTACAAAAAGTCGATTCAGAAATGTTCAAAGGGGGGCAGAAAGGCCTCATGATACTTGATGAATATGATCAGAAGATTACATCTGTCGGACTGATAAATATTACTGAAGATTTTCCGGTAAAGGTCAAGACCGACAAACAGGTTTACAATACAAGGGAAAGGGTGACTCTGTCATTCGAAACGGCACCCTTTACAGTCAGGTCGGCTTCTTTAACAGCCACGAGAAAAGAGAATCTCCTGTCAAATTCTCCTGATATCTCAGTTTCATTTTACTTAAACCAATCCGGGGCAGGAACTGCTTCAGATCAGGAATTGTTTATACTTGACAATTCGGGGATATATCCGGGAAGCACCTTGCTAACCGGCCTCACTGAACATTCTCAGGAAAACCCGGAGTTGAACGTAATTCCCGAAACTGAAGGTCCGGTTATCAGCGGCAAAGTAACCGGTATAAATGGTGATCCATTGGAAAATGCAGTGGTTTTCCTTTCAGTAACTGATTTTATTGCCAATCTTCAATACTCGAGCACTAATGATGACGGGTCGTTCTCCTTTCTGCTAAACGAGTATTACCAGGACAAAGACCTGTACCTGACGCTTTTTAATGCCGAAGATTTTGATGAACCATACCGTATCAGCCTGCGTGAAAAATTCAGTCCGGAACCATTCATTCCCCGAAAGGTGAATTTTGACAACGGAATAAATGAATATCTGGATGAAACTATCTTTGTCAAAAGGGTGCAGCAGGCCTACAAATCTGACCAGAGAGACTTCATCTATTCCAGTCCGATGAAGGCTTTTCATCCGGGACATTACGTTTACAGAATCCCTACCCGCAGGATCACTCCCGGCGACTTCATCCCTTTTGATAATTTTCCTGAGATAGCGTTTGAAATAATTCCCGGACTAAGGTTCCGCGGTGATGAAGATGATCCTGATCCTGAACTTTTGTGCTCAAGGACCGGAGAAATGCTGCCGGTAAAAAAGAGCTTTTTCATGAACGGGGTTTATGTGCCCGAGTTAAAAAAAATTCTTAACCTGACTTCAGATGATATTTCAACAATTGAATTACTCAGTATGAGGTGGTCCTTCGGCTCTATAGAATTTCCGGGAATTATCAGCATAATTAACAAGGAAAAGCTGCACGAATTGCCGGATTATTCGGGTTATACTGTAATTAAGGGTAATCCTGACAGGCAGGATGTGAGGTATAATCAGGCCATACATTCTGCAGATGTTAATAATGCCAACGTTCCCGATTTCAGGGAGACCCTTTACTGGGAGCCATCAGTAAGGTTGAATCGCGGCACCCCTTCCGATGTTACTTTTTTTACCAGTGATCTGCCCGGAGATTACCTGATAGTAGTTGAAGGCATTACAAATACAGGCAGGCCTTTTTCCAGGCAGGTTTCTATTGAGGTCAGGTAATTTGTGATATCATTATGTGCAGGGTGGGCCGGGTCTGAAGTGGACTTTCACCCCAGGTAATTTACCATGCACAGCGCACCCACAATGATCCCCGGCAAGGGTCACCTGCCGGGGATCAGTTAATTTGCAAAACACCATTTTAAGATTGGGAATATTAAGATTTTTTATGTCCGCGAAGACTCGTTAGCGTTGAATTTGATCACAAAAAGACTTCCTCCGGGCCTCCATTTATTCCTTTCAGGAATACCAGATTCTTCTATGGACGGAGTCCCGTTCCTGATGACGGCTGCTTTAAGTTGTGTACTGTTTCCTTGATCAGGGCTCCATTACCCTCCCTATGAAGATGATTGAGTTGGTGTACTTCTCCTTAATGGCTATTACGAATGGCCTGTCAACATGGAATGGAATTATTTGAGGCTCATCAGGATTATGACTTGTCAGCCTTATCTCCACAGAAGTAACGGCAGCTGCCTCTGTGCCTTCCTCATTCACTTCAACGAATGATTTATGCCTTACCCGGGAGATATAGAGTCCGCCGTTCCTGTTTATACCTGTGAAATCTGCAAAGTCACTAAATGCATCTTTCATCCCCAATTCTTTAAGGGAAGTATTCAGGTCGGTATCGTATTCAAAAGTGAACCGTGGCATTCTGATATTCACATTTTGCTTGTTTGCCAGCAGATCGGGCAGAATATTCCATTCATCGGCATCAAGGCTTTCGATCATTTTGTCAACCCCTATATCTGCATCAGGAAGAAATACAAGCATGCTGTAGTTACCCTGACCATAAGGAAGTTCTGCTACTTTATAACCATCACGGTCAGCATATGCAAATGAGCCCTCAGTTTCCATGGTCATAATATCTTTAGTGCTGCCGCCTGAAAGATTAAACGTCCGCTCCCGTGTCTTTTCAGCAACAAATTCGGTAGACCAGATCCCTTTGAAATAAATGGCATTGATAAGAAACATTATATGGTCTGCATCAATCTGGTCGACAATCTCTTTAATCCTGTTCTTTGTCTTTTCGGCTACCCATGCATTGATTACCTCTTTTGCCGAACCACTGTTGAAGTCCAGGGGACTGACCCTGGCATCAAAATACTTTTTATTTACGTCAAGAAAATCCTTCTCAATGCTATAACCATCCCGGTACCAGATTGAGTTTGCTATGCCGGTCTCAACCTTACCATCTATCGATAGCAGATCTCTGATAAGCCTCTGGTTTGATGCATTTACAGAGTCGACTTCAATATCGGGAAAATTCAGGACATCGGTCATTTGCGCCCTGGTTTCCCCCCTGGCACCGTTCCATGTCATTGACAAGGCTAAATGAACGCTTAGTGGAGAAATAAAAACATTTTCAGATGCGGGTTCATCTGCAAGTACTTCCCTGAAAAGGTCTAGTCCGAAATTGTTGCTTCCATCAATAATCTCAACCTGGCTGGAAGTAAGATTAATCTTTTTGGGTCCGAGTTTTACTTCATCCGTTTCTTCACAGGAGACTGCTGTACAGAGCACTATAACTAATATTGCGATTGAAATTCTCATATTTTTAAGGATTATGGTTATAGCATATAGATGAAAAAAACTCCCTGTCGGTTGCAGCAGGGAGATTAAATTTTAAATTAAATTACCGGTCAGTATGCATCCAGTAATTAAATTCCAGATTGTTACCATCCATAATCCTTTTTATGTACCACCTTCTTTTCAGATAGATTTATCGAGGTCGCCAGGAAAAATCCAAATGCATCGTTGCTTATATTGCCCATAACATTGGCCTTGGGTGGCGAGAAAAACATATTTGGCATATAATTCATAATGGCATCATTCACAAACCAGAAGTATTCTTCACTTATTGACATAGACAACACCCCAATCTCAATTGAATCTTCCGGCGATTCAATTATCCGAATAGATTCTCCATCAAGGTACCTGCCATTTAAATAGGTATCAGTATAAAGTCCCCAGTAGTAAAGCGTGTCGGCCCAAACCCCGTTCAATGAGTGCTTGAACAGGTAGAACTGATCAGGATCGGCAGATTCCTGTCCGTAAAGCAGGATCTCATAGTGGGGCATATCGGCAGGCCACCCCAAACTGAACCTTTTTGCACCAATAGAATCTATTTTAAAACCCTCAGCCATAGTTGATGTAGCTGTATAGGACTGCTCTTCATAAAGGATGTTTAAAATATAGGTTTTCCCTGTTTCACCAATGAATTCTCTGTTTTCGTAGTATCCCGGACTAACTTCAGGGAGCTGGTAGGTTATTCCATCCACTTCGATTGTTACTATAGCATCTGTTGCTGCAGGGTTCGAAGTGTTCTGGTCGTAGGGGATGGTTTTTCTTAAATCAACGAACTGTACATATCCTGTATCGGTAACCATTGCGTGGACTATCAGTCTTTCATACTCTTCCGGGTCAAGATTCAGTTCGATATCATCAACGCATGAAGTGGCCGCAATAGCCAGCAACAACACAACTGGGAAAAATCTGTTTTTAAGGATACCCTTAAACCTCGATCCCTGAATAACAGGCACTGGTTCAGGGCATTGAATACCATCAGGTGCATTGTTTTTTCGATTTCTTAACCGCCTTAGAAGCAGGTATATTGCTGTGGTTAACATGATTATTTTGTTTTTGGATTTTCTGACATTCTCACCCCTACGGGCATTTATTTGTAATATAATCGGGCAGTTATTATTGTAAAACCGACCCATTAAAACCTGAAATTCCATGTTACTGAAGGAACGATTCCGAATAAACTCAGTTGTTTTGCCTTCATATTCTGGCTATTGTCTTGATCCGCCTCGAAAAATATTGTAAATGGGTTCTTTCTGTTATATGCATTGTAAACTGATATATTGAGCTCATGATTAAGCCTTGTATTTCTGCCCCTGCTAAGCTGAACGGTAGCCGAGAGATCAAGCCGGTGATAGGCAGGCAGCCTGTAACCATTTCGCTCTGAGTACCCGGGCATGATGATCCCGCCATATTCCCATCTTCCGGTAGGCAGAGTAACCGGAGCGCCACTGGTGTACACCCAGTTTAATCCGACATCCCATCTCCTTCCCAGATCATGATTTAGCACGAGGCTGAAATTATGGGGCTTATCATAATTTGCACTGTACCAGTCATTATTATTTATCTCAGAGATTTTTCTCCGTGCATTGGAAAATGTATAACTCACCCAACCGGTCAGCCTTCCCTCAACTTTCCTGACCATTACCTCCAGCCCATAGGCTTCCGCCATTCCGGTCCGTATCTCCCCTTCCATTTTCTCATTGAAATAAATATTAGCGTTATCGCGGAAATCAATCTGGTTCTGCATATATTTATAATATACCTCTGCAGATGTTTCGAACATGTTGTCGTTCAGGTTTCTGAAATAACCAATAGCAGCCTGATCGGATATCTGGGGTTTGACATTGGGTGAAACAGGGAACCAGACATCAGTAGGCATACCGGCCGAAGAATTTGATGCAAGCTGCATATATTGCCTGGTCCTTGAGTAACTGGACTTCAATGAGGAAATCTGGTTAAGCCTGAATGCAGCACTCAACCTGGGCTCAAGTCCGGCCGATGTATTATATACCTCTCCTTTTCCGTATGAGGTATAACCTGTCGACTCATAGTTCTCATCAAAATCATACACTTTTGCCTCACCCATATTCTGGTATGCAACGAACCTCAACCCATATTGCAGGCTTAACCTTTCAGACAAAGTTTGCTCATTCGATCCATAAAGCACATATTCGAGAGATGAGTTTTGTGGAATCTTTATATTGCTTTGGCTTGCTGTTATCTTTATTTCACCGGGCTGGAACTTATGCCTGAAAACCTGTCCGCCGAATCTGATCGTATTATCAGGATTCATATAAAATGTGAAATCTGATTTAATACCATAATCGGTAATGCCGGAATCCCATTTGTAATTATCAATTCCCTCGTTAAATCCTAATCTGTACTGATAATCAGAATAGATAAGTGAGGTATTGCTGAAAATCCTGTCGTTTATAATGTAGTTCCACCTGATGGTTTGTGTTGCATTTCCCCAGTTCATATCCATTATATCCTGGAACCCAAAAACATCACGCCCATAGTACCCTGATAAATAAATGCGGTGATTTTTATTAATTATATAATTCCCCTTCATATTCAGGTCGTAGAAATAAAGCGTATTATTGTTTAACAGTGAATCACTTGAAAGGCCCAAAAACATATCTGCATAAGTGCGTCTGCCCGAGAGCATAAAAGAAGCTTTTTCATTCACAATCGGCCCCTCAACTGTCAGCCTGCTGGCTATCGAACCAACTCCGCCAGTCACAGCAAAATTTTTCATGTTGCCGTCTCTCATCCTGATATCAAGCAAAGATGCAAGTCTGCCTCCATGCTGCGCCGGAATATCTCCTTTGTGGATTGACATATCCTTAATTGCATCGCTGTTAAAAACAGAGAAGAAACCAAGGAGGTGAGAGGCATTGTAAACTACGGCTTCATCGAGCAGGATAAGGTTATGGTCAGTTGCTCCCCCCCTGACGCTAAAACCGGAAAAGCCCTCGGCAACATTCTGAACTCCCGGAAGCATCTGTATTGTTTTCAGCAGATCAACCTCTCCCATAAAAGCGGGAACTTTCTTTATAGCCTCAGAGCTGAGCTGAATACTGCTCATACTTGTCTCAGTAACGTTTTCATCCCTTCTCCTGCCGGATATAACGATCTCTTCCATTGCTATGCTTGAAGGTACAAGCTCATAATCTCCGGTCAGGTTATCTTCAAGGTTGATCTTTACTTCGAGCGACTCATATCCAAGATAGGAAACTGTGAGGTTATAGGTTCCTTTCGGAAGGCTCAGGGAATAGAATCCATATACATTTGTAACTGATCCGCGGGCAACCTCCTTCACATATACCGTTGCGCCTATCAGTGTTTCACCATCGGTAGCATCCTTGATTACCCCGCTGAGAACCGGATTCCTTTGATCACTATAAGCCTCTGTGCAGGGAAGCATAAATACCAGCATCATCCATCCTAAAGCAAATCTTAACTTCATAATTAACTTTTTAATATTATATTGTTAACCGCATATAATAATAATCATGCCAAAAGTTATTGTTAACTGGTTATCTGATCGCTGCAATAAATTCAACTGTTAAGAACATCTGAGACGATGTTCAGTTATGAACGTTTGTGTACGGAAAGGGACAATAGAGCTATTCCGGAGCTTCTCCAGGGTTCTGATGCCGGAACTGCAATAACTGAAATGATCCTTGGTAGATTGCGGGGATTAAGCGATTGCTCTTAATTCAGGCGTTCACAACACGGTAGTAGCGAGATTTTTGACTGGAGTAATGATTTTTCGCCCAATTATTTTGGGTGCACGCAATACAATCCAATTAATGAACCCGTGCCCATGGCACTTAACCATCTCAATAACCACGTCGTTGTTAAATTCCGATATGAAATTTCAATTTATCAAAGGTATTCAGCCCACTGCTCTTAAAATTTGTATGCCTGAATTTCTCATTTCATCAGAATGAAGCATGCGTCCATTTTTCCGGTTGAGTTCTTTTTACGGTAGTTAAATTTCCCCCGGAATTAAGTTCTTCAAGTTTCCGGCTTTATGGCAATTTAGTGAGACAGGCTGCTCAACTGAAGATGACAGTTTTTGAGAGCTAACATGGGTCATGCCTTCATTTTGGTCACTTTAGGGCCATAGTAAGCCCGGTAATTCCTCCCATTAGATGCTGTGTTGAAACTGAGTTGAATCCTGCCTCTGTAAGAAGTTCTTCAAGCTCACGGCTGTCATGGTAATTACTGGCTGAATGGGCAAGATATTTATATGCACCGTATTGCCCTGAAAATAATCCCCCGACAGGTGCCGTAATCCATCTGAGCTGCCAGTGGAAGAGTTTTCGGAAAACGGGGTTTTTCGGCTGACTGGTTTCTACTATTACAAAACGGCCTCCGGGCTTTAAAACTCGTAGTATCTCAGCCAGAAACTTATCACGGTCGGGGTTGTTGTAGGTCAGATTCCTGAATGCAAAAGCAATCCCAATGGAATCAAAATAATTATCTGAAAAGGGCATAGCAGCAGCATCACCCTGAATAAACTCTATTTCGTTCATATTATGGTTTGTTGCCTTCTTTTTGGCAAGTTCGAGCATCGGGGGACTAAAATCCAGGGCTCTTATCTCTGTTCCCGGTGCTGCTTTTCTTTTCAGGTGGATTGTCAGGTCTCCTGTGCCGCAACATAGATCAAGTATGGTTTCGGGATTGTTCTCAACGCAAAGACTGGCCGCTTTTTTACGCCACGATTCATCCTGCCCGAACGTTAAGACCCGGTTAAGCAAATCATAGGACGGGGGGACTGAAGTAAACATTTTCTGTAAAGGCCTTTTTTCAGACTGGGGAGTTTCCATGTTAGTATTATAAAAAGTAAAACCGCTTTTATCAATTAATAAATTCTGTTTTATGCTGATGCAAAGTTATAATTAATGCAGTTGCCGGAAACCTCTGAATTTTATTATTTTTTGTTAAATAAAAATAACCCTGTTAAACCTTTTTAGAAAAAAATCATCGTATGTAAACCTTATATTAGAATTACTGTTTGAAAAAAACTACAGATCTGAAAACGGGTATTCATGACAGCAGATTAAAATGGCACAGCGCTTTTATCTAATATAACTAATATCCTTCAAAAAGGCAGTCAGTTGTATGGCGTTTTAGAAAATATGGTAACTAAAATATTCGGGTTTTTGCGCAGGATAAATGAAATATGTTGTATGGAATATTCTGGTGTTTATCATGAGAATTTCAGGAAATAAAAATTGTTATTAATTGTTAACACAAAAATCAACATCTGCTTTGTTTCTATATTTGCCGGGGCCTTTTTTAAATATTATAACTAACATTTTCAATATGAACTATTCTTCCGCCGTTAAATCATGCTTTTTGAGGCCTTCTTGCTTTATAAACCTGCTATTTTTTTTCCTTCTTCTGCCGTATAAATCTGTATTTTCTCAAACACAGCCAGCCATAAAGGCCACTATTATAAAGGAACATGTCACCATTGACGGAGTACTTGATGAGGAATCATGGAACATTGCAGAACCGGTAACCGGCTTTCTCCAGTATGAACCTGTTGAGGGCGCTCTTCCTTCTCAAAAAACTGAAGTGAAAATGTTGTTTGGTGAAGCGGCTCTTTATATTGGCGCTGTCATGTATGATGATCCATCAGATATTGAGAGAGCAATGGGCCGGCGCGATGAATACAACAGGGCCGACTGGTTCATGGTTTCGCTTGATTCATATTTTAACAGGAGGATGGGCTATACATTTGCTGTTAGTGCTGCCGGAGTCCAAATGGATGGACAACGTTCAGGCGGGGGTGGTGGCCCGGGAGGCGGTCCGAGCGGCCTTGATAATTCCTGGGATGCAATCTGGCATTCAGAAGTCCGCATAACAGATTTCGGGTGGACAGTAGAGATCAGGATTCCATACAGCCAGTTGAGATTCTCAGCCGACAATCAGACCTGGGGTGTTCATTATACAAGGAGAATTGCCCGATCAGGAGAGATATTGGAATGGCCGGTAGTTGGCAGAACAGAAAGGACAAATCTGGTTGCAAACTATGGTCTTGTTACCGAAATAAGAGATATTGAACCCAGGAGAAATATCCAGATAAGGCCTTACATTTTGTCAAGACTTAATACCCGGGAAAGTATTGGAAACCCCGGTATCAGAAGCGATACATATAGCTATGATATAGGCGGAGACATAAAAATAGGGCTCGGGCCAAATATTATGCTTGATGCAACGATTAATCCTGATTTCGGCCAGGTTGAGTCCGATCCGGCAGTTCTTAACCTTACAGCCTTTGAAACGCTGTACCCGGAAAAGAGGCCGTTCTTCATCGAAGGAGTTGATATTTTTGAATTCGACATTGGACCTGGTTCTATGTTTTACTCCAGACGTATAGGAGCCAGAGACCCGATTATAGGTGCCGCCAAATTATCAGGACGAACTGCAGGCGGACTTTCAATAGGAGTGCTGGGAGCAACAGCCGGCAATGATTTTGATCCGTCAACAGGTTATGGCATAACCAGAATGAGTCAGCAGATAGGAGAATATTCGTCAGTTGGCGGGATATTTACAGGAACCAGCAGGCCATTCCCTCAGACTGACGACCGTTTGCAAAGTCTGGCCGGTGGCGTGGACTGGGACTTGCGCAATAGTGAAAATTCATACGGTATTACAGGTAATGCGGTCTTTACCCAAAGAAAGTTTAAACTTTCTGATGAAAACTCCGAAGAGGGATTTGCCGGACGGCTTGAGTTTACAAAAAGAGAGGGGGCAATAACAGGTGATCTCGCATTTCTGATAATGTCAGATGGATTTAATCCAAACGATCTGGGTCAGATGAGGGAAAGAAATTTTTATGAGGGTATGTCCAGAATTGAATATGAAATTAACGGCGGACGTCCCTTCTGGAGCTTCCAGCGCGCATCTGCAGGCGTATTTATGCTTAAGCGATTCAGCTATGATGAATCGCTTGATCTTGGAGACAGGATAAATTTTGATACAAGGTGGAATACAAATAGTTTCCAGCAGATTGAATTTGAAATAAGCATGGATAACATTTTTAACGGATATGATCCATACGAGACCAGAGGTTTGGGTCCCTGGGCAAGTCCACATTCTGTTGGGCTTGCGTTTGAATATACTACCGATGAGAGAAGAAAATGGATACTCTCACCGGAGTTTGAATATGAGTTTTTTGAAGATGGAGGCAGAGGCTACGAAATGAGTGTGAGAGGTGAATCAAATATAGGAAACAGGCTGTCAATCTCAGGAAGTATCAATGGCAGTATAGAGAATGGGGTAACGGCATGGGTCTCCAACGAGTCCTTTATTTTTGAAGGAGGCCAATGGATGACCGGAATAAGATCAGCACATCCTGATTTTCTTAATTCAGAAGATCTTGTTATCGTCGAAGATAACGGAGAACTTGATGCACTGGTAGCCAGTGTAACTCCTGTCAGGGAAAACTCATATTTTATACCTGCATTTGGGAAACGGGATACCAGGTCCATAGATCTTACCCTCAGGGGAACCTATACATTGTCCCCCAATCTTTCATTTCAGTTATACAGCCAGATGTTTGTTGCTAAAGGGAAATATGACGAATTTAGTTTACTTGTTAACCCCGATGAGCTGAAGCCTTTTCAGTCATACCCCAAAAAATCAGAATTCTCCTATAAAAGCCTTCTCTCAAATATGGTTTTACGATGGGAATACAGGCCGGGATCGACATTATATTTCGTTTGGAGTCATGGCCGGAGTGAAGATGATATACTTAACCCGCTTTCCCCATGGGGAAGATCTCCTTATGGCCGGCAGACAGGAAAGCAGATAGGTGAAATATTTAATTTATTTCCTGAGAATGCCTTTATTATAAAGTTAAATTACACATTTCTGTAATTATTCTTACTCAGGGTCCTAAAGTGGTTAATGAGTTGAAAAATATTCATATATTTGAATAGATATGGTAACCTAAATGAATATGCCTTACGGCTGTAAAATGCTGATAATAAATCACCTCTCTGTTGAAATATTCAATAGACCAAAATCCAGACCCGTATTGATTTATCAGTGAATAATTTATGACCAGCATTTTTATTTATTTACTGTTAAAACCCTAAAATTATTCTAATGAAATCATTATCCTTCCCTGGCATTGCAATATTAGTTATGGCACTGCTAATTTTTACACCTGCTGTACATTCGCAGACTTCCGGAAAGCAGGAATTTTATCAACTAAAGATTTATAATTTCTCTGAAAAGTCACAGGAAGCTCAGCTTGACAAATACCTAAAAGATTCTTACCTGCCGGCGCTTCACAGGACAGGTATAAAAACGGTTGGGGTTTTTAAACCGACCGCGGACCAGGATGATCATGGTAAAAAGATCTATGTCCTGATTCCATTCAAGTCTATGGAGCAGATCGCTGGTCTGACGGCCGAACTTGAAAAAGATCAGAAATACAAGGAAAGTGGCAAAGCATATATTGATGCTCCCTTTGATTCCCCTCCCTACGACCGTATCGAAAGCACCATCATGAAAGCCTTCATGGATATGCCGAATTTAAAAGTACCCGGCCACCCGACACCACCCTCGGAGAGAATATATGAGTTCCGTAGCTATGAAAGTGCAACTGAAAAATTACATATGAAAAAAGTTCATATGTTTAACCAGGGAGGAGAACTCAAACTTTTTGAAAAGCTGAATTTCAATGCCGTCTTTTATGGTGAGGTTATAAGCGGCAGCACCATGCCTAACCTGATTTATATGACAACCTTCCCGAGTAAGACTGTTCGTGATGAGTACTGGGGCATTTTCAGGGTGGATCCTGAATGGGAAGTAATGAGGGATCTTGAAGAGTACAGGAATACTGTTTCTAAGAATATAACGCTGTTCCTTTATCCAACTGATTATTCTGACATTTAACCCTTCTCACAAGATTCAGAAGTAATCAACGGAAATTACCCCGGGTTTTACGTTTTAACCCTGATACAAGGCAGGAATTACAATTCTTTCCACAGAATGTAGTCCTGCCTTTTGTGGTTTAAATCAGAATACTGCTTTTAAGTTTAGATGCCCTCTGTGACTTCAATTCGGTTTAATTTTTTTTATTATATTTAAAACGGCATTGCCATTAATTATTTAAAAAATCTTAACTATAAATAATATGATTAAAACTACCTATAACAACATAAATATCAATTTTATCCTTGTATCCATGATTGTTTTAATGAGCTGCAAAAAAAGTGATGATCACGAACCTGAGATACCTATCGAACTGAATATTGAAATTATCAGGGGCACAGTTACCGATATCGATGATAATATTTATGAAACAGTAGTTATCGGGGGCAAGGAATGGATGGCAGAAAATCTTAAAACCACACGGTACAACAACGGCACACCAATAGAGTACCCCGGGGAGGACACTGACCTGTGGATTAACAATAATTCAGGAGCCTACGCCTGGTACAACAATGATGAATCCAATAAAGATAAGTATGGCGCAGTATATAACTGGTATGCGGCGACTAACACGAACAAGCTCTGCCCGGCAGGATGGCGTGTTCCGAACTCAACAGACTGGACTCAACTGACAGATTACCTGATTTCAGAATATACCCTTTCAAATAATCAGTCATATGTAGGAAGTGTAGGTGACAGACTCAAATCCTGCCGGCAGGTCAATTCACCTCTGGGTGCACCCTGCGCCACTGTTGAACATCCAAGATGGAACAGCCATAATGCTCATTACGGGTTTGATGATTTTGGTTTCTCCGCACTTCCGATAAGTAGTCGGAACAGTGAGGGCCATTATGATTCTCCCGGCCACAATACACGCTGGTGGAGTGCCAACAGCCATGACGCAGCCGAGGCCTTTACCCGGTATATCACCTATGACAATGGTCGGCTGTTCGAGAATCACCGAAGAAAAAATAATGGTTATGCAGTACGCTGCATAAAATAGTTTTTTAACTAATCCTGCAGGTTATACTGTCACACGCAAAATACCTGAAAAGGCCTGGTACCATTCCAGCAGCTCTTAATTGAGCCGAGTGAATACTTTAATGAACAGGGTAATGACCTGGAGAAATTTAAGGAGGAATTCCTTCTGTTTGTATAAATGAACTAATGTGACCATGTTTATCCTGTCACATAAACAGGATGGTATGGTCCGGCAATCAGCGGGTTAGTGTTACGCTCACCCTTTCGATTTCTCCCCCCATTGGAGGGTTCATTTTTGATACCTTGACGGTGGCCTTTTCAATTTCCGGAAACTTTGAATAAAGACTGTCAAGAATACGCGAGGCAACGTATTCAATAAGATGGGATTTAAAACTCATCTGTTCTTTCACGGCCTCATATGCCTCCTGGTAATTAAGTGTATCGCTAATATCATCGGAAGAAGAAGCCTTTTGAAGGTTGGTTTCCAACTGAACATCAACAATAAATTTGTTCCCAACTACCCTTTCCTCATCATAACAACCATGATAGGCATAGAATTCCATGTTTTCAATCTGAATAAGTCCCATTTGTCTAATTTTTTCCCAAATTTAGTTATTCCGGAAGGTAAATTAGTCAAATGACAAAAAAACAGGCAGTGTTCTTACCACATTTGAGTAATTCCTTTTACTTTTGTAAACCTTTGCAACAATCAATAATATAATAAAGATGACCCGAAACGATTTCCCCGATAAGGGGAAAAAAGAAGAAGAGCGCTCACTTAATTTTATCGAGCAGATAATTACCGAAGACATTAAAACAGGTAAAAACTCAGGAAGGGTGCATACCCGGTTCCCTCCTGAACCAAATGGTTATCTGCACATAGGACATGCAAAATCGATCTGCCTGAATTTCGGCCTTGCCAATAAATTTAAAGGACTCTATAACCTGCGGTTTGACGACACAAATCCACTTACCGAAGAGATTGAATATGTAGATTCAATAATGGACGATGTAAGGTGGCTTGGTTTTGACTGGGAAGAAAGGCTTTACTATGCATCGGATTATTTTGAACAGCTTTATGAATGGGCAGAGAAGCTGATAATGAAGGAAAAGGCTTATGTATGTGATCTGAAAGCTGAAGAGATAAGTGCTCACAGGGGGACTCCAACCCGTCCGGGGACTGAAAGCCCCTGGCGTAACCGCAGCTCACAGGAAAATCTCGATCTTTTCAGACGTATGAGAAAGGGCGAGTTTATGGAAGGGGAAAAAGTGCTGAGGGCAAAGATTGATATGTCTTCTCCGAACATGCATATGCGCGATCCAATCATGTACCGCATACTTCATGCAACACATCACAGGAGCGGCGACAAATGGTGTATCTACCCGACATACGACTATGCTCACGGTCAATCTGATTCCATCGAAGGAATAACTCATTCAATCTGCACACTGGAATTTGAGGTTCACAGGCCTCTTTATGACTGGTTCATACGTGAACTTGAGATATTTCCCAGCCGGCAGATTGAATTTGCCAGGCTCAACCTCAGTTATACAATAATGAGCAAGAGAAAACTGCTTCAGCTTGTTAAGGAAGGCCATGTATCAGGGTGGACCGATCCGCGGATGCCTACCATCAGCGGACTGCGCCGGCGAGGGTATACCCCTGAATCAATACGCTATTTCGCTGAGAAAATTGGTGTTGCCAAGCGTGATAATGTTATAGATGCTGCTTTGCTGGAGCATAGTGTCAGGGAAGACCTGAATAAAAAAGCTACAAGGGTGATGGCAGTCATAAATCCTTTGAAACTGGTGATTACGAATTTTCCCGAAGGCAAAACTGATGAGGTCGATGCCCTTATAAATCCTGAACAACCTGAACTTGGAAGAAGGAAGGTCCCATTTTCGCGTGAGATATATATTGAAAGAGATGACTTTATGGAAGACCCTCCTAAAAAATTCTTCCGTCTTTCCCCGGGCAGTGAGGTAAGGCTTAAATATGCCAACATCATTAAATGTGAAAAGGTCATTAAAAATGACGAAGGAGAAATAACTGAACTTCAATGCACTTATGATCCAATGACACGAAGCGGAATGCCCGATGCAAACAGGAAGGTTAAAAGCACTATTCACTGGGTATCTGCACCTCATGCCAGAGAGGTTGAGGTAAGGCTGTTCGACCGGCTTTTTATAAAGGAAGATCCAGATGAAACTGAAGAGGGTCTGGATTTCAGGTCTAATCTTAACCATAATTCTTTGGAGATAAGGAAAGCCTTTATTTCGTCGGGGATTGAAAATGCAGGTGCTCTGGATAAATTTCAGTTTGAAAGACTGGGGTACTTTTGTGTTGATCCTGATTCAACACCAGACCATACGGTTTTTAACCGTACAGTTACCCTGAGGGATGCATGGGCACGAATGGAGCAGGCATCTAAAAAATAAGGTTCCGGAATTCTTTTTGATGAATCGCCCACAAACCAGGGCACACAAAAAGAAAAGTATAAAGCATGGGTGATCCATCCGTGGCCACCACGTGATTAGCAATT
>CAYQXY010000058.1:0-25630 GCA_964421595.1 uncultured Bacteroidales bacterium | reverse complement strand
TAACTTACATATAAATAGATTAATAATTATAAATTATTCGGATGAATCCCCTCAGACAACTTGCCGGACAGACTGCAATTTACGGACTAAGTAGTGTCGTTGCCAGGGTTCTTAATTATCTGCTGGTACCCTTCTACACCCGGATATTTGAACCTGCTGAATATGGTGTTGTTAATGAGCTGTATGCCTATGTTGCATTTTTAATGATAATCCTGACCTACGGAATGGAAACTGCATTTTTCAGATTCTCTTCCAAATCAGATAATTCTCCACTTGTATTTTCAACATCTATAATATCGTTGCTGATAACATCTACTTTCTTTGCTCTGGTAATTATATTGTTTTACCCTTTTATTGCTCAGATAATCGGCTATGAGGGACAAAAGGAGTTTTTCCTTATACTTGGTCTCATTTTGGCATTCGATGCGCTGACGGCCATTCCTTTTGCCAGATTGAGGCTCCAAAACAAGGCCCTGAGGTTTATGTTTATCAAGATTTTCAATATTTCTGCAAATATTGGGTTTAATCTTATATTTCTTTTGCTTTTACCATGGCTTACTAATAACGGATATTCTTTCTTTATAGTAGATTTGATTTATAATCCTGATTTTGGAGTTGGCTATGTTTTTTTGTCAAATTTTCTTGCCTCACTATTCACCCTGATTTTTTTCCTTAATGATATACGACATATCAGGTTCCGGTTTTCGGCTGGTATTCTTAAAAATATGCTGGCATATTCTATTCCGTTACTTATTGCCGGATTTGCCGGAACTGTAAATGAGGTGATTGACAGGATTCTGCTTAGGTATCGTCTGCCTTCCGATGTTAATGCTCTGGAGCAAATTGGTATTTATGGGGCGAATGTAAAAATCGCTGTTCTAATGGCTTTATTTATTCAGATGTTCAGGTATGCTTCAGAACCATTTTTTTTTAGCCAGGAGAAAAATAAAAACAGCCTGGAATTATATGCAACTATATTACATTATTTTACGATATTCGGAGTCTTTTTTTTCCTTGTGATTTCTCTCTATATCGACCTGTTTAAACATATTATTGATTCAGCATATTTTGAAGGTCTCAGGGTTGTTCCTATTATTTTGCTTGGCAATCTGATGCTTGGCATATATTATAACCTTTCGGTTTGGTACAAGTTAAAGGAACTAACAATATTCGGAGCCCTCTTCGCTACAATCGGGGCACTTGTCACCCTTGCGATAAACTGGGTATTTATTCCCTATTACGGGTATATGGCTTCTGCATGGGGCCACCTTGCTTCCTATTTTACCATGGTAGTTTTATCATGGCTTATTGGTATGCATTATTTAAAAGTACCTTATAAAATAAAAACTATTTTGTTTTACCTTTTGGCTGGTACCGGAATATTTTTACTTGCTTCTTCGTTAAGAATAGATAGTATTTATTTACGGATAACTGTAAACACTATATTTATTGTTATTTTTACGATTATTGTTACATACAGGGAAAGGAAAGTTATAGCTGTACTTTTAAGATCGGGAAATTTCAGAATTTTTAAGAAAAAAGAGTAGTTTTTAATGAGGTGATTATCAAAAGTTTTGAAGCTAAAGTCCTGTAAAAGTTCACAAGAATGCTTTATTGAGGGTACAGGTGAACCAAACCCGTTAATTGGTTTTTTAGATTTTTATTATCTGTAAACATATCTGGTAGTTATTAAATTGAAGAAATGAAAGTTAAAATTGTTAATACATCAGGAAATCCTCTTCCCGCTTATGAAACGTTATACTCTTCGGGTATGGATATCAGGGCAAATGTGGAATTTCCGGTTGTTTTAAAGCCATTGCAAAGATGCCTGATTTCTACTGGTATTTTTATTGAATTACCTGTAGGTTATGAGGCACAGATCCGTCCGCGGAGTGGCCTTGCTAATAAGAATGGCATCACGGTACTGAATTCACCGGGTACTATTGATTCCGATTATCGTGGTGAAATTAAAGTTATTCTCATTAATCTGTCCGAAGAAGAATTTACAATTAATAACGGAGAAAGAATTTGTCAGATGGTGATACAAAAAAGCTTGCAGATAGAATGGGAAGTATCAGATCTTCTGAATGACACAAAAAGAGGTAGTGGTGGTTTCGGACACACTGGTAAAGGCTGATTATTCTATACTCATATCACCCCGATACCAGGGCGCACAGAAAGAAATATATAAACCATGGATGGTCCATTTGTGGTAAGCAGTAAAACTGCTATGTAACTTTCTCGTGATTTACAAAATTAATTACTTTATTCTTGAAGACCTTTTGTGTGTCTGAATATAAAGGATTGATGCCAGAGGTTGTGATCGGGCGAATTGCACGGGAATGCTATGTTGAAGACTGTTTTTATAGATTGAAGAAATAAGCATAATGTGACGTGTAAAAATGTTGCCGCAAACAATAGATATATTTAACTAAAACAAAATGTCATTAATAAATCAGCACTCAAACAGAATTTAAGTCGGGGACTGGTGATTAATTACAGGTTTTCTATACGATAAGGCAAGCTGTAGAACTGTAGAAAATTTTCAAAAGTATTAATGCATGCCGGTTTATAACATAAAAAATATGCTAACTTTTAGATTTCCAAATATAAATAGTCGGGTTCATAAATTTGTTTATCTGATTGCCTTCGTATTACTTACTTCACTCATTCTTGTACAATGCACACCCAGAATGGTTGTAAGCAGCAGGGACGATTTTGATTTACTGGACGATTTAAAGCAATTTGAATATGAATATTCCCTGCATGAAGGTATTAAGTTTAAATTATTGGGGGATTATCCAAAGGCTTTATTTTTTCTTGAGAGGTGTATCGAATTGTTTCCTTTCAGTGATGTCTCATACTATGAACTATCAAAAATATATTTCCTTGCCGGCGAAACAGAACAATCTGTCGATTATGCCGGTAAAGCTCTTGAAATATTTAGCGACAATATCTGGTATCATCACCATCTGGCCAGATTATATATTGAAACCGGCAATAATGAAAACGCTATCAAAGTTTATGAGGGCGCAGTTTCGCGTTTTCCTGAAAATATTGATCTGTACTTTACCCTTGCAGCACTATATTCTTCAGAAAAGCTGTACGATGAAGCTCTCACGATTTATGATCATCTTGAGGGTATAGTCGGTGTTGATGAAAAGGTTTCACTCCCCAGGGAACATATTTACCTTGAGAAAGGCGAATACGAGAAGGCGCACACTGAGATACATAAACTTATTGATAAATACCCTCATGAAGCCCGATATTATGGAATCCTTGCTGAGTTATACACATCTATGCAGATGTATAGTGAGGCCCTTGACAGTTACCAGACATTATTCAGACTTGAGCCTGACAATGGAATGGCACAATTGTCCGTAGCAGACTTTTATTTACAAAGGGGAAATTTCGGGGAAGCCAAATTCTATCTTGTCACTGCATTCAGGAATCCGTCACTTGATTATTCCGAAAAAGTAAGCATCTATTCCTCTATTATTCAGGAAAAACAGTTGATAGACAACCATTTTGAAGCAATTGAGCAACTTGGGCATTTGTTAATCGAAGAATATCCTGAACAGAACCTCATAAAAGCAGTAATGAGTGATATGTATATTTTTACTGGTGGATATGAAAAAGCTGGTGAATTTCTCTTCGAATTGCATACCTCTGAGCCTGATAATAGTTTTTTTGCCGAACAATATATTGCCGTTTTAAGTTTTAATGAGAAGTATGAAGAAGTTATTAATCTCGGTAAAGAGTTAATAGAAAAGTTTGAAAACAGCACTTCAATTCATTATTTTCTCGGTGTTGCCTATTATGTAAAGGAGGATACTCAGGAAGCTATTGATGTTTTTAAAAATACACTTCAACTTAAGGATATTAATACCGAAATCAGAGTCCAGGTTCTTTCCTATCTTGGTGATTTATTAAACACAACTAATGATTTTAAAGGCTCTGATAGTTATTTTGAACAGGCACTGGCAATTGATGCAAACAATGTTTATGTACTCAACAATTTTGCATATTACCTTGCACTGAGAGGTGAACATCTTGGGAAAGCTCTTGAATATAGTGGTATAACAATCAAAAATGAACCAGACAATAGTTCATTTCTTGATACATATGCCTGGGTCCTCTACAAATTGGGTAATTATTCCGAAGCACTTATCTATATTGACAGGGCATACAAAAAAGGGGGAAATGATAGTTATGAAATAGTCAAACATTATGGTATGATCCTTATGGAGCTTGAAAAATATACGGAAGCAATTGAATTTCTCGACAGGGCCAGAAATATGACCGACGATACAAAAGAGATTGATGTTATTATCTCAAAAATAAAGCATATGCTATAATATCCGGACATTTTAAACGTATTCTTATTGTTAAATTCAGCCTTTAAAAGCGACAAATTGTATGAATACAATTTGTTCCCCCAGGCTTACGATTGACTAATTAATTTGTTTTTACATTTTAGAAAAGTGTGTGTATAAATTCCTGCAGTATTTAAGATCACATGGGTAAGTAATTTATGAATATTTGCATAATCTAAGATTCATATTAAGGAACTATTTTAGTTAAAGTATGTATTAATACAGTTGAATTTGATGATTAATATTTGCCAAAAAGGAGTTAACCGGATAACAATATATCTGTTTTTTTCTGCCCTGGTTGTACTTTTCCTTTATTCATGCCGGAGTACCGCGCCTGTTACGACCAGCGAAGGACTATATTATTCTGGTGATCATATACATAAAATGATTACGGGTAACCACCATGATATTGAGACTTACTCTGTTGGGAGATTAATGATCAGGATTATCGATAATAATGAAGAACTTAATGTACGTGGAACAGTCAGAATACAAAAAGATTCCGCTATCCTTATCAGTGTGAATGCATTTGCCGGAATTGAGGCAGCCAGGATACTTTTTACAGTTGATAGTGTTAAGATGATAGACAGGATCAACAACAAATTCTTTAGCGGAAATTATCATGATTCAAAAAGATTTATTCCTTACGGGGTTAATTTTGATATTGTTCAGAATATATTTTTTGCTTCACCGCTGACATTTAGCCAGGGAGTTAATGTCCTTGAGGGTAATACAAACCAGTATCCTGTAGATAATAATTTAATCACCCTGAGGTTTTCTGCCGGCGATTTTTTGCCTGAAAAAGGAAATAAATCCGGCGATGTTCTGCAGTTTGTCATCGATCAAAACTTTTTAACCCGGAGTGTAGATTTCCATTCCGGTGATAACAATTTATTTGCCAGTCTGAAGTATAATTCTTTCATTGACTCAGAGGGTTTTAGTCTTCCTGATGATATAAGTCTGAATTTTGTTTCTCACAATCTGCCATTTCAGGCGAGTTTACAGTTAAGCCGAATTGAAATTAACAAACCGGTTAGTATCGCTTTTAGCATACCTTCCAGGTATTCACCAATTAATTAATAATTATTGTGGATAGGTCAGTTTTTTTATTGTCACTTGTTTTGTGTTTTTCAGTTCAAGGTTTGGTTCATGGACAAAGCAGCAAGGAGGAACTTGAAAAACAAAGAATTGAGACACAAAGAATCATTGAAAATACCACCAGATTACTCGAGCAAACAAGCCTTAACCGGCAAAATAGTCTCGAGCGTCTGAATATTGTCAACAGACGCTTACAACTGCGGCAGGGGTTGATCAGTACAATGGAGTCGGAGGTTAGATTTTTGGATACTTCAATAAGTAATAGACAAAATAAAATTAAGGAACTGGAAACGGAACTGGTGGAATCTCGAAATTCATATGCCAGTTTAATTAACAGTGCATATAAACATCGGTTTGCGCATCAAAGAATGATGTTTATTTTTTCTGCAGCTGATTTTAACCAGGCATACAGGAGATTAAAATATCTCCAGCAGTACTCTGAATCAAGACAAAAACAAATACTGCGAATCCAGGACTTAACCGGCGAAATATTTAATGAAATTGAAGAACTTGAAAAACAGAGAAAAGAAAAAACTGTTCTTTTAGAGCAGCAAAAGAATGAATCATCACTTCTGAGCAGGGAACGTCAACAACAGAATACCCTTTTACAGAATCTTGGAAAACGTGAGGCAGAGCTAAAGAATGAATTGGCACAACAAGAAAAAGTAGCACGTGCACTTCAGAATGCTATTGAAGAATTACTTAAGGAAGAAGCAAGATTAGCTGCTGAAAACCGTGTATTTGATTTAACTCCAAATGAGAAAATTGTTTCTGATCAGTTTCAGCTGAACAAGGGTGGCCTTCCATGGCCTACAGACAGAGGAGTTGTAACCGGATTTTTTGGCGAGCATGCACATCCTGTATTAAAAGGTATTAAGGTTCAGAATAATGGTATTGATATCAGCACCGATGAAAATGCTGAAGTAAAGGTTTTATTTGATGGTGTAGTAAGACGCGTTTTAACCGTACCCGGTTCAAACAATGTCATTCTTGTAAGGCATGGAAATTATTTATCTGTTTATGCAAATTTATCGCACGTTTATGTTCGTGCGGGAGATAATGTGCAAACACGACAGCTTATTGGGCGTGTTTTTACCGACAATCAGGAGAATAAAAGTATTCTTCATCTCGAGATCTGGGAGGAAAACAAAAAGCTTGATCCTATTCAGTGGCTTAGCAGACAGTAAATTATCCTTCCGTGTTTTCTCTTATAATAGTTTTTAACTTCAATTTATTTCAGTTGCATTGAAAATACCTGTAAGTGAAGTATATTTATAAATATATTGTTTAAAAAAAATTAGTTTTTTGAAACCATTTGGCCTTATTAACAGTATACACGAAATAGGCTTGAAAGTTGATTATCAGGCTAAGGTTTAATTGGTAAATTTTGCAACAGGGGGAATTGGAGATTGGTTTTTATTTTCCAGTGTTACTAAATAGAACTATTTTTAATATTCTCTGTTATTAATGATATACGATTACCTCTATAATTGTTGATTCATTGAATTAATATTAAATGGAAAAGAATATTTGCATTTCATCAAAGATTGAAAATCTTCGGGAAGTTGAAAAAATAATAGATGAATTATCTGCTCAACATGAATTAGGCACCGAAGTATACGGTAATGTTCTTATCGCTAGTCTTGAAGCTGTTAATAATGCCATAACTCACGGAAATAAGCTTGACCCTGCAAAGAAAGTTGAGGTAAAATTTTTTATAAAGGAGGGGAGACTTACAATTATAACCAAAGATGAAGGACCTGGATTCGATTTTGAAAATGTTCCTGATCCAACAGCTCCTGAGAATATTGAAAAAGTTGATGGCCGCGGAATATTTTTAATGAAGCAATTATCTGATGGATTGGTATTTCATGAAAGCGGTACTATTTCTGAGATGTATTTTAATATTTAACATTTGGCTATTTCACAAACTTCTGAAGGATCGAAGTTCTTTTATAAGAAATTTAGTTTATTGAAGAAATGGTTAAGCCGGGTAATTGAAAAAGAAAACTTCAAAACCGGCGATATATCCATAGTATTCACATCCGATAGTTATTTACTCTCAATTAATCGTGAATACCTGAAACACGATTACTATACAGACGTTATTACATTTGATTATTCCAAAGAAAGTATTATTAGCGGCGATATCTTAATCAGCATAGACAGGGTTAAAGAAAATGCCAGGAATTATAATGTTGAGTTTATAGACGAACTTGACAGGGTTATATTGCATGGGATTCTGCATTTGCTTGGTTATAGTGATGCCAATGATCCTGATATTAGTATCATGCGGTCAAAAGAAACTACATACCTTTTGAAAAGGTAAATTTCTCTGTTTTTCTACTCCCTGTTTTATATATATCTTTGCAGGTTATTAAATGATTTTTATGGATTCTACTCAATATGATGTAATAGTTGTTGGGGCAGGCCATGCAGGCTGTGAAGCTGCTGCTGCAGCCGCCAATATGGGTAGCAAGGTCGTTCTTGTGACCATGGATATGTCGAAGATTGCACAAATGAGCTGTAATCCTGCCGTCGGAGGAATTGCAAAAGGCCAGATTGTCAGGGAAATTGATGCACTTGGAGGTTATACAGGTTTAGTTACTGACAGAAGTACAATTCAGTTTAGAATGCTGAATAAAAGTAAGGGACCGGCAATGTGGAGTCCGCGTGCTCAATGTGACAGAATGCTCTTTTCTTTTTACTGGCGTATGTATCTTGAATCTATACCTAATATTGATTTCTGGCAAGATACAGTACTCGAGCTGATCATTGAAAACAGGCAGGTAACTGGTGTTAAAACCAGGCTTGGTAACAAAATTTATGGGAAATCTGTTATTCTTACTAATGGGACCTTTATAAATGGTTTAATGCATGTTGGGAATGTAAAAATATCCGGTGGACGTGCCTCAGATCCAGCGTCTTATGGTCTAAGTGAACAGCTCCGTGAGCATGGTTTTGAAGTTGGAAGGATGAAGACCGGTACTCCTCCGAGAATTGATGGAAGATCGATTGATTTCTCTAAGATCGAAGCACAGGAAGGGGACGTTGTACCAGGTAAATTCTCTTTCTTACCTCATAACTATGCAGTCGAAAAGCAGAAGCCTTGTTATATCACTTATACAAATGAAGAAGTACACAGAATACTCGAAACAGGTTTTCATGAGAGTCCGCTTTTTAGTGGCACCATTAAAGGTCAGGGTCCAAGATATTGCCCAAGCATAGAGGATAAAATTGTTACCTTTTCTGAGAGATCAAGGCACCAGTTATTTTTGGAGCCTGAAGGATGGGAGACCTGCGAGTATTATATAAATGGATTTTCATCATCGCTACCCCAGGAGGTTCAATTATCTGCCTTAAGGAAAGTTCCCGGACTTGAAAATGCAAAAGTTTTCCGGCCAGGTTATGCTATTGAATATGATTATTATTCTCCCACACAACTCAAATATACATTAGAAACACGCAGGATAGGTAATTTGTTTTTCGCTGGTCAGATTAATGGTACCACCGGATACGAAGAGGCTGCCGGACAAGGGATTATTGCCGGTATTAATGCGCATCTTAAAACTTCAGGTAAATCTGACTTCATTCTCCGGAGGGAAGATGCCTATATAGGTGTGTTAATTGACGATCTTATCACTAAAGGAGTTGATGAGCCTTACCGCATGTTTACCTCTCGGGCAGAATTCAGGTTGTTGCTGAGACAGGACAATGCTGATGAAAGATTGACAAGACTATCTTCAGGGCTGGGCCTGGCCGGTAAAGACAGGCTGGAAACCCTTGAGGAAAAGGAGTCAAAAATAGAAAATATTACTTCTTTTTTATTAAACTTCAGTGTTTCCCCTGATTCAATCAATAGATTTTTAGTTGAGCGAAATACTGCAGAGATTAAACAAAAAGTTAAGCTCTCTGATATTCTCCTACGCCCACAAATTAACATATTTAATCTTATTGAATCAGTCGACGAGTTTAGGAATATTGTTGGATCAATTGATGGGCACATGAAGGAGGTGTGTGAAGCAGTTGAGATAAATTTTAAGTATAAAGGTTATTTGGAAAGGGAAAAGCTTATGGCGGGCAAATTGCAGCGCCTTGAACATATAGTAATTCATCCGGAATATAATTATGACAACCTTAAGTCTATATCAACTGAGGGCCGTGAAAAATTAAAGAGAATTAAACCATCAACCCTTGGGCAGGCCTCAAGAATAAGTGGAGTGTCACCTTCTGATGTTAGTGTGCTTCTTGTACACCTTGGACGATAGGTTCCACGTGGAACAATTCAGATTAGAGATATGTTGCAGTGACGCGAATTTTATTTTTTAGTGTGCTTGTTGATTTATTGATTGAGGCTTTTTGTGCGGATTAGGTTAATAAGCTGGCAAGGTTAATCTCTTGAAAACTTCTGAGGAGCTCGGTGTTGTTTGGCGGACTTTTAGTAAACATAGATTTACATCAAAAAGTGCATCTTGATTGATTCCTGGTTTTTGATTTATTTTCGTCACACAGAAATAGGTTATTTATAGAGAAGGTTGCCATAAATATTTTTCGGCTCGAGTGGTTTTAGATCCCGATAAAGTTCCGGATAAACAGTTTTGCAATTATCTTGATTTTGCTGCCAGATGATTCTGAAATACAAAAGTAATTTTTGGTGTAAGTTTTAGTCTCTTTAAGAATAGACTCTTGTTTTAAGTGTTAATTCAAATTATCCTTCTAAATCTTTTAGAGCGCGTTCGTATTTGTGGATTGTTGCATGATTTGTTTGCATATATTTCTTTCTCCTTATGAGTGCTTGAATTTGAGAACAATTGATTTGGATTTTATTTGTGAATTAATATATATCATTATTGTTCCACGTGGAACATGTAGTTTTTAAATGTATTGAAATATGTTATTGTCATTTTTGTCTGCGAGAATATTTCTGTAGTCTGAAGATGATTTAGACACGAGTTGTCCCGGTGATGCACGAAAATAATTGTCAAAAATTTTTGGGCCATACGGGGAAATAACTTATTGTTTTATGAGGTTGCTAAAGGAATTTTAACTAACACCATATTATTAGCATGGAGTCAAAAATTAAGGGAAACTTAGTTGATGTTCATGAGCGCATTATCTATCCGGCAGTGATTACTATTATTGAAGGCAAAATTGTGAATATTGAAAAAACCAATGAGGTTTTTGAAAGTTTTATTTTGCCTGGTCTTATTGATTCTCATGTTCATATTGAAAGTTCAATGCTCACGCCGTCCGGATTTGCTCATATAGCTGTTCAACATGGTACAATTGGGGTTGTTTCCGATCCGCATGAAATTGCTAATGTTATTGGAGCTGAAGGGGTCGAGTTTATGATCAGAAACGGGAAGACAATACCATTTAAATTTTTCTTTGGAGCCCCTTCGTGTGTTCCTGCAACAGAATTTGAAAGTTCCGGTGGGCAAATTAATCCGGAAGATGTTGATGACTTGCTTAAGAGGGAGGATGTTTATTTTTTGTCTGAAATGATGAATTTCCCCGGTGTTATTAACGGAAATAAAGAAATAGGGCTGAAAATTGCATCTGCGCATAAATATTCCAAGCCCATAGATGGTCATGCTCCGGGTTTGACAGGAAAAGATCTGGAGATGTATATTAAGGCCGGAATCACCACCGATCACGAATGTGTTAGTCTTGACGAAGCAGTTGAGAAAATATCCCATGGCATGCGTATTCAGATTCGTGAAGGAAGTGCTGCCAGGGGATTTGATCTTTTCAGTGAACTAATCGGCACGTTTCCTGAAATGGTTATGCTATGTACAGATGATTTGCATCCAAATGATCTCGTTAAGGGACATATTAATTTATTATTAGCAAGAGGTGTTGCCAAAGGAATTAATATTTTCGATTTATTGAATGCTGCATGCCTTAATCCTGTATTACATTATAATTTGCCTGTTGGACTGTTACGTATTGGCGATCCTGCCGATCTAATTGTAGTTAATGATCTGAAACAATTTGAAGTACTGTCAACTTATATTAATGGTGAGCTTGTTTATAATGGTGATAAGACAATTTTTAATCAGGTACATAGTAACATTGATAAAGAATTCAGGACTAAACATATTACTCAGGATGAAATTGTTGTCCCTGCAAAAGAAGATAATATCAGAGTTATCGAGGTTTTTGACGGAGAGCTATTTACAGGAAATAGAGTTTTTAAGGCAAAGATACAGAATGGAATCGCTCTTGCTGATACCAGACGTGATATATGCAAGATCGTAGTAGTTAATAAATACGAGTTGAATCAACCGGCAGTAGGTTTTATTACCGGATTTGGCCTTAAACATGGTGCCCTTGCCGGATCTGTTGCACACGATAGCCACAATGTAATTGCAGTTGGTACAAATGATGAAGATATTGAAAATGCGATTAATAAAGTTATCGATATGAAAGGTGGCCTTGCAGCATTTTCTGATGATCAGAATATGTCATTACAGCTTGAAATTGCCGGGCTAATGACAAATCGTGATGGCAGGGTTGTTGCAGGAGAGTATAGTGATATCGAAAATTTTGCCAAAAGTCTCGGATCAAAATTAAGAGCCCCGTTTATGAGTTTATCATTTATGGCACTTCTGGTTATCCCTGAGTTAAAGATAGGGGACAAAGGTCTTTTTGATGTTGCAAATTTTTCTTTTACGTCCTTATTTGTAAAATAGGTTTATATGGAGGTGTTACCCGAAAATATTTTGAATGAGTCTGTAAAAGCACTTCCATGTGTGCCTGGTGTTTATTTATTCAGGGATAAAAATAATACTGTGTTGTATGTCGGCAAGGCAAAAAACTTACGAAAAAGGGTAAGTTCTTATTTTCTTAAAAAGCATTTTGAAAATAAAAAACTCAGAGTCCTGGTTAAACAAATAGAACGGATCGATCATATTGTTGTTGATACTGAATCGGACGCATTGCTTTTAGAAAACAACCTCATAAAGGAATATCAACCTCGATATAATGTTCTTCTTAAAGATGATAAAACCTTTCCATATATATGCATCAGGAATGAACCATTTCCCAGGGTTTTTTCTACCCGGAATCCGGTAAGGGACGGATCTTTATACTTTGGTCCATATACTTCAACTCATATGGTCAGGACGATTCTGGATCTTATAAAACAGCTGTACCCTTTGAGAACTTGCAACTATGTGCTTAACAAGGAGAATATTGATTCAGGAAAATTTAAAGTATGTTTGGAATATCACATAGGTAATTGCAAGGCTCCATGCGTAAACAGGCAGTCCGCCGACGACTATAATGCTAATATTCAGCAGATTAAAAGCATACTCAAGGGCAATATCCAGGGTGTAAAAACATTTCTTCGTAAGAGAATGGGACAATTGTCGCGAAAATATGCCTATGAGGAAGCTCAGTTTTTAAAAGAAAAGCTTGAAACACTTGAAAAGTATCAGAGTAAATCAACAATTGTTAATCCGTCAATAAGAAATCTCGATGTTTTTTCATTTATTGATAATCCGAATTATGCTGTAGCTAATTTTGTGAAGGTCATTAATGGCGCGGTTATACAGTCACAGACAATTGAAATAAAAAAGGTGTTATACGAAAATAAAGCCGATTTACTTGCACTTGTCATTACGGAAATCAGGACCAGGGATGTTAATGGTTCAAGGGAAATTGTTGTGCCCTTCCTGCCGGATATGGATAATCCGGGAATTAAATTTACTGTTCCGGAAAAAGGAGATAAAAAGAGACTGCTTGATCTTTCTACCCGAAACGCACAATATTATCTTAAAGAAAAGGAGCAAAGACAATTATCAGTTAAACCTGATGTAAGAGGAGATCGAATTCTCGAGAAAGCCAGACTGGATCTCAGGCTCGATAAGATTCCATATCACATTGAGTGTTTTGATAACTCTAATATACAGGGAACAAATCCTGTTTCTGCATGTGTTGTATTCAAAAAGGCAAGTCCCAGTAAAAAGGATTACCGGCATTATAATATTCGAACAGTTACAGGCCCTGATGATTATGCATCTATGAAGGAAGTTATATTTCGCCGTTATAAGAGATTGCTTGATGAAAATAGTTCACTCCCTGAATTGATAATTGTCGATGGCGGAAAGGCCCAACTCAAAGCAGCAGTTGATTCTATTGAATTGCTGGGTCTTACTAACGAGATCAGAATAATCGCAATTGCGAAAAGACTTGAGGAAATCTTTTTTCCTGGCGACCCTGTTCCTTTATATCTCGATAAAAAGTCGGAAACTTTAAGATTAATTCAGCACCTGCGGAATGAGGCTCACCGGTTTAGCCTGGCGTTTCACAGGCAAAAACGTTCATCTGGTTTTGCCAGATCAGTTCTTGAATCAGTGCCAGGGCTCGGCGCTAAAACAATAGAGAAACTATACAAACAATTTAAATCAATTGATTCTATTAAAAAGGCAGATACAGAAGAGCTTACGGCATTAATTGGGAAATCAAAAGCTAAAGCTGTCAATGATTATTTCAATAGTTCAACTGACTGAATTTCCAGGTTAATTTCATTAAAAAATCCACGTTCTTAGAACGTGGTCATGTCCTGGCTGGGCTATGCCCGAAAGGCCTGTGCGCCAGATAAATTCGCGGTGCGCAGCAAATATTAGAAGTCACTGAATTTCAGTGTTTTTGAAGGAAAAACCATTAGAACATTACCACCACTAAAAGCGGTGGATTTTTAAAATGTATTAAATGACAGACAGTGAATATGATGGGTGCGTAAAGTATTGAAGAATAGCGGAAGTGAAACAATTATTACTTTTTTCTGTCTGTAATATAACCGGCCAGCTCAATCAGCGATTTTTTTGCGTCATTGTCGGGTAGCCCAGACAAACTCCGGATAGCTTTTTGTTTGTGATCCTCCATTTGTATGATAGCATACTCAACACCTTTTTTGCTAACAACAAAATCAATCACCTTTTGAATTTTCTGTGAGTTATTATTATTTCTTCTTATCAATCCGAGTATTGTACGCTTTTCCCGGCTGGTGGAATGTTCCAGGGCGTAAATAAGCGGGAGGGTGATTTTTTTCTCTTTTATGTCATTTGCCGTTGGTTTTCCTATGATCCCTTTTTTCTGATAATCGAAAATATCATCTTTTATCTGAAAAGCAATCCCAGCATGTTCGGCATATTTTTTTAGCTGATTAATATCACTTTCCTTATCTGTTACTGAGCTGGCACCTGAAGCAGCACAAGCCATCATAAGCGTGGCCGTTTTCTTCCTGATTATATCAAAATACTCCTTCTCTGTCATATTTAAGCGACGTACTTTCTGGATCTGGTATAATTCACCTTCGCTTATCTCCCTGACCGCTTCTGAAACAATTTGCAGCATGTCATACTCCTTATTTGATACTGCAAGAAGTAATCCTTTTGATAAAAGATAATCACCTACCAGAACTGCTATTTTGGTCTTCCATATAGCATATATTGAAAAGAATCCTCTCCGCTCAAAGGAATCGTCGACTACATCATCATGTATTAGCGTTGCTGTATGAAGGAGTTCGATTAAGGCAGCTGCTCTGAAGGTTGACTGATTGGGCTCTCCCAGGATTTTGGCTGAAAGGAATACAAGGATCGGGCGAAGTTGTTTGCCCTTTCTCCTGAGTATATAATTTGTAATATGGTCAAGTAGAGGCACTTTGGTTTTCATGGACGATTTGAAATAGGATTCAAATTCTTCCATCTCTTTCCTGACAGGTGCTTTTATATCGTTCAGGTTGCCCATTAAAATACTATTTGTTGTAAAAGTAATAATTTATACAGAGAAATACCCGACTTCTTTTATTATGTAATCTTTCGAATTACTTGAAAAATCTATAATGATGCCATCTGATAATTGTCATGTTTTTATTGAATCAAGTATTTATATATTTGCATCTGTAGTAGATTTTAAATATCTTACCTTTCTGACAAACCAGCTCAGAAAATACATGCTGTTTGATTGAGAATATCTGATAAAAAATTTGAAAATGAATTTAAGCGAGTTAAACGTGGAACAATTGGATAACGCCGCCAATATGTTAAAGGCAATTGCTCATCCAAAAAGAATTGCTATAATAGGATTTCTGGAGGGTGGAAAAAAACTTACAGTTACACAGATACATGAGCTTCTTGATATTGAACAGTCAACTACCTCTCACCACCTGGGTATTCTTAAAGATAAAGGAGTTCTTTCTTCCAAACGGGAAGGGAAAAATACCTACTATTACCTTAAACATCAAAACCTTACGCAGATTGTTGAGTGTCTGAACAGATGCTGCCCCTGATAATTTTGTTGAATTGGACCACTCATGTGGTTTTATAGGTCAAAAAATCTAACCCCTAGGGTGACAGACAATTCAGCTTGTTCTTATGTAATTCAAAACGTATCCTGACAGTAACGAACATTTGTTTCATACACACACTTTGACAGCAGTCTTTTTAATATCTGACAAGCTATCAGATGCATTCTGTATGATAAGTTGTACTTTTCAACTAAAATCCGGGTCAGTTTTCACCTGGTACATACACGTTCAGACATATTCAGCTAAAGCTGACTTTTGTGTGTCCGTGATTTCGCAACTCCTGCAGCCAATATATATATGCATTACCAACAAGCCTAAAAATGAAACAGCAGAGCTAAAACAACTATTTGGGAGCACTCAATAGTTCAAATTGAGGTTGGTTGTCTCTTTAGCTTTAAGTGCCTGATAAATAGGTTAATGGATTGCATTTTAGTTAAATGAGCTGGTTCTTAAATGTGATGATTGTCAGAATATGAGTTTGGCACCTTTTTTGAGAAAATTTCAGGCTTAATACCGCATTTTCTGGTCAAGTGACACTATTTTTTTCCATGCCATTACTCCACATCAATTAACCTTATGAATCATACATTATTGACCCGTATTGTAATTTTTACTGTCTTCTTTTTATTAGTTTCTATTCAGCTGCGGGCCTCCGGTGTCTTTGGTCTGGTGCGCGATACTCAGGGTAATCCTGTTCCCGGGGCTTCTGTCTATATTTCGGAAAGCAGAACAGGAACTTCTACCAATGGTGACGGCTATTATCAAGTGCCCTTACCTGCCGGAACCTACCATTTCCAGTTTCAGGCTTTAGGTTTTGCCAGGCAGGAATTTAAGGTGACTGTTATTGATAATCACGACGAAGAGTTAAACGTGGAGTTGCAGGAAGTCTTATTCCAGATTGGTGAAGTCAGGGTCTATTCAGGTGGTGAAGATCCTGCACTCGCTATGATGCGAAAGGCTATTGCTTTGGCCCCTTATTATTTGCGACAGGCCAGTAGCTATGAAGCAGAAGTTTATTTGCGCGGATCTTTTGTCCTTGAGAAGGTTCCCAGAATTCTCGGAAAGGGCTTGTCGGTGAATGTCGGCGGAGAGGAGGCTAAAGTTGGCGAGACATTTACAGTAGAATCGCTCAATCACCTTGAGTTTATTGCTCCCGATACCTTTAATCATACTGTGGTTAATTCACGAAGTTCTTTTGCGGGTCTGGACGAAAACTCTCCCATTGGCTATATCAATTCAAGTTTTTATGCCGGCAATAATGAGATGTACATCTCTCCCTTATCGCCTCAGGCCATGCGGCATTACAATTTCAGGTATGATGGCTACATAATGGATGGCAACAGGGTGATTAACAGGATAAGAGTTATTCCCCGCCGTAAAAGTCAACAGTTACTGGAGGGCGATTTATATCTGGTAGAGGATTTATGGAACATTCATTCAGTTGATTTTAAGCTTGATCCGTTTTATGGAACCATTGCAATGCGACAGGTTTATGCACCTGTTAAGGATGGAATATGGCTGCCGGTGAGTCATCATTTCAATATTGATGCGGGCATGATGGGAATAAGAGGTAAGGCTGATTATGTGAGTTCGGTCAAGTACCTGGATGTGGTTTTAAATACTGACCTGACACCTCCGTCTATGATTGCCGGTCATCTCTCCAATGAGGACGTCCTTCCCGAAACAGAGGAGCTGCAGAAGCCGCCACAGACAAAAAACCAGCGCCAGATTGAACAACTGATGGAAAAGGAAGAGATGAATAACCGTGACATGATGCGCCTGGCTTCACTGATTGAAAAGGAGAGCCAATCTCAGGCCGGCCGGAGGGAGGAGGTGCTGGAAATCAAAAATAGTTATCAGTTTAAGGTGAAGAGGGACAGCATCCCACGCGATTCTTTGTTTTGGCGGGCAGTGCGGCCTATACCGCTGACTCAGGATGAAAAGCGGTCTTTTGCTGTCAGAGACAGTCTGCTGGCCATTGCCAATGATTCAGTCGCCAGCGACTCGGCAAAGCATGTATCTCAGTTTTCACAAATACGAAGGAAAGTGTTCCACGGCACCACATTCCCGAACGAGTCCAGTTTCAGGGTCAGATATGGCGGATTGATCGATTTGTCAACTCTCGGATTTAATGCGGTAGATGGCTGGAGGTACGGACAAAATGCAGGATTTGAATGGAGGCAGGATTCGCTTCACTCTTTAAGCATGGAAGCATCGGCGGGATATGCTTTTGCCCGCAAAAAATTTTACGGAGAGGTGTTGTTGCAACAGAACTACTGGCCCTTAAAACGTGGATTGCTCAAGGCATCTGCCGGAATGGGCACATTTGAATATAAAGGATATATGGGCTTGCACCCCTTGCTTAATATGGGGGCTTCCCTTTTGTTTAAAGAGAATTTCTGGCGCTTGTATAAGAATGATTTCGTAAAGTTGTACAATGAGGTGGACGTCATGAATGGGCTGAGACTGACGACCGATATTTCATGGCACAATTTTGCACCAATCGCCAATGGTACCGACTACTCTTTCTTTAACAGTGATAAGAGGTACCATTCCAATGAGGTGGTGAACGGTGAAGTGAGAGACCGGCACTTTACAGCCCGGAAGGCCCTGGTCTGGTCGGCAGACTTTGAATTTACCCCCCGCCATTATTACCGTATTGAGAGGGGTCGAAAGCATATGTTGAATTCTGCTTATCCTACTTTTACCCTACGCCTGGAGCATGGTCTTAAAGCCTTTGGAAGTGATGCCGATTATCTGTTGCTTGAAACAGGTGTTAACAAGAAGGCCGGATTCTCTTTCATGCCTACATTTTCGTGGGCTGTCAGTGCCGGTTCATTTCTTCGCAACAAACAAATTCATTTTTCTCAATTCAAGCATTTTCAGGGTTCGGCATCTCCGCTGCTATTCAGTGATATGATTACCGGCCTGTTTTTGCTGGATGATTACCAGGGATCTACAAACAATTGGTTTTTACGTGCCGGGGCTACTTACTCTTCTCCCTGGCTGCTGTTAAAGAATCTGCCGTTTTTCAGCAACCGTATGTGGAATGAAAATCTGCATTTCAACTATCTGCACACTCTGGAAAATCCACATTATATTGAAACAGGCTATAGCATCAGCCGTATTTTCATTGCGGGTAGTGTCGGCGTTTTTGCCGGCTTTTCTGAAGGACGCTACAAGCACTGGGGTGTTAAGATTGCCCTCACCCCGTGGTGATGGCTTTAGGGGCAAAATGGTTAATTGTTTAAGAAACTGTTAGTTAATAATTTCAGGATTTACTTAAAAAAATTACATCATGCTGGAAGGTAAATTAAAGGAAATAGAAGACTTTTGTAAGTCAAATTCTAATACAGAAAATATAAAGAAATATTCTAAATATTTCAAAGAAGGATTCGATGGTTATGGTATTGAGCAGAAGCTTTTTGAAAGCCAGAGAGATAAATGGATAGAGCAATGGGATAATGAAATGTCCCTTGAAAAATACCTTAAACTTGGTGATGCGCTATTTAAACATGGAAAATTTGAAGAAAAATCTTTTGCTATAGCATTTATTAATTCTAAAAGAGAGCATTATACCAAAGAAACCTTTAACAGGATCGGGAATTGGTTTGACTATGGAATTGATAATTGGGCTACGACAGATGTTTTGTGTATGTTAGTTTTATCCAGTTTTCTAATAGACAAGGTAATTGATTTTGATGATTTAAAGTCATGGAATACTTCTGAATCTGAATGGCAAAGAAGAGCTGTTCCTGTTACATTGATTGAATTGATTAATAAGGGATTAAAACCTGAAGAGGCAATAGCATTGATTCAACCGTTAATGGCTGATAAATCTCAATATGTTCAAAAGGGAACAGGAACGTTACTGCGTGGTTTATGGAAAAAATATCCAGAAATTATTGAAGATTTTCTGCTACAGTGGAAAGATATATGTGGAAGAATAATAATTCAATATGCCACCGAGAAAATGGAGAAAGATTACAGGAAAAAATTCAGAAAATCAAGATAAAGTAAAGGGGCACAACAGTGTACATAATTACTTGCAGGCAACATACAGTATCCGATTAATCAGCAGGGTACAAAATAGGCCTGGATTCTTTGTCCTGAGAGGATGCTCGGCAAATATCTATCCTCAGCTACCTGATCATTGGGATATATCAGTTTCCCTTCAAGAATTGAATTATATAAATTATTGTTATTCAAAATTTCCACTGCCTTCAGCAGGTATTTGTCCCCTTCCAGAGATGCTACTACCCGTCCTTTCTGATAATAATACCTGCTTATGATTTCTTCTTTCAAAAGTGATTTAATTTCCGGCTTAAATGTTTCAAGGTCTCTTTCCTTATCATGGGCCAGCTTTTTTTCAAGATCGTCAAATACTTCTGTCAAAGGATCATAATACTTTTCCTGTTTCGCTGCGGCAATAAGCTGACTGAATCTTTCCTCAGTCTGAGTCTGGTAGTCAAAATCTTCTGTTTCAAGATACTCAACAAATTTCCGGTACTCTTCATCACTAATCTGAAATTCCCCGACAGGGGGAATATTTGTATTTGCCTGAAAAAACCTGGTAGCATAATTAAAAAGATGGTTGCGGGTATAAAGGTTAACCAAAATAGGTGCAGGTCGTTCTTCCATAATCTCTATATCGGGCATAATACCGCCACCATCATAAACCTTCCGGCCGTTAATAGTTTCGAATTCATTAATAAGTGAATCCGGCACGGCAACAATCCCTGCATCTGAAAAATCTACAGCCTGGATGCTTCTTCCACTGGGAGTATAATACTTGGCAGTTGTAATCTTTAATTGCGAGTTATAACTCAGCTGCCTGGTAGTCTGAATCAAACCTTTTCCAAAGGTTCGCTGACCAATAACAAGTCCCCTGTCCAGGTCCTGAATTGCTCCGGCAACTATTTCTGCAGCAGATGCAGAGCCTCTTCCAACCAGTACAATCAGCGGTATATCAGCGTCAAGTGGATTATTCCTTGCCCTGTAAACATGATCCCATTGTTTAACTTTACCCCTGGTGCTAACGATTTCCTGTCCTTTTTCTACAAACAGATTTGTAACATTAACTGCCTCAATGAGCAGGCCTCCCGGATTACCTCTCACATCAAGTATTAATGATTTTGCCCCATGATTATTCTTAAGATCATTCATTGCATTCTTTACTTCCTGATGGGCATTTTCAGTAAAACCGTTGAATTGTATGTATCCTATGTCATCATCAACCATTCCATGCCATGCAACATTGTTTATTTTTACTTCCTCCCTTATAATTGATCTTGTAATTGGCTCAGAGGTGTCAGAACGCAGTATGGTTATATCTATCTTGCTCCTGGGTGCACCTTTTAATAATTCGCTGACCTCATTAACAGGAAGGTGCCTCGTTGATTTCCCATCAATTCCGGTTATAATATCGCCAGCCAGGAGACCTGCCTTTTGGGCGGGAAAACCCTCATATGGCTCAATTATCATGACATATTCGCCTACCTGTCGAATTAATGCTCCTACGCCTCCATAACGTCCCGTTGTCATAGTTGCATAGTTTTCCATTTCCGATTCGGGTATATAGGTAGTATACGGATCAAGTCCTTCGAGCACGCCCATTATCCCTTTTTCAATAAGCTTATCAGGATCTTTTTCATCGACATAGAAAATACTGATTTCCCTGATCATTGAGAAAAAGATATCCATATTCTTTGTAAGCAGGAAGTCTTTATTCGCCGGGACACTCATGAAGCCTGCCGATAAAAGAACAAATGCGGATAGCGTAATCAGTAGAACACTTTTTTTCTGTAATTTTTTGACGAATTTCTGCATGGCAATAAAATTAATTGGTCTGGAACTGATTGAGATAATTCAGAAAGGTCGGGAATATAATAAAGATTGATCCGAATCCAAAATTACTAATACATATTTAAAGCGAACGTATTATTTATGGTCTTATTGTAATACCGGTCGAGTACGATTATACATGCAACTATAAGACCGGTGCATAATAAAGACCCCTCAAAGCCAAAATCCCCTCCGGAAATAATATCCGCACCAACATTTCTCTGGTCTATAATTCCGTTCATTTGAAGACCACTTACCGGAAAACCAAAAACCGGACCCTGGAAAAAATTCCAGCTGAAGTGCAGGCTCAGGGCAAACCAGATTGTTCTGGTATAGATATACACTATTCCCAGAATAATCCCGGCCAGAACAAGGTTTGTAAATGCCAGGATTGTTATTCCGGGGTTAAGTCCGTGGAAGAGAGCAAACAGCAACGCAGATATTACCAAAGCATTATAACGGCTGAATGACGAAAGAAGATTATTAAGAATATATGATCTGAAGGAAATTTCTTCAAGCCAGGAAATTAATATACACAATATAAAGCTTCCCAAAAGATAAGCAAAATTGAAACTTATACCGGTAATAGTAATATATCCTGATGCCGCAAGGATTCCAAAACCGCTACCGATAATAACAAGCCCGATAACCATCCCCAGTAAAAAGTCTTCTCTGAGCCGGTATTTCCGGAATCCCAGGTGTTTTATTTTTTTACCATCTATTACCTTGATGAATAATATTGTTAACCCGGTTATCCCTGCAGCAATAAATGTGTTATACAAACTCATTATAAAAACTGAATCTGTATCATACAGTTGAAGATTGATATTCTCAACACCTGTTAATCCTTTGATAGCCAGTATGGCAGGTATACCGAGAAGTACCATTACTGCAATCATTGAGAATAGATAAAAGATTACCCTCAGCCAGCCTTTTTTAATCACCGGTTCATTCATGTCAACTAAATTATTTGTTGTTGTGGTATTTTATTTTGGGAACTTTTCTTCATTTAAGTATTACCGGAACACAAAATATTTTATAGTAACTATTGATGGTTTGCTTAATTGCAGAATCAGAGCATGCCTTAAAGATATAAAAATGATTTTGTTTGGGTGCTCCCTGATCATTTCTGTAATGTTATTCCGCAAAATGGAGATCTATGGTTTTGCTTATTGCCATATAGGTCAGCAGCATTGAGATTTTTTAAGGCTTTGACTGTTAACTGGACAAAAAGCATTTCCTGGTTTTCCTCCACCCTGATCAGGGAAGACAGAGACTTACTTTTCCGGATGCCTTAACTCTCTGTCCTGTATGTGGCATATGCATTTCCTGCCGGAGAAATTGCAGAAAGCCGAATGCGTTAACCTTTTGAAGCGTATTTAAGTCGTTCGCGGCAATTTAATTGATTTTATGATCGTTTTAAAAAATAGTGCATTAATCAAAATGATAAGTCATAAGTAAGGCAATTCCCGAACTGGTAAAGTTTTTCATCAAATCTGACTGGTAAAGATAAATTTTTTTCCATCTGCAGTGCGGCACATTAATAAGTACTGGAGTAGTCCTGGTCCGGAGCCTCAAACCTTCCTAAGAATACATATGTTAATTTGATGTCGCAGTACAGGCCGGCATTCAAGGCCGGTGAATTTCCTGAAATATCGAGGAGCCTTCTGGTAAGAGAATACAGAAAAGCCATAGAAACAGCAGTAAAAGCAGGTCTTACCAATCTTGATATCCAGGGAAACCGTTGATTCAGACCACAATTTCAAAGAAGTTTGAAACAGATTAATCCGGATAATTTCCTTAATTTGCGGGGAGTAAAAATTTTTCATGCATATACCGATGATTGAAATAAGGAAGGCACATGCCGGTGAATATATAATAATCGCTAATTTCCAGCAAGAAATGGCAATGGAGACAGAAAATCTTAGTCTGGATCCGGCAACTGTCCGGAAAGGCGTAATGGCCGTTTTTGACGACCCCTCAAAAGGATGTTACTATGTTGCAGAATACGAAGGCAAGGTTGCCGGCTCACTGCTTACTACATATGAATGGAGTGACTGGAGGAATAGCCAGATAATCTGGATTCAATCAGTTTTTATTTTGCCGGAGTTTCGTAACAAGGGGATATACAAAATGTTATATCAGCATATTAAACAATTGGTTCAAGATGATCCCGGCATATCCGGCATACGGTTGTATGTAGATAAATCAAATCATAAAGCCGCCGGTATATACAGGCACTGTGGAATGGACGGTGATCATTATCAGTTGTACGAGTGGATTAATTTCACATGATAACTCTAACTTTTTACTGTTTTAAACACAAGGACAGTATTGAAGTTTTATGTCTGTAAATCAAACCAACAATACTAATATTCAATTAATTATTATTATAAAGTAATTCTGATTGAGTATTTTCAATTCCAATCGACCAGCCATGCCTGGGAGCATGTATAAAAAATTCGTTTTCTAATTTAATATTTGAGTGATTATATTCTGGATCATCGCGTTTATTCTTGTCGCTGCTTATATCTTATGGATCGGTTTGTTCTATTTTGGCTGGATAGTCATTCCGGAATATTTAGCAACCGGAGATAAAAAAATATTTGTTTCTGTTATCATACCTGTAAGAAATGAACAGGATAATATTGGAAATCTCCTGAATGATCTTGTTAGGCAGGAGTATCCCAAAGATTCCTTTGAGATTATTATAGTCGATGATCATTCAACAGATCAGACGTTTGATGCAATTTCAGCTTACACAAATCAGGACACACAGGTAAGATATATCAGACTTGAAGATGATGTCCAGGGGAAGAAGCAGGCTCTGTTAAGGGGAGTGAATGAATCAAATCATCCTGTCATTCTGACAACCGACGCTGATTGCCGCATTGGAGCCATGTGGATCAAAACGTTGGTTGCTTGTATTGAAAACACTAATGCTGATCTGGTAACCGGCCCGGTAATTTTGCATGGTGACAATGGATTTTTTTACAAGTTTCAGCAACTTGAAATGCTCAGCCTGACAGGGTCTGCCGCCGGAGCCATAAAAACCGGAAATCCTGTAATGTGCAGTGCGGCCAACATGGGTTTCAGAAAATCAGCATACCTTGAAGCAAGAAAAACTATTTATAACCATACCTCCTCCGGCGATGATGTTTTTCTTCTTCTCTCAATGCATAAATCCGGGAAGAACATAGTTTACCTTAAAAATCCTGATTCCATTGTATCCACCAGGCCAAGCTCCGGTCTGGCCGGTTTTATTAATCAAAGAAGAAGGTGGGCTTCAAAAAGCCGCTATTATAATACAAGTGCGTCTGTTTTTACTGCATTCCTTGTATTTTTGATAAATATTTATGCGGTAGTTTGCCTGTTTGCCGGCTTTATGAATACTTCTTTTTTAAATATTTCACTTTTTATTTTTGTCGGGAAGTCACTGATTGACTTTCCTTTTCTATACTCATTAACAGGATTTTTCCAGAAGAGAAATCTGCTTTACTATTTTCCGGTTATTCAGTTTCTTTATTTTTTTTATATTAGTTTTACTGCAGTTTCTGCATTGACCAGTAATTTTGAATGGAAAGGCAGGAACTTAAAATATTAGGATTTGCAAAAGACGGGTTTAAGATGTTTTCGAGTTCTCAATTCATAAAATTCCTGATATAACCGGAAAATTAATCCGGCAGTATTTTTAGCAGACAGGCAAAACGAGTTAATTGGGAACAATTTTTAACTATAGTACTTTCATATGAATCTCTCATCAAGGGCACACAAAAAGAAATGAATCCGAGGGGATTCTGTCAGAAAGCAAAATACTGAATGATTTGCCTGCTCAAAAGAATGTAACTGGTATGGGTCATCAATTGGAATTGAAATACTGAATATAAAAAGTATACTAAACATAGTTAACTGATTATTAATTTAATTAACCTGCTTTATAAAGATGAATCTCCCATGAGCCGGGGCACACAAAAAGAAATGAATAAAGCATGGGTGA
>CAYQXY010000057.1:0-25725 GCA_964421595.1 uncultured Bacteroidales bacterium | reverse complement strand
TTAAATATAACAGCGACAAAATTAAAAAAAATAATATATCTATATTTGCATATCAACACTAATGTATATCCATAATAAATTACAGGAAATGATCTTGCAACCATACCAAAACAGTCCCTTCAGTAAGAAATTGCAGAGACTTAATGCAACTATTTTGTCTTTAATTTTACTAATCCTGCCTGTTTTTTCACTTCACTCACAAGACAGGGTCCTGATTCCTGAACTTGATACACTTGAAATAGAGGAAGTTGTGGTATCCGGAACGCGTATTGAAGTTGCAAGAAAGAACATTCCTGTTACGGTATCTGTTGTCTCAAGAGAGCAGATTGAACTGACCAACGAAACTGCAGTTTTACCGGTCCTCAGCTACCGTGTTCCGGGAATGTTTGTTACTGAACGGGGGGTGACAGGATTCGGTATCGGTTCAGGATCGGCCGGACAAATCAGTATGCGTGGTGTTGGAGGAACTGCCCCGAACACCCAGGTACTTGTCCTTATAGATGGTTCACCCCAATACCAGGGTATATTTGCACATCCTTTTCCCGATGCATATGTTTCATCAGATGTAGAAAAGGTTGAAGTGATAAGAGGCCCTGCTTCAATTCTATATGGATCAAATGCAATGGCCGGCGCCATAAACATCATCACAAGACAGCAGGCAACTGATGGGTTTTCTCTCAACGGTAGAGTTTCATATGGTTCTTACAATACGCAAAAATATATGGCCAGCGGTGGTTTCCGTGAAGGCAGGTTTTCTGTATTCGCCTCAGTTAACCGTGAAAGCACAGAGGGCCATCGTGAGTCATCCGATTTTAACATAACTAACGGATATATCAAGGCAGGATTTGAGTTGAGCGACAATTTCAGATTATCGGCCGATTTTAACTTAGCCGACATTAACTCGGAGGATCCTGGTACAATTTTTAATCCCTCCCTGTTTGGAATTGATATTCTAAGGGGCAAGGCCTCGCTCTCCCTGCACAATCAATTTGACAGAACCGAAGGCGGGCTGATCGCATTTTATAACTATGGAGATCACGAATTTACCAATGGCTGGTTATCCAGCGATTCTCATGCCGGTGTCAGCCTGTACCAGGGATTGCAGCTTTTTAGCGGAAACAGGGTGACTGTTGGTGTGGATTATAAAAATACTGGAGGAAAAGCCAATAGTGGAATGGCAGCTGACCTGTGGAATGACGTTACAGATGTGGCTGGTTATACCTATATGCAGCAAACACTATTCGAACGTCTTGTATTGAGTGCAGGCATCAGGCTTGAGAATAACAGCCTATTCGGACTGGAAACAGTTCCTCAAACCGGATTTGCATATCATGCTACAGACAATATCACTGTTAAAGGCTCTTTATCAAAGGGCTTCAGATCACCTACAATAATGGAACTGTACCTGTTCGCGCCGAATCCCGGACTGAGTCCGGAGAGAATGATGAACTATGAACTGGGCATCAGCCGTTACTGTCCGGAACGCAGAATACGTGCCGAGCTTACCCTTTACTTAATTGAAGGTGACAATGTGATTGAGGTAAGGCCGAATGACAGTCCGCCGCCACCAATGATGAGGCAGAACGTCGGATCATTTTCTAACAAGGGTTTTGAAGTGGAAGTGAGCTGGGTCGCAACCAGCAATCTGAATTTTGGCTCCAACTACAGTTTTCTGGATCTTGACCGTCCCAGGCTGGCATCTCCCAAACATCAGTTCTACCTCGAAGGGACCTATAATCTCAATAAAATCAGGATGAACCTTGCCATGCAACAAATTTCCGGACTGTATAATTTTACAGGGGAACCGGAACCGCTGCTGGAAAATTATACTTTGATAAACCTTATGTTCTCATACAGATTTTCAGGCAACCTGGAAATATTCGCATCGGGAAAAAATCTCCTTAACCAGGACTATACCATAAATTATGGCTATCCTATGCCCGGAGCAACTTTCTTTACAGGTATTAATGTAAATCTGAATTAGTTATAAAATCTCTCAGATTCCTGTATATTCCCTGCTGAGTTTCCAGAGTCTCTCAGCATCCTTTTCATTGGTTGCATAATGGGATGGCCTGCTGGTCTTTTTCCGGATAAAATAATTACCACTATGCCCTTTCAGATCAGGTGACAATGCAAGATAGACAATAGACTCGATGCCTTTTCGGGGACTTTTCATCAGCAGGCTGGTAAGCTTTTTTAATAGTGGATTTTGTTTCCGGTATAAACCTGTTCCTATCGCACCAGGATGTAAGGCAAAGGAAGCAATTTCATTTTCATGGTACAATCCGGCAAGGTACGTGGTGAACAATATATTTGCAAGCTTTGACTGTCCATAGGCGAGCCAGCCGGAATATTTTTTCTTTCCCTCCGGGTCATCAAAATTCATTTTGGTGTACCTGTGCATTTCAGATGCAACGTTTATTATACGTGAGGGAGCAGCTGCCTTTAATTCATCAGTCAATAAACTGGTCATTAGAAATGGAGCAAGGTGATTCACCCCAAAAGTGGTTTCAATTCCATCTATGGTTTCGGACCTGGTTTTTTCAAGGACTCCCGCATTATTTATAAGAATATCAAGGCGGCTGAATTTCTTTTTAAACTCATCGGCAAATTTGCGTATGGAATCAAAAGATGCAAGGTCACATTCCATAATATGAATACCGGTATTCCCGGTTGTTTCTGTTATCTGCCTTTTCAGCAGTTCACCTTTGTCAAGGTTTCTGACAGGCAGAATTAAATCAGTATTCTGCCTCGCAAGTTCAACTGCGGCTACTTTACCGATACCGGATGTAGAACCGGTTAACAGAATATTTTTACGTATATCAGCCATAATTATTCAAATTTGGTTTATGTATTTCTGGGAAAGTAACCAAAAAAAAAGGGTTTGGTTCAGATAATTATCGGAAAATAATCAGGTTTATCCAGATGCATCCGGAATGGCTTTCTGAAGATCAAAAATCGGGCATGGAAATAGTTGCGACATTCTAAGCATTCACATGTCTTTCGGCATGATATGAGGACCTGACAAGGGCGCCACTTTCAACCATAGAAAATGATCTTTCCAGGGCAGCCAGCCGGTATTTTTCAAAAATTTCAGGTGTTATATATTCAGTTACCCCAATATGATAAGTACTGGGCTGGAGGTATTGTCCTATTGTCAATACTTTTACACCTGATTGCCTCAGATCATCCATGGCCTTTAAAACTTCATGCTCCATTTCGCCAAGTCCAAGCATAATTCCAGATTTGGTAATTACTCCGGAAGCAGAAATATAACTTAATACCTCGAGGCTTCTCTTGTAGGTGGCCATGCTTCTGATCCTGGGAGTAAGCCGGCGGACTGTCTCGAGGTTATGAGAAATTACTTCAGGCTTCTCGTCTATGATCATCTGTATATGTTTCTTATTTCCCTGAAAATCAGGAATCAAAACTTCCATGGTAGTTCCAGGGTTTAATTCCTTTACCCTCCTGATTGTTTCAACCCAGAATGATGCGCCACCGTCGGCCAGGTCGTCCCTGGCTACTGATGTTATAACACAATGTTTCAGTTTAAGTAAATTAATAGACCTTGCAAGTTTAAGGGGTTCATTCCAGTCAGGCTTGTCGGGCATTATGGTTTTTACAGCACAGAAACGGCAGTTCCGGGTGCATTTTTCACCAAGTATCATAAAACTGGCTGTGCCTGAACTCCAGCACTCCCCCTTATTGGGACAATTCCCACTTGAACATATCGTGTGGAGATCATTCTCCTTTATCAGATTTTTAACACGGGAATATTTCTCGCCATGAGGCATTTGGGTTTTTATCCAGTGTGGCAACCTCCTTTTGCTTATGCTGCTTTCCTCCTGCATCCTGTATTGTATTTTATCCATTTATGAGGAGGTTTCTCCTCCTTTACAATATTAGGATTTCTGACTGCATTTTTTCAGGCTTAACAATATTAATTTATTCTAAATAAGCACAGAAAGGCAAATTTCATGATATTCGCTATTCCGATATTTGCCTGTATCTTTCCTGGTACCTTTCGTAAAGGCGAAGGTGTTTGTCATACATATGCACAAGCCTTCCCTGGATATAAACCTGTTCTATTCTTGTTGACAATTCCAGCAGATTTCCGTCCGCTACAATAATTGAGGCATCCTTCCCAACATCGAGCGAACCCATTTGTCCATCCAGTCCGAGGATCCTTGCCGGGTAGAGGGTGATTGACCTGAGCGCTTCACCGGGAGGAAGTCCGAATGCAACGGCCGATGAAGGATGATGGGAAAGTCTAATTGCATTGGCTGCCGAAAAGTCTCCTGCAATGCAGAATTCGACCCCGGCGGTATAAAGCTTGTCCGGCAGACTGTAACTCTGGTCATATGGTTCCCATTGTCTTGATGGACCGTTAATTACCGGAGTAATAATTACCGGTATATTTTTTTCCTTCAGTTGAGGTGCTAAATAACCTGCGTCCCTTCCTCCTACCAGCACCATCTTTATTTTCTCCTTATCTGCCCAGTTTATGGCAGCCTGAATTTGCCTCAGGTCATTCGCATAAATATGAACAGGTATATCACCCTCAATTACCTGTATCATTGCTTCCCATCTGACATCAGTGTTTTGGTGCGGAATGTCCTTCTGGCCGGCAAATTTTTTTGCCTGTGCGTATCGTTTAGCTGAGTGGAAAGATTCAGATAATTCCTGCAAGGCTCTGTCTCTTGTCCTGGCATTAGACATGTCGGGCCAGTTTATAACCATTGCAATTGGTGCTTTTAGAGTCATCTCTTCCCAGTTCCATCCATCTGTAACCATTGCCGCAGATAATCCGGAAATAATGCCTCCTGTTGGTGTGGCAACAGTTACTGCTATGCCATGTGTCCTCACAAGGGGTATATGCTCACTTTCTGCATGATAAGCCACCTGTGCCCTTACATTTGGATTAATCCTTCCGTGTTCACTAAGATCAACAGTTTCCGTTACCCGGCCAATTTCAGATAATCCTACAGAACTGCGGGCATGTATCATCGCAGGGTAAACAAACTTCCCGCTGACATCAACTACTTCTGTGCCTTCTGCAACATCTTCATAACCGATATAATTTATTACGCCGTTGTCAAATATCAGGGTGCCACCGTTCAAGGTATCTCCTGATACCGTTATAATAGTCCCTCCTGTTAAAGCAACAGGTCCGTTCTGCCGGGGAGCAGGGATTTGAGCTGTCAGCTCACCTATGCATGAATAAATTAAAATGCATATTAATAGTACTGTTTCTTTTCTACTGGTAATCATGAAGTTATATTTTAAAATGCTTTTCACTTTTATTCATTATTTGAGATGCTTGCTGGCGTATTCTGTCCGGTTCCCTGAACCGGCTTCTCAGATGCCTTGAGTGCCTTTTGTATCAGGATAGCACGTTCATTTATGACATGTCCTCTTTTCTCCATATCTTCGAGCCTGTCAAAGTACTTCCTGCCCTCTATCCAGGTCTGCTCTGCATGTGTAAATCCGGAGAGCGGATGTCCGCTCCAGATAACAAAATCGGCATGTTTGCCGGGCTCAAGTGAGCCAACAAGTTTATCGGCTCCCAGGATCATTGCGGGATTTATTGTAATCATATCCATTGCTGAAATCTCATCTATTCCTGTTGCAAGCAGCTTTCCGGCTTCCCAGTTCATACGGGTTGACAACTGGGTATCATCGGAATGCAGCGATGTGAGCACACCGTTTTCATGCAACAGAAGTGCATTGTATAATATTCCGTCTGCTGCCTCAACCTTAAACGAGCTCCAGTCGGTCCACACTATTGCTGCTGCACCATGATCCCTCAGAATATCGGCTATCTTGTATCCTTCAACCGTATGTTCAAACGACGCTATTTTGAATCCTGTTTCTTCTGCCAGCCTTATAAGCATTTGCATTTCATCCTGGCGATATGCATGTGCATGAACAATTCTCTCACCTCTTAAAACTTCAGCAAGTGCATCCATCTGAAGATCCCTCCTGGGGGGAACACCTGATTTATTTTTTTCCCATCTCTCCCATTGCGCCATATAGTCTTTCGCCGACTGGAACGCGTCTTTTATTATCTGTTCGGCACCCATCCGGGTATTCGGATATTCATTCTGATTCCTTACCACATTTTCTCCAAGGGCCAGTTTTAATCCGGGTTTTGCTCCCTGCAAAAGAAATTCACCAGGTAAAGCTCCCCAGCGCATTTTTACGACAGCATCCTGGCCTCCTATGGGATTGGCTGATCCGTGCAGCAGGTTGGCGGTTGTCATTCCACCTGCCAGAAGCCGGTACACCCAGATATTGTCAGGTTCAATTACATCCTGCACCCTTGTTTCAGGTGTCATATTGTTACCTGTTTCATTTACTCCTCCGCCTATGCTGCTATGCAGGTGCGGGTCAACAATGCCCGGGGTAACATTTTTGCCTGTGGCATCAATAATTACAGCTCCCCGGGGTACTCTGAGATTATGTCCTACCTCTGTTATCCTGCCATTGCTGATAAGCATATCGGCATTCTCCATCTTGCCCTGCGGGCCCTGGGTCCATATTGTAGCATTCCTTACAATAAGCTGTGAAGCCATGTCAGGTTTCACCTCAAATCCATATTCCATAGAAGGATACAAGGTTTTGCCCTCTGACTTTCGCGACACCAATTCAGTTGATGTTGATTTCTCAACCTGTTCACCGGGTAATCTGACTCCCTTCCAGTGTATAAATTGTCCGTCTGCCATTTCTCCAATCCCATATAGCACGTTAGCCGAAACAGGAGCTGAAAGTCTTACTATACCTGTACTTCCCAGTGAATCAACGGGCAGCACCAGATGCAGTCTGTGCTGGTCAGACTTTACCGAGTTAACCTTAATTTTTTTTCCTTCACCTGATACAGACCCGGTCAGCCTTGAACCAGTACCTTCAATTTCAAAAACGAGTTCACCTAATTCAGCAGAACTGATCTTCCATTTACCCCTGACATCATTTTCAGAAGGTTTATTGATATCAAAAGGATTTCCGTCTATCCAGACCTGCTCTATTTTTGATTCAGACCCGAACAACGGACCGTCGGAAACTATAAAACTTGCTACTTTCCCAATCTCAAGTGTACCATAATGTTTTTCTATTCCAAGCAATGTTGCAGGTGTTAAAGTCAGCGCAGCCAAAGCTGCATCTTCATTTAACCCCCGCATAACAGCAATACGAACCTGTTCAGTAAAGCTAACTTCCTTGTCGAGCCCTGATGAGGTAAGCGCTATTGTAATACCGGCAGAATTCAGCAATCCCGGGTTTTCAGGTGCAAAATCCCAGTGTCTGAGCTCTTCCAGCGCTATATCCATGGCATCTTCAGGACTTCCGATTTCAGGAGTTTTTGGGAATGCCAGCGGAAGGATAAGTGGTATCCCTGCTTCCCTGATGGCATCTATTCTGCGGTATTCAGATCCACTGCCCCTGATCCACATTCTGAGACCAAACTCAGTGGCAATATCGGCTGCACGTAATAAAGCGATTTCATTATTGACTTCAAACAATACCGGTTGCCGGGCTTCCGATGCATTCAGCAATGCTTCAAGTGCCAGGTTAAGTTCCGGCCTGATCAATCCGGCAGGGTTTTCCCTGAATGCCGAATGGGCATTTTTGTACCACTTGGTATCATACCAGGTTTGTCTTATAAGTGAAATGGTGCCCATCAGTGAATTAGGGTATTCTGTACGGGACCCGCCTGACCGGTCAAAACTCAAAGCCTGGGATACATCCGGCATGATGATAGTTTTATTCATATCTGACATACCAAGAGAAACCAGGGCTGTAGCTCCTCTGAAAATACCCGTTGAAGGCACAATATTTGCGACCACAAAACCATGTGATCTCAAAACCTTAACCTCTTCATCATTCTGTCTGTAGTTTGATGAGACATTGAACCATGGTTGAACCTGTTGATTATAATGCAGTGCGCCAGCGGGAATTTCAGACCCTGCCATCATTTGTGCAGCAATGCCGGCATATTCAGGAGGGATATTCATAGATTGAATCTGTCTCCTTCCTGCTTGTGCCTGATCTTCAAGTCCGCTCTCTGCCCACATGTCAATAAAACCAGGATAAATAGTTTTACCGCTCATGTCTATTACCCATGCATCGGCAGGAGGACGAACCCCCGACCCGATAGATTCGATAATACCATCACGAATAACCATTATACCATTGTCAATTCTTTTACCCGGACCAGTAACAATATTAACATTGGTAAATGCTGTTACCGCAGGTGTATTGCTCCTCAATCCCTTTACCGGAGCAGTCTGTGAAAGACCATAAGGACAGGAAAAAAATGTCACAGCGAGAATAAAAATTATGCATTGCTTCATGATGTGAAAAAAATTTCAATTTGTTATTAAGGAATAATGAAACCTTCATTATAAAATACAAGTATAAGCTTATATCTAAATAATAAAAAATGAAATCATGCTGTTTTATTCATATGGCAAGGCTCACAGATAAAAATAAGGAGATGTGGAATACGTATTCTGCACATAACAATTTCCGGATAAAGCAGATACATTTATTTAAAAATAATCTTGTATATTTAGCGAATTAAAATTTCAACAAACAAATCAAAAATGAAAAGGACCATCTACATTATTGCAGTTATATTCGCTGCTGCTATTACATTTAGTTCCTGTACTGCACAAAAATGTCCCGCCTATGCAGATTCTCAGACTGAACAATCCGAACAGAACAGTTAATACGTTGATCTGGTTTCTGATCAGGTAATATTGCAGTCTGTGCTTGTATTTTTGAACAGAAGGCTCGTCGAAGCTTTGCAGGCATAAGTATATATATTCAGCCTTTGCTGTTAATTCGGGCTTATTGCAAAGCATATTCCGCCGGAAACCATAATTCACAGCCAATTCTATTCAAATCTGCCCTTTTCAGGAAATAACCGAAATCTAATAAACATTTAAATATCATTACTTTAAGTGGTGAGTTTTAGCTCCGGAAGCATTTAAGATTCTGTTTCCGGAAGCATTATACAATTGTTCAGAGACTGCCTGAATCTGCGCAGCGACAAGTCTGTGCCTTCATTGATCTAATATGCCTCCTTCCAGGAATAAGGTTGTTGACTATTATAAGATAACTGCAACAACCCGAAGTTTTTTTTGAGTATTAGCTGTTTTTGTTTACTTTTGTCTCCGGTTTAACCAACCTTAAAAATTTTCATCAAACTAAATATTATATAAATTATGGCAAAAATTAAAATTGGAATCAATGGGTTCGGAAGAATTGGCCGGTTAGTACTTCGGTCGGCTGTTGAAAGAAACAATATTGAAGTAGTAGGTATTAATGACCTGATCGATGTTGAGTATATGGCTTATATGCTCAAGTATGATTCAACTCATGGCCGTTTCAACGGTACTGTTGATGTTAAAGGAGGAAACCTTGTTGTTAATGGCAATTCTATCAGGGTAACAGCGGAAAAAGATCCCGCCAACCTTAAATGGGGTGATGTTGGTGCTGAATATGTTGTTGAATGTACCGGACTTTTCCTGACAAAGGAAACCGGACAGAAACATATTACTGCCGGTGCAAAAAAAGTTGTTTTTTCAGCTCCTTCAAAAGATGATACTCCAATGTTCGTGATGGGAGTAAATCATACAGAATATAAAAATGATCTTGATATCGTTTCCAATGCTTCATGCACAACCAATTGCCTTGCTCCGCTTGCAAAAGTACTGCATGACAATTTTGGTATTGCCGAAGGATTGATGACAACTGTTCACGCGACAACTGCAACTCAGAAAACTGTTGATGGCGTTTCAATGAAAGACTGGAGAGGTGGCCGCGGTGCAGCACAGAATATTATTCCCTCCTCTACTGGTGCTGCAAAAGCAGTTACAAAAGTTATTCCTTCCCTTAAAGGTAAACTTACCGGAATGGCTTTCCGTGTTCCAACCGCTAACGTTTCTGTTGTTGACCTCACATGCCGCCTTGAAAAACCTGCCTCCTATGATAAGATTAAAGAGGTGATGAAAAAAGCTGCTGATGGCGAGCTTAAAGGCATCCTGGGTTATACTGAGGAAGCAGTTGTATCGACTGACTTCAATGGTGATGCAAGAACTTCAATATTTGATGCCAATGCTGGTATTTCCCTGAATGACAATTTTGTAAAAGTTGTTTCATGGTATGACAACGAATGGGCATACTCCTGCAAATTGCTTGATCTTGTTATTTACATCGATTCTGTAAAATAATAAACTGCTGAATATTTTAATTTAAAAGGCTGTCCCGATCACGGGACAGCCTTTTTTTTATAAAACAGCTCCTGTTCAGCACTCAGCCATAAATCTCGACGAACTTAAAAGGGAGTCTGAAGGTGTTTTTATAATGTTGCCCAAGATCGAGAATATTCTCATCATCCTCTTCATAATACCAGTTTACTATGCATTCATGTCCTGCATCATGCTGTTTCTTAATCAGGTTAAAAAATCTGAGTATAAATTTTGAAGAACCGGAATTGATATATTCAAACTGAAAATTGAAAGTGGTAATATTCTGAGGTGACTGGTAATAATCTATCATTGAAGAGTAAACAATATTATAAAAAGACTCCGGATCTTCGGGAATAGACCTTCCCTCTATAGTCAGTACCCCTTTGACAGGATCAAGTTCTATAAATGGAGTTTTCTTTTGTTTTTCGATTCTCAGCAGTTCCATATCAATTATGATAACTTATTCGTATCTGAGGGCAACTATCGGGTCAAGACGTGAGGCTTTTACTGCAGGAAAATAACCTGATGAAAGCCCGACTGCAAAACATAACACTACGCCGGCAATAATCCATAGCCAGGGAACAACAAAAGGAGAACCTGTAGCAAGAGATACGAGGTTTCCTATAAGTATACCAAGGAATATCCCGACAAAACCACCTAGCTGACCAATTATTACAGCTTCAAACAGAAACTGATGTTTAATGTATGAACTTTTAGCCCCAAGAGCCTTCCTTATTCCTATCTCACGTGTTCGTTCGGTTACTGATACAAGCATAATATTCATAAGTCCTACTGCAGCCCCGAAAAGTGTAATTGCACCAATAAGGGTAGCAGCTATTGTAACGTATTTTAGGTTCTCAATAACCATATTGGCAAGGTTATCGCTTTTGGTTATCCTGAAATCAGACTCATCACCAGCCCTCAATCCGCGAACCTGTCTGAATATTCCTTCAGCCTCGCTTACACCAATTTCGAGTAGCTGGGCACTGGATGGCATAACGTTTATCCTGAAATTCATATTAGGACGGGAAAAATATTGCCTTACATTGGAAAGTGGAAGGATACATATGTTATCTCCTCCTCCTCCGAAACTTGTTCCTTTCTCCTTCAGAACACCTACTATCCTGTATTTCCCGCTGCCAACAGTTATGATTTTGTCAATCGGATCTTCCCCTGAATCGAAAATGTTACGCACAACTTCCTGACCAACTATTACAAGGTGCCGGTTCATTTCAAGATCATTTGTATTGAAATTCCTTCCTCTTTCTATTTCATAACCTGCCGTTAAAATATAGTCATCATCAGCTCCGACAACTGAAACGTTGGGATTGCTCTTCTTTGATCCGTAACTGACTGCAGCACTTCCTGATGCATTAATAAATACAGAAATAGTTGCCGGAAATTCAAACCTGTCCTTAAAGGAAGTGGCCTCCCGATAATCAATGTGTGCATAATTCCTTACTGGCTGCCTGTCTGACGACACACTTGTAATATTACGGCCTTCAATCAGAAAGGTATTGGCGCCCATACTCATAAAAGAGGTGCTGATTGATCCCTTCACTGCATCTATTGCAGTAAGTATCCCAACAAGTGCCATGATACCAAGGGCTATTATAAAAATTGTCAAAATTGTTCTAAGCTTACTGGCAAGTATTGCCTGGAAAGAGATCCTCAGGTTTTCCCAGAACAATAATCCAAGCCTAATCATTCCCTTCATCTCTATAAGGTATGTTTATAATATTAATAATCAGTAAATTTGTTTTGCAGGTAATATATATTCAGTATTTCAATTCCGATGAATCACCCATGCTGTATTAATTCCTTTTATCGTACCGGCTCATGGGCGCTTCACCCGAACAAAGTTTATTAATATATTTATAATAATAAGATATAAAATATATCGAATGGTTACCACATATGGATCACCCACAATTTATTTATTTCTGTTTGCATTAAATAAAAACGTTTACTTACCAAAAACAAAATTAGTGTATTTGTTCAATTTACATCATTTTTTCACAACACGTTTCAGAATATTTTCAACCCGCTGAATCTTAAAATCGGTTTGCTGTTATAAATCAGTGGAAGGCAATCAGTTCTTTAATTTATAACAGATAATATTTTACTGACTTTTAGATTAGAATGAATAAAAACTATCTAAATAGTTGCTAAACTAACCCGATAGTTATACCTTTGTATTATAAAAAAATACGATATGGCAGATTTCTTACCCATGAATCTGATCATTGAGCCGGCAATTATTTTATGCCTGTTTTACCTGGCCTATATATTTTTTCTCAGGAATGTGAAATTGTTTCATGCCAGCAGGGCCTATCTTCTGTCGGCAATTCTCATATCATTTTTACTTCCTCACTTAAGCATTGAACCGCCGGTTAAAATACCCAATTATTACAATTTCACAATGGAAGTGACAATTTCCAGTCCTGCTCCTCTAAAGACAGAACAAGACAGAGCTCCGGTTTTGACATCCGGCAGAATTATCATGACTATTTATCTGCTTGTTTCAGGCCTTCTCCTGGTACGCTTTTTAATTCGACTGTTTAAATTATTCTTGCTGGTGGCAAAAAATAATAAAACTGTATATAATAATTCCAAAATAGTAAAGCTGGATGATGAAACTCCTCCATTTTCCTTCTTTAGTTATATTTTCCTCAATGAAGACCAATACGTTGATAAGGAGAATCAGATAATAAAAGAGCATGAATTGGCCCATGTTAATCAGTATCATTCCATTGATCTGATAATACTTGAATGCTTGACAATTCTTCAGTGGTTCAACCCTTTTGCATGGCTTTGCAGAATTTCGCTGATCAGAATTCATGAATTCCTTGCCGATGAAGAAGTCATAAATAATGGAATCAACATACCGGAATATCAACTTATGCTCATAAGTCTTCAGACCGGAACTGAATTTCTTTCACCGGCAAACTATTTTAAAAGATCATTAACCCTTAATCGTATAAAAATGATGACAAATACAAGAACACCCCAATGGAAAAGCATCAAGTTTTATATTTTGATGCCGGCACTAACCCTGCTTGCTCTGATGAGCACCAAAACCGGCTGGCAGGCACCTGTTGAATCTTATGTGCAGGAGGCTGATACTAACCGCGTTGAACAATATGAATTCAGATATACAACTGATGGCATACCTTATTATTTCAAAGTTGAAAAAATGCCTGATTTCAATAATAAAGGGCAGGACGGTTTCAGACAGTACCTTGCAGATAACATCAGGTATCCTGAAGAGGCCAAAGAAAAAGGCATCCAGGGACGTGTTTTCGTTCAATTTATGGTCATGCGGGATGGCAGCGTATCACATGCCCAGATAGTAAAAGGCATCAACCCCGTTTTGGATAAGGAGGCACTTCGTGTTGTGGAATCATCGCCGGAATGGGAAGCCGGTAAAATTGACGGTATGCCAGTTAATGTTGTATTTACTTTTCCGATAAATTTTGCACTTGATGATAAGTAGGACATTTTACAGGAAGTTATGAATTCCTTATCTGATACTCCTCCGGCACAATCAGGTTTGGCAATACTGGATATTATTAAATGAATCTCAATAAAAAAAGCAATTAAATTCGAAAAACTAACTCAATAGTTGTACTTTTGTAACAATAAATTAATAACTTCAATCTTAAATATAATGAAACAACTTACTAAGGCAGAAGAGCAGATAATGCAGATATTATGGAAACTGGAAAAGGCATTTGTCAAAGACATTATGGTGTATTTACCTGAACCCAAACCGGCCTATAATACTGTTTCCACAATTGTAAGAATAATGGAAAAAAAAGGTTTCGTCGGGTATAAGGCATACGGGAAAACTCATGAATACTTTCCGCTGATCTCGAAACCCGAATATACTAAAAGGTTCCTTCGTGGGTTCGTAAAGGATTATTTCAGTAATTCTTACAAACAGATGGTCTCTTTTTTCGCTAAGGATGAAAAACTGAGTTTAACAGAAATGGAGGAGATGCGCAAGTTAATTGAGGAAGAGATAAACAAACAAAAAGAAAAGGGAAAATGACAGAAATTTTGCCATGGATTTTAGAGCCTGCAATAAGCCTTAGCCTGTTTTACCTTGCCTATGTGCTTTTTTTAAAAAAGGAGGCATTTTTCAGGGCAAACCGTTATTATCTCTTATCAGCAATGATTTTTTCATTTGCTCTTCCTTTTCTTAACATAACCCCGCCTGTTAGTATAACCAATTACTCCTTCCTTATCCCGGAAGTTGAAATTACCGGTACTGCCCTTTATCAGGAAGTCCAGGAAGGAAGTTCAGAATTTTCAACAGGCGGACTGTTAACCACCCTTTACCTTGTTGTTGCTGTTATTCTGTTCGGCAGACTTGCTTTGAGGATGGCACAATTATACCTTCTGATTGCACGAAATAAATGGACAAGATTTGAGAATGCCTTTATAGTAAATCTTAGATCTGAACAGGCACCTTTTTCTTTCATGAATTTTATTTTTATCAATTCCAGTCATTACACTGCTGAAGAAGAACAAAAGATAATAGAGCATGAACTGGTGCATATAGGACAATACCATACTATTGATCTTCTTATACTGGAACTACTGACCATTCTCCAGTGGTTTAATCCATTTGCATGGCTTTTCAGAAAATCAATGATTGAGGTCCATGAATACCTTGCCGATTATGAAATGATAAAAAAGGGAACAAATATCTCTTTTTACCAGACACTACTCTTAAACCTGCAAATTGGCCGTGAATTTTTTCTTCCGGCGAATAATTTCAACAAATCGCTTACTCTGAACCGTATCAGAATGATGACTACCATAAGGCCGCCTTCCTGGAGAAAGGTTAAATTCATTCTTCTGATACCTGCAATTCTGTCGGTTGTTTTAATGTGCACAAAAACTGATGAAGAGTTACCAACGGAATTCAACCAACCACTGACAGCAGTGGATGATTACATATTGCACGATGAAATTGAGGATCAGGAAGTTTCACCTGCTGAAAATGAATTTGTTCCTCCAGTACGGAGTGACAATAATGATGTTTTTTTTATAGTCGAAGAGATGCCCGATTTTCAAGGCAAGGGACAGGATGGTTTTCGTGAGTATATTGCTCAAAATTTAAGATATCCTCAAATAGCTGCTGAAAATGGAGTTCAGGGAAGAGTTTTTGTACAATTTATTGTCAAGGCTGACGGAAGTGTTGCCAATGCACAAATTGTAAGGAGCATAGACCCGGCGCTCGACAGAGAGGCTATCAGAGTCGTTATGTCATCTCCAAAATGGGAACCAGGCAGACAACGCGGACAGGCTGTTGATGTTGCATTTACATTCCCGATAAATTTTGTACTTCAGTAGTTGTTAACACCCGCTCCCCACTTTTTCGATACCTACCATTCTTATTAATCTATATTTTGTATGGATGTGATTAGGGTAGAAGCTATTTGAAAGTCTTGACCGGAGTATCTCCCCGCCTAATGAAAAAGCCGTTAAGAAAATCAAAGTCTTTTTCGTTAAGAAAACCGTTCTGTCTGAGCGTAGCGAGTTAACGGTTTTTAGAAAAAGACGCAGATTTTCAGGCTTTTTCATGTAGCGCGGCAATTTTTTGTAACTTTTTTTTGCTGTAGAAAAAAAGTTAAAGCAAAGCGCAGCGAGTTCAAGGTTTTTAGAAAAAAACATTGATTTTTAGCCATTTTCCGTAAGCGCGGCATTTTTTGCAACTTTTTTTGCTGTAGAAAAAAAGTAATATTTCTCCGGATTTCTTATCTTCGTTTAAGCAATTATCTAAAAATTAAATCCTCTGTATTTTGATAGATAAGCTTATCAATTGGCTGGAAACTATTTCTCAACCATGTATGTATAAATCATTGCTGGGTATTGAATGTCCCGGATGCGGAATGCAAAGGTCATTCATAGAGATGCTTAGAGGAAATTTTCTCGACTCACTTGCATTATATCCAGCCTTGATTCCCAGCATGTTTATGATTATGTTTCTAATTATTCATTTGATCTTCAAATTGCAATGGGGAGCAATAATGCTAAAATTTTTATTTTTGATGAATGCGCTTATCATTGTTTTACATTATATTTATAGGATATTAACCTAATAACAGTTCTAATCATGAATGAAACAATTCATCCAACAGGAGGAGACCAAAGTAATATAACAGGAACTGATCAGGTCCCAAATTCGACTGGAGTCCTGGTGCTTGGAATACTCTCAATCATATTTTGTTGGTGCTGGGGTTTGATCGGCTTGATCCTGGGCATTATCGGGCTTATCCTTGGAGGAAAATCGAAAAAGATCTATAATGAAAATCCAGGACGTTATTCCATTGGTTCATACAAGAACCTTAATGCAGGTTATATATGTTCGCTAATTGGAACTATCCTGTCTGGATTATGGATGGTTATTGTTGTATTATCAATTATTTTTGGTCTTGCCATAGGTACAAGCTTTTTACCATTCCTGCCATGGGATAATATGTTTAATAACTTTTAGGATACACGTAATCCGGACTCAACGTATATGAAATTGCAGGAAAAGATAGAGGTTTTTGAAAAACTGGGGATATTCCTTAAGCAGTTCGCTTTTCCGGTTCATGATGCAAAAACAGACCTGCCCTGGCTCAGGGAGTTAAACTCACAATTTCTCCAGCCGCTGGAAGCAATAATTCAGAACAGTAATATTCATAATCCCTGGTTTACGGAAAATAATATGCGGTTCGCATTAGGCCATACAGGCAGAATTCTTAATGCAGGTAATCTTTCAGAATGGCTTGGCCACTATGATGAAAATGCCATGGACAGAACTCCAAAAACCATTGCTGTGGTCATGGCAGGAAATATACCTCTTGTTGGTTTCCATGATATGTTGTGCGTCCTGATTTCAGGACACAATATGCTTGCAAAGCTTTCTGTAAAGGATGATCAGTTGTTAAAACTGCTTTCAGAAATTTTATATTCACTGGATGATTATTTTCTGGGAAAAATTGAATTTGCAGGAAGCCGTTTGAAGGATTTTGATGCGGTAATTGCAACCGGAAGTAATAATACTTCCAGGTACTTTGAATATTACTTCAGCAAATACCCCAGCATTATAAGAAAAAACCGGACTTCAGTTGCCATTCTTGACGGATCAGAATCACCTGAAGAATTGAAAGGACTGGCTGATGATGTTTTCAGGTATTTCGGATTGGGTTGCAGGAGCGTATCTAAGTTATACCTCCCGGCTGAGTATGATTTTCACAAGTTAATAGAAGCATTCAATTTTTATAGTCATTTAGCCGATCATAATCACTGGGCCAATAATTATGACTATCAGAAGGCAATACACCTGATTGATATGATACACCATCTGGATACAGGGTTTCTCATCATTAGAAATAATGCCTCCCTTGCTTCACCAATTGCAGTGCTGAATTATGAAAACTTTAGCAAAAGGGAATCTGCTCTGGAACAATTAAAAAGAGAATCAGGGAGTATTCAATGCATTACGGGCAACCCCAGCCTTTCCGAAGGTATAATTCCGTTTGGTAAAGCCCAGGAACCCGGGCTCAGAGATTATGCCGACAACATTGATACAATGGATTTTTTAATTAATCTTTAAAATCTGATGGTATTAGAATTCAGAATGGTAGGCAGCAGTACCGGGCCTTTCTTCAGAACCTTTGAAATGAAGTCAGTTCAGACTTTCTTTGATTTTCATGTCGCGATACAGGAAGAGCTTGGATTTGATAAAAATCAACTTGCATCTTTTTTTCTCGCCAACAACAGCTGGGAAAAAGGTCTGGAAATCAATTTGTTTGACATGACTGAAGACACATTTACTCCTGTAATAGTTATGGAAAGGACACAATTATGTGAGCTTCTTACCGAAGAAGGACAGCGCTTGATATACGTTTTTGATTTTTTTTCAGACAGATTTTTTTTTATTGAGCTGATCTCAGTATCGCTTGAAGATAAAGATAAGACTTATCCTGTCTGTACTTCAGGCCAGGGAATGCCTCCACAACAAATTATAATCGAAGATCCTGAAAAATAATTTCAGCCTGATTCTGATCAACTACTTTTAAAATATAATTCCGGTTATTTAGTTTATACGAACGTACAGATTTTTTGCAATCAGTAGACAATGCCTTACAGCAAAAAGATCAGCAAACCGGATATTTAAATTATGGTTCAAAGTAATTCTGCAAATGCAATAAATACATTAGCTGGTCTTCTGGTTGTAATTACGGGCCCGACCGGAGTGGGGAAAACTCAATTATGTACAGAACTTGCTCTTGCATTTGGTTCACCTGTTTTATCGGCCGATTCAAGACAGATGTACAGGGAGATGAAGATAGGTACCGCTGTCCCCTCCCGGGAACAACTTGGAAAAGTAAAACATTATTTCATTGGAAATCTGTCAGTTGTAGATTATTACAATGCCAGTAAGTTTGAAATGGAAGCCATTGGATTATTAAACAAACTATTCAGGGAAACTACCGTTGTTTTTATGTCAGGCGGTTCAGGCCTTTATGTTGATGCGGTTTGTAATGGGATTGATGACCTGCCCCCGGCAGATGCAGATATACGCAATTATATCAGCCAGAAATACAAGACATCAGGAATGTCATGGTTAAGGGATGAATTAAAAAACCTTGACCCCGACCATTATGATACAATTGATCTGAATAATCCAAAGCGCATTTTAAAGGCACTGGAGATATGCTATATCACAGGACAACCCTATTCGTCATTCCTTACAGGTAAAAAAAAGGACAGGGATTTTAAAATCATTAAGATCGGACTTAATATTGACAGGGAAGAACTTTATGAGATCATCAACAGAAGGGTTGATGAAATGATCGGCGGGGGCCTGGTTGAAGAAGTAAAAAGCCTGACCGGGTTCAGACATCTCAATGCTTTGAATACGGTTGGTTACAAAGAACTTTTCGAATATTTAGACGGAAAGATAAGTCTTGACAGGGCAACAGACCTTATAAAAAGAAATAGTCGCAGGTATGCAAAACGACAGTTGACATGGCTGGCTAAAGACAATGATGTTATCTGGTTCAAGCCCGGGGATTATGGCCCTATATACGATTTAATTAGTCGCAACCTGTGCAACAGCCAGATATCCTAAGCCACCAGTCAAATTGTCTCTTAGGTACTGTTTTGCTTTTAAAAATAACAGCATGAAGAAATTTTACGAAAAGGGGCGCTTTGTTATAAGAGTCTATGGAATTCTTATTAATTCTGTGAATGAGGTTCTTTTAAGCGATGAATACAGATACAAAATGAAAATGACAAAATTTCCCGGTGGCGGTCTTAAATATGGTGAGGGTCCGGAAGATTGTTTGTTACGTGAATCTATTGAAGAGTTTGGCCAGCCAGCCGAAATCGAAAGTCATTTTTACACTACAGGGTTTTACCAAAAGGCATTATTCTATGACGATCACCAGCTTATCAGCATCTATTATAAAATAAAAATACCTCAGAAAATAAAGTTTAAAACTTCCCTGATTCCTTTTGACTTTCCCATACTGACAGAGGGTGCTCAATCATTCCGGTGGCAGAGACTTGACAGTCTTAAGGAAGGTGACCTGAGCTTTCCTGTAGACAAGTATGTTAGTGAAATGCTCACCCGACAATTCCGGAACAGTCAGGAGACATAATTACCTTACTCTTTCTCACTTACCTCAAATTCGACGGCATAGTCTTTTGGCTTGATCTTAAAGTTATAATATTCAGCATATTGTTTTGTGACTTCTGCACCAAAAAAAAGTATCAGGGAGGAATAAAATACCCACAGGAGAAAAACCACAGCCGATCCGGCAGCGCCATATATTACCCCGATATTACTTAATCCAAGACCCAGCCCAATCAGGTACTTCCCTGCTGTAAACAAAATTGCTGTTACAATTGCACCAACCCAGATTACACGCCATTCTATCTGTGTATCGGGAAGATATTTATAAATCAGCGCAAAGATTATTATCATGATCCCAACCGACATTATATAGTTAATTATCCGTATCAGTAAAAGGGCATATCCTTCGATATATCCCTGCAGGAAATCTCCAAAAATACCAAGTGCTCCATCAATGATCAGAGAAATAAGGAGTATAAATCCTATACTTATAATCAAGCCAAACGAAAGTACCCTGTCCTTCAATGCCTTCAAAAAGTTGTTCCGTGGTTTTGATTTAATTCTCCAGACAAAATTCAGAGAGTTTTGCAGAATTGTGAAAAAAGTAGTTGACGCAATTAAGAAAATAATTACACCAATTATTGTACCCTGGATATTCCTTTCGGTGTCTCTGAAGTTTTCAACTATTGTCTCAACAAATCCCGTACCCTCGCGTCCTATAAGTGATTCCAGTTCTGCAAAAACCTTTTCACTCACGGTATCCTGCCCAAAAAGAAGTCCGAGTACAGAGGTGATTATAATAAATATCGGCGCTATTGCAAAGATGGTAAAAAATGCAGTAGTGCCTGCTAATTTAACCGGATCATCCTTTCGATAATTACTGATTGAATTAACCAGAATTTTCCTTATTGCATAAAATCTGCTCGTCATCAGGTTTAATTATATTATGATTTTGATTATAAAAATTCTCTTTCTGGTTACACCGCATGGAACAATTTGCCACCAGCGAAACAAAGAGAAAACAATAATTACATGAAATATTGAAGAAATTACTCAGGCCTAAAACCGTGAGCAAATCTAAATTTAACAATTTATCTGTTTAATATCCCTAAAAAGATGGCAAAAACGATACCAACCCTCCGGTTAAAACTCACTTCAACCTTTTCTTAATCAGTAATGAAACAACTCCAATAACTGCATGGATACTTCCATATTATGTATTCATACTGAACCACCAGAGAACCGTTGTGGAATCTTTCCCCACAAAAGTGACATTTTTAAAGGCCACTTGAATACTGTTGTTAGTTCCCCCAATTCCATATAATTTATTTTCAATGGATTATAAAAAATGTGAGACTACAGAAAAAACTGGCACAATTTTTTCCTGATAACTGAATATATTATTAACCATAAAATAAAAAATCATGGATAAACTAGAAATCAAAGGCAAATGGAATCAGGTCAAGGGAAAATTCAAACAAAAATACGCTGATTTAACCGATGATGATCTTACCTATGCCGAAGGTAAAGAAGACGAACTGATAGGCAGGCTTCAGGAGAAAACCGGTAAAACCAGGAAAGAGGTTATTAAGGAAATTAACAGCCTGTAAATCATAATTATGCGTACAATTCTTTATATAATAGCCATCCTGTTTGTTGCAGGGTGGCTACTTGGCTTTTTTATTTTTTCAGTGGGGTATTTAATTCACTTTCTGCTGGTACTTGCTATAATAGCGATCTTGCTTTCACTTATCCGCGGGAGGTGGTAAGCATACTTTTAAATGATAATTTCCCATGAGCAATTTCACAAAAAGAGCTGACAAAGCATAGGTGATCCACCTGTGGCAGCCACTGATTGATATGTATTTTTTTTATTACAAATAATACTTAAAATTTATTCAGATGAAAAGATTTATGCACAAAATAAAGATGTTGATTATTCTTTCTCTGATCATGCTGACCGGAGGTTGTGGCCTGTTGGAAGGAGTCTTTGAAGCTGGTTTTTGGGCTGGTCTGATAGGTGTATTGGTCGTTTTACTTATAATTTTCGGAATAATAAAACTATTCCAGACAATGTGGAAGAAATAGGGAGACAAGGAAAATTCAGCAATACTTAAGTATAACAACTATCAGCGACTGGTTGAAGTCCTGCCTGATCCTATCAAAAATATTCCTGCAAGCAATATTACCACGCTCACAATTACCGGCGCCCAGTTAGCCGAGCTTACGGCAATATCTATGCCCAGGAAACTAAATGATTCTGATTGTTGAATCGCCTGAATGCCAAATACTATTGTGCCAATTAGCCCCAGGACAAACAAAATTATACCCGCTATTCTCATAAAAATATTAATTTAATGAATTTGTTAACCTCTAAAAACCAGATTAACTATTATATATTAATCTAAGTAGTAACAAATTTAATTTGTATTTGTTAATTGTATTTTGCCAATCAGAAGCAAAAATCATTTACATAAGTTTTCTGCAAACTTCAGTATTTCTCTGTTTTTCTACATTTATGAATATTATGTAGACGATAATCCCCATTATCCCCCATTTTGTTAGTAAGCTATTATCACTGACAGCCTGACTGTTACAATCATATGCATGAATTTTGCAACACACCTGTATTAGCAATTTAACTTGAGTTCGAAATGAATTAATATGAAAAAACAATCGTACGGGATTTTACAATTTGCTTTACGCCTGTTTTTTTTCAGGTCAGATTGATTGAACTCAGGTAACTAACATGTTTATTAACCTTAAAAATTATATTATGAAATTAAAAAACATATCTGCAATTATACTGGTATCAGTTATGTTTGGCCTGAGTACAACTCTCAATGACAAGAATTGATTCAAAGAGAATTTATAATTCCTCTGTTTTGATGTTTATGTAAAAATCAGGAATGAGGAAGAAACCGTGAAGATATTTTCCTCATTCCTTAAATATTATCTGGCCGCTCTTTACTCAGAAGTATCTGACAATTCCTCTGCAAGATCTTCTATTCCTGTTACCATTGACTGCCAGGAGAACCTTTTCTTTACTATTTCAATATTTCTGATGAATTCCTCTGATTTTTCATTATCAAAAAAATCAGCAATAGATCCGGCAATAGCTTCAGGATCCTTTTCACAAACATAACCAACCTTGCCATGAGGAACTACCTCTTTTAGTCCCCCGACATCAGTAACCAGCACAGGTTTGTTAAAATGATACGCAACCTGCACAATACCACTTTGTGTAGCTGATAAATAAGGGAGCACAACAAGGTCAGCAACCGCAAAATAATTGGCAACATCCTCCCTCGGCACAAAATTATTTGTAAACATTAATTTGTGCTGGAGTCCAAGTTCCTCAACCATATCAAGATATTTTTTCTCATTCTCATAAAATTCTCCTGCAACAAGAAGCTTAATATCCAGATGACTTAACCGTTGACTTGCCATTGCTTTCAGGAGCAAATCCAGGCCCTTGTAATTCCTGATTATACCAAAGAAAAGCAGGTAATGCCTGGACGGATCCAGACCAAGGAAATCACATCCAGATTGTTTGGAAACAGATTCACCGAAAATATCATAAACAGGATGCGGGATCATTTTGATTGTCCCGGTCATTCCGGCCTCTTCCAGTTCCTGACTTACAGCTGAAGACATGGTGATAAAACCATGACATGTATTCAGGAAAAACCGGGTTAACAACCTGCCTGCAGGCATTCTTTCGTGTGGATTAAGGTTATGTATTATCCCGATAACGCATACTTTGATTTTTCTTTTTACCCTCCTTATAATTGTACCAAGAGCCGGAGCAAAGAAAGGCATCCAGTAGTGAACCAGGATACAATCCGGCTGAAGTTTAATGATTTCTGAAGCGGCTGTATGCCAGCTAATTGGATTTATACTATTTATCAGTTGCCTCGAACGGGTACTAATATGCCTGGCCCCTGATTCATACTGGGTTTTTCCAGGAAACAAAAATGAGGGATATTGCATCGAAAAGCCAATAATATGAACATCATGCTCATTTTCAAGGGCAGTAAACAATGAATCATTAAAATTTGCAATACCACCTCTTAAAGGTGATGCAGGTCCGACAAGAAGTATCTTCAAGGTTTAACAATTAATCTTTTTATCTATCTCATAAGAATTCCTGAAAGGAGAATTTCTGCTTATCAGCTCGCCAATAAATCCTGCAAGGAAAAGCTGGGTTCCGATAATCATAGCTGTAAGAGCCAGATAAAAATAAGGGCTGTCAGTAACAAGCCCGGTTCTGATTCCCCTGCTTAGATGAAGTAATTTTGTGCCACCGAGATAAGACGCGGAAATAAAGCCAAAGACAAACATAATTGTGCCCAGGCTACCAAATAAGTGCATAGGCCTTTTCCCGAATCTGATAACAAAAGATAATGACATCAGATCAAGAAAACCATTAATGAACCGTTCAAGGCCAAATTTAGTAGTTCCAAATTGTCTCCTCCTGTGTTCGACTACCTTTTCACCAATATTGGTAAAACCGGCCTCTTTAACAAGAATAGGAATAAACCGGTGCATTTCTCCATACACCTCTATATTCTTCACTACATCATTTCTGTAAGCCTTCAAACCACAATTGAAGTCATTCAGCCTGATACCGGTAACGAGCCTTGCTGTGATATTAAAAAAACGACTGGGAATTGTCTTTCCCAGCGGATCGTGCCTCTTTTTTTTCCATCCGGATACAAGATCAAAACCTTCATCTTTCACCATTTTATACAGACCGGGTATCTCATCGGGAACATCCTGCATATCGGCATCCATAGTGATAACTACTTCTCCTTCTGAAACTTTGAAGCCGGTATACAACGCGGCAGATTTCCCATAATTCCTTCTGAACCGGACAGCTTTAATAAATTCATTCTGATCGACAAGTTGCTCTATAACGATCCAGGAATTGTCGGTACTACCATCATCAATCAAAATAATTTCATAGGAAAAAGAATTCTCATCCATTACCCTGACAATCCACCCGGCCAACTCCTCAAGTGATTCCTCCTCATTAAAGAGAGGAATTACAATAGAAATATCCATAAAACCATATTTACTTCATTATGCTATTCCCGCCAGACAAGAGCCCGGACCCGATGTAAATCTAAACCCCAAACGGATCACCCTCCTTCTTTAAAAAAATAGATGTAATAAGTGAAAAGATAAGCCCCATTATTGCATAACCTATCAGTCCAAAGACCGACATCATAACAGGATTTGAAAACCTTTTTGCCATACTCATTGCCGTCTCAATCTGGGCATCGGTCATCCCTGCGTCATAATATTGCTCTTCCATTAAAAGATAGGTTTTCTCGATCAGTCCCGGGTCGATGACAGCATAAAGAATATAGGTAAAGAAAGAGACAATTACACCGGCAAATATAACGGTAAGAGTACCAACTCCCAGAGCCCGGCCATATGTGATGGCCCCACCCTGTTCCTGATCACGAAATGTTTTGGTAGCGAGAACAATACCCGCAATGACAATTATGAATGTAATATACCTTAAGTATTCATTGTTCATAATATCCAGCATCCAGGTCAGGAGTGTATAAATTATAAGGATAATTCCGAGCATCGCACCATAATTCATGGTACTTTTTAGCAGTGAGGGTTGTTTGTTTTCTTCCATTTTATCAGGTTTAGTTGATTTGTCAGCAAATATATCAGTTTTTTCATAGAATAGAATCGTTAAAGTTGGAAAAAAACCGGCGGTTTCGTATCTTTGTGTCGGGTAAGTCTTATACGACCAGCTCCTGTTGAACTCCCCCAGGTCCGGAAGGAAGCAAGGGTAGACGGTTGTAGCGG
>CAYQXY010000056.1:0-25796 GCA_964421595.1 uncultured Bacteroidales bacterium | reverse complement strand
TACCTTTCCCCCCTCGCTATATCGGAAAATAACACCTCCAGTCCCTTGAAATCATACCCTATAGAAGATACTGCCTCTGAAAAAGCCTTATCTGAAAGCGGCATGTTGTCACTGTCAGTAATAACCCTTTCAGGCAAATTTCCAATCTTTGCAAGATGTCGTTGGATACTACGAAGATCAACATCCCTGGCAGAGACATTCTCCTTGACCATTTTGGCTGTCAGTAGGCCGACAGCATAACCCTGATTCTGCAAACATGGCTGCATTCGGATCACAGGCATAGCGTCACGGTGTGCCCCGGCACCCAGGCCGGTTACAATTACCCCTTCTATTCCAAGGGGCAAAAGGCTCCTTACCGGCAGATCAACATTATAGGTAACATGGCCACCATCCGGCTGATTGATTATAAAGTATGGATGTACTGTATATCCATGTGTATCAAAATTACTGACATGATAAGAGATAGTATCAGGATACCGTCGTCCATTAAGCATATCAATGGGCGAAACCATAAATTCAGCCTTTACCCTGCGCCTTTCCCTTGTTTGAGGCAGCTTGCCCAGATCCCATGCTTTCGGGTACATCTGTTTTCCGGAAATGAATACCCTTGTCACATCAAAAACATCCGAATCATCAATAAAAGTCCAGTCTGTGTTATTATAATGATCATCCGGATCAACCTTGGGTAATCCGGATCCCTGAACGGCAACAGAACTTTTTCCGACATATTCATACTCTGCTCCTGCAGCTATAGCTATATCGGCACTCCCCGTCGAATCTATTACCTGTTTGGCGAGAATTATCCCGCTACCCTCAGGTGTTGACACATGGATGCCTTTTACCCTGCCATTTTCCACAAACGCACCCGTAGCCATCAATCCAAACCAGATTTCTCCACCTGCTTTTCTTATCTCACGTCTGTACCACTCCATCTTCCAATCCTTAACCCACTCGTCATTTCTTGTTTTCTGGCGTGGATGAGTCGAATCTGCCATTTCGCGGACCCCTTTGTCAATTTCAGCAGTAAAACCTTCCCGGTGTCCGTACCAATACCGGCCTATCATTCCCAAAGTGCCAGTTCCGCCTAACCCATGCAAATATTCTATAACAAGTGTTTTCACCCCATTCCTTGCTGCGCTGATTGCAGCAGATGCACCGGCTGTACCGCCACCTGCTACTACAACATCGTATTCACCAAGTACAGGTAAAGCAGTCATATCACAATTAACCTGTCTGGTGCCTAGATTAGGGCGAAGAGTTTCGGAAATCTCGCCGGCAACTCCTTCTAGATATTCAACCCCCTTAACCGGGCGTATGGTGCAGGTTGATTCATCTATTTGATTTCCAGCATTCTTAAAGGCGGCCTTACCAATGATATTACCAAGAATTATCATATTATCGGGAGTGGCAATCAGGCCGGCAGTTTTTTGCGAAGTATCTATGCAGCTACTGAGCACAAAGAAGTTATTCATTCCCTCTGGCATAAATGCAGTAAGGGGAATATCAGACACTTCTGAAGGATCCCCCGTAAATGCTCCCTGACTCCTTAACCTGTAAGGATATGTGCAGGAAATATGGTCTGCGGAATCGACCTGATCGGCGTCCCACGACCTGTCACGGATAATCTGTTCAGCATTGGCAAGTGAAACAAATGAAAATTCACGTAAAGGAAGAGTGATTTCACTCTCCCTGGGATTGTACCTTTTCCCGTTGAGTTCAACCGGAATAGACAGATCCTTTGCTTTGACGCCTGATTTCGCTTCTGAGTTATTTCCAACTGTTACAAGGGAAAAATTGTACTCCCCACGATTTAGGGTATCTGTAAAGACTCCGCCTGCAAGTCTTGCAACATATGCCCCTGGAGTGCAATCGATTATACTTTTGCACAGAATGGCCTGTCTTCCGGTACGATTACTAATTATAAGACCGGCCGGCTGACCATCATCTCCGAATAAAACATCAGAAACAAAGCTGGAATAAAGAAAATCTACATTGTTATCTATCAATTCCTTCTCAAGTAATGTCTTAACACACATCGGGAATAAATTGTCATCCGAAGCAAAAATTTTCTTTCCAAGTTCACTTTTAGGATCTTCCTGCTTTTCGAACAGATACTTGTATGTCCCGCAAATATCCTCACCCAGGTAAGGAAGTGACCCGACCAGGAATACACTTGCTCCCGACCTTGAAGCTGAAACAGCAGATGCTATCCCTCCGGTACTGCCTCCGGCAACCAAAACGTCAGCTTCTGCAATTACCGGTATTGAGGCAGCAGGTTGCAGACAGTATTTCTTATTTGAAAACCTGTCAAGCCGGGGTTCCATGGCATAAAGCTGATAAAATCCAATACTTGCGGCACCTAACACCGTTGTCTTTATAAAGTTCCTTCTCTTCATAATAATTTTTTAACCTTTATTTCAATTAATTCAGTAAATCTATTTCCCAATATTAATAAACATTGCCTAATTCTATAATCTGATGTTATAGTGCAGCTGATTTTATGATTTGAAATTATTCTAACCTCGAACAATACAGGCATTCTCCAAAACAGGTTCAGAAGAATGGATTATTCGCTGCTTAGGAAGTTCTTTATCTGGTGGCAAAGGTGGAAATTGATTAATTTCAACATCAAGTCTCTGATCTTCTCTAATAAGTTGCTGACGTAAACGGGAATAATCAAGATTGTGCAAACCTGATCCCTCCTCCAGTGATTGTGCCGCCGCAGTGGCAGCAGAATGCCCAAGGATCATAAATACGGGTTCCATTCTTATTGAACCAAACGAAATATGTGATGATGATATGGCACAACATACAAGAAGATTTTCACATTCATCTTTTTTAGGAAGCATTGAACGATAAGATATTGCGTAAGGACCTCCGGGACTAACCTCTATGTTTCCTTCGTTCTGAACGCAACCCATCCTGGTTATATATCGCTGAACATTATGAGAATCCATCGCATATGAACCCAGCCCCACAGGATCATTGACAACGCGCGTCCTTCGGCAATCATGCTCTGTCATAACATATTCACCTTTCAACCGCCTTGCTTCACGCACATAGATCTGGGTAGGCCAGTTACCATTATCCTGAAATTCATCAGCAGCAAGTCCCCACTTGCTAACTTCTTCTCGCACATCAGCAGGCACCCGGGGATGATTGGCCAATGTCCACATTAGACCTTTTTGATAATGCTCCTGTTCATTTATTATTGCCTCCCTTATTGCATAATCACCATCAGGATATTCATAATTGATGCCGATTTTATTGGTTGAAAAACCCCAGCGGTTATTCGTATCGGTCTTGCGGTTTGGCATCCTGCCAGGAAGCCATGGTATCCGGTTTTCCCCAGCCTCAAAGTTTCTGAAAAGCAGCTCATATTCAAGTTCATCGTAACTATCGGGTTGCTGGAAAGCAATACGGTTATCAGGTGCATCCGTCAGGCACATCCTGAAACAATATGCCTGAACCCTGTGATCACCCTCACCATCTCTCCCGGGATCTTCACCATGAACCCCTGGTAAAATGCCACTGTCCGGATTACCGGGTATAACATACGGATCGACAAAACCAGGAAAAATATGATTATTAGTTCGTACTGTCTGAACACCGTTCAGGGTCTCACCATAAACAGCATTTGCTTCCCGTCCAACATGATAAGAGACTCCTGCCATCGCAAGTAAATCGCCTTCATAGGTTGCGTCAATAAAAATGCGTCCCTTGTATACATTACCCTTTTCAGTTAAAATAGAAGTTATCCTGTTACCACTCTTTTCAACTCCCTGATTACTTAACACCAAACGCTCATTCATCACTAAAGGAACATTTGCTTCATCAAGCATCTCTTTATATACCTTCATTGCAACATGTGGCTCAAACCTCCAAACAGCATCCTGGCCTTCCTGAAGGGTGGATGGTTCTTGTATCCATGCATCATCATTTTCATAATACTTACGCAATCTCTGATAAAACTCACGTGAAATTCCACCTATAGCTTCGGTTCTGCCTGAATCGGTCTGTCCAAGGCCACCGGTAGTCAGTCCACCCAGGTGACTGGAAGGTTCAATGAGAATTACAGAAAGACCCAACCTTGATGCTTGTATGGCCGCGGCAATACCCCCTGAAGTGGCTCCATAAATTACAATTTCATATTCCTGATCATCTGCTGAAGATTTGCATCTGGCAAGATGAGCCGGAATTAATAAACCTCCTGCAAGCACAAAGGATCCTTTTAGAAAATTACGACGGTTTATGCTCATGACTTTAAAATTTACATTTATTTTTAAAAAAAGAATAGTTAAAATCGGACTATCCACCGCCTGGTGGCTTTAACTCCGATTTTTGATGCGCACCGCGAATTTTTTTGGCACACATGCCTTTCGGAAAAAGCCCCGCCAGGACATTGCCACATATTATGATGGCGGGTTTAAAATATTTTCTAATAATAAACTTCTAATAATTCATTTTTAAAAACCTTACAGCATCAACAATAACCTGTCCGGTCGATCCACCTGACAGTATCTCTATATAACCGTCCCTGCCTTCCTCAAACCGGAATTCTCCAATCTTCCTTGATGGTTGTATTTCAAGCCACTGCCACTTCTCCTGACCCATGTATGGCCGCGGATAAAACCCTTCCATCCTCTCCGGCTCCAACCATACAAAATCTTCCCCATCTGCATGAACAATACGAGTCTGAAACCTGGCAGGCTCATTATTAGCAGGGGGACCAGATGCAAACGGAGTTTTCTCATACAACCACACCTCATAAGTACCTGCTTCAAGATCAGGAGTAAATCTTGCAAACTCACCATCCCTGGCTCTCTCGCCATTTATCAGGTAAAAATTATTGAACCCCTCTGCATCCTTTAACTCAGGCCAGCCATGACCATGAAACCGGTGACCAACCCAAAAATAGGGAGTGGAATAAAACTCCGGATCCTTATCATCTATAATCACTCCAACCGATTGTGCCGGCAGGTCAGGAACTGTCATTAAAACCCTGAGCCTTTGTGGTGAATTTAAGGCTCCATCAGAATGAATTGAAATAACTGCCTCATATTCCCCGGAAGGAAGACCACGACCATTAACCCCAACCTCAAGCATCTGATTGTTGCCTTCTCCATTTACGCCTATGTTAATCCAACCAATATCCTGCCTGTAATCAATACCATACTCAATAGAAGACAGGTTACCTCCACCAGGGTTTTCAACCTCAATACTCCTTGTATTAGGTTCCGGTCGGCTTGGACGAGAAAGAAAATCAAGGGTATGCGGGACAAACCTCACTGGCCAGCTATATACATCCATCATATCCAAAGGACGAGGACGGAAAAAAGGCTCATCATCTGATGTAAGTACTAAAGAAGGGATTGTAATATCAGATCCCTCAACTGTAATATGCTGGGTAAAAGAAGCAAGCTCATCTCCATTATCTATTGTAAGGGTAACAGGATAAATGCCAGGGCGGGAATAAGCATATTCCGGAAAAGGCTCATCTGACCAGCCACCATCGCCAAAACTCCAGTAATAACTAATGCCTGAACATTGATCATCACCTGACTGACATACCCTGGCAAAATTAACCTTCGCACCGGTCTTCGAATGAGAAAATGGTTCCATCATTGCCCTTAACACTCCGTCCCTTTTCTTATTATCTTCAAAATGCTGCCAGAAGATAATCCAGGGATCAATATCATATCTGATGCCTGACTCAAGAATCTCAAAACCAAAATGAGCATGTGGATGAGCACCGGTAGCCCTTCTTGCTCCTCTTCCATATGGTGTGCCACCTTTAACAGGAGTATTGTCAGGCACATACTTTTCAATTACATGTCCTGTATTTATTGCCCATACCGAACCGTCTGGCCACCTCTTTGTACCTTTGGCCCTTATTCCTTCTTGAGTATCAAGATCAAAAGGAGCATACATAGTAGAATTCATTGCCATTACTACATCAAGGGCTCCGTGAGATTCACCGCCAAGATATGCTCCAAGATAGACATCATCTCCATTATAAGTCCTTCCAATATCAATAAAGTTATCCTTATATATGAAATTATCATCCCTTTGATCACCATCTTTAAACCAGGCATGAATTTCACCCGGACAAATACGGCTGCTCATATCATGAAGCACAAAACGGGCCTTCTTATTTGGTGTTCCACCTACATCCCAATCACCATCACCAAATAAAAATCCTGAATCCTGATCGCTATTTAATATAAGATTACCACGGCCGTCAGCTGACCGGGTTGTATTTAGAAATCCCCCGTCCTGCTCAAACAAATCGGATACAGCATCAAACCAAATCCGCACTCCATTGATAACATAAGGCTCATACAAACTCTCCTGCGAGCCTACATATTTGCGCATGGTCATAGGAAAACCATTAACCTTGACCTCAGCTGTGATCTCATATAGCAATCTGGCCCGACACATCATACCTCTGCCACATTCTCGCTCGTCAGGTTGTATGTGGTTCCTATTTGTAAACAGTATGTTTGCTGAAGTATTAACTAATTCAATTGTTAAGACACTTCCATCATTACTGGTATATCTTATAACTTCACCATGACTGACTTCGATTGGAGTAATTGTCTCTTTTGCGGCAATATTTAAAATGTTTCTTCCTGTTCTTGACTGTGAACCTTCGACAGAAACATGGAACACAACCTGACTCAAAAAAGAAATCATCAAAATAACTAAATAGCTATTAAAACTATCTCTCATGATTTTTTTATTTAATGAATATGGTTTAAGCAAAACTGACACTATTTGGTTTAGCAGGTTTAAAATCGTTAAGAACGATATAATAATTGATTTACCCAGGAAAAAAAATAACATGGTTTTCTTAACCTGTACTATATAATCTCAATAATCCAACTTCAAAAACCTTACAGCATCAACAATAACCTGTCCGGTCGATCCACCTGACAGTATCTCTACATAACCATCACTGCCTTCCTCGAACCTGAATTCTCCAATCTTCCTTGATGGTTGCACTTCAAGCCATTGCCACTTTTCCTGACCCATGTATGGCCGGGGGTAAGAACCCTCCATTTTCTCAGGCTCCATCCATACAAAATCCTCCCCATCTGCATGAACAATACGAGTCTGAAATCTGGCAGGCTCGTTATTAGCAGGAGGACCAGATGCAAAAGGGGTCTTCTCATACAACCACACCTCATAAGTGCCTGCTTCAAGATCTGGGGTAAATCTTGCAAACTCACCATCCATGGCCCTCCCGCCATTTATCAGGTAGAAATTGTTGTAACCCTCTGCATTCTTTAGCTCAGGCCAGCCCCAGCCATGGAACCGGTGACCAACCCAAAAGTATGGTGTGCAATAAAACTCCGGATCCTTATCATCTATAATCACTCCAACTGATTTTGCCGGCCGGTCTGGAACAGTCATCAAAACCCTGAACCTTTGTAGTGAATTAAGGGCTCCCTCAGAATGAACTGATATAACGGCCTCATATTCCCCGGAAGGAAGACCACTACCATCAACCCCAATCTCAAGTACCTGATTGTTACCTTCACCATTTAGGCTTATGTTAACCCAGCCGATCTCCTGCCGGTAATCAATACCATACACAATAGTTGACAGATTGCCGCCACCAGGATTTCTAACCTCAATGTTTCGTTTATTTGGCTCCGGGCGGCCTGGACGTGATACAAAATCAAGGGTATGAGGGATAAATCTCACAGGCCAGCTATATACATCCATCATATCCAGAGGGCGGGGACGGAAATATGGTTCATTATCTGATATCAATACTAAAGCAGGAGTTGTAATCTCAGGTCCTTCAACAGTTATATGCTGCGTAAATGAAGCGAGCTCATCTCCATTATCTATAGTAAGTGTAACAGGGTAGATACCGGGACGTGAATAAGCATATTCCGGGAAAGGTTCATCTGACCAGCCACCATCTCCAAAACTCCAGTAATAACTAATGCCTGTACACTTGATATCTCCCGACTCACATACACTGGAAAAACTAATCTTTGTGCCTGTTTTTGAATGTGAAAGTGGTTCCATCATTGACCTTAACACTCCATCCCTTTTCTTATTATCCTCAAAGTGCTGCCAGAAGATAATCCAGGGATCGATATCATACCTGATGCCTGACTCAAGAATCTCAAAACCAAAATGAGCGTGCGGATGCCACCAGCATCCCCTTCTTGCTCCTCTTCCATAAGGGGTACCACCTTTAACAGGAGTATTGTCAGGCACATACTTTTCAATAATATGTCCCGTATTTATTGCCCAGACCGATCCGTCCGGCCAACTCTTTGTGCCTGCTGCCCTTATTCCTTCTTGTGTATCAAGATCGAAAGGAGCATACATAACAGAATTCATTGCCATGTTCACATCAAGTGCTCCATGTGATTCCCCACCAAGATATGCACCAAGATATACATCATCTCCGTTAAATGATCTTCCAATATCAATAAAGTTATCCTTGTAAATGAAATTATCATCCCTTTGATCACCATCTTTAAACCAGGCGTGAATTTCACCCGGACAAATACGGCTGGACATATCATGCAAGACAAAACGGGCCTTCTTGTTTGGTGTGTCATCATCCGATATCAGGTTCCCACGTCCATCTGCATCTCTGGCTGTATTTAAAAATCCCCCGTCCTGCTCAAACAAATCAGAAACAGCATCAAACCAAATCCTCACTCCATTGATTACATAAGGCTCATATAAACTCTCCTGCGAGCCTACATACTTGCGCATGGTCATAGGAAAACCATTAACCCTGACATCGGCAGTGATCTCATACAAAAGTCTGGCGCGATACATATTACCCCTGTCATTTCCGGATTCTTCAAGAGGAATTTTGTCCCTGTTTGTATAAAGTATGTTTGCAGATGTAGATAACAGTTGAATTGTCACGGCACTGCCACCCTTTCTAGTATATCTGACTGTCTCGCCATAATTTAATTCAACAGGAGTTATTGTTTCTTTGGAAGTAAGATTAATCGTGTTTCTTCTGGTTCTTGACTGGAATCCCTCCATGGAAGAAAAAAACAAACCTTGAACCAAAAGAATACATATAAGTAACCCAAATTGCTTAATTGCATTTTTGATACATCTCATTATCATTAAATTTTATTCGCATAAATAATGGTTATAATAATCTTCATATTCAAAACCAACAAAAACAGTCACTTTAGCTTTTAATTCCCTTTCCAGTAATTCAGAATATATTAACATAAATGGCTAACAAAACAGGAGTTGCAACTGCTAAATGGGTTTAAATTTAAAGTGCTGAGAATCCGGCATACAGCTATTACCTTGTCATAATCAGCTGGTTTTTCAAGGTTGAATACCAAGAGCCGGGGCACACAAAAAGAAATGAATAAAGCCTGGGTGATCCATCAGAAAACAGATTACTGTGAATAAAAAAGGAATTAATCCTGTTCACAGTAATCTGCTATCTTTTTGTCTAATGATTTGGATCTTGCATAATGACTCCAGTCTGAAGATCTATTTGACCCTGGGGTATTGGCCAGTAATCATGTACCTCGGGGTCATATGTAATACCACGCATGAAGTACCTGAATTCAGAATCATGAGCAATATATTTATTTAAAACTTCCCCATCTATTCCCCATCGTCTGAGATCAAAGAATCTATGGCCTTCAGTTGCAAATTCAACCCTGATTTCATGTCTGACTGCTTTTCGTGCTTCTTCTTTCGTTGAAAAAGCGATGGCTCCTTCAGGATACAATCCTACACTGTAATTCGCGGCTGGTTGATCTTCGTCGACCTCAATTGGTCGATTATCAAAAATATAGGTATTGCTGCGACCCATAACAACCTCATTTCCTGCTCTTTCACGAACCATATTTACCAATGTGCGAGCCGTTTCAAAATCATCCTCTTCAACTGCTACTTCGGCTCTCCATAAAAGAACATGTGCATATCGGTAAGCCCTGAAATTTCTGGAATTCTTAAAACCTCCCTGAGCAGCAACCGTCGATTCGTTAGCACTATAATGGTGAAATTTCACGGTCATATATGGACCCCCATCATTTTGAGAACGAATCCAGTTATGTCCCTCATGAATACCCCAGTCAAGGAAAGGAATACCACGACGTGCAATTGTCCAATCAACTCTTGGGTCAAGTAAATGATCTGTCGGCACAAACTCCTGATCAGAAAAAATACCCATATCATTACTAAGAGCTACTCTGTCTTCTACATCCAATATCGGAAGACCATCATTGTCAACCTGAAAAGCTTCAAAAAGATTTTGAGAGGGCTGATAGGCACCCCACCCTCTTGAAGCAGGACCACGCTGGTGAAAACTCATACCCATAACTCTCATGGTATTGTTGGCTGTGGCATCACTAATATTACATTGCACCTCGAAGATTGATTCCTGGTTGTTCTCAGTGGTTTCCCGAAAATTATCGTAATAATTATCTACTAATTGAAACCTGCCACTATTTATGATGTTGTCTAAAAGCACTTTGGCCTGAGAGAACTCCTGAGCAAACAAGTGGACTCTCGCTTTTACGGCCATAGCAGCATACTTATGGGGTCTTCCAGGTTCACCACGCGGATGTCCTTCTGGCAGATTATCAATACAATATTGAAGATCTTCCTTTATATCATCCCAAATCAGTCTGTCATTTGGAATTGTAACAGGATCAACCCCTCCCAGTTCCTGAACAGTTTTAATATAGGGAACCTGCCAAAAGACTCTTTGCAGCCTGAAATGATGCCACGCTCTTAGAAATTTGGCTTCTGCCTCGATCTCTCTGGCCCTTGATTCAGACAGATCTTCTCCTGCATTTTGCAGGAAGGTTAAAACATCATTTGCACGCGCAACTCCATCGTAACCACTTCTCCATAAATGCAAAGGATATGAATTGGTTGGTAACATATTGTAACTGTCTATCACGTTAAAAGAAGCTGCTGCTCCAAAATATGCATTATCAGAGGATATTTCACCCCATTCCCAATCAGATAAACTTCCTCCGAATATATCAGTACCATAGAGTGCATTGTAGGCACCAATTAAAAGAGCTTCAATACCCCTTTGACTTGTTATAACATCACCACTTGCAGAGCCAGGAGGTTGCTTGTCAAGAATTTCCTCGGAACATGATGCAAATAATAAAATAATTCCGGTAAGCAAGATTATATTCAGTTTACGTCTCATATTATTCAGTATTTTAATTTTATATTTTTAGAATCCTATTCCAACCCCAACCATAAATTGTCTGGGTGATGGCCATGCACCATCATCTAATCCCATTCCCATACCTGCACGGCCAATTTCGGGATCTAAGCCACTATAGTTAGTAATCGTAAAGAGATTTGTAACCTGTCCATATACCTCTATCTTGGTAAAGGGTTGATTAGGGAGGAGCGATGTGAAATCATATCCAATGATTAAGTTTTGCATCCTCAGGTATGAGGCATCTTCAATAAAATATGTTGACATTTCCCTGTGACCTGCATCTGAAATAAGGGCCTGCGGCATTTTTGCATCTGCATTGTTTGCCAGATACGGACTACCCCATGATTCATAAAGAGCACGTTTACTGCGATTTCCACGCCAGATATTGAAATCAAGGTGCCTTCTTGTCCAGTTAACTGCATCATTACCATAACTTGCATACAGGAATGTTGTAACTCTGAAATTCCTGTAACGGAGACTCAAATCCAATCCCGCAGTAAAATCGGGGTGAGGTGACCCTATCCATGTTTGATCATCAGCATTAATTACACCATCGCCATTTACATCCTGGAATTTCCAATTACCAGGTTGGTTGTACGTACCACTGGTTCCAAAGGCAGTCGGGTGAGCATCTGCTTCTGCCTGCGTCTGAAAAATACCATCAACTACGTAACCATAGAACTCCGGGAAAGCCCGCCCTGCTTCAGCTCTTGCAGCTCCAGCTCCACTTATAAACTCACCTGCAACATCTGAAAGTCTAATGATCTTGTTCCTGTATCGTGATATATTAAATGCAATATCGTATTGTAATCCGGGGCCCGGCGCTCCTCCAAAGTAGGCTAATTCAAAATCAAAGCCATTGTTTTCCATATCACCAATATTTATTGAAGGTGCAGAAGCTCTTCCGAGTATATCTGGTATAGCTTTTTGATAAAGCATATTTGTTGTTTCACGCTTCCAGAGATCAAAAGTGAGACTTAGATTTCCAAACAAATTTGCATCGACCCCAATATTCGTTGTGGTAGTTGTTTCCCAATGTGTTGTTGGATCACCTATTGCCGCAGCCCTGAATCCAGAAGTGGCGGAAGTGTTGGACCCTGTAATCGGATAATAGGAGTTTGCAGGGTTAGCCCTAAAAGTAGTAAAGCCATTATAGTTACCAATCTGATCATTTCCTGCCTGCCCCCATCCGGCTCTTAATTTCAGATCAAAAAGCCACTCTGATGCAAATAACATGAAGTCTTCTCCTGACAATCTCCATCCAGCTGAAAACGCAGGAAAGGTACCGTAACGATTTTCCTGGCCGAACCGTGATGAGCCATCGCGCCTGACAGTTGCCTGGAACAAATATTTACCCTGGTAATTATAATTCAACCGTCCAAACTGGGAAATCAGGGCCCACTCACCAAAATTACCATCATTTCTTACATCTCTTTCGCCGACTCCGAGTTGGATATAATTAGGGTCCTTAAAGAAAAACTCCGTTCTTGAAGCATTGAACCACCTGCTTTCAGCAGCAATATATTCATAACCCAGGATGGTATTAAAATGGTGATTGTCCAGACTTTTGCTGTAGTTGAGTGTATTGGTCCAGTTATACTGAACTCCGACATTACTATTCTCTGATAATCCATCATACAAACCTCTCTCAGCATGGGCTACTTCATTGTAATTTATACTTCTAGCATTCCCCTGCGAAAAATTAAATCCAAATAAAGTATTAAAAGACAATCCTTCAAGTATTGTGGCATTTGCATAAACATTACCAGAAGATGACAGTATTCTATTATAATTATTACGGGCTGACCATAGATGAAATGCAGGGCTTGGAGAGTTATCAGTACCAGGTACTTGAGTTCCGGCATGATTACCAGCAACATCAAATACCGGAATTATGGGTTGCATTCGAAAAATATAAGACATGACCGTATGCTGACCATGATCACTGCGACTTCCCTGGAAATTTCTATATGATACATTTAATCTTTCGCCAACCTCAAGCCAGTCGGCAAGTTTAGCATCAAAATTGGCTCTTATGCCATATCTGGTGAATCCTGTATACTGCAGGACTCCTTCTTCTCCTAAATAGTTGGCAGTAAAGGCATAATTTGTATTATCACTTCCACCACTTATATCAAAATTATATTGCTGGAAAGTAGCATTTCGGGTAACTTCCTGGAGCCAGTCAGTTCCCTCTTTATTGGCCTTGGTTATCAAATAGGTATCAGTACCATCCTCATGCAACATCATATTATCATACAATGAGTAATCAACAGAAGAAGCTCTGGCTGGAAATACATATTCCGGTATAGTTGGCTGAGGACCACTTCCATACTGAACATGACTAAAATTTTCTATACCCTGGTTCTGGGCAGCAAGCCAAAGCCATTCACCCCACTCTTGTGTATTAAGAAGGTCATAAGAACTAATATTCTGATTGATACCATTTCTTACTGATACACTAATTCGGGGTGCCTGATTCTTACTACCAGCTTTAGTAGTTACCAGAATTACACCATTAGCTGCTCTTGCGCCGTATATAGCCTGTGAAGATGCATCCTTCAATACAGAGATAGATTCAATATCTTCCGGATTCACTGGTGCTCCAGGCACACCATCAACTACCCAAAGCGGATTATTATTATTGATTGTACCTAGTCCGCGAACCCTTACGATCGCCTCTGTTCCTGGTGTGTTTGACTGAGTTATGGTAACTCCGGAGGCAGCTCCCCTAAGTATCGAAGAAGTATTTACAGCAGGAAGATCAGCAATACGACCTGCTGTTACTGTAGAAACAGATCCCGTTATTTCACCTGCTCTTTGAGTAGCATATCCCACAACAATAATTTCATCGAGTAACCTTACATCTTCGCTTAAGTTTACATTAATTACAGTATTATTACCCACCAGTATTTGCTGTGTAAGGTAGCCGACAAATGTTATTTCCAATACGGACTCCGGTCCCGGCACACTTAGAGAGTAATCTCCATCAATTCCAGTTGTCGTTCCGGTTGTCGTCCCCTGAATAACAACACTTGCACCAGGTAACGGTTCTCCGGTGGCAGCATCTGTTACTTGGCCGGTAACTACCTGCTGTTGTAATTCCTTCCTGGGTGCAATAACAACTAAATTGTTATCCAGAACTTTATATGACATATCCGACATAAGCAACAATTCATCAAGAGTTGAATTAATATCTCTATCATCAACATTTATATTAATTCTTTTATTTAGGTCGGCAAATGCTTCATTATAAAAGAACCTGTAGGGACTTTGAGTTTCTATCTCCTTGAACACATCCCTGATCGATTCATTTTGCATTTTAAGGGTCACTTGTCCATGCATTGAGACGGAGGCAGTTATTTGCATGGAAAATACTAACAATAAAAGGAATGTCAGTTTCATACGTAGTAGTATTTTATTCTGAAACAAAACAGAAGTTGGATTTTTTTTCATAATTTTGCAGGGTTAATTTTTTAATAAAAAACCATGGCCCTAAAAGCCAAAAATTGGTTTTATTAATTTGATTAATAGTTTTTTTAAAAACCGGGTGGATGGTGGAATATTTGCCCGGTTTTTTCTTTGAGGATTTTGTGCATAGGCTATAAGTTTTTAGGTTTTAGGTTTGGTTTAAAAGGTTATGTAATTATAGAAGGTTTAATTCATTGATAACTCTTTAAATATACCACTCCTTCTTTGATCCAGTTGAATGGTGACAACTCCCTTCTCAATCTCATACTTAATTGGAGCCGACAGATTAATTATTCCCAGAATCTGCTCCAGGGTTTCCTGGTGGAAAGTGCCCGTGAACCTGTAATTCTTTAACTCCTCCGACTCGATCTTTATTGATACGTCATATTTTCGTTCCAGTATAACCTTAAGATTACTCAGTTTTTCAGCATCGAAAATGAAAATCCCGTCTTTCCATGCTGTAACTTGATGGGTATTTATATTGTTGGCCAGCAACAACTTCGGAGGCTCAATAATCTCTGACATTTTTTCAGGAACTCTTTTTTCCGTTTCAGGCTGGGTTTTATCTTCGTCAGGCATCACATTCCTGTATTGGCCCTTAATGTATGTCACTTTTTGACTTGGTGTAATGGCAAGATCAATATTTTCTCCTTCAATTCGCACAATTCCCTCAATAAGGGTGGTTATTATCTCTTCTTCATCAGGGTATGCCTTTACATTGAATGTTGTGCCAAAGGCTTTTATTTTTAAACCGGATGTTTCCACAACAAATGGCATCTTAGGATTGGTTTCAACCTCAAAATAACCTTCACCTTCAAGAATTACATTCCTTTCAGTAAATCCAAAATTATTTGAATAACTGATGTTTGAACCGGCATTCAGTCTGACTTTGCTACCGTCCGGCAGTATAACTTCACCTCTTCCGCCTAATTGTACATTAAAATGGTTAATGGTTTCCATGCTTGCCAGACTCTGTAACCTTTGTGAAGTAATTATCCAGGCAATTGTGGAGCCTGCCGACACAAGCAGTAGGAAAACGGCTGCAATCCTGATCGCTTTTTGTAATGGAGATATGGTAATTCGTGGTAACTTTTCAACTCTTGAACTAAGTTTGTCTGACAACTTCTTCCATTCATCATATTTTGCCTTGTTGAATTTCCCTTTCGGGGATGACTGGGAAGTCAGTATCCAAGCCCTGCTAAATTCAATGAATTGCTTTCTATTATCATCCGACTGAACTATTAACAGCTGCAACTCCTCAACATCCTTATCAGAGGCCTGATTTGTTAAATACCTGTTTATCAATCTTTTAAAATATTCTTCTTTTGTAAAATCCATTTCTTATTATTCTAATAAATTAATTAAGTAAGTAGTACTCTTAACAAAGACGGGAATTTTTCCCTGACTCGGGTGACAGGTTGAGGAAATAGATAACTGATTATTTGTTGTATCATGTAAATTGCAACAACAATTAAGCCCCCTGTCTGATATAAGGAACTACCAAACCTTCTCCAGACAGGGGACTATTCCTAAACCTACCTAACCAAACACTGAAAATATTCCTGATCACATTAACTAAAGTTTTCTTGTTTGAGAGTATTCTTTCTTTAAGACGGGTATTCCTTCGGGAGAGGGTGACAGGAAATCGGGCTAATGCAGCAGAAAAATTCAAATACGCATAGCTGCCAATGGCCTGTATCCTAATCAGAGAGTATTTGATATCTGTTAGAGGAAATACATCTTTACCCTAAATGATGGCAATCTAAAGTCATTATTGTTGGAGATCCATTTCTTTTGACAAACTTAATGATCATGGCATAAGAGGTGCCTGGCAGTACTCGCAGGAAAAAAGTTGTTGCGGACTTGCTGTTTTTTATGAATAAGTTATAATAAATCGAAAAAAAACCGTAATATTGCAGCCGATTTTACTGAGTACAAATACATAATACGCAAGCAGGATGGACTTAATGAAAGTGGTCGACAAAGAATTCGCAAAGAAAAAAGATTACCCCAAATTCAATAGTGGTGATACCATAACCGTACATTACAGGATCGTTGAAGGGAACAAGGAACGTATTCAGCAGTTCAGGGGTGTTGTTATACAACGCAAAGGTACCGGACTGGTTGAGACTTTTACAGTAAGGAAAATGTCTGGTAACGTAGGTGTTGAACGTGTATTTCCTGTTCAGTCACCCTTTATTGAAAATATTGATATTAATAAACTGGGACGCGTTCGTCGTGCAAGGATTTACTATCTCAGAGAACTTACCGGCAAGAAAGCCAGGATCAAGGAGAAAAGATTCCAGGTCCAGAATAAAAGCTAAAAAAAAACCGGCATCTGCCGGTTTTTTTGTGATGTCATATTTCATTATTCAAATAGCTATTTATTATCACACTAATTATAAGTAAGTTACATTCAGCAGTAGTGATTGCCACGCAGGGATCATCAGAATCCAAATTAAATCTGCTTTCCAAGGCTATTCCCGCTCAATACTCCATCAGCAGCTCTTTATCTGTAGTCCCGGCCTTTAAACTCACCCGGTATTTTACCGATAGCCATTCCCATCAGCGAAGCTTTTTGGCTTCATTGCCGGCTCCCTTCTTTTCTTATCAGCAGTCTCTTTTTGCTTTAGAACCAGCCCCGGTAATCCCCTTAAATTCCCCCGGGATTTCGAGGGGGAGTTTACTCTATCAGCGCAGCTTATCTGCTTCACTCCTGGCATCTTCCATAAGTTTATCAGCTCTTTCGTCTGCCTCTTTAATTAATGCATCTGCTTTCTGATTCGATTCCCTTCTTACACCATCGGCAGCTCTTTTAGCTGCGGCCTCAGCAATACGGCCCCTTCCTGCAGCTTCACTTTCAATCTTTAATGCATTTGCTTCTCCCTCTTTTCTTAACTGGCTTGCAGCATTTTCAGCAGCCTTTTTTATCTGCTCGGCTCTTTGTTCGGCTTCCTGGAGAATCTTGTCAGCCTTTTCCGATGCCTCTTCCCTTACCCTGTCTTCTACCTGCTCAACCCTTTTTTCAATTTCCTCTACGGCCTGGGTACGGATCTGTTCCTTTACCTGGTCAAGTGAAGACCTGGCACTCTCCATCATATCAAGTGATATTTCAGGATCTGTAAAGGTACCTGCTATCCTTGCATCGACATTAACATTGTCGCCAGGCTGAACATTGAGTCCCCGTGCGGCAGCACCCGTAACAAGGTTCTCGATCACCTGGTTGGCTCCGGACCCGAACTCAGTGCGCGGTATAGTTAGTTTAACCAGGTAATTCAAAGTCTGATCCAGTCCCTGATCTCCCCCGACAATCATATTTACCGGACCCATCCTGGCTTCAAACGGTTCAACATAAACACGTCCCTCACTGATGGTAAAACTGATATTCAGATCTCTGAAAACATTACTCCTGTCTTCTCTGAGTCTTAAGGCCCCGGCGAGCTTTTCAAAAGTTTGTGAACCTATAAGCTCAACGCTGGAAGTCATTAGCCTGCCTTTCGCGTCTATCGAAGTCATGACAGGCATCATTTCTTCATCAAGCAGTGAATACATCTGCATTGTTGATGATACGTTTCCCTTCATATCTTTTGCAACCGGAGCGAGCTGCTGTACGGTATTAAATGTATTGAAGGAAGAGGGAATATCAAAATTATTGATTTCCATATTAAAATTAATAAAAGGGGCAGTCATATCCTGCGTATTGTACTCACCTGTCATCCTGAGTGTTCCCTCAAGCATATGCATATTTACCCCTTCCATTATCATTCTGTTGTCACGGATAATTATCCTTCCTTTCAGATCACTGATCTCCATATTATCATAAAGTATCCTGTCTATCGACGATGCAAGAGTAAAATTTACATTTCCGGGTATTTCCACGACAGTGAGAGGAACTGTATCAACAGTGGCAGTTTCATCTTCGGCAAGAAATTCATTCAGGTCAAGTAGTGTCGATGAGAACAACATGTTTCCACGCACAACACCATCATTGAAAACATAAGGTATAAAATTCTCAAGTCTGCCGGTCATCTTGAAATCACTATTGCCCATCAGCATATCAAACTCGCTTAATTCAACAAACCTTGGCGAAAAATCAAGACTTGCACGGGGAATTGAAATGCCCTGTGGAAAATCAGTGTCAGAATATTGGAACGCTGTTAATCTCAGACTGCCACCAGCATTGAAATCTTCGTAGCGCTCATTTTCAATATCAGACATATTCCCGGCTATAACGACATCAGACTCAAGGAGTCCCCGCAGGGTCATATCGTCCAGAGGCACTATATCGGCAATGGAGGTGAAATCTATCGTGCCTTTTATCGATGCATTCACAGCCATGTCGCTCATGGGCGTGCGAATACTCATGCTCATGTCAAAAGGATTTCCTGCCATCTCAATATGGAAACTGTGCAGATCGACGGTGGTTTTATCATCATCTGCACCGTCATAGAAGATATTCAGGTTCATATGCATGTTTTCAAGCGATTCGGGCAGTTCGGGATAGTTGAATCCGGCATCCTGAACAACCAGGTCAATTCCAACAGAAGGCATAGTCTCCTCAGTCATTGTCCCCCTGACAAACCCCTCAAGTGCAAGTGACCCTCTGGCCTCGAGTCCGTCAAAATCGGACATATATATTGCCGGGATCATAGAGAGAATTGCTTTAAAATCAGTCTTCCGGCTAAAAAATTCCAGATCCATATCAATGTCGTCACCCGGCATGGCAACAAAGCCATCCAGCTCCATATCAATTTCATTTAGTTGTATTTCACCTTCCCTGACAGTGAAACGGAAATCATTAAGATCAGCATCAAGCAAAGTGGCAATATTTAACCTTGCATTAGCTATATACCTGACACCTTCAAACCACATATTAAACACATGGCTTGACGCGGATATATCCAGAGACGTTATATCCTGGCTGAGGTCACCCCGCATATTCAGATTAAACCCATCCAGGGTAGTTCTAACTTCCATAGGGGCATCAGCATATTCTATCCGGCCATTCCTGATCTCAAACTTCCTGAGACTCACCTGGAATTCAGTCTCCTCAGTCTCCGGTTCAGCAATTTCACCGGTTTCCTTCATGATATCCCAGTTAACGTTGCCAATATCGTTTACCATAGCTTTTACCCGTGGACTATCAAGGAGTATTGACCTGACTACTATTTCATCACCCGAAATAACACTCTTGATATCCACAACAGTTCTGAATGCAGCGAAAGAAACCAGGGTATCATTTGCAAACTCATCAACACCAACTACTGACATGCCCGTAAGGGTAACACTCAAATTTGGAAAATTCCTTATAAGTGAAAGGCGGAGATCGGCAAATTCAACACTGGCATTGAGATTTTTATTTATCTCATCCTTTGCAAGTTGCATTATTTTTCCTTTAAATGCATAGGGAATGATTACAAGCAATGCAAGGATAATGACCATTGCAATCAGGAATATCTTGAGGAACTTTTTCATGAGTTTTTATTGTTAGTGTTTTTCCGGATGTTGAGTATTCACAAAATTAACAAATTACACGAACCATAGTTAGCCGGCAAAATGTAAAATTATTTATATCTTTAAGACCTGAATTACCAGTTAACCCGGTGATACCTTTAAGGAAATTTATAAAACAGATAAAGGTCACCGGCAGGGCCTTAATTTTGTACGAATAACCGGGCAACTTGTTTCGCATTTTTTATGTTGTAAATGATTATTTACAACATTAGTATTCTTTAAAGAAATATAGTTTGACAGCGATAATTATTCAAATAAATCAACGTTTTTTATTCGGAATTTCAGGCAATTTATAATTCACCGAAATGAACCCGACAATAATTATAATGACCAAAATGAATTAACTACCTATAAATTGCTATTATGTATACACATACAGGATAGCACCCAAAGAATATGCCATTAATTCCTGATTAAAAAATTTTAATAACCCTTACAATTCTTTCAATATTGCAATCACATAGTTCAGCTAAGAAAAAATCCAAAAAAAAGAAACTGTTTGATCCTCCATGGAAATACACGGAAGGTTTTTTGGTGGCCCTGGCTTTATTGATATTTGGCTTTCTTATTGAAATTATCACTCCCCAGCCAGGAATAAGGATCCCGTCGTTCCCATTCAATATGTATGCAGGGTTCGCCTTTATAACAACTATAGCCTTCCTGCATATTTTTTACAGGGATATGGCAGTTGTTCGCTGGTTATCTACCATACCTGCCGCAACAAGTGCCATCTGCCTGATTACAATGATGACTTTGTTTCTTGGTGTATTTCATCAGGACAAGCCCGATTCCGGTGGGATAATAAGTGCTATCGGACTGACTCACGTCAAGAACAGCTGGCCGTTTCTCATGGCGCAGCTTTATGTTCTTATAAGTCTGGGACTGGTAACGCTTCGCCGTTTAGTTCCTTTTAAGGTCAGGAACCTTGGATTTATAATGAATCACGCGGGGCTGTGGATTATCATTGCAGCAGCAAGCCTGGGCACAGGAGACCTGCGCCGGTTAAGGATGGAACTGAAGCAGGGTGAGCCGGTATGGTACGCCTTTGACGATCAGTCTCATGTTATTCAATTACCTTTTGCCCTGGAGCTCTTAAAATTTGATATAGAAGAATATAATCCGCAAATTGCTATAGCCGACAGCCATACAGGTGGACTGGCAGATCAGTCTCAAATGCCCCTGCCCCATATAGAGGCCGGGAAAATCGTAACTCTGCTCGACTGGACTATATATATCGATGAGTATATTCCTATGGCAATGCATGTAGATGGTGAATTTGTGCTGTCCGATTCAATCGGAGCACCTCCGTTTGCAAAAGTCAGGGCTGTTAATGATGTGTCGGGAGAAACAAAAGAAGGGTGGATCAGCTGCGGAAGTTTTATGTTTAATCCTGAATACTTATTCCTTGACGGGAGAAACCTTCTGGTGATGACAGTGCCCGAGCCCAAAAAATATCAGTCCCATGTGACAGCCCTTACAAATAATGATGCACCCAGGGAACTATTCATTGAAGTAAATAAACCTCCTACTGTTGAAGGATGGAAACTTTATCAGCTCAGTTATAACCAGCAGATGGGAAAATGGTCTGATATAAGCATACTTGAAATAGTGCGTGACCCATGGCTGCCGGTTGTGTATTTTGGTTTTATTTTACTGTTCTTAGGGGCAGTTTATATTTTCTGGATTGGAAAGGAACTTAAAGAAACAGAAGAATGATGGTTGCAGATTATACTAATTTCCCGCTTTACGGAATGCTGATTTCCGGAACATGGATCCTGGGCGCATTAATGATATGGACAACGATTTTTATGATCAAAACAGTGCCGGGAAAGACAAAAATTGGCATGGTACTCAACGCCGATGATTCTGTTAAAACCGGCTTCGGGAAAACAGTTGGCATTACCGGCAATCTGCTTGTAATTTCAGGCATCCTGTTGTTTGTCTATTATCTGGCCGTATTATGGATTAGCCTGGGCAGGGCCCCTATGAGGACCCTCGGTGAAACACGGCTCTGGTACTCATTCTTCCTGGGAGTTATCGGATATCTTACATACATACGATGGAACTACAAGTGGTTCCTGGTTTACAGTGTTGCTATGGCAGTGTTGTTTATGATAATAAACATGGCATTTCCGGAAAATTTCAGCAAAACACTGATGCCGGCCCTCCAGAGTCCCTGGTTTGTACCTCATGTAATTGTCTATATATTTGCCTACGCTCTTTTAGGTGCGGCAAGTATTGTTGCAGTTTACGGACTTTACATGGAATATTTCAGGGTCTTCAAAAGAGGCCTTCTGCATCTTGCAGACAATATAGTCTATATAGGATTTGCATTTCTTACACTTGGCCTGATCTTCGGTGCAGTATGGGCAAAGGAAGCATGGGGCCATTACTGGACATGGGATCCTAAAGAAACATGGGCATTTATTACATGGATGGCTTATCTTTTATATATTCATTTCCGGTATTTCCATCCTAAAAAAGTCAAGGCACCCTTGTGGATACTTGCCTTTGCCTTTTTAGTGCTGCTTGTTGCATGGTTTGGAGTAAACTACCTCCCCTCTGCACAGAACAGCATTCATGTATATTCCTGATCAGACCGGGGTTTAATAATTTTTAAACCCGCATAGGCTTCATCTAATTGTTTCTATAATTAAGTAAGGTACATTTCTCAGTTTAAGTGTACGAAAAAAATGGATCACCTATGGGTTATTCATTACTTTTAGGTAACCAGGTTCGTGGACGATTCATTCAATGAGTTTTATGTCACCTTTGGTCAGAATTCAAACAGTTGAACAATGCAAGGGTGATTGGTGCAAGAGCCAATAACCCATTCATACGACTAGTAACCAGCACTTTATCGACATGGTCACATCCGGGCATTAAAAATAGATCAAATATTACTACTAAAGTTTTTAAAATATTTTGATTTTGATGCACTCTTTTATAAATTATTTGCTTAATTTATAATCTTTAATCTGTAAGGTGTGCATTTCTGTTTTTACCTGAATAATCTGTGCATCTCCCCGGATCTCTTTTGAACAAATCATTTTGTAGAAGTATCGTTTTTACAAAATACACTGATAAATCAAATACTAACCTAAATATCAGAAAAAATGAAAAGAATATATCAGATTTTGGCACTTATTATGGTTTTTGCCATGGCTTTCAATATCCAGGCGCAAAACAGAGAAGAAAACAAATTGAATATTCTGGTCATCGGTGCCCATCCTGATGATCCTGAAAAAATCGGGGGCACAGCCTATAACTGGATACAGCAGGGACATAAAGTGGTTTTGGTATCAGTAACCAGCGGAAATGCAGGGCATCATGAACTTAATGCCCGTGAACTTGAGAAGGCGCGTCGTGAAGAATCAAGACGGGCCGGAAATGTCATCGGTGCCGAATATATTGTAATGGATATAAACGATGCCGAGTTAATGCCAACCCTTGAAAACAGATGGAAAATAATAAGGCTTATAAGAGAGCATAAAGCTGATGTTGTCATTACACACCGGCCATATGACTACCATCCTGATCACAGGTACACCGGCCAGCTGGTGCTCGATGCTGCATATATGGTAACTGTTCCAAGTATCCTTCCTGATGTTCCTCACCTTGAAAGAAATCCAATGTTCCTTTACATGAGTGACCGGTTTACCCAGCCTACAGCATTCAACCCGGATGTTTGTGTAGACATTGACAATGCAATTGAAAAGAAGATGGACATGTATCATGAGCATACATCCCAAATGTATGAATGGCTGCCATTTAATCAGGGAATTCTGGATCAGTTGCCTGAAGGAAACAGTGAACGCCGGGCGTGGTTAGGGGAATGGAGAAAGTCCGGATCAAGTGCCGATCCTTACAGAAAGAAACTGGAAGAACTTTATGGACGTCAAAAGGGAAGATCCATTAACTATGCTGAATGTTTCCAGGATTCAGAATACGGGACCCGGCTTACGAAAGCTAATATGAATCAATATTTTCCTTTTTTTGATTAACACATCAAAGGAAGGATGTTAATACCCTGACATATTGCCATAATAATTGTATTTGGCAAATTAAAATGTCAAAAAACAACTGTTATCAAGATGTTCGCCGAGAACCTGTAATTAATCTCAATATCCCGTAATTATGAACAACCAAAAAAGAAGAAAATTATCAGCAAAACAATTCTCTGCCCCTGCTGCTTCTGCTACAGCTGCTGCAGGGTTTACAATTTTGCCCGGTAAGGTTATAAGTGGCCTTGGTTATAAGGCGCCAAGTGATAAACTTAATGTTGCAGGAGTAGGTGTAGGTGGCCGTGGAGCAGGCGTACTCAGAGGAATGCAGAGTGAAAATATAGTTGCTCTGTGTGATGTGGATTGGCGGTATTCGGCAAAAGTCTTTGAACAGTATCCCAACGCAAAGAGATATTCGGACTGGCGGAAGATGTATGACGAAATGAGTGATTCTTTTGATGCCGTCATGGTGGCCACTTCCGATCATACACATGCCGATATCACTGCTTATGCAATGATTATGAACAAGCATGTATATACCGAGAAGCCTCTTACCCATTCAGTATATGAATCACGGTTGCTCACAAAGCTGGCAGAAAAACACAGGGTTGCCACTCAAATGGGGAATGGTGGGGCATCCAGGGATTCTCTGGGACTAATTTGTGAATGGATACAAAACGGAGAGATTGGTGAGGTGAAAAAAGTTGAAGCATTCACTGACCGGCCAATCTGGCCTCAGGGACTAAATACGCCTAAAGAGGCAATGCCCGTTCCTTCGACCATGAACTGGGATGTTTTTATTGGCCCGGCTAAAATGAGAACTTTTAATGAGATCTATACCCCATGGAACTTCCGTGGTTGGTGGGACTTCGGCACGGGGGCGCTTGGCGATATGGCCTGCCATGTTCTTCATCCGGTTTTCAAGGCTCTGGAGCTCCAGTATCCTACCAGGGTTCAGGGTAGTTCAAGTTTATTGCTTAATGACAGTTGTCCCATATCACAGAAACTGCGTTTAACCTATCCCAATAGGGAGTCAAAATCAAAGATTAATATGCCGGAAGTTGAAGTCTACTGGTATGACGGGGGACTTCAGCCTATGAAACCCGAAGGATGGCCCGAAGGTAAAAGCATGGATGATGGTGGCGGCGGAGTCCTCTTTTTCGGCACTAAAGACACTCTTGTCTGCGGTTCCGGCTCAAGGGATCCGTGGCTGATGTCAGGACGTGTCCCAAATGTGCCGCAGACCGTCAGAAGGGTACCCGGACAGGATCACGTCATGGATTGGGTAAGAGCCTGTAAGGAAAGCCCTGAAAACCGGGTGGAGACTGCATCTCCGTTCAGTGAGGCAGGACCGTTCAATGAAATGGTAGTAATGGGTGTTCTTGCTGTAAGGCTTCAGGAATTATATAAGGAGCTTGAATGGGATGGTGCGAATATGCGCTTCACCAATATTAGTGATAATGATACTTTGCGAATGGTAATCGAAGACGGGTTTACAATTACTGATGGCCATCCATCTTTCCGGAAAACCCGTACGGACCCATTCAGCGCCAAAGCATTTGCTGAAGAGCTCATCAGGCACCAGTACCGTGACGGATGGT
>CAYQXY010000055.1:0-27631 GCA_964421595.1 uncultured Bacteroidales bacterium | reverse complement strand
TTTTAATATTTAGAATTTTGTACAGCGAATTATTGTTGCCTCTTATAACTGCTATGTTCCTTGCTATAAATATGGGAGCAAGTGGTACAGCACCCTCATTTTCTGCGGCATATGGGGCCAATATTGTAAAAAGACTGGCCATCCCCGGTGTATTTGGCCTGTTTGTCCTTCTGGGTGCCATTATTGCGGGCAAACAGGTTGGAGTAACTATGGGGAAGGAACTTATACCAGCAGAGATGCTCACTCCTGACGTTCTGACCATAGTATTGTTCTCTGTTGGATTGTCACTTCTGATCTCAAACTACCTTGCTGTTCCCCAGTCAACAAGTCAGGCAACTGTTTTTGCTATTAGTGGTCCTGCCATTTATTACAATCAATTGAATTCAGATAAACTACTTCTGGAAATAATCCCCACCTGGTTTATTTTACCAGTAATCTCATTTGTTATTACACTTCTCATCGGCAAGTTCCTCTACAGGAGATTTAAAGACTCTCCGATGGTTGATTATGAAAAAGTCTCCAATCATGTTGTTTTAAAAGTGCTTGTGTTCCTGTCTTCCTGCTATGTTGCTTTTGCGATTGGAGCAAATAACGTAGCCAATGCATCCGGTCCGATTGCATCAATGGTAATAAATGAACTCGGTATCGATGCAGGAGAAGACAACTTTATAATGATCATAACTGTTACAACTCTAATTATTGCCCCCTGCTTTGCCATTGGGAGTTCATTGTTTGGTTACAGGCTGCTGCAATCAACTGGTAAGGGCATAGTTGAATTCGGACCTGTAGGGGCTACATTAATTGCAACTGTTACTGCCACTCTTCTTTTGCTTGCATCTGTCACAAGAGGAATACCAACATCACTGGTGCAGCTGAATACATTTGCAATAATTGCAGTAGGAATATCAAAAATAGGATGGAAAAGAATTATTGTTGATAAAACAGTAAGAAAATTCTGGATTGTATGGATAGTTGCCCCGATCTTTGCTTTAATACTTTCATACACACTTACGGCCCTGGCCAACAATTATGGTATAATTATGTTCTGATACCTTTTTTCCGTTGTTTTCGTTATTGTTCAGAAGAGAAATTATTACCCGGTCAATCATTCATGGGTTAAGTTAATTAAATTTTTAATGAACTTAATAATCTGATATTGGTTATTATGTTTTATTTTTGGATATTTTTTAATTTTTAAAATGACAGATTTTAAAGGAAGGCGACTTGGAATGAACCGAATTTTTCGTATCTTCTTGTACCTGATTGTTTTTGGTCTGGTTGCAGGATCGCTTATTACATTTATTCTCTGGAAGCGGGTATTTGCACCCAATATTACAACCGGCCAGGTTGAAACATTTTATCTTTACATTCCTACAGGAACAAGTTATGCAGAGGTAATGGATTTGCTTGATGAGAATAACCTCGTGGAAAACATGTCCAGTCTGGAATGGGTTGCTGTCCGAAAAAATTATCCTAACAGGGTCAGACCAGGGAAGTACCGTCTGACTGACGGGATGAGTAATAACCAATTAATCAATATGTTGCGTTCCGGAGGCCAGGTACCTGTCAAACTCGTCTTTAATAATCTCCGTACATTAAATGACATAGCTTCGGTTGTTTCCATGCAGATTGAAGCTGATTCATCTTCAATTGCTGAACTGGCAATGAATGTCGAATTCATTGAATCGATAGGGTTTGACACAGTAAGTCTGCCGGCCATGTTTATCCCGAACACCTATGAAATATACTGGAATACTTCAGCTGAGCAATTCTACAGAAGGATGAAAGATGAGTACGACAGATTCTGGAACAACAGAAGGCAAAATAAACTGCAGGCTATCGGATTGGATCGTCATGAGGTCAGTACACTTGCATCAATAGTCATTGAAGAAACGGTTAAGTATGACGAGATGCCGGTAATTGCCGGAGTTTATCTGAACCGGCTTGAAAGAGGCATGCTTTTACAGGCAGATCCTACTGTCAAGTTTGCACTTGGTGATCTTACTGTAAGACGGATCCTTCGGGCCGACCTTCAAATAGATTCACCTTATAATACCTACAAGTATGCCGGCTTACCCCCTGGTCCCATTGTTATACCTCCGGTACAGGCAATAGACGCCGTGCTGGATGCTCAGAATCATGATTACATTTTCTTTTCTGCAAAAGAGGATTTTTCCGGTTACCACAGGTTTGCAAAAACTCTTTCTGAACATAACAGGAATGCCCGCTTATACCAAAATGCATTAAACAGGCAACGAGTATTCAGATAATTCGCATTTAATTTATAACTTACAATAATTTGCCCAATAACCATTAAAGTTTTATGGATAATATAAAATTCGGTACAGATGGCTGGAGATCTGTAATAGGAGAGGGTTTTACAGTTGCGAATGTAGCACGGATCGCCAGAGCCTCGGCACGCTGGCTGGTTAACCCTCAGAAGGAAACCGGTGTTTCTGCAGTTGTCGGGTACGACACAAGGTTTGGAGGGAAGATGTTTGCTGAAACGGTTGCAAAAGTTTTTGCACTAACTGGAGCAAAGGTCTTTCTTTCTGACAGGTTTGTAACGACACCTATGGTTTCTTACGGCATCATTCGTAAGCACGCATCGATGGGTGTTGTTATTACAGCAAGTCATAACTCTTATGAATACAATGGATATAAATTAAAAGGACATTATGGCGGGCCAATGCTTGATAGTGATATAAGGAATATTGAAAGCATGATTCCTGAATTGAATGAGATCCACCTTGATTCCATTCATTTTGATGAGTTTATTGAGAAAGGTCTGATTGAATATATTAATCTGGAAGAGATTTACCTGGAGCATATCAGAGAAAATTTTGATATCGATTCATTAATTAATTCAAAATTTACTTTTGCATTTGATGCAATGTACGGGTCAGGACAGCAGGTATTTAAGCGGCTATTGCCCGATGTGCACCTGTTGCATTGTGACCAGGATATCACATTCGGGGGAATACCACCGGAGCCACTGGATCGGAATCTTCAGGAGTTTTCTGATTTCATAAAACGTAACGGGAATATTGATTGCGGACTGGCAGTTGATGGTGATGCTGACAGAATCGCGATGTATGATGGCTATGGCAATTATATTGATTCACATAACATTATACTGCTGTTGATTCATTATCTCCACAAGTATAAAGGCTATACAGGAAAAGTTGTAACTGGTTTTTCATCAACGGTGAAGGTTGAAAAATTGTGCAGCCATTACGGACTGGAGGTTCAGAGGGTAAGGATCGGGTTTAAAGAGATATGCAGTGTGATGCTTAAGGAGAAAGTCCTGGTGGGAGGGGAGGAATCAGGAGGTATTTCTGTCAATTCACACATACCTGACCGGGATGGTATATGGATTGGTCTCCTGTTATGGCAGTTCATGGTCGAAACCGGGCGTTCAATAAGGGAACTCCTTGATGAGGTTTACTCAATTACAGGGACATTTGCATTTGAGCGGTCAGATCTGCATATTGAAAAAAACAAAAAAAGCGGAATTATTGAAAAGTGTAAAAGTAATTACTACCGGCAATTTGGTGTCAGAACCGTTGAAAGAGTTGATCAGCTTGACGGTTTTAAGTTTATTTTTAATGCCGATGAATGGCTTATGATCAGGGTTTCCGGCACTGAGCCGGTTCTCAGGACATATGCTGAATCTTACAACAGGGAATCGGCAATTGAAATTCTGAATGATGCCCGAAATGTCATTCTTGCCTGATAAACAGATTCCTGAACAGAAATATTTACCTTGCACCGGATTTACTCCGGTCTGACAAAATTTTGTCCTGAGAGTGAAAAGATATTTCCAGAAGGCTATATTATATTTACTTCCGGTTCCAGCTGAATTTTGAATTTTGAGAATACTGAATCGCTTATCTGCATAGCGAGATTTTTGAGTTCTTCTCCGCTTGCATTTCCATGATTTACCAGTACAAGAGCCTGTTTATCATGTACGCCGGCATTTCCTGTTCTTTTCCCTTTCCATCCACATTGCTCTATAAGCCATCCTGCCGGTATCTTGGCCAGTTCATCGGAAACAGGGAATACCGGCATTGAAATGAATTGGTCTTTCAGTTGTTTTACTGTTGCTATGTCAAGTACAGGATTTTTAAAAAAACTTCCGGCATTACCCAGTTCTTTTGGGTCAGGTAATTTTGAACGCCTTATATTAATAACCGCATCACGTACAGTTTTAAGGGTCGCCTTACCTGCTATATTTATCTCTTCCTGAAGATTACCATAGGAAAGATTAAAGACAGGGGTGTGCAGCAGCCTGAAAACAACTGAAGTAATAACAATCCTGTTTTTCAGGTGATTTTTAAAGATGCTGTTTCTATAATCGAACTGGCACTCGTGATTCATTAGAGATGCAAGTTCAAGTGTTTCGAGATCCAGAAAGTTGACTTTCTCAATAACATCCTTTACTTCAACTCCGTAGGCTCCTATATTTTGAATCGGACTTGAACCGGTTGAACCAGGGATTAAAGAAAGGTTTTCAATGCCACCCAGTTTGTTTTCAACTGCCCAGGATACGAAATCATCCCAGTTTACTCCGGCACCAACTTCAACAAGGCATATCTTATTATCATTTTCAATAATATTTATTCCTTTTATGTCGGGTTGAATTATTATTCCGTTAAAATCTTTGGTAAACAATATGTTACTGCCGCCACCCATGATATAAAATGGAAAGCACTCTTTATGATTACCAAGAACATATTTTAGTTCATCGATGTTTTTTGTGCGGACGAAGTATCTGGATTTTACGTCTATACCCAGTGTATTATATTCCTTAAGCGAGAAATTTTCTTTTATTTGTATCATATCTGGTTTTGTTCGTCGTAAAGATAAGTAAATGAAAATTGATTTTTTTTTATAAATTTGCGCAAAATAACGGTTCCGTAGCTCAGCTGGATAGAGCAACAGCCTTCTAAGCTGTGGGTCACAGGTTCGAATCCTGTCGGAATCACCTCAAAATAAGCCACTTGTAGATTAATAAATTTGCAAGTGGTTTTTTTGTACATACAATTTTCACATGGTCTTTAATTTCAGTCAGCTGGCAAGGCTTAATTGCACATGAATGTTAAGTGGAGGGGTAAGTTTAATTTTACACTCTTTCAACCCTGCATAAACTTAACATTATTACAAATATGATTGGAAATATATCAAATTTCAGGAAGTTATTAAAGACAGAATGAGTAAAAACTATGTCCGGCAGGTTTGTAATATGTTCATAGTAAATTAGAAAGATTTAAAATAATTGTATATTTTAGAGGGTCTCTTTGCCGGGAATTTTTGTATAAAGAATCTTTCTAAAATCCTTTCTTTCGGGTTCTTTTAACCGAATAAATAATTGTCCTTTAAAATTTTACAGCCATGGAAAAGAGAGTAAACCGCCGTCAGTTCCTTAAAAGCAGTTTGATAGGTGCGGCAGCCATAGGTACAGGTTTTTCCGGAATACGATATAATCCGGTTCTTCATGCCGGTGTAGATAAAGTGCGACTGGGTTCAACCGGACTGATGGTACCCCGTGTTGCCATGGGAACAGGTTCAATAGGCGGCAGAAGGGAATCAAACCAGACAAGGCTGGGAACCAGTGAATTTGTAAAACTTGCCAGGCATGCATTTGACAGGGGATTAAAGTTTTATGATATGGCAGACACCTATGGTTCCCATCCATTCGTTCGTGAAGTCCTGAAAGAGATACCCAGGGAAGAAACAACTCTTTTGAGCAAAATATGGACCAGTGACATGAGCTGGTTGAAAACAGAACCGGTGGAAAATACTCTTGACCGGTTCCGGCTTGAAACGGGAAGTGACTATTTTGATATTGTTCTGCTTCATTGCCTTATGAACGGGAACTGGCAGGAGGAGAAAAAGGCATTCACCGATTCACTTTCCAAAGCTAAACAACAGGGTATAGTTAAATCGGTCGGAGTATCATGCCATAACTGGGATGCAATGGTTGCGGCCGTTAATGATCCGTGGGTAGATGTGATACTTGCCCGGATTAACCCCTTTGGAGCCCATATGGACGGAACACCTGAAGAGGTCATGGCACTTCTTGAAACTGCACGTAAAAATGGAAAGGGTGTAATTGGCATGAAGATTTTCGGCAACGGCGACAACACTTCGGTCGATGAACGGGAAAGGTCAATCAAATATGCCATCACAAGCCCGAATATCCATTGTGTAACACTTGGCCTCGAATCAGTGAGTCAGGTTGACGATGCAGTGGAGAGAGTGATGAAGTTTACTTAAGTCGGCCCGACTGAATTTAAGATTAACAATACCAGGTTAGTTCTGGTTCATGAAAATTTATATAAAGCGTTATTAATGAGATTATTTATCGTTAAATTATTGCTGATCTTTTTATTTTCCCCCCTGTCATGGGCAGGAGACAATATTTTCACAGCCAATATTGAATACAAGGAGAAATTGCTTTTTACCGAATCACTTGCAATGTTTGTAAGCGGAACAATTTTAGAGCAGGGGGAAGGTACAGTAGACGGGAAAATTATCAACTCCTCTGTTATCAGGATACCCGGCTATTACGGGTATCATTCTTTTCTTCTTGTACTTGATAATTTTATAGCATATAATACCTCCCTTACTGCAATGCGGACCTGGAGAATGGATGAGAAAAATTTTTATGTCATTGACATTAGCGGTAAAAACATGGCTGTCAGGATTGTATATGATACACATGCTTCAGTAATCATGCTTTCACTTCCAGCAGGATACTGATTTTTATCTACAGGGGTCTGAAATAATCACTCACTAACCAGGGCATAATAAACTACCGGTAACAAACAAAAAAACGGTAAATGCATTGGTGATCCATCCCCTGGTACCATTTACAGTGGCATATACTTGTTTTTGCTAATATATTAATAACACTTTTCAGGATAAAAATCCTAGAAAAATGCATAATCGAACTTTATCATAAAGGTATTATGCGGGAATATTCCGAAAATATCGCTAATCTGCTTGTTTATGGGTCTGTCGTAAGGTGATATCCCATATGGTGCCAGCGGGTTCAGTTCATCCCTTCCCCGACGTCCGTGACTCCACACCATATATAATGCAGAACCAGGCCGGTATTCCCATCTCATCACGAAATTGGACTGAAGGTTATTGTAGTTGAATTCCCTTTGCTTGGGATAGGCGTCAAATCCGGCAAGCTGATCGGGATTGACAAGCAGGCTGAAGTTATTGTATCTGCCCCTGGCCAGGAAAAACTGGGTGTATAACTGAAATGAGAGTGTGCTGGTAAAGGTGACCGAACTCCTCAGGGTAAAGTCAACAGACCTGGTATCCCTTTCGCCAAATACCGGCAGATAATAAATCCCCGGAGCAAACTGGTCTGTATTCCCGACAATAGGTTGCAACATTCCCATGTCATCAAAACCCGTGAAATCTTCCGGAGCAAGCAATAAAGGAGAGGAAGATTCAGTACCAATCATCCACTGATTACCGCTTTGCATAAATGATTCATTGGAAGCCCAGGCAGTTACCGATTTTTCCCAGTCTCCTTCAAGTTTCCCGGAAAAAGAAAATCTTGTCCCCAGATCGATGCTCCCCTGAATACCCAAACTGTATTCATTTCCACCATCACCAAAAACCTTATAGCTTCCCAGGGGACTGACCTTCCAGTTCTGTCTTTCATCAGTATTATACTCAAATGTAAATCCGGCACTATATGGCCTGGCCCATCTGCCAAGTCCCCTTGTTTCCCATATATCATAGCCTCCAAGAATTTCCGAGAAACTTATTCCGGCCCTGATCATCTGAAAATTCCTTGTCATCCATTCAGATCTTACCTGGAAAAAATCTCCCATATTCCACCATTCCAGGTAAGAGTACCTCTGCCTGTGGTAAAATCTGATATTTGCCCTCTGAAAGGGGCCGAAAGACTGTCCTGCACGAATGTTGTATGTTAGTCCTGACCATGCTTCATAAAAATTCTGTTCAAAGCTTGTCCATCCGATATCATTCGGATTGTACCTGTCAGAGAAAACGAGCAGTGTAACATGGGCATCAATGACTCCTTCCCTTTTTTTGAATATCAGCCCACTCATAAATCCACTCTCATCTTGTTGTTCGGGCCTGAGAGACTTCCGGTCAGAAAATGCCGCAATACCTTCAAAGCTGTATTTGTTGCCAGCTAACCTCAGATCCCAGTCCACGCCCCCGGTCATACTCTGCCAGCCAATACCATCCGATGCCGGACTACGATAGGCGGTCAGTATACCTCCCGCCGAAGAGAAGTTTCCAATTTGCTGACTTGCCCTTAATACACCATAGTTGTGGGAAGGATTGAAATCCGCTCCGGCACTTGTACCCAACAACCCGAAAGAAAGTCCCCCGGCAGTTCGTCCGGAGATTTTGGCAGCTCCTATTATTGGTTCGCGGGCTCCCATGCGCCTTGTATAAAAAAGCCTGCTCATGCCAATACCAAATTGAAAAATGTCGGATCCCTCAATAAAGAAAGGGCGTTTTTCGGCAAAAAAAGTCTCGAATGCCGTAAGATTCAGTACAGAAGGATCGGCTTCCACCTGGCCAAAATCAGGATTTACCGTTGCATCCAGCATTATGTTGGAACCCAGCCCAATCTTTATATCCCCTCCAACATCAAATCGCGATCTGTATTCTGCAGTTCCTGGCTCACCAACCTTTTCAAAGACATCAAGGCTTGATAAAGCATAAGGCCTGATCTGGATATTCCGCCTTGGTTCGATTCCTTTTATGCCGGTAATCTGCCCATACCTTGCTACAAGATTGGAGCGTTCAGTCCGCGCTATATAAGGCCATTCTGAAACCTCTCCAAGTTGTGGGATCCGCCGGGCGATGTGAATACCCCAGGTTTGCGATTCAACATCGGGAAAACGAAGCATGCTGTATGGTATCCTGATTTCGGCTGTCCATCCTTCTTCAGATATTCGTACGGCTGAGAACCAGATAGCATTCCATGAAAGATCCAGTCCGGGCAGGAGTGATGGGCTAAATGACTGTGTACCGCCTTGTTGTCCGTCAAGCTGTACCCCGGCTGCATTTACCGCAAATGTATAAGCAGTACGCCGGTTAAAATAGGTATCAAGGGAAACCATCAGCCAGTCCGCTCTGTTTAACTCGTCCCTTCTGCCAAGAGTATTCTCAATACCCGATGGATCATCATACATAACCGCACCTATGTACAGGTTGTCAGCTCCGAAAAGAACGCGGACTTCGGTCCTTCTGGAGGAAGGTGTACCTTCTTCAGGTTCCATTTGGGTGAGATTTTCAATCACTGAAGCCTTAAGCCATGCCTCTTCATCCATTACTCCGTCAATTATTACCGGAATATCAGTAAAACTGGCTGGTATATGGCTTGAGTCACTTGAATACACAACATAAGGATCAATTAAACCGATCAGTAGCAGTAAACAGATGTAATTTTTCATAATTTTAATAAGCAGGTTATTGACTGCTGTCATTTGCGCGAACTGACAGGTCACATGTCCTTAATTAATTGTCTTGTTGATTATTCCGGGGGCAACAGTGGTAAATTTTAAGTTGATCAGGGTTCTGTCAAAATGTTCCACAAACCTTCAGCAAAATAGGAATAATCTGTGACATTATTAAAATTTCCGTCAGGATACTAAAAGCTTAGCGCTGTTTTTTATTAATGATGATTGCCTGAATAAAAGATGGAGTTCTGAAGTGACAACTTTTTAACTATTGTTAAAAAACATGTAGCAGGCTTGTTACTGCCTGGTTGTATATATATTATATATTATATTATACAGGGATCATTCAAAAATAAAGGTACCGAAATTATGAGGTTCATGAAAGTTAATGTCGGTTTTTTGCCACGAGAATCGTGTCATGCCTTTATCATAGTCAAGCCTGTACATGTTTGCCTTCCATGTATCGCCTTTTTTTGGTGGATCGGTAATTAAGGGAGTAAGCAATTTCCAGGGTATAAAAAATTCTGCAATCCATCCTTCGACAGAACCATTGCTATCTTTTACAATCGAAGTTTCATGCCTGGTCTTCCTTTCACCCTCGTATTGCCATGGCAGCCAGCCAAGGAAATTACCATCAAGATTGGGTATGAGTATTGTTAATTCATAATTTAGTGGTGACAGTTGATATTCAAAATAAAGCGGGTATTTTTCATCCGGCATTAAAAAAACTTCCACTACATCCTCTTCCCAGAGTTTTAAATTGTCGGCCTGCAAAGTTGAATTTATTACCTTGTCGCCACAATCAAAAAGAAAGTAAATGCCTGTTTCAGAATAGAGTATCCTGACCCTGGTGCTGTAATTAACAGACTCATTATTATTTCTCTGAGGAATAACTTCCCATTTTGTATTATTCCACTCAGAAGCCTGTCCGTTCCCGGTTATTTCAAAATCAGGTGACTTCATTATAGTCATTGATCCTGGTTCATTGTTCCGGGTCTCTGATTCAACCTGTTGATCCATAAGATAGAGTCCTGAAATTAGTATTATGATTGTTAATATTTTCATTTGAATGGGTATTGTAATTTTAGGTAGCCTTTTAATTATAAATATAAAATTTTAAGAATAACCTGTACATGCATGGATTAAATTTTATTTTTATTGGATAACTTTTATAAATTATTGATATAATGAAATATAATGATGTTTATTAAAAAAATATAATTAAAATTAATAAAATGTAAAAAAAAAACAGATTTTGATTTGCAAATTTAATTGTGAATACATAGATTTGAAAAATAAGTGTTAAATTGACAATTTAAAATATTTCGCGTTGATGCAACTGAATTCCTTTTATACAAATTCGACATTTTTAATCAAAAAATATAGAAAGGGAATATAAAAATTGCCGGTAAATTTAATCAGAACGGAAAGATAACCGAACTATTTACTCAGCAGGTAATGTATCATGATTGCAACCTTATTACTTTGAATTCAAAACGACCATTGATCAATACATCAGTCCGGTCAGCTGAATATATATCCAAATTCCTTAATAACCTAACCTAAAATTTTGCCTTATGGAAAGAAAACAACAGAAGATAATTTCTCCATTACCGGGGAAATTGAAAAAAGGCCGGCTGATAGCTGGTATTCTGGCGATGTTTTTTCTGACTCTTTGCCTGAATACCCATGCAGACGTTCACGCTGTTCAGCAGCAAAGAACAATAACCGGTACCGTTACCGATAACACGGGAGAACTTTTGCCGGGTGTTTCAGTAGTTGTAAGGGGAACAACAATCGGAACCGTTACTGATGTTGACGGTAAGTACAACCTTACTGTTCCTCCAACAGCACAGTTCCTGACATTCTCCTTTGTCGGAATGGCCAGCCGTGATGTTGCAATTGGAGAACAGACAAATATAGACATCGTGATGACCTCTGATGTTATCGGTCTGGACGAGATAGTTGTTGTTGGATATGGTACACAGACAAGGGCCAATGTAATTGGTTCCGTCACGACCGTCAGAAGCGATGAGCTTACTGCAGCACCTGTCTCCAGGGTATCAAATGCTCTCGCTGGTCGCCTTCCCGGGGCTATTGTCATGCAGACAAGCGGTGAACCGGGATATGATCAGGCAAATATAATAATAAGGGGTAATGCAACCCTGGGTACTGATGATAACAACAGGATGTCACGAAACGCTCCTCTGGTAGTTATTGACGGGGTTCTTGGACGGGATCTTAACTCATTGAATACCGATGATATTGAAAGCATTACTGTTCTAAAGGATGCTTCTGCTGCAATTTATGGTGCCCGGGCTGCAAACGGCGTTATACTTGTTACGACCAAACGTGGCGCCGTAGATGCTCCGCCAACATTCACATATGGTTTTTCTGAAGGATTTCTTTCACCTACTATGTTGCCTGAGCTGACTGATGCCCCGACCTACGCGAGAATGATCAGGGAGATGCAGTCATACAGGGGGGTTGATCCTTCAAATATGATGTTTTCAGATGAGGATATAGCCAAATATGAATCAGGTGCATATCCGTGGACTCATCCCAACACCGACTGGTACGGTGAAGCTCTTGCCGATTACAGCACTACCCGTCAGCATAACATGTCAGTTTCAGGTGGTACTCAAAGTATCAGTTACTTCGGATCATTTGGTACTGCTATGGATGATGGTATTTATACAAATTCTGCAACATCCTATAACAGGTATAACCTTCGCGGTAATATCGATGTAAGGATTAATGAGTACCTGAGTGTTGGTTTGGACATCAGTGGATCGCAGGAAAGCAGGATGTTTCCTACAAAATCGGCCGGTGCTATTTTCTCTGCTATTGTCAGGAGCAAGCCTACAGACCATGCCCTTTATCCCAATGGATTGCCGGGACCTGATATTGAATACGGTGACCAGCCTATGGTGGCATCTTCATTTGAAACCGGATTTGATGATGACAAACGTTACAGGAGCAACAATATCCTTTCTGCCAACCTGAAAATTCCCGGTATTGATGGGTTAATGCTGTCAGGTTACTATGCTTACGACAAGCATTTTCAGGTAAGGAAATTGTTCCAGAAACCTTTTTTCCTTTATCAGCTTGATGAATCGGCTTACCTTTCTGCAGGAAATGATGGAAGCCAGGATGGGTCTGCATTTTTGATCGGCACACCAAAAGCCTATCCCGAACCAAGGGTAAGGGATTATTATAATGATTCTGATTCAAGGACAGTCAATGTGAAACTTGACTATACAAAATCTTTTGACGGGCTGCATAATGTAAGTGCTTTTGCTGCATATGAGCATAATGAGTATGACGCTCATGGTATTGAAGCATTCCGCAGGCACTTTGTTACCGACCAGCTTCCCTATCTTTTTGCCGGTGGTAATGATGAAAAGGATAACTCTGGCTGGGTAAACCTTGATGCAAGGGTTAACTACTTTGGACGGTTAAGCTACAACTACAATGAAACCTATCTTTTCCAGTTCAGCTTCCGTCGTGACGGCTCGCTAAGGTTCTCTGAAGAGAACGGCCGCTGGGGTAACTTCCCGTCTGTTCTTGTCGGCTGGAGACCATCTGAGGAAGACTGGTGGAGAAACAGCCTTGGCTTTATAGACTATTTCAAGCTGAAGGCATCATGGGGACAAATGGGTAATGACCTGGTCGATCACTTCCAGTACCTTGCCAGTTATGCTTTCGGAAGAGGTACAATTTTCGGGTCAAACAGGGCATATAATCTCGGACTTTACCAGACAGGTACTCCTAACCCGTTTATTACATGGGAAGTTGCCAATGTTTTCAACGTTGGATGGGAGTCGATGTTCCTTAATAACAAGATGACGTTTGATGTCGATCTTTTCCATGAAAGAAGGAATAACATACTTGTCAGAAGAGATGCTTCCGTACCCCAGTTTACAGGTATTTCTTTGCCTGATGAGAACTTCGGTATTGTTGACAACCGGGGTCTTGAAATGGTACTCGGTTATAATGAAAGACAGGGTAGCTTCAGATATGGTTTTAATGGCAACTTTGCTTTTGTGCGTAATAAAATAGTTGAGGTTGATGAACCTGAACGCAATGTGCCATGGCAGGTACGGACAGGATTGCCACAGGGAGCGCATCTGATATATAGATCAATTGGTATTTTCAGGGATGAGGCTCATGTGAATTCCTTGCCTCACGTTGCCGGTGCACGTCCCGGTGATATAATTATTGAGGATTATGACGGCGACGGACAGATCACGCCTGATGACCGCCAGCTGTTTCCTTTGACTACCACACCTGAGATAACCTTCGGATTTTCATTCAACATGGGATACAGGAACTGGGAACTTCGCGGACTTATACAGGGACACGGAAATACACTCAGGTATATTTATACTGACCAGCGTCAGGGTACTGCCGGAAACTATTTCCAGTATGATGCTGATGGCAGATGGACCCCGGAAAATACCAACGCTTCAAAACCCAGGGCATTTGAAAGAGGTGAGGAGTACTGGCGAGGCTCTCACATTACCGATCATCATTATGCAAATGCTTCCTATGCACGCCTGAAAAATCTTCAGCTTAGCTATACCCTGCCTCAGAGCCTGGTTTCCAATATCAGGTTAAACAACGCGAGGGTATACGCATCAGGCCAGAACCTGTGGCTTATTTATTCCGGCAACAAAATCATGGATCCTGAACTCGGCGGAATGGGCAACTATCCAATCATGAGAGTTATTTCACTTGGTGCGCAGGTAACATTTTAATTGATAAATCAGGCTAATAAAAAATGAATAATATGAAAAAATATATAACAGGTTTTAAATTATTCGCAATCCTGATGCTGCTGCTTCCGGCCTGCGAAAGTGATATACTCGATAAGTCGCCCCAGGACAGGTACTCAGAGACTGTTGTATGGGCCGATATCAATCTTGCCGATGCATTCCTCAAGGATGCCTACCATGCTTTGCGCCATCCCATGAGAGAGATGATGCTTTCTGCAGTTTCTGATGAAACATATTTCATTCACCATTATGGCAGTGATACTTACCTTCGTGGTGATTTATCGTCAGGAAATACCGGTCCATGGGGTACTAACTGGAGATATGAACATACTTCATGGTGGCTGTATAATGCAGTACAAAAGCTGAACGTATTCCTTGCTAATATCGATGGTGTTGCAGACGCCTATGAAGGTTCTTCAAAAGAAGCTGTTATCCAGCGCGCTGCCCGGATGAAGGGAGAAGCAACCTTTCTCAGGGCTTATGCCTACACCCAGATGGCACGTATGTATGGGGGGCTCCCGATAATTACCGAACCTTTCAGTGTTGGTGACGATTATCTGTCATATGAGCGGGCCTCATTTGAGGAAACAGTCAACTTTATAGTTTCCGAATGTGATGCTGCAACTGCACTTCTTGGAAGCAAAGCTGACATGGAAATGGGACGCGCCAACAAAAGCGCCTCCATGGCCCTGAAGTCCAGAATCCTGCTTTTTGCAGCCAGCGACCTGACTGCCGACGGGACAGCTGCCAGCAACATTGTGGGTTATGATAATCCCAACAGGCAGGCTTTATGGACGGCTGCGAAAAATGCTGCCAAGGCCGTCATGGACCTTGGAGTTCACAGTCTGGCCGATTTTGGTGCCACACAGGAAGAGGTAATGGTTGGTTACTATGATTTTTTCAGGCAAAGGACGCTTGAGCATCCCGAAATTATCTGGGGCAAAATGTTCCAGGCAGGTATTCCCGCCAGTGAGCGCCAGTGGATGAACAGATGGAACGGACCTAACGGATTGAATGCATGGGGAGGCAATAACCCTACGCAAAATCTTGCTGATGCATATCAGATGGCCGATGGAACAGATTTCTGGGATCATTTTGAGCTGGACGGGAACAATCTTTACCAGAATAATTCAGCAACCTATGCTCATGAAAGTCCCTACTATAACCGTGAACCCAGGTTTTATGCCACTTTGTTGTATGACAGCGCCCTCTGGCAGCCCCGCTATTCAAACCTTGCCGATCAGGATCCTGTTGGTATTTACGACAGAAGGTTACGCAGGGAAATAGTTGGAGGTGAGGTAGTAAGTGAAAGATTTGGCCTGGATACACGCCAGGGTCCGGTTGAAAACTGGAATGGCGGTTATACTGGTTACCTGATGAAAAAAATGCTTGATCATACCAGCAACACCAGGGATGAGCAGAATAATAATGCATGGATTGAATTCAGGTACGCAGAAATCCTTATGAATTATGCTGAGGCTTGCATTGGACTTGGAGAGACCGCAGAAGCCGCAACGTATATCAATATGATAAGGAACCGTGCCGCAATGCCTGATTTTACAGGAGATATTACAGAGGCTCTTCGTTATGAAAGGCAAATTGAGTTCACCTTTGAAGATAAGAGGTTTTATGATATCAGAAGGTGGAAAATACTTGACGAGGCTATAACTCCTGCAATGGGTATGGAAATCATTGAAGAGACTGTTGACGGTGTGGTCACTACAACATGGCGCCGGCTTTCTGTTCAGGCACGTGAGTTCAAACCAAGTATGTACTGGATACCTATCCACCAGGATGAATTAAACAGGGCTCCGCAGCTTGTTCAGACACCCGGTTACTAATTGTTAAAACAATATTTTAAGGTAAGGTGGTTTTAAGGTGCTTCAAGTAGTTTGCAAAAAAAGGCCGGTATCCTTCGATACCGGCCTTTTCTATAAGAAATATTCTGTTGACTTACCGGCATGAGTTTCCAGAGTATGTGTCATAAGTCCCCCCGGACCGGCTTATTAGCTATCAGGCAGTTATTGGATCGCTGGAAACCCTGCGGCCTCCGGCGTCGACAGCCACAATAGCGAACTCTTTTCCGGTGGCTGCGGTTTCGTAAGAAAATGGAGCCGTTGTGGCCTGTGGCTTATGCATGACTTTTTCCAGAACTTCACCGTCCCTGACGATCTCGTAATGAGCTATCGGTTCATCACCTGCATAACTGGTGTCCCATGTGATAAGAGTCTTGTCAGTGAGCGCAACTTTCACATTCCTTGGAGGCGTCAGTCCACGATCCGGCATCTGGAAATAATTGGTTTCACCTCCGCGGGCCCGTGCCCCGTAATTTTCAAGTTCCCTTCTTTCAGCTTCAGTAAGTGCATCTGCCTCAATCTGTGCAGCATAATAATTCTGCACAAGCTGGCACTTCAGAGGGTCCTCATTAATCTCGCCAATACCTACTATAAGCGTATGTACTCCGGGGATAGTCAGCGCATGCTCAATAAGTGGTTTGCTGGGGATCTCTGCAGTACCGACAATCCTTACAACATCATCCGGCACACGTGACCAGCCCGGTTGCTTGGTATACATTGCGCCGTCTGCAAATACCTTCATGCCTATTACTCCAATGTTTCTGGCCTGCGCCACCGGAATTACATTATATTGCATATTGAGGTATCTCCTGTCGTTTACGTTAATTGAGACAAGCATGCCATCGAGAAGATCCCAGTTGTCACGCTGAATCATATCTATCATTGCAGGTGCATTATGATGGCCGGAAAAACCAAGATGTTTAATTAGTTTTTCATTTCCCGGATTCAGGCCTGTTATGTTCGTGCCATCCCTGAAATCGCGGAGTGCAATAAGAGCACCAAAGTTACCATCCTTATCAAGCGGAGTCTCGAGTCCCCGATACACAACATCAATCTCTTCAAAAGTTGTAAGGTTATGTATCAGTACCATATCAACATATGCACCTTCGGGGTATGTACCGTCATCATTTCCAAACAATTGTGAAAGTGAACGTTTAAGATCGGCAACGGCACCTTCTCCATGATCACCATTTGTACTGTTTCTGACATTTTCAATTGTTGGATATCCGCCTTTCGCCCAGCGTAACATTGTTTTTGTAGTGAGGAAGATAGACTCTCTCAGTTTTTTGTCATAAGAAGGTTGCCCGGGAACCAGGTTTAGTTTCCTGAATGCCTTGCCAAAATTAAGCTGGCTCGGCCCGTAAACATTGGAGGTGTCGTAATAGTTGATTCCCAGGTCAAATGCCTTCAGTATTATATCAACCGGCTCGACATCCTGCGGAGTCCACTGAATAGAGCTCTGTCCTCCCAGCGCCATGGTAGTGACATCAAAATTGATTTTTCCGAAACGGCGCTTCATCGGGGCGGGGATGGATTCCATACTGCACGCGAATCCGGGCATAAGAGTAATACCTGCGGCGGCAGCCGCAGAAAGTCGCATAAAATCACGACGTGACAGATTTTGTTTTTTTTGTCGGGTCATATTTTAAATTTTAAGGTGTTACATGATCTCCTTCATACAGCGTACCGAAAACCCGCTGTTTTTATGAATGCCGCTCCTGTATATGCCGGCATTTTCATGATACAGGTTCCTGTAAATTGCATTTATTTCGTGTAATTCTGTTGATGTCCACCAATTTCCATTCCTGTCCCTGGTCTGTGAATTGCCTTTGATATCAATATATCCTCCCGGAAGTGCCCTGAAGCCATACTCATCAGTAGCCAGGATATTCGGGCCGTTCCAGCGGGCTGTTCCTCTTTCCTTTAATTTGCCACCTGCATACCTGTCCCTTAACCCTGACCTGTTTGATGAAGAGGTGCTCATACCCAGCTCCCTTTCAAGTACTTTCCAGTCCTCGTCTCCCGGAACCCTCCATCCCGGAGGGCATATGCCACGGTCATCGGTTACTGCATACCAGTTATACAAACTACCAAAAACCCGTTCATTTTCAATGTCTGAATTATAAACGGTCCGCGCCGCACCCGTAACTGATTCCCATTCCTGACTGAGGCTAATAAAATTTATACTGTCACCATTCAGGTACCTTGTGGTTTTAAGATTGGTGCCCATCCATTCCTGGCTGCCTATTCCTATTGTATAGTAGGTATTGCCGTCAATATCATTAACTCCCTGCAGGTAGGTTCTGAAGGATTGTTCATCGCCATATGCTGTTCCTAAAATGTTGCTGGCATAAGCTCTTATATAATAGACTGTGCCGGGATTAAGACCTTCGATTATGCTGCTGAATTCACTGTTATTCCCGGTATGTGTATTTCTTCCCGAATTGTTTTCAATTGTCGGGTCAGCCACAGTGCCCCATACGACACCTTTATCCTTATATCCGCCTTCTTCTCCGTACACGATAATGCCGCCACTTCGAGCTGAGACATCGGTAATACCGGTGACTTCAACTGTCGCTATCAGAACAGGTGTTTCACTTTTACTGCATGAGCAAGAAAGAGCTGAGGCAATAATACACAGTATTATAAATTGAAATCTGGCCATCACACCCGGAATTGTTTGGGGTGAAAGATACAAAAACAGCACCATTTTGCAATGGAAATTTCCATGATAAGAAATACAAACAGTTCAGAATGTTATTTTTAAAAGCCATTATGGTAAAATCTGATGTTTTGGAGTTATATTTTTTATATATTTACAGCATGAATCAACAGAATAAATATAACAGCTTTAATAGTTTCTTTTTCTTCTTTTTTGGCAGACCAAAAGAGGGACTCTAGCATTGCTGTAAAAAATTATGCTTATAAGGGTTCCGGGTTCGGGGCCCTTTTTTTGTTTCACTTAATAAACTTTTGACATGATAAACAAAAATCAGGAATCATCGCCTTTGCGAGTCGCCATTCAAGGTGGTTATGGTGCATTTCACGAAATTGCAGCAAGAAAATACTTTACTGAACGTAAACTTGAGATCATTCCTTGTGATACATTTATCGACCTTTTTGAGTCGGCTGCCGGCGGGTCTGCCGATGTTGCCGTTGTTGCAATTGAGAATTCCGTGGCAGGATCGCTGATTCCCAATTATGCACTCCTGAGCAGCTCAGACATGAAAGTTACCGGAGAAGTTTATCTTAGAATTGTACAAAACCTGATTGCACTTCCCGGACAGAAAGTAGAAGATATAAACGAAGTTCATTCACATCCGATGGCGATCCTGCAATGTCAGGAATTCCTTAAGCCGCTCAGACAAAGGGGAGTAAAAGTTGTTGAATCAATTGATACGGCGCTTAGTGCCAAGTGGATAAATGAAAAGGGGCTGAAGGGCGTTGCTGCTCTTGCAAGTGATCTTGCTGCTGATATATATGGTCTTGAGGTAATTGCTGAGAGCGTTGAGAGCAATAAGCGCAACTTTACAAGATTTCTTATAGCCGAACCGGCTACCATCACTGAAAGCCCCGATGATCCGGTCAATGATTCAAGCAATAAGTCTTCTGTCTGTTTTACATTGCCCCACCAGGTAGGCAGCCTGTCGCAGATACTTTCGGTGCTTGCATTCTATAAGGTTAATCTCTCGAAAATACAGTCACTTCCTATTGTAGGACAGGAATGGGAGTATTTTTTCTACCTGGATATATTATATGATGATTATAGCATGTATAAAAAGGCTCTTGCAGCTATCAGACCATTGATAGACCAGTTGCAGATACTGGGCGAATACAGGCGCGGAGAGCGTCATTAACAGGAACTATCAGGTTATTAATGTGCTTTTTAACATAAAAAAAATCACATAAATATGATTTTTTTCATTTTATTTTGATGAATTGTGAAAAATCTAAAATTAAAATATATACATTTGCATAGAATTTATGCTATAGAACATATGCCACATACTCTAACAACTATTCTTATTATTATCCTCCTGGGGCATCCGGGGAGAAGTGAGAATGTTGTTTGATTTCTGAAACAGATAAAACAAAAAAGCCCTCTCACTTCAATGTGAGGGGGCTTTTATATAAGGAAGGAACCATGAAGCGAAGTCTAAGAAGTGACACTACCACCAGGGGGCGGTTAAATGCCGGGGCCAGAAGTCTCTGGAGGGCAAATGGCATGCAGAACGAGCAGATGGGAAAACCTCTGATAGCTGTTGTGAATTCGTTTACCCAGTTCGTGCCCGGCCATGCCCACCTTCATCAGATAGGACAGACTGTAAAGAAATTAATTGAAAAGCAGGGTTGTTTCGCAGCCGAATTCAACACAATAGCAGTTGATGATGGTATAGCAATGGGACATGATGGTATGTTGTATTCACTTCCATCCCGTGATCTGATAGCCGACAGTGTAGAGTATATGATCAATGCTCACAGGGCAGATGCAATGATATGTATAAGCAACTGTGACAAGATAACCCCCGGTATGCTGATGGCAGCAATGCGTCTGAACATTCCGGCTGTATTTGTTTCGGGCGGACCAATGGAGGCCGGGCGGATAAACGGGAGGTCAATCGATCTTGTCGATGCCATGGTAAGTGCGGCCGATTCATCATATAGTGACGAAGATCTATACCAGATCGAAAAGAATGCTTGTCCCACATGCGGGTCATGCTCCGGAATGTTTACTGCAAACTCTATGAACTGCCTGAATGAAGCACTGGGACTTGCTCTTCCCGGAAACGGTACTGTAGTGGCAACTCATGTAAACCGGTACGGGTTGTTTGAGGATGCTGCCTCTCTGATAGTCAGACTTGCAAACCGGTATTACCGGGATGGTGATGATCAGGTGCTGCCCCGTTCAATTGCTTCACGAAAAGCATTTTTAAATGCCATGAGGCTCGATATAGCCATGGGTGGCTCAACAAACACTGTGTTGCATCTTCTTGCAATTGCACATGAAGCCGGGGTTGATTTCACCATGAAGGATATCGATGATTTGTCAAGGACCACACCTGTGCTTTGCAAGGTTGCTCCCAGCAGCAATTATCATGTAGAAGATGTCAACAGGGCAGGAGGGGTGCTTGGTATTTTGGCTGCGTTGAATGATAGCGGACTGATTGATGCTTCTGCACTGAGGATTGATTATCCCGACCTGGGGGCGGCTCTGGCTGATTATGACGTCAGGAACACTACGGCAACAGACAAGGCCTGGAATATATACGGCAGTGCACCAGGAGGTTTTCCAAACCTGAAAATGGGGTCACAGCGGGCGATGTATGAAAATCTTGATCTTGACCGTGAAAAAGGGTGCATAAGATCGGCAGGTAATGCATATTCATTGGATGGCGGACTGGCAGTTCTGTATGGAAACATAGCCCGAAATGGCTGTATTGTCAAAACTGCCGGTGTTGACCGGTCAGTTCTTCATTTTGAAGGAACTGCCAGGGTCTTTGAATCGCAGGATGATGCATGCAGGGCCATTCTGGACGATAAGATCGTTGCCGGCGACGCAGTCGTTATCCGGTATGAGGGTCCCCGCGGCGGACCCGGAATGCAGGAGATGCTTTATCCTACTTCTTATCTGAAGTCCCGTCAACTCGGCGATAAATGTGCTCTTATAACTGATGGCCGTTTTTCCGGAGGGACATCCGGACTCTCTGTCGGACATGTATCGCCCGAGGCTGCTGCCGGCGGAGGCATCGCCCTGATAAAAGATGGTGACAGGATAATTATCGATATTCCCTCAAGAAAGATTGATATTGACCTGTCGGCCGAAATGCTTGAATTAAGGCGTAAGGAGGAATTATTAAAAAATGAACACGCTTTTACACCCGGTCCAAGGGAAAGAATGGTTTCCCTGGCGCTTAAATTTTATGCTTCAATGGTCACATCGGCCGATACCGGTGCAGTCAGGGTCATGCCTGAAAAAATAGTATTAATGGATAAACATGAGATCTTGTAACACTAACTTTAATGGAACACGGTAAACAGACGAATATGGAAAAGCAAACAAATGTAGTGATGAATGAGCCAGTAAAACAACCGGTTACAATGACCGGAGCACAGGCAGTTATGGAATCGCTTGTAAATGAGGGAGTAAATCTTTTATTTGGATATCCCGGTGGTGCTATCATGCCCGTATATGATGCCCTTTATTCTTTTCAGGACAGGCTGAATCATATACTTGTAAGACATGAACAGGGTGCAGTCCACGCCGCCCAGGGATTTGCCAGGGTAACCGGAAAGACAGGTGTTTGCATAGTAACCTCCGGCCCTGCTGCTACAAATGCCGTAACAGGACTTGCCGATGCACAGATTGATTCAACGCCTCTTGTAGTTATTTGTGGCCAGGTCGGATCTTCACTGCTTGGCACAGATGCCTTCCAGGAAACAGATGTTGTCGGTATAACACAGCCAATAACCAAATGGAACTACCAGGTAACCCGTGCAGAGGAGATTCCCTGGGCAATGGCACGGGCTTTTTATATTGCCGCCAGTGGACGGCCCGGACCTGTTCTGCTTGATATAACAAAGGATGCTCAGTTTGGCATGGTTGATTACGCTTATCAGCCAATGACATGTATAAGGAGTTATACTCCTTATCCAATTATAGATGTATCGCAGGTTGAGGAGGCAAGCAAGCTGATTAACCTTGCGAAAAAGCCTATGGCGCTGATAGGCCAGGGAGTGGTGATTGCAGGTGCTGAAAAGGAACTTGCTGAATTCCTTGAAAAAACAGGAATTCCTGCAGCTCAGACTTTACTGGGGCTTTCAGCACTTCCTTCAGATCACCCTTTGAATGTCGGGGGACTGGGTATGCATGGTAACTACGGGCCCAATGTAAAAACAAACGATTGTGATCTTATAATCGGCATAGGTATGAGATTTGACGACAGGGTAACGGGCGACACCAAGAGGTATGCAACAAATGCAAAGGTTATCCACCTGGAGATTGATCCTGCCGAGATAAACAAGATTATACATGCTGACGCGCCGGTGCTTGGCAATGTGAAGGAGAGTCTGCCGATGCTTACCTCCATGGTAAGCAAAAACGATCACAGTGAATGGGTGGAAGAATTCCGCGCATGTTACAGGATTGAATATGAACGTCTGATCGAAAGGGAGCTGTTCCCTGACAAGCCTGAGCTTACAATGGCAGAAGTTGTACGCCGGGTATCAGACGCCTTTGACAATGATGCTATAATGGTAACCGATGTTGGCCAGCACCAGATGGTTGCATGGAGGTACTTTAAATTCAAGCAGTCACGCTCAGTGGTTACAAGCGGAGGCCTGGGCACGATGGGCTTCGGATTGCCGGCTGCCATAGGAGCCAAGCTGGGACGGCCCGACAGGGATGTTGTTCTTTTTGTTGGTGACGGTGGTTTTCAGATGACCATACAGGAACTTGGGACCATATACCAGTCGAAGGTGCCGGTAAAAATAGTGCTGCTTAACAATAACTTTCTCGGAATGGTCAGGCAATGGCAGGAACTTTTCTTCGATCTGAGATATGCCTCTACAGAATTGATAAATCCTGATTTTCAGACTATATCCAAAGGATACTACATTCCTTCGGTTAAAGTTACCGACCGCAAGGACCTTGACGATGCCGTAAGGCAGATGGCAAGCTCAGAGGGACCTTTCCTGCTTGAGGTGGTTGTTGAAAAAGAGGGAAATGTGTTCCCAATGGTTACAGCTGGTGCCTCTGTTTCTGATATCAGGCTGGAGTAGGAGGACCCCGGATAAGTAAAGGTTTTATAATTATAAACTATTCATTAATATAAACTGTTATGCAGCAGGAATTCACATTAACAATATTTTCGGAAAACCGTGTTGGGATGCTTAATCAGATCACCACGGTTTTTACCAGAAGACATATAAATATTGAAAGCCTTACAACTTCTGAATCGGCAATCCACGGTATTCACAAGTACACTATAGTAGTTAATTCATCAAGGGAAGATGTCGATTCACTGGTAAAACAGATCGAAAAGCGTATTGATGTGCTGAAAGCATATGTTTTTTCAGATGATGAGATAATTTACCAGGAAATAGCACTTTATAAGGTGCCAACAGAGGCCCTGTTTGATGGAAATGAAATTGAGAGGCTTGTGCGCCAGTACGGTGCCAGAATTCTTGAGATGACTGCCGAGTATGCGGTAATTGAGAAAACCGGCCATAAAAGTGAAACCCAGGAATTGTTTGAAAAGCTCGATCCATATGGAGTTACTCAATTTACAAGGTCAGGCAGGATCGCAATTAACAAACTAAAAAAAGAACCGCTTAATAATTACCTCAGAAAACTTGAGGATAATGGCGTCAACCCTGATAGTTACCAGAAAACTAAATAATCAAAAAATAAAATTTTATCATGGCAAAAATTAATTTCGGAGGTTCAGAAGAGAATGTTGTTACCAGGGAAGAATTTCCCCTTTCCAAAGCTCTTGAGGTATTAAAAGATGAAACCATTGCAGTCATCGGCTATGGAGTTCAGGGTCCCGGTCAGGCACTTAATCTGAAGGATAATGGTTTCAAGGTTATAGTTGGTCAGCGAAAAGATTCAAAAACCTGGGATAAAGCCGTTTCAGATGGCTGGGAGCCAGGAAAGACACTTTTTGAAATTGAAGAGGCACTTGAAAAAGGTACAGTTATACAGTATCTGCTTTCAGATGCCGGACAAATTGCTTTGTGGCCAACCGTTAAGAAACATCTCACTTCCGGAAAAGTACTCTATTTTTCTCATGGTTTCGGAATAACATTCAAGGAACAGACCGGAATAATTCCGCCTGCAGACGTTGATGTGGTGCTTATAGCTCCAAAAGGCTCCGGCACAAGTCTGCGCAGGATGTTTTTGGAGGGACGTGGATTAAATTCCAGCTACGCTATTTTTCAGGATGCAACCGGCAAAGCCAAAGAAAGGGTTGTGGCTCTCGGAATTGGAGTCGGCAGCGGATATCTTTTTGAAACTACATTTAAGAAAGAGGTTTACAGTGACCTTACAGGTGAAAGGGGAACGCTCATGGGAGCAATCCAGGGACTTTTTGCCGCCCAGTATGAGGTGCTCAGGGAGAATGGACATACACCATCAGAGGCATTTAATGAAACTGTTGAAGAACTTACCCAAAGTCTTATGCCGCTTGTTGCAGAAAACGGAATGGACTGGATGTATGCCAACTGTTCAACGACTGCACAGAGGGGAGCGCTGGACTGGTGGAAACGCTTCCGCGATGTCAATCTTCCAGTTTTTAAGGAATTGTATTCTGAAGTCTCAAAAGGCAACGAGTCACAGAGAGCTATCGATTCAAACTCACAGCCTGATTACAGGGTGAAACTTGAAGAAGAACTCAGGGAGTTGCGCGAATCGGAAATGTGGCGTGCCGGAAAGGAAGTCAGAAAGTTACGTCCGGAGAACATGTAATTGTTTTCTTGCTGCAAGACTAAGCATATTAAAAATACAGGAATTAATTAAATCATCAGACATGACCAATAAGATCCAGATTTTTGACACTACACTGAGGGACGGCGAGCAAGTCCCCGGTTGCCAGCTTAATACAATCGAGAAAATAGAGATTGCCCGTCAGCTGGAAAAGCTCGGTGTAGATATTATAGAAGCGGGTTTCCCGGTATCCAGTCCCGGCGATTTCAATTCAGTAGTGGAAATTTCAAAAAGTGTTCAAAGACCTGTAATTTGTGCCCTTACCAGAGCGGTTAACAAGGATATTGAAGTTGCAGCAGAATCTTTGCAGCATGCTAAAAGAAAGAGGATCCATACAGGAATTGGCACATCGGAATACCATATAAAGCACAAACTCCGATCAACACCTGAGGAGGTGCTTAAGAGAGCGGTAGAAGCCGTTAAATATGCAAGAAAATTCGTTGATGATGTTGAATTTTATGCTGAAGATTCCGGACGTACAGATAATGAATTCCTGGCACGGGTAATTGAAGCTGTGATCAAGGCAGGAGCTACTGTAGTAAATATTCCTGATACAACCGGTTACTGCCTTCCGCATGAGTATGGTGAAAAAATTGCTTTTCTCGTAAACAATGTTCCCAATATTGACAAGGCTGTTATCTCTACTCACTGCCACAATGATCTTGGTATGGCCACTGCCAATACTCTTTCAGGTATTATGAACGGGGCCAGACAGGTAGAGGTAACCGTTAACGGGATTGGTGAACGTGCCGGTAACACTTCTCTTGAGGAAGTGGTAATGGCAATAAGGAGTCATCACGCTCTTGATTTTGAGACTTCTATAGACAGTAAGCAAATTATGAAATCAAGCAAGCTGGTGTCTACTCTTATGAGGATGCCAGTTCAGCCTAACAAGGCCATTGTTGGAAGGAATGCATTTTCACATTCTTCAGGCATTCATCAGGATGGTGTACTTAAACACCGGCAGAATTATGAAATTATCGATCCTGCCGAAGTTGGTGTTCGCGAATCTGCAATAGTGCTGACTGCACGCAGCGGCAGGGCTGCATTGAAACACAGGCTTACATTGCTTGGCTATGAACTTGATACTAAAGAGATAGATGAAGTTTACCTCAGGTTCCTTGAACTTGCTGACAGGAAGAAGGATATTGGTGACGAAGACCTGGAGATACTCGCAGGCAGGGAGAAGCAAAAAAAGGGAAAACCCCCGATCGAGCTGGTTTCACTGCAGGTGATGTGTGGAAAATCAACCATTCCCACTGCCACGGTACAGGTAAGTTTCAATGGAGATGTTTTTACCGAAACAGCATCAGGAAACGGTCCGATAGACGCATCATTTACTGCGGTTAAAAACCTTGTAAAGAGACGTGTAAGGCTCGAGGAATTTCTTATCCAGGCTATCACACGGGGCAGTGACGACCTTGGGAAAGTGCATGTTCAGGTTGAACATAAAGGTGAAAATTATTATGGCTTTGCCGCCCATACCGATATAGTAACCGCTTCAGTTGAGGCATTTCTCGACGCCCTCGGAAAAATTTCATGACAAACAAATTGTTGATCATGGATGTTTATATTTCACACTAAAAATTTTTTAAATTGAACGACAAAACAATTTTTGACAAGATATGGGACAGGCACGTTGTTCTTGATGTGCCGGAAGGTCCCAGCGTCCTTTACATCGACAGGCACTTTATACATGAGGTAACCAGTCCGCAGGCTTTCGGTGGACTAAGGAAACGCTCTGCAAGGGTTTTCCGGCCGGAAAAGACTGTTGCAACGGCCGATCATAACATTCCTACGATTAACCAGCATCTTACAATACATGAGGAGTTAAGCAGGGTGCAGGTGAATACTCTTAAGGAAAACTGCATGGAATACAATATACCGCTTTACGGACTTAACCACCCGTATAATGGAATAGTACATGTTATTGGCCCTGAACTTGGCATTACACAACCCGGTATGACTATTGTTTGCGGTGACAGTCACACCTCTACTCATGGTGCATTTGGCAGTGTGGCATTCGGTATCGGCACCAGCGAAGTC
>CAYQXY010000054.1:0-28040 GCA_964421595.1 uncultured Bacteroidales bacterium | reverse complement strand
AGGACCCCATCCTTAAAAGGGATGTGCTCTACCAACTGAGCTACTGAATCATCCTGTTTTATTGCTTTTAAGCGATTGCAAAGATAATATCTTAAACTTTTATCGCAAAGTTTTTCCTTTTTAAATTCACTAAAATTTGAAATCAGTTCTTATAACTGTGAAATTTAAGCTTTTATATAATCATTTATTTTTCGCCTCTTCACCATCATGCAGAATTAAAATTAAATAACAGTCATTTGGATGCCTTTCGGCGAGAAAATAAACGTAAATTTGGATCTCCAAAAGTCGATACCTGATAATTATATATAGTTTAAATGAAAAATAAAGTGGTCATAATTACAGGCGCTTCTTCTGGCATCGGATATGCCTGTGCATGGGAATTTGCATCAAAAGGAGCTTCAGTGGTGCTGGCAGCAAGAAATAAAGAATTAACGGAGAAGCTTGCTGCTGATCTTACACTCAAAGGATATGATGCATTTTCATGGCGGACCGATGTTTCGGTAGAGGATGATTGCCGCAAACTGATTGATGCTGCCATCAGCAAATATGGACGGATAGATGTTCTTATCAATAATGCCGGAATATCAATGCGGGCCCTTTTTCACGAAGTTGATATTGAGGTTCTGAAAAAAGTTATGGATATTAATTTCTGGGGAACTGTATACTGTTCAAAATATGCCCTGCCTCATATTATTGAATCGGGGGGGACAATTGCAGGTATATCATCAATTGCCGGTTTCCACGGTTTACCAGGCAGAACCGGTTATTCGGCGTCCAAATTTGCGATGATTGGATTCCTGGAAGCATTAAGAATTGAAAATATGAAAAAAGGTCTGCATGTGCTGGTTGCTGCACCAGGGTTTACCTCATCCAACATCAGAAAGACAGCTCTGGCTGCAAACGGTTCCCCGCAAGGGGAGTCGCCCAGGCATGAAGACAGTCTTATGCCTGCTGAAGAAGTTGCCGGCCATATATATACTGCCATAAAAAAAAGAAAACGTTCACTTATTCTTTCCAACGAAGGCAGATCTACAGTCTTGCTTAAAAGACTGGCACCTGCCTTGCTGGATAAGCTGATCTATTATAATCTGGCCAGGGAACCTGATTCTCCCTTTAAAAATTCCTGAAACATGTATTCTTTTGAAACAAAAATACGCGTGCGATATGGTGAAACTGATGCCATGGGCATAGTCTATTATGGCACTTACCCTCTGTATTATGAAACAGGAAGAACCGAGATGATGCGTCACCTGGGTTTTACTTACAGGAAAATGGAGGAGACCGGAATAATCATGCCGGTCATATCAATGAGCTGCCGTTATCTTAAACCGGCCCGGTATGATGATCTTCTGCTGGTGAGAACCCTTGTAAGGAAGATGCCGGAAACCAGGATTGTATTTGACTATGAAATTTTTAATGAAAATCAGCAGCGGGTGAATGAGGGAAATACTACTTTGGTTTTTGTGGACAGGGACAAGGGCAGGCCGGTGAAAATCCCATCATTTCTAATGCATGTTCTCGAGCCTTTTCTATAACAGGCAACTGCATTGAATAATGTTATTTGAGCTGCATTGACAACAACAGTTCATCAATTTTCTTGTCAGGTACGGCCAGTTCTAAATTCATGGGAACTGATCGTATGACATCTTTTCTGAATGTAATTGCTGTAATGAAAACTATTTCTGATTTATTCTCTTTGAAATGTAATGTTATTGAATCTAATTCGTCTAGAGTATGAAAAACGGATCCGGACAGAAACAATTTAAACACATTACTAACTAATAATCAGAATTACAATGAAAAAAGTTACGTTAATCATGAGCCTCGCAGTTATGTCTCTGACATTGATGGCCCAGGGCCCTGTTGACAGGGTATTTACGAAATATTCTCAGGTGGAAGGTGTAACAAGTGTACAGGTATCAAGAGCGATGATGAATATGCTCTCCAACGTCGACAACGAAGACGAAAATTTCAAAACGCTGGTCCAGTCAGTTAACTCGATTAATATTCTTCACGTTCCTGAAACTCATGGAGGAAACGGGAAGATAGATTTCTACAAGGAAATAATTCAGGATCTTCCGGCAGAAAAGTACAATGAACTAATGCGCGTAAACAGTCCTGAACAGAATATACTTTTTCTTGTTGAAGAAAACGGAGGTCTGGCAAGGGAGTTTCTCGTGGTAGTTGGTGGGCGAAAAGAGAACGTACTTATAAGTATCAAAGGCAATCTTGATATGAGTAAACTTGCATCTCTTTCTGCAATTAATGCTCCGGGGATGAATCATCTGATGAACCTGCAAAAATAGTTTAAACCTTGCTGCTGCGATACATATAATTACTTACTTTGATATGTATTTTAATTAAATCCCGCAATTGCATAGAAGGTAAGCCAGGGCAAAGGTGAGGAAGTACTAAAAGACAGATATTAAAATGTTCCATGGATATTAATCGCTTCAAGCTGGAAATATTGCCCTTGAAAAACAAACTTTACAGGTTTGCTTCGAGGTTGCTGGAAGATCAGGAAGAGGCTCAGGATGCAGTGCAGGAGGTTTTTATTAAATTATGGAATTTGCGCACAAAACTTGATGAACTTAATTCCGTGGAAGCATTTGCCATGAAAATTACTAAAAATCATTGTCTTGACAGGATAAAGGCACGCAGGACCGTTTCGATTGAGCAAACAAAAAGTCTTTATTACAGTACTGACGATCAGGCAGGAGTTGAGAGGGATGTTGAGGTGAGGGATGATGCTAATTATATTAAACAATTGATCTCGCTATTACCTGAACAACAAAGAGCAATAATTCAGATGCGCGATATTGAGGGGTATGAATTTGAGGAAATTGAAGAGGCACTTGAATTAACCGTGAACACAATAAGAGTAAACCTTTCACGGGCCAGAAAAAGAATAAGGGAAATGTATCTTAATACAATTAATGATGGAACCAGAAAGAATTCAAGATTTACTGGCTGACTATTACGAGGGGAATACAAGCAGGGAAGAGGAGGCCCTGTTAATGGACTTCTTTTTACATTCTGAAGTACCCGAACAAATGGAGGCTGACCGTATGCTATTTCTTTCGCTTGCAGATGCAGCAAAAGAAGTTATTCCCGATAAGGATTTTGATGAGAAAATAATTGCTTTATTGTCTGAACCCGAAGAGAAGAAGGGGATAGTAAAAATGAAGGGTTTCATATATGCGGCGACAGGCATAGCAGCCAGCTTTCTTTTACTCATAGGGATGTATTTCTTTATCGCCGACAGGCAGTCTGATGTCATTATCTCTGAATACAGTGAGTATACCATCGATGAAGCTCAGATTGCCTATGAGGAAGCCAAAAATGCCCTTCTGCTGGTCTCGCAGGTAATGAATACAGGAACACGTGAACTGGAACCACTTTCCAGAATATCAGATGCTGCGGGCGAACTCTCCACTATGAGCAGGTTCTATCAGGGAACCAGGGAATTACAGGCAATCTCAGTATTTGAAGAAATGAAAGATAAAATAACAGAACAATAATTAACAGACTATGAAAACTATTATCTTAATCATTGCCATTTTAACAATACCGCTGTATTCAGGCGCCCAGGGAAGTCCTGTTGACCAGCTGTTTGACAAGTATTCCGGCCGGGATGGCTACACCTCGGTTTATATATCAAAGTATATGTTCAGTCTTTTCTCAAACCTGGAAACCGGCGATAAGGAAATTGAAGAGGTTCTTGGAAAACTTACGGGAATAAGAATCCTGGCCTCTGAAAAACCGAATACATCAGGCGTAAATTTCTTTAATGAAATTATGAGGGACCTTCCTGTAAAAGAATACCAGGAACTTATGGTAGTAAAGGAGAAGGATCAGGACTTTAAATTTCTTATCAGGGAAAAAGACGGGCTTATTTCAGAGTTGCTTATGGTAGCAGGCGGGGCATCAAATAATGCGCTGATAAGCATTCAGGGCAATATAGACCTGAATACCATTTCAAAACTGTCACGGTCTATGAAGATTGAAGGCCTGGATAATCTGAATAAAATAGAAGACAAGGAATAGTACAGGTTTTTACGTTTGCATCCAGATGTTCCCGTTAAAAAGCTTTTAATAAAGTTTAAAAGGGAACATCTTGTTTTGTTAATAACAACTTTCTCTTTTAAACCGTTTATGAATACTAATATACTAAGAGTACAATGAGATCATTAACTGCTATACTACTAATTCTTCTTGCATTTTCAGCATGCACAACCGAACCCAGGAGTTTCGAAGAAGAGCTCAGAAAGGTCTATCAGGATAAAAAGGGATTTTTCTATATAAAGGTTCCTCCTGCACTGCTTTCGCTGGCACTCAAAGCTGCCGATGATGAAGAGATGCTTCAGTTTTTCAAAAACGCCCGTCAGGTAGGGATAATCTCCTTTGGAGATGGATTTCCGGCAACTGAAAACCCTGACCTTGTAAAAAACCTTGAAGAAATGCTTGCTCGGTATGACTACGAAGATCTGATCAGCATTTCCGATACAGAAAAGCAGATCATAATGAAAATAAGGGAAGATAATGGATCTGTGAATGAACTTGTAGCTATAGTCTCACAGACAGATAGTCCACTGATAACACTAACCCTTTCTGGAGAAATTGATATCCAGACAATTGTCCATATGGCAGCCGATTTTAATTTTGACAGGTTTCTGCAAATGCAGTCAATGGGAAAAAGATAAGGAACTTTCAGCAGCTCTGATTTCTATGACAGTTATTTCAGGAGGCATGCCAATCCTTCCGGGGAAACCTAAAAAGCCAAGCCCCCTGGTAACATATAAAAACTGGTTGTTCTCCCTGTACAGTCCACCCCAGCGCGGATAAATATATTTGCTCGGACTCCAGGCAAAGTTGCCAACTTCAATACCAAATTGAAATCCGTGAGTATGTCCTGAGAAAGTAAGTTCAATTTCACCATTACTGATTACCTCATCCCAATGGCTGGGATCATGGGTGATTAAAATACGAAAGGGGAAATGTTCAGTCCCATCAGAGGCTTTTTGTAAATCACCATACTGTGGAAATGGAGGGGAACCCCAGTTTTCAACCCCTATCAGTGCAATCTTTTCTCCATCAATTACAAGTGAATCCCATTCATTAAGCAAAAGCCGGAACCCTATCTCTTCATGTGCAGCAATCATTTCCTTCATATTATCTTCCTTTGCCTCTTTTGAGTCCCATTGAAAATAGTCTCCGTAATCATGATTACCCAGTACGCTGTACATCCCGTATTTTGATTCCAGTCCGGCCAGTATTTCAATAAAACCATCAAGTTCTGCGGTAAAATTATTCACCAGGTCGCCTGCAAAAAGAATCAGGTCAGGTTCCTGGCTATTGACTATATCGACTACACGCTCAATCTGATGATTACGTCCATGAAAACTTCCGATATGAATGTCGGCTATAACCACAATTCTTAATCCATCAAAAGCCGGTGGCAGCGATTCATGCACAACTGTTTCACTGATAACCTTATAATTAAATCTTTCTATCAGTATACCATAAATAATTGCTAAAAAAGGTATTATGCAAACTGCAAGTCCCACTTTGCTAAGAAAGGTCCTTTCTCCTCTCGACTGGATTTTGCCCATGTTATTGTAATGCCTTCCTCTCTTAATTCTTCTCGCTGATTTTACCGCTATAAAAATAATATCTTCGATCATATGAAACAGAATGAAGATGAGCTTTGGCAAATAGAACAATACGGCAAAACCTACTATATACATGTAAGCATTAAATATTTCAGGATCTCTCTCAACTGCTCTGAAATACAGCAAAATAACCATAGACACCAGCAAGATGAGAGGGATTGACCAGAAAAGAATATTGAGTGCCATCTTTAGCCGGGCACTTTTTAATTTGCTCCATAAAATTTTAAGTCCTTTATATACATACAAGTCAGTTAAAAAGACAAATACGAGAAATATCAAGAGAGGCAGCATATTATTAATACATTATTAAAAAAACGGGCATAATCCAAAAAAAACCATCCTGTCAACAGGGCAGGATGGCCGGAAATAAATTTAAATTGACATAACTAAAAGTTGCCGGGATTGACAAGTATTGCATTAATAGAAAACATCCCAGAATCTTATCTCTACAGGTGAAGTTATGCTTAATTTCTCAAGATATTCTGGTGTAGTTACAGATTCAACGTATTCATTAGCAGTTACTATAGATTCAATGCTCATTAAAATCTTTACCTGGTTTGGCTCTTCAAAGTCCCTGAATATATTTTCGACTCGAAGTCCGGCCTGCATTCTTAATGCTTCATTCTCTCCAAAGGCTTTGTACCATTTCTTGAAATCTGCAACTTTATATTTAACGGATAAATAGATCATATTTATAATGTTTATTTTTTGACTTTTTATTAAAATTATACTTTTACCTTGACTTCAGAAAACATTAAATCATTTTTATTTTATTTTATATTTAAAATGCAAATGTAAATGAATTTCCCATTAACTGAAAATTCTTCAATAATCAAGACATTGCATGGGTAATCGACCTTCAGGTCAAATTTTTTCATCTAAATTAAATACAAACGGATGAAAAAAAATCGACTTAGCCGATTACTAATACTTTATCATGAATATTTTCAATTGTTATTCAGATTTGTAATTCATTGGAAATTCTCATCAGTAAGATAGAAAAAAAGAAGTGGCAATCTTATGCCTCTTTAGCTCAGTTGGTTAGAGCAGCTGTTTCGTAAACAGCAGGTCGCGGGTTCGAATCCCGTGAGAGGCTCAGTGAACAATAAAGATGGTAAAGTATACAAAGGTTTTCAAAATCCACGCATCCCGGCATGGATATTTCAAAATATAGATTATTTTTGATGCCGGAATCAACATAATGGGAATATTTTTAATTTTGGGCAGAGCTTAAGATAAAAAAACCGAAAAGGATCCTGAATATTGGCACAAAAGAAATTTGCCGGAAGTTAATGCGGGAGTAGCTCAGTGGTAGAGCATCAGCTTCCCAAGCTGAGGGTCGCGGGTTCGATCCCCGTTTCCCGCTCTGAAAATCAGGGGTTTGCAACTCAAAATTGCAAACCTCTTTTTTTATGCATATAATTTGAATATGGAGTGCTGTCGGTTCATCCTTTAATACCCGGGCTCTTGTCTTTCACGATAAACTATCTGTCTTTGCATGAACAAAGTAGAGTGTGAAACTGTGTTCTTTTTGCTATCAACTATATCTGCGAATATAACTGGATCGAACCTCTGCCTTGTCGGATCAGCCTCGCATTATTCCGTATTTTGTTTGGGTCCTCAACTTAAGTAATCGTTTAACCGAATATTATGGTCAGGCTTCCTGTATCTAACAGAGGAACATAGCTTCCTGCAAGCCTTGTGCCGGTTTTTAACTGCAACTTATTCCTGAAAATGTACGTACTACACAATAGACAAATGTATTGTGCAACTTACGAAGAGAAATAACTGAATGTGAAACAATTGAGCATTACCGTATTAGCAATTATTATTCAAGTATTTTCCCATAGTTATGGGAATACACTTGATTCACTGCTTACGGCTGATGAAATTGAGTGGTTAAAAAAAAACAGCCACAACATAAGATTTGCTCCTGACCCTGAATGGATGCCTGTAGATTATGTTGACAGTGAAGGTGTACATCGTGGAATAGTTTCGGATCTGCTCGTTATAATCGAAAAAAAACTTGACCTGTCCTTTAATAAATTATACTACAATCCATGGTCAGAAGCACTGAAGGCAATTGAAAATGGAAAAGTGGACTTTCTTGGCTCTGTTCAGATGACCGGGAAAAGAGAAGAATTCCTGAATTTTACAGATCCCTATATATCAATTCCGCTTGTGATTCTTGTTGGCAATAACCATGATGAAACACTAAAAGCCAATCAAATAAATAAGATGAGACTTGCTGCTGTAAGGGATTATGCTTACCTCGATTTTGTAAAATCAAATTATCCGGAAGTTGAAATTATTGAATATGACGATCATTTAACTACTTTAATACAGACATCGCTGGGTAATACTGACGGAGCCATTATTGATCTTATGGCTGCAAGTGTTCTTGTAGAAAAATATAATATCACCAATCTGAATGTAGGAACAAAACTGGATTATACCTGGGAACTTAGATTTGCAATAAGCAAAAACCTTCCCGAACTTAGTTCCATATTGCAAAAAACGCTGGCCGACATTACCGAGACACAGAAACATGAAATAATTGGTAAATGGGTTCACCTGGATATTCTGGTATCGGAAACAAAATATCCGGAAATCTACAAATATCTATCCTATGCTGTGATTATTCTATTGTTTATTACTATTGTAATAATATTGATTAATTATTCATTAAAGAAAAAAGTTGAGGAAAGAACTAAAGAGTTACAGTGTGAGATTAAGGAAAAAGAAATAGCCCTTGATAGGGCAAAGGAATCAGACAAGTTAAAAACGGCATTCCTAAATAACCTGTCCCATGAAATCCGCACCCCTATGAATGGTATATTGGGCTTCTCAACATTAATGAGAGGTAAAGATTTATCAGAAGATCAGATTGAAAGGTATACTACAATAATTGACTGTTCGGCAAACCAGCTGCTGAACATAGTGGATGACATCCTTGAAATGGCCCATATTGATTCAGGGCAGACAAAAGTAAAGAAAGGGTCCAGTGATTTACATTCTATCCTTAACTCATTGTATGACCAGTTTAAAAATGAGACGGATAAAAAAGGAATTGAATTTAAACTATCAACTCCGGCAGATGCAATAATGCATCTGAACACAGATAAAACAAAACTTAACCAGATAATTTCAAATCTTTTAGTAAACGCAATTAAGTTTACTGAATTCGGCAGAATTCAATTTGGTTATGAGAGTTCCGGAGAATTCCTTAAGTTCTTTGTTAAAGATACCGGAATTGGCGTCCCTGAAGATATGAAGGAAAGGGTCTTTGACCGTTTTTTTAAAGTAGACAATTCAGATAATCAACTTTATAGCGGAAACGGACTTGGTTTATCCATTTCTAAAGGTCTGGTGGAACTATTGGGGGGCAGAATATGGTTCGAGTCAAATTCTGACAGGGAGTCAGTTTTTTATTTTACAATTCCGGTTATATGAAAGGATATACCCTGGCATAAGGGCAAGATATAAGGTATCGGCGACTTATCAGTGAAAGATCACTGCATGTGTCACGTAACTTAATCATAGTGAATTATTAATGAAAAATGAGTAAGATTAAATCCTGGAATTTATCAGAACATATTTCCGGGAAATATCCTGTTTTTCAATGCCATTATTTCAGATACATCAGGTCAATTACAGGTTTACCGTATCCTCTCAAGTTGCAGTTATAGCATATTTTATGGCTTCTTCCTCGGTTCTCGCTTTTAGTTGCCTGGTCCATTTTGCAATTTCGGCTCTTTTTGTTTTCCGGTAATTACTATCAAAAATTTCTGATAAATACTCGCTGATGGTATCTGTATATTCTTCCTTCTTTCTTAAAAGGCGGTTTCTTGTTACCGAACCCTTTTCAGGTGATAACAAAATGCCTGCAACAACTCCTACTACAGCACCCAACAGCAGACCTGATATAATGTTTCCTGGTTTCATAATAAAAAGTTTAAAAGGAGTTAAGTATAAGATTCCTCTATTTCGTGCACATATAAGGCCTATTGGAAAGTGCAGATCCAGTAAAAAAAATTAAACAAAAAATCGGTGGTTAAGTCAAATATTTATAACGTAATTAGTATTGCAATTGTTGTAAAAAAAATCCAGGCAAAAGAGCCGGTTAAGTTAATACTTTATCAAGCAATACGCCACTTATCCGGTAAATATCAATTTCAATTATCTTCAATGCATACAACAGTTCGATAAGATGGTTTTCTACCTGCAGTGAAGCAAGCTGGGTTTGCCGGAAATCAAAGCCATTTATTGCTCCCATCTGTAGTTGCTCCCTTGCTATGATGAGTGAACGTTCTGCAGCTTCAGCACTTTGCCTGAGTAGTCGATATTGCTGCATATATGCATCATACCTGGTTGTAAGTCTGATAAGTTCAGATTCAATAACTGATCTTGTATCCTCCCTCATTATTCCCACGCTTTCCTGTTCAAGCAGGACATTTTCCAGCCGGGTATTTAACCTGCCGCCATCGTACAGATTAAATCGCACCCTGACCCCAAATTGAATGCCATGGTTCCGTGCCGATTCTATGATCCCAAGTTCATTACTCTGGCTGGTATATGAGTAATTTCCGAAGACACTTACATTTGGGTATCGTGCACCTCTTTCAATACGGTAATCTGCCTCTGCCAGCATCTCTTCCAGGCGTACGCGTTCAAGATCTTTATTATTTTGAAAAGCTGTTTCTATTATCTCATCGGATACTGGCAACCCGTGCAAATCAATACTCTCATTCATTGGCTGTAATGACATCTTTGCATTCCGATTTATAATACGATTGATCTGGATTTCCAGATCACGGATATTTGTCTCAAAGTCCATTATCAATGAACTGTCAGCATTAAAATCAACAACAGCCTGATGGTAGAGCAAGGCACTTCCGGCACCAACACTTCGTTTACGATCTTCCAGCTCAAGCCTGAATGCAGAGATATTGATCGACTGGCGGTAAGATTCGAGTAATTGTTGCTCCCTTATTAGTGAATAATAAGCCTTAGCCAGATCGGAAATTGTTTGTTCAATATAATATTTTGTCTCTGTCTCTCCGAGACTGGCAAGGTGATCAAGCCTGTCGCGGCGGGCAAACATACTGAAGCCGTCAAATATCATCCAGTCTAATTCTACAAAAGCATTGAACCATGTACTCTGCACATTTTCTCCACTGCGGGTGGCGCCTGTAAAAAGATTTGCTTCAGATGTCTGGATAACCCAGTTTCTTTCCGATTCGATACCAACCGAGGGCAGAAATCCGGCATTCCCGGGTGTATTCATATTTTCGGCTATTTGCTGCTGTTTTTGCATTATCTGCAGCTGGTAATTTTCCCGGAGAGTTAATCTTACCAGGTCGTCAAGGCTGTAACTTTCCTGATTGTAGGCTATCTGGTCACTAAATGTCAGTGCTACAAGAACCAATGAGGCAGTTGCTATAGATTTAAACATCTTCTTCAATTATGTTTCTGCGGGTCTTCCCCGAAATATAAGTATACAGAGCCGGAATTATAAAAAGTGTCAACACCAAAGAAAAAAGCAGCCCGCCGATTATAACTATTCCCATTGGGACCCGGCTGTTGGCAGCCCCCCCGAATGAAATTGCCAGGGGAATAGCGCCCAATGCAGTTGCCAGGCTTGTCATAAGTATCGGACGTACCCTTTCCGTTGCTGCATTTATAACGGCTTCCATCCGATCCTGCCCTTCGTCTCTCTTCTGGTTGGCAAACTCTACAATTAATATCCCATTCTTGGTTACAATCCCGATAAGGACAATCATTCCTATCTGGCTGAAGATATTAAGTGTTTGTCCGAACAGCCAAAGGGAAAAAAGTGCTCCTGCAAGCGCAAGAGGTACGGTAAGCATTATGGTCAGGGGATCACGAAAACTCTCAAACTGACCCGAGAGTGTAAGGTAAATCAGGATCATAGCAAATATGAATACAAGAAACAGGTTGCCTGAACTTTCTGCATAATCGGACGAAGTGCCGGTCAGAGCCGTCAGAAACGATTCATCAAGCACTCCGGCAGCAATTTCATCCATGGCATCTATCCCGTCACCAAGAGTATAGCCAGGAGCAGTTGAAGCTGAAACTGTTGCGGATGAATACCGGTTAAATCTCAACAGCTGGGGCGGCAGACTTTCATTTCGTAAACTTACAAGATTGTCAAGGGGAACCATGGCTCCCGATGCAGCACGAACATTAATATTTGTTATATCGTCAGGCTGACGTCGTTGTCCTCTTTCAGCATGTGCCAGTACAAAATATTGTTTGCCGTCCCTTATGAAATAGCCAACTCTTTGTTCGCTGAAATAGGTTTGTAGTGTTTCTGCAATATCCCTCACACTTATTCCAAGATCAAAAGCCTTGTCCCTGTCAATATCGACTATTAATTCAGGCCTTGTAAAACGAAGATCAATGTCAACCACATCGAGGGCAGGATGATCTCTGGCTGCATTCATGAACAACGGGATAAATTCTTCCAGCTTACGGAGATTAGGAGCCTGCAAAACATACTGAACAGGCAGTCCGCTACCGCCACCACCACCAATAGTAGGATCCTGGATTACGTAGGTCTGAGCCATATTATAGGCTCTAACCCTGTTATTAAGTTCCTCAGCCAGCTCCATCTGAGTCCGGCTTCTTTCACCGGGCTGCCTGAGCATTAACCTTACAAATCCTGTATTTACCGATACTGAAGCACCAAAACCCGGAGAAGTAACTGAAAGCAGATACTCTTTTTCAGGCAGTGTATCAGTTAGCCGGACAAGCTGCATCTGGTAGTCATCCATCATCTCATAGGAAGTGCCCTCTGGCGCGGTCGAAACAAGTCTGATTCGGCTTTTATCGTCAAGAGGTGCGAGCTCAGACTGCAGGTTAACCATAAAAAACCATATAATACCCATTGCTACTAGAACTACCGGGAAAGCCACATACTTTGCCTTCATAAAAGAGACCAGCCAGTTCCTGTAATTTACAAGTACATAATCAATGGGCTTCCTTATGTATCTCATTGAACGGTATTCGCGGTTGCCTGGCTTAAGGATCCGGGAACTAAGCATAACCGTTAGTGAAAGAGAAATAAAAGTAGAGATAATGATTGCACCGGCCACCACCATGGCAAACTCCCTGAAGAGCCGGCCGGTAAGTCCAAGCATAAAAAAAATTGGCAGAAAAACACAGATAAGTGTAATGGTTGTCGATATAATGGCAAAAAATACCTGTCTGGAGCCTTTAAATGCAGCCTGTATTGGATCCATACCCTTTTCAATCCGGGTATAGATGTTTTCCATCATTACTATTGCATCGTCTACAACCATACCAGTAGCAAGCAAAAGCCCAAGTAATGTCAGGACATTAATAGAGAAACCTGCTGCATATAAAAAAATGAAGCTTCCTATAAGTGAAATCGGAATAGTTATAACTGGAATAAAGGTTGTCCGGAAATTGCGTAAAAAAATAAAAATAATAAACAATACAAGTACAAAGGCAATAATTATAGTGTACTGGACATCACGTATGGACCGGCGGATACTGTCGGTAATATCAAGTCCGACTCCAATATTAATATCAGACGGGATATCCCTGGAAATTACATCTACACGTGCATAGGCTTCATCTACTATTTCAATAAAGTTGGAGCCTGGTTGTGGCTGCAATGCAACTCCAACCATCGGTATACCTCTGTTGCCACGAAGGATGGACTGCTCGTTTAGCGCGGCAAGTTCTGCCCGGCCAATATCCTTTAACCTGATGATGGATTCTCCCATCCGTGCAATCACAAGGTTATTGAATTCCTCTTCTGTGTTCAGCCGCCCGTAAGTCTGTATTGTAAGGTACCGGCGGTCTCCTTCCACCTGTCCTGAAGGAAGTTCAATGTTTTGCTGATTCATCGCATTCCTTACATCCAGAGGAGTTATCTGATATGCATTCATACGGTCCACATCAAGGTACAGGCGCATTGCATACTGCTTGTTTCCCCAGATATTTACCTGGCTTACCCCTTCTATTGTCTGCAGCCTTTCGGCGAATATGTTCTGTGCGATTTCAGTCAGCTCTAGCAGGCTCCTTTGCTGACTTTGAAGTGTAATTGTTAAAATAGTCTGGGCATCTGCATCTGCTTTGGAGACTATTGGCGGATCGGCATCAGGGGGCAGATTCCTTACAGCCTGAGCAACCCGGTCACGTACATCATTGGCTGCATTATCCAGATCCATTCCCAGCTCAAACTCAACCCTGATGGTGCTGCGGCCGGTAGAACTTATTGAACTCAATGTTTTTATACCGTCAATACGGTTAACCTGCTCTTCAATAGGTTCGGTAATCTGCGATTCAATTATCTGGGCATTTGCGCCTGTATAATCAGTTCTTACTGTTATCACGGGAGGGTCAACACTCGGATATTCCCTGACGCCCAGAGAAACAAAAGATACCAATCCGAAAATTACGATCACTATGGCAAAAACAGTAGTGAGAACCGGCCTTTTTATACTTAATTCCGATAAGGTCATAAAGGTTCCTCCACTATTGATTCGTTGAAATTAATCTGGTCTCCATCCCTTATTTCCATTAATCCGGTTGTCAGCACATAATCGCCCGGTGAGAGGCCATTTAAAATTTGAACCCTGTCCCGGGTTCGTGAACCGGTTTCAACTTCCTGACGTACAGCCCTGCCATTTCTGGCAATAAAAACCACCTGCGTGTTAAGTTCCGGAATTATTGATTCTGCGGGCACCAGCAAGGCATCTTTGGTTTGTTCAACATCAAAAATTATCTGGGCAAAATCACCTGCCACAAACCTGCCTTGTTCATTGTCGAGCATAGCTCTAATCTGTAAACTCCTTGATGCCGGATTTATAGTTGGATCAATCGCATAAATTACAGCTACAGCTGTATCGCCTGAGGCCGAAGAAATAACTTCAACCTCCTGGTTTTCTTTTGCCAGAGAAGCATATCTGGCCGGTATGCTGAAGTTAACCCTCAATTTATGTGATTGCACAAGGCTTGTTATGATGTCTCCCTGGCGAAGGTATGCTCCGGGACTGAAATTTCGCATTCCAAGTCGCCCGCTATAAGGTGCCTGTATATGTGCCAGGTCAATCATTACATCCAATTCGTCTATCTGAGCCTTCAGGTTGCTGACAGTTGCCTGAGATTGTTCCAGCTCTTCCTGGCTGACACCTTCAATCTGCAACAGATCTTTTTTACGAACAAGGTCACTTTCGGCTGAAATCAGCTGTGCTTCAAGGCCCCTTTTCCTGGCTGACCAGGACCGGTTGTCAATTTCTACCAGCAGGTCTCCCTTATTTACGTTCTGGCCTTCCCTGAAATAAATATTTAGCACATTCCCGGGAACGGGTGCCATAATTTCGGTTTCCTCAAATGATAATAATTCACCTGTTGCCCTGATGCTTTCAGAATATATTTCAGGCATGACCTGATAAGCTTCAACCATATACAGATTTTCAGATCCCTGATTTTGTGCGGTATTCTGCTTACAGGAAACCGTAACGAAGAACATAATAATAATAATTGCCGGTACTGGCCAATTTTGGAAATTAATTTTGTTGTAATGCATAATAGAATGACCTTGATAATTGCTTAAGAGTTTAAAATTGATCTTCTTTTTAACATTTTTTATGGGGAAACCGGAAAAATCCTTTTATAGATGCTTCCCCGGAAACGGACAAAGCCACTTTAGAAACATTATAAATAACGAAATTAATACTTATATTGATATCCTGCAACTTATGCTGATGTTAATGTATGTACCTCCTTTTCTGAGCACTAATAGCAGGGAGTGAGGCTATCATGGCTAACTTCATATTTATGGTCATTAGTGTCCGGTTAACATTCAGAAATGTATTTCTAACTTATTAAACTAATGAACATTATGGTATTTTTTAGTTGCGCTTTTATTTCACTTTAAAAAAACGTGTTCTGGTTTAATTAAACAGATCTCAATATTTTACTGGAGAAACATATATTCTGAGTTTGATAACAAATATTTACCCGGACTCTTGTGATTTTTGTAAAAGAGTTATTTCTATAAATCACCATCTTATTTGTTAAGAATCGCACGAATTCTCAAATAAATTCCTGAAAAAATGTCGGCTCAATATAATTGTGAGTAGTTTTACATTACATAAATAGGATAAATCATAATATTCAAACAAATGCGGGTAGAACTTGTGTCGATTGGCAACGAGCTCCTTCTGGGTCAGACTGTAAATACAAACTCTTCATGGATGGCCCGGGAACTGATCCAGTATGGTATCCAGACGAGCAGAATAACCACCATCTCTGATTCAAGGAGTGATATACTAAATATGCTTCGGGAGACAGGGGAGAGGGCTGAAATTGTAATTATAACAGGTGGTCTTGGTCCGACCAGTGATGACATAACAAAACCTGTTTTATGTGAGTTTTTCGAAACAGATCTTATTTTAGATCAAGGAATTCTCGAACACATTAAATCATTGCTTGCAATAAGGGGTGTTGAAATTAACGATTTGAATATCAGGCAGGCGGAAGTTCCTGCATCTGCACATATCCTCCACAATGCGATGGGAACTGCCTCTGGATTATGGCTTGAAAAAAATGGCACCGTATATATCAGCCTTCCCGGGGTACCATTTGAGATGAAGGCATTAATTACTGACATGGTAATACCAAAACTCAGGGAGAAATTCCCTTTTCCTGAGGTATACTATAAAACCGTGATAACCCAGGGAAGTTTCGAGGCATATCTTGCAGAGAGGCTAAAGGCCTTTGAAGCAAATCTGCCACCTAATATGAACTTTGCATATTTACCTTCTCCAGGAATTATTCGTCTCCGGATCGGGTCAACAGGAGATGATGCCAAAAAGCTGGAAAGGGCTGTAAACAGCCAGGTATTGAAACTTCAGGAAATTATCCCGGAATATATTGTCGGATTTGATGATGATACTCTTGAGCTGATTATTGGAAGTATGCTAATGATCAGGAACCAGAGTCTTTCCATAGCCGAAAGCTGCACCGGGGGAGCTGTTTCTGCACTAATAACAAGTGTTCCGGGAAGTTCATCATATTTTAAAGGAGGAATTGTTGCTTACTCCAATGAGATAAAAAGAGACCAATTGGCAATAGATCGCTCATTAATTGAAACTTATGGAGCTGTAAGTAAACTTGTAGTTGAAGATATGGCAATCAATACACGGTTGCTCTTCAATACCGATTATGCTGTATCGGTTTCCGGAATTGCCGGACCTGGGGGAGGAAGCTCTGATAAACCAGTTGGAACTACCTGGATAGGTGTTTCCTGTAAAAACAAAACCTATTCTGAAATATTCAGGTTCGGCGATAACAGGGAAAGAAATATTCAAAGAGCATCTGTAGCTGCATTGAATATGCTGCGAAAATTAATAATTTCCCAGGATTTGATAATTGATTCTAATTAAATATGTTACTGACTTAATATTAAGTTTAGGTTCATCTGAACAGGTAATTATTATATGCACCTGACAGTATTAAACAGAGACAAAGCCACATATTGTTTTAAAATATATTTTGAATTGCTTAAAAAAAACTATAATAAATTTGAAAAAGTCAATAAAATTCCCGACTTTTGCGCTCTGTTAAAAATTCAGTTATAAAAACATAGAAAATGTCACGAGTTTGTCAAGTTACAGGAAAACGCCTGATGGTAGGAAACAATGTTTCCCATTCCAAAAGAAGGACCAAGAGAAGGTTTTATCCAAACCTTTTCAACAAGAAGTTTTATTACCTTGAAGAAGATCGCTGGATTACTTTGCGTGTTTCGGCTTCAGGAATTAGACTGATCAATAAAAAAGGATTGCATGGCGCACTTCAGGATGCTAAAAGCAATGGATACATAAGTATATATTAAGTAAAAAATCTATATCATGGCTAAAAAAGGCAATAGGGTGCAGGTTATAATGGAGTGTACAGAGCACAAGGAGAGTGGTAAACCTGGTACTTCAAGATATATCACCACTAAAAACAAGAAAAATACCCCTGAGAGACTGGAATTAAAGAAATTTAACCCTATCCTCAAGAAAATGACTACTCATCGCGAAATTAAATAAGAAAACATTATGGCAAAGAAAGTTGTTGCTAGTCTGAAAAAAGCCGATTCAAAAAACCTGGTTAAGGTTATTAAAATGCAAAAATCTGAAAAATCAGGTTCTTACACCTTTAAGGAGGACATAGTCGGCAAGGAGTTCACACCGGACTTTTTTTCAAAAAAATAGGTCTGCAGGATAGTCTTTTTGTTTAAGCTTTCTTTATTTTTAAAGAAGGCTTTTTTTTATTTAATTAATCTTGATATGGCAGCATTTAAGCTTTTTTCCGGAAAGGACAAGAAAGAAACCCTTGATCGTGGTATCGAAAAGACCAAGGAGTCAGTATTCCGGAAACTATCCAGGGCAGTAGCCGGAAAGTCCCGTATAGATGACGATGTGCTTGACAATCTGGAAGAAGTTTTGATAAGTTCTGATGTCGGAGTAAATACCACCCTTAAGATTATTGGTAAAATATCTGAACGTGCAGCAAGGGATAAGTTTCTGGGGACTGATGAACTGAACATCTTGCTGAAGGAGGAAATTACATCATTACTGGAAGAAAATGAACTGGAATCTGATTCGGAAATAGTCAGTCCGGGACCAGGTATACCATATGTAATTATGATAGTTGGAGTTAACGGGGTAGGGAAAACAACTACAATCGGAAAACTTGCACATCGTTTTAAAGCTCAGGGACACAGAGTAGTACTTGGTGCTGCAGATACTTTCAGGGCTGCTGCAATAGAACAGCTTGATATCTGGGCGCAGCGTACCGGAGTGGAGATAATAAAGCAAAAAACCGGGTCAGATCCGGCATCGGTTGCATTTGACACACTTACATCTGCTAAAGCACACAATGCAAGCGTTGTGATTATTGATACCGCAGGAAGATTGCATAACAAACTGAACCTGATGAATGAACTTACAAAGGTTAAGAATGTAATGAAAAAAGTCATTCCTGAAGCTCCTCATGAGATAATGCTGATTCTTGATGGTTCAACCGGACAAAATGCATTTGAACAGGCGAAGCAATTTACCGCTGCAACTGAAGTGAATGCATTGACGCTAACCAAGCTTGACGGGACCGCCAAGGGAGGTGTGGTTATAGGTATATCCGACCAGTTCAAGATACCAGTAAAATATATTGGAATGGGAGAGGGACTTGATGACCTTATCAGGTTTGACCGGGTAGAGTTTGTTTCTTCGCTTTTCAAATGAAATTGAGGGTCTCTTACTATTCCGGCAATTTTATGAGGAAAGCTTTGACCTGAATTGGATGGTCCATTCGTAAAAGATGTATCACCCATTTTTATTCATTTCCGTTATTTGCCCGGGTTCATTGGAAATATAGCTGTGAGAAGTATCAAAAAAATAATTGTTCCTGATTTTGACAATAAGCAACATCTGCATAATCAGGCAGTCGTAGGAATAGCGCAAATAAATTCTGCAGGATTCACAAAAAATATTAGCACCTTATCAGCAAGTATTATCTATTCTGAACCAAAATGGGAAACTCAACCATATTATATATATAAAATTGAAAAGGTTAAAATCCAGAAGCATCAATATAGTTACCATGGGCTGCTCGAAGAACCTGGTAGATTCAGAGTTCATACTTGCAAGGTTTGCCAATGCAGGCTGGAAAGTCGAATTTGACGCCCCTTCGTCCGGTCAGGATCTGGTTATTATAAATACCTGTGGCTTTATTGGCGATGCCAGGCAGGAATCAATAGACATGATCCTGGAGTATGCCGGTGCAAAAACAAATGGCAGGATTGGTAAACTTTGTGTCATGGGATGCTTGTCGCAAAAATATAAGGATGAGCTACTTAAGGAAATACCGGAAGCTGACCTGATCCTTGGTGTCGATGCCCTTGAAGAACTGACCAGGATTTTTGAGCTTGACCAGGCCAGGTGTGCCGGCGATGAAAGACTGATCTCGACGCCGTCACATTATGCATACCTAAAGATTTCCGAGGGCTGCGACCGTAGTTGTTCATTTTGCAGTATCCCTGAAATAAGGGGCCAACATATTTCGCGACCTCTTGAAAGCCTTGTGAAGGAAGCTGCACAGCTTGCCGGGAAAGGAGTTAAAGAACTGATAATTATAGCACAGGATATTACCTGGTATGGATATGATCTTTATAATAAACAGATGCTCGTTCCGCTTTTAAAGGAGCTGCAAACAATCAGGGGTATAGAATGGATACGGCTTCATTACGCATTCCCGTCCGGATTTCCTGAAGATCTGCTTGATTTGATGAATGAGAGCAAGATTATATGCCGCTATCTTGATATTCCGCTCCAGCACATTTCCGATAATATGCTGCAAAAAATGCGCAGGGGAATATCAAGAGAAAAAACAATTTATCTGATTAACAAAATCAGGGAAAAAGTTCCCGGAATCGCAATACGCACAACAATGCTTGCAGGGCATCCGGGAGAAACAGAAGAAGATATTGATGAATTGAAAGAATTTGTTAAAAATTCCAGATTCGAGAGACTGGGTGTTTTCCCTTATTCTCATGAGGAAAACACTTATTCTTATAATAAATACAAAGATTTGATACCTGACAGGATAAAGAACCGCCGTGTATCTGAAATAATGCTCATACAACAGGAAATTTCAGCTAACCTGAATAATGAAAGAGTAGGGCAGGTGCTTAAAGTTTTAATTGACAGGGAAGATGATGAATATTATTATGCCAGAACAGAGTTTGATTCTCCTGAGGTTGACAATGAAGTTATAATCAAAAATAACGGACTTTTGGGTGCAGGACAATTCTGCATGGTTAGGATTACAGATGCTGGTGAGTTTGACCTATTTGCTGAAGTTTTACCTTAATTAAACTCATTTAAAGTTTTATCATTTAAAGAAATAACATCCATTTGTATTTCGTAAAAAGCTTGCCTTAAATCCAAAAGATCTGTCATACCCGAATTAAATATACTTCATTTATATAGGCAAGCTCACCTGGCAATATATATTAATATGAGTCCCTGCCTGCAGTATTTTTAAAGTTCCACTGTCACCCTCTCACATTGCCTGAAAGAAATACCAGTATCTGCAGTATTATTAAAGATCCCCATTCACCCTTGCAATTTACCAGGCCGGAAAACCTCCATCTTGAACTTACAATACCAGTATTGAAAATCATGCACAACATGCGGGCAGGAAAGAAATAAACTAAAAAATGCTCCCGGAAGAGCATTTTTTATATAATGAAAGAAAACCAATAGAAAGTGTTAATTACTTAGTTTTTCTTTTGTTTCACTTTCGATGGTTATTTTAATTGTTTCAGTTTTTTTGGTAAACCCGACTACCAGCAGGTCACCCTCTTTCAGCTCTGATTTTATTATTACCTCGGCTAAAGGATCCTCCAGATATTTTTGAATAGATCTTTTTAGCGGGCGGGCACCAAACTGAACATCATAGCCCTTGTCGGCTATAAAGTCTTTCGCTGCCGGTGAAATTTTAACCTTGTAACCAAGATCATTCATGCGCTGATAAAGACCTTTAAGCTCTATGTCAATTATCTTGTGAATATCCTCTTTCTGAAGATGGTTGAAAGTAATTACATCATCAACCCTGTTTAGAAATTCAGGTGCAAAGGCTTTTTTCAGTGCCTTATGAATTATATCCTTCATATAGTCGTTTGAAGAAGCTTCCCTGGAACTTGTTGTAAAACCAACACCCTGACCGAAATCCTTTATCTGCCGGGTCCCAATGTTGGATGTCATTATAATGATTGTATTTTTAAAATCAACTTTCCTGCCAAGGCTGTCAGTCAGCTGTCCCTCGTCGAGCACCTGTAAAAGGATATTAAATACATCAGGGTGTGCCTTCTCAATTTCATCAAAAAGCACAACTGAATAAGGGTGCCTTCTTACCTTTTCAGTCAGCTGACCACCCTCTTCATAGCCGATATAGCCCGGAGGCGCTCCCACAAGACGGGACACGGAGAATTTCTCCATATATTCACTCATATCAATACGGACCAGGTTATTGGCGCTTTCAAACAGATACTCTGCCAGAACCTTTGCCAGTTGTGTCTTGCCAACACCTGTTGGTCCGAGGAAGAAAAATGAACCAATCGGTTTGTTCGGATCCTTCAGTCCTGCACGGTTTCTCTGAATAGACCTGACAATATTGTTAATTGCCTCATCCTGACCGATAACCCTGCCTTTCAATTCCGAGCCCATCTTAAGAAGACGTGCCCCTTCTGCCTGTGCTACCCTCTGAACCGGAACACCTGTCATCATTGCCACAACTTCCGCAACCTTGTCATCATCAACCAGCTGCCTGTTCTTTGATAACTCTTTCTCCCACCTCTGTTTTTCATTTTCAAGCAAATCAAGCAGTTCTTTCTCCTTGTCACGCTGACGAGCTGCAAGTTCAAAATTCTGGTTCTTGACAGCCTTTACCTTATCCTGCCTGGTAATGTCAATCTGGTTTTCGAGTTCCAGTATGCGCTCTGGCACCACAATATTGGAAATATGTACACGTGAGCCCGATTCATCCAATGCATCAATTGCCTTGTCAGGCAAATGACGGTCGGAGATATAGCGTCCCGTAAGACTAACGCATGCCTGCAAAGCCTCCGGCGTATAATAAACGTTATGATGATCCTCGTATCTTTCTTTAATATTATTAAGGATCTCAATTGTTTCGTCAGGACTTGTCGGTTCAACCATGATTTTCTGAAACCTGCGTTCAAGTGCGCCGTCTTTCTCAATATGCTGCCTGTATTCATCAAGTGTTGTAGCACCGATACATTGGATTTCTCCCCTGGCTAAAGCAGGTTTAAGCATATTGGCTGCATCAAGTGATCCGGTTGCACCACCTGCACCAACGATTGTGTGGATCTCGTCGATAAAAAGAATTATCTGGTTTGTCTTTGCCAGCTCATTAAGTATTGCCTTGATCCTCTCTTCAAACTGTCCCCTGTATTTAGTACCTGCAACAATAGAAGCCAGATCAAGTGTAACTACACGTTTACCAAAGAGTACCCTTGACACCTTCTTTTGGATAATACGGAGCGCAAGTCCTTCGACAATTGCTGATTTTCCAACCCCGGGATCACCAATCAAAATGGGGTTATTCTTTTTGCGCCGGCTCAGTATCTGTGCAAGTCTTTCAATCTCATTAACCCTGCCAACAATAGGATCCAGCCTGTTCTCCTCTGCAGCCTTGGTAAGGTCAATCCCAAAGTTATCGAGGACAGGAGTTTCAGAGCCGGATTTACCTGAAGGGTTTGGTATAGGTTTGCTTCCGCCGAAAGGCCCTTTGGCGTCGTCATCATCGTCGTTTGGAAATTCTGACCTGACATCTCTTTGCTTTTGATCAAATTCATCCTTAAAGACAAAATAATCAAGATTTTCAGCCTCAAGCAACTGGGTTATAAGATTGGTCTCGTCTTTCAGTATGGCAAGAAGCAGGTGGCCGGTATCAATAGTCTCACTTCTGAGAGACCTTGCTTCCAGGTATACAAGTTTCAATACTCTTTCTGCAGTTTTCAGAAGAGGTATATTTTCCATTTCAACCTGAGATAATTCAGTATTTGTTCTTAGATGATCTTCAACGGTTTTTCTGATAGCAGCAAGATCAAGACCCATCGATACCATGATATCAATTGCCGAACCTTCTCCATCTCGCAAAATACCAAGAAAAATATGTTCGGAACTTATGTTTCTGTTTCCAAGACGGATAGCTTCTTCTCTGCTATATGATAACACATCTTTTACTCTCTGAGAAAATTTTGCATCCATAATTCAATAATAATCAGAATTCAATCTATTTTAAATAAAAAGTATCACTGCAAAGTTACGAATAAATATAAAGAAAGATATAAAGAATAAGATGTTAATAATTATGAGATTTAATAGAAAATTTTTCGACAATTAAGGTTAAATTAGCGCTCTGAATTAATAAAATTGATTATCCCATATAACGGGTCATAAAAGAATATAAATGTTCAATTGTGCTTTTATAAATTAAGTGCCGTTTATAAATTATCCATATATAACTTGCATAATTTAGCGCATTACTAGAACACAGAATAATTACTATTGTTTACTTCCGGAATTGATTAATATCCAAAATTCAAAAAATTGTTATGTCTGAAGGAGAACGTATATTAAAAGTTAATATTGAAGAGGAAATGAAATCTGCCTACATTGATTATTCAATGTCGGTTATTGTTTCAAGGGCCCTTCCTGATGTAAGGGATGGGTTAAAGCCGGTTCACAGAAGGGTGTTGTTCGGGATGTCTGAACTGGGCATACTGTCAAACAGGGGCCATAAAAAGTCTGCAAGGATTGTCGGTGAAGTTTTAGGTAAGTATCATCCGCACGGCGACTCCTCCGTATATGAAGCAATGGTTAGAATGGCCCAGACCTGGTCATTAAGATATCCCCTGGTTGACGGACAGGGTAACTTTGGTTCTGTTGATGGCGACAGTCCCGCTGCGATGAGGTATACAGAAGCAAGACTAAGAAAAATAGCAGAAGAAACTCTTGCCGATCTTGATAAAAACACGGTCGATTTCCAACTCAATTTTGATGACACACTTGAAGAGCCAACGGTTCTTCCCACCAAAATACCAACGCTCCTGATAAATGGTTCCTCAGGAATTGCTGTGGGTATGGCAACAAATATGCCGCCTCACAACCTTTCTGAAGTTGTAGACGCAACAATAGCATATATCGAAAATAATGATATTGAAACGTCTGAATTAATGGAGCACATAAAGGGGCCCGATTTTCCCACAGGTGCAATTATATATGGTACCCAGGGAATTAAAGATGCCTATGAAACCGGGAGGGGGAGGATTGTTGTGAGGGGGAGAACCGAAGTTGAAACAACGGCATCCGGCAGGGATAAGATAATCATTACAGAGATCCCATACCTTGTCAACAAGGCTGAAATGATACGGAAAACCGCCGAACTTATTAATGACAAGAAACTTGAAGGGATCTCCTATATAAATGATGAGTCTGACCGTAACGGGATGAGAATAATTATCATCCTTAAAAAGGAGGCTGTTGCGAATGTTGTACTGAACAATCTTTACAAGTATACACAGCTGCAGAACAGTTTCAATGTAAATAATATTGCTCTTGTCAATGGGCGGCCCAGAATGCTCATTTTGAAACAGGTCATTTCATATTTTGTTAAACACAGGCACGAAGTAGTAATAAGAAGAACACGTTATGATCTGGAGCAATCTGAGAAGAAAGCGCATATTCTTGAAGGTTTACTTATAGCCCTTGACCATCTAGACGAAGTAATAAGCCTTATCAGGGCGTCAAAAACCCCGGAAGAGGCCAGAGAGGGATTAATGTCCAAATTCGGACTGACAGAGGTTCAGGCAAGGGCAATACTAGATATGCGCCTGCAGAGATTAACAGGCCTTGAGCGTGACAAAATAAGAAACGAGTATGACGAGCTGATGAAGCTTATCGAATATCTTAGGCAGGTTCTTGAGAGTGAAGAACTGAGAATGCAGATAATAAAGGATGAACTGCTGGATGTTAAAGAGCGTTTTGGGGATGCCAGGAGAACAGAAATTGTTCCTGATGAAGGAGAATTCAATCCTGAAGACTTCTACGCTGATGATGAAGTAGTTGTAACAATTTCACATCTTGGATATCTTAAACGGACTGCACTTACCGATTACAGGACACAAAAGCGTGGCGGAATGGGTGCAAGAGGGAGCAGTACCAGGGAAGAGGATTTTCTGGAACATCTGTTTATTGCAACAATGCACAATACAATGCTCTTCTTTACAGAGAAAGGAAAATGTTACTGGCTGAAAGTATACTGTATACCAGAGGGATCAAAAACATCGAAAGGCCGCGCCATCCAGAATATAATAAATATTGAGCCCGGTGATAAAATCAAAACTTTCGTTAATGTAAAGAATCTGACTGATCCTGAATTCATTAAAAATAATTTTATTCTTTTATGCACGGCACATGGTGTAATTAAAAAGACTTCCCTGGAGGCATACTCAAGGCCAAGGGCAAATGGTATCAATGCAATAAATGTGCGCGAAGGTGACCACCTTATTGAAGCAAAGCTTACAAGTGGCTCGGCAGAAGTTGTTATCGCTGTTAAATCAGGCAGGGCAATCAGATTTCCGGAGTCCTATGTCAGGCCAATGGGGCGGACTGCAAGCGGGGTAAAGGGTATAAGGCTGGCCAATGAAGAAGATAGTGTTGTAGGTATGATCTGTGTAGAAAATGAAAATGAAGATGTACTTGTAGTCTCAGAAAAAGGTTATGGTAAACGCTCATTAATAGCTGATTACAGAATCACCAATAGAGGAGGCAAAGGAGTAAAAACCATGAATATTTCCGAAAAAACCGGGCAGCTGATAAGTATCAAGAGCGTAGTACAGGATAATGACCTGATGGTTATTACCAGATCAGGAACCACAATCAGACTGGAAATTGGTAAAATCAGGACTACAGGCCGTACAACACAAGGAGTCAGGCTGATAAACCTAAGGGAAGGAGAGGCTATTGCCTCGGTGGCTATTGTACTTGAAAGCAACTCTGAAAATGACATCCTTGATGATCAGGATATAGCTGATAATTCAGCAGATACACAATTATAGCGTTTTTGGCAGGAAATTTGATCTTGTTTAAAATATCGTGTACATTTGAATTTTGTTTACCGATAGCAATTAAGTATATTTAATAATAATGTTTTTATAAATTTTAAAGCTTTAAATCATGAAACGATTTTTGATAATTTTCTTCGCAGTTCTTGGATTTTCATTATTCTCAGTGGCTCAGGAACTAACACAAGAGTCAGTTCAACGGCGGCTTGACAGGAGTGACAGCAACATTGAGCATTCGAGAAGAGGCTCAAATCCGAGGACCTGGGTAGACAGGGGAGTCATTTTCCAGGATATTTTTGATGTCAATATTCAGTTTCTTTACTTCGGTATGGCTGAAGATGAGTTAAGGCTCTTCATGAACGAACCAAAGGAAAAGCGTACTATCGAAACTGAAACAGGTGTCAGGGATGTGCTTGTTTATGATAATATTGAAATATATTTTGAACAGGGTGAACTTGTTGGCTGGAATGAAACAACCGTATTGCACGAAAACCCACTTGATGAAGCTTATGCTGCATTCCAGAAGGCCATTGAGCTCGATGACAGGGGACGGCAGGAGAGGTCATTAAATGATGCATTCACCCGTTTGCACGGACAATACATAAGTAGTGCCGTACTTAGCTATGAAGAGGGTGAGTATACCGAATCATTCGAAAATTTCAGAAAATCCCTTGAAGTTGCTGATTCTCCATTTTACGACCAGCCTGTTGATACAGGATTGGTTTTTAATACAGGTTTTGTTGCATCCCTTTCCGGAAATCACGAACAGGCTTTAGAATACTTCAACAGGGCAAAGGATATGGATTACGGAGAAAGTAATCTATATGTACTGATGAAAGATGCCTATGTCAATGTTGGTGATTCAACTAGTGCAGAAAAGATATTACAGGAAGGTTTCCAGAAATTTCCACAGGATAACACCGTGCTTGTAGAGCTGGTAAATTTCTATATCAATGCTGATAATGCACAGGAAGCTCTTAGTTATCTGGCACTTGCAAAAGAGCAGGAGCCAAATAATCCTTCCTACCATTTTGCCGAAGGGACTCTGTATGAGAGAATTGGTGAAACTGAGAAGGCTGTTCCTGCTTATGAGAAAGCTCTGGAGCTTAATCCTGAGTTGTTTGATGCCAATTACAATATGGGAGTAATGTATTATAACAAAGCAGTTAACATGCTTGTTGAGGCTAATGAGATCATGGATAATGCGAAATTTGAAATTGCCAGGGATGAGGCATATGAGGAACTGAAGTCTGCTATACCATACCTTGAGCAAGCTCATAAAGCAAATCCCGAATATGAAGATGCAATGGAAACTCTGAGAATTATATATTACCGTCTTGGAATGGAAGACAAACTCGAGGAAATGAACAAAAAGCTGGGTAGAGAGCCTCTGGAGCAGTAAATTTCTTTAGCAGCTTTCTAATAAATAAGGACCGGATAATTTCCGGTCTTTTTTTTTAGATATTTTAAAGTAGAGTGGTGGCCCGTTTCAGGAAAGGATTATTCCCATCATTTTTTTTAAACATGCCCTAAAGGAGGTAGCATACTTTAAGATCGATTGATTAAATCGTTCACCTGAAAATTAATTTATTCTATTTAACATAATATTAATTATAGTACAAACAAAGGGAAATTACGGCCAGGCCTGAAAGGCATGGTTAACATAGAATCAG
>CAYQXY010000053.1:0-31806 GCA_964421595.1 uncultured Bacteroidales bacterium | reverse complement strand
GCTTCTAATCCGCTACTGCACATATTATGACGAGAAGCATCGATATATTTGATGATAAGGATTTGTAAGGTTCCGGCTCATTTTTTTAGGCTCTGTTTATTACAGGTTTTTTACATATTTTGCAAAACATTCACATACAGCTGTATATACCATATCATCTGCTGCCTTACAAGCAGGGGGTCATTGGTTCGAATCCGATATCGCCCACAGGAAAATCAAAGAGTTACAACGATAAAAGTTGTGACTCTTTTCTATTTGCATTAAGTTAGATTCAGAACCTTCTTATTCACTCACCCATCCCATTTGAAAGTATTTTTGCATATCTTTTTAATAATCAAATAAAAAGAGTATCTTTGCAGCCTTAAACAATTTATTTCCGGCAAGTTGTAAGCCGCTACAAAATATTTCTTTCCGCTGGTGCAGAAAATGCAACGTCTCAGTCAGCTACATTTTACTTAATTTTATTAATGTCTTTTACTTCTTTAAATTTAATCGAGCCTGTCATGAAAGCCTTGACAGCCGAAGGATATACAATTCCTACACCTATTCAGAAACAAGCAATCCCCCATATACTGCAAGGACGTGACCTTCAGGGTTGCGCACAAACCGGAACGGGCAAGACCGCTGCTTTTGCCATACCTATTATTCAACAATTACATAAACAGAAACAGCCTAAGCCCGGTATAAAGGTGCTTGTGCTAACGCCAACAAGGGAACTTGCAATTCAGATTGATGAGAGTTTTGCTACATATGGTAAATACTCAAATATCAGGCATACTATTGTTTATGGTGGTGTTTCTCAATTGCCACAAACTAAAGCGCTTAAAAGGGGCGTTGATGTTCTTGTTGCAACTCCGGGACGCTTACTTGACCTTATAAACCAGGGTTATATTAATTTAAGGCAACTCGAAATCTTTGTTCTTGATGAAGCCGACCGTATGTTGGACATGGGCTTTATAAATGATATCAGAAAAGTGATAAGGCTGCTGCCCGCAAAAAGGCAAACCTTGTTTTTTTCTGCAACTATGCCAAATGAGATACAAAAACTGGCAAGTGACTTGTTGAATAATCCTGTTAAGGTTGAGGTAACTCCTCCTACTTCAACAGTAGATAAGATTGCGCAGAGCATCTACCACACAAGCAAAGCTGATAAATCTAAAATGCTGCTGTATTTGATAAATGAGCAGAATATTAAAACAGCCCTGGTTTTTACCAGGACCAAGCATGGAGCCGATAAAGTTGTGAAGTTTCTGCATCGTGCCGAAGTAAGAGCGGCTGCTATTCATGGCAACAAGAGCCAGAATGCCCGTCAGAGTGCACTGAAGGACTTCAAATCAGGACGTTTGACGGTGCTGGTAGCAACTGATATTGCCGCCAGGGGTATAGATATTGACGAATTATCACATGTCTTTAATTATGATCTTCCAAATGTGCCTGAGACATATATTCACCGGATAGGGCGCACAGGAAGGGCCGGCCTGGAAGGCACAGCCATTGCTTTTTGTGATGCTGATGAGAGAAAAGAATTAAGGGACATAGAAAAGCTGATCCTTAAAAAGATCCCTATGGTTGAGAACCATCCTTATGCTGAAAATCCGGTAGCACGTGAGAGAGCAATTGCGCGGCCTGCCCGCTCAAGGCACTACAGATACAGGAAGCAGGCAAACTAGTCCAAATAAACTTCAGCTTCCCCGAATGGGGGAGCTTTTTTTTTCTTTTTTTATCCTAAAATAGACTCAATTGGATTAAATGAATTCATTCTCTCCCGGCAGCATACTGTTCATTCCTCCTGCTTCAATGGTTTTAAATCACCATAAAAAGTACCTGTATGGATAACATAACCGTTTCAAATTAAAGATGGTAATTTGTATATTTGTTAATTAAAAACAGTAAATGCCGGAAATTTCCAGATTTTATGGGATAATAATTTACATGTTCTACAACGAGCATGCTCCACCACATTTCCATGTTAAATATCAGGATTATGAGGCAACAGTTGAAATTGATTATGGAATAGTTAGAGGAACATTGCCTAGAAGAGCAATTAACCTTATTTACGAATGGATGGATTTGCACAAAGATGAATTACTGGAGAACTGGAGATTGATCGAACAACGGAAACACTTAAATAAAATAGAACCGCTGAAATAATATTGAATGGAACTAATAAAAGTAACTGAAGCGAAGTACATTGGAGGCTATAAGATTGCTTTCAGATTCAGCGATGGCCGGGAGAAAACCATAGACCTTGAAAATGAACTATGGGGAGAAGTATTTGAACCACTGAAAGATATAAATATCTTTAAAAGATTTACATTGAATCCCTTTACTATTCAATGGGAAAATGGAGCTGATTTCGCTCCTGAATTTCTTTATCATTACGGCGAAACAAGAAAAGAAAAAATATTCTAAAATTGATAATCCTGCCTGTAGAAACTTAAACGGGTGAAAAATATCACGGGGAAAGCCGCTGTTGCGACTTCGGTAAGTCAAAACAATGGATTATTTGGTCAAAATAAGGTATTAATTAAATACCAGAGTGAAAATGGTCTCTTTCCCCGGAAGTGAACTGACTTTAAGACTTCCGTTATGCAGTCTCATAATCTGGCGTGAAATACTTAGTCCGATACCACTGCCTGCTTCCCTAGTGGTGAAAAAGGGTACAAAAATCTCCTCAAGAAGTTCGGGTGGTATTCCAGGTCCGTTGTCTGAAACGGAGATCTCAATCTGGCCTTTAAGGGTTTTTCGGCATAACAGTTTTATACAGGCGTCTTTGGTGCAATGCAGGGCTTCAACTGAATTTTTAAGTAAATTTATCAATACCTGTGAGATTTGTTTCTGGTCAATGAACACTTCAAGTTCAGGATCGTCCATACTATATGAAATGTTGATATCCCGGTATGGAAGATCAGATTTATGGAGCATAACAGTTTTTTCCATAAGATCGTTTAAACTGACCATTAATTTTTCAGGCTTCGGCAGCCGGGTGAGTTGTCTGTATGACTCGACAAAACGGGTTAATCCCTGACCCTGTTCCTGTATTACTTTCAGTCCCCTGATTGTTGTGGCTATCATCTTATCATTTACTTCCCCGACAGGAATAGCTTCTCCCTCTCTTACAAAATAATTGCACAGGTTTTCAGATAAGGAGGTGACGGGTGCAATTGAATTCATTATTTCATGGGTTAAAACCCTGATTAGCTTTAGCCATGAATCAAGTTCTTTTTCGTCAAGTTCCCTGTTAATATCCTGCAGTGATATAAGCGTGAGGTCCTGATCGTTTGATTTGAATGAGCTGGCCTTCAGGAGCAGGCTTATAGCACCGTTTTTCCCATTATAGGTAATCAGCTTTTGGTCATGTTGTTTTATATTTTTTAACGTCTCTGCCAGTTTGGTATCTATTTTTTCAAGTTGCCGGAGGTGAGTAAACTGCCTCATGCCAAAAATTTTTTTCAGACTGCTGTTGGTATGGATGACAAATCCTTCATGGTTGAAAGATAAGATACCAGTTCCTACCTGTTCAATCAGGGCCCTGAAGTATTGTTCCTGTTGCTGAGTATCAACATGTAACTGCTGGATCTGCCTGTTTATGCGTGTAAGATTTTTACTTATGTTTTTAAGTATTTTGTCTCCTTTATAAGCAGGAAAAGTGAGGCTGAAATCCTCATTCTTAACTGCCTCAAAAAAGTAATTGATATTGACATTTACTCTGTTTATATAAAATGCAAGATTGATAATCTGAATGGTAAGTACTAGTATAAAAGTAATCAATGTATACACCGGTTCACCGGTAGCTGCTGCATATCCGGTTCCTGCACTCACCATGACTATTAAAACGATCCTGATCAGTATTTTAAGCTGAAATGAGCCAATCATTGAATTCCGAATTTTTTCATTTTATTGTACAATGTTTGTCTGGTAATACCAAGTTGCTTTGCTGCAGCTTTAATATTTCCGGAATTACTATGGATAGCCATGGAAATCATTTTCTCTTCCATTTCATCAAGTTTGAAAGTCCTGGATCCGGTTTGAAGGTGATCATCACGATCGGAAAAAAGATCACTGGCCATAATCTTGCCGGACTCATTCAGAATTACCGCTTTTTCAATACTGTGTTCAAGTTCCCTAATATTTCCGGGCCACCGGTATTTAAGTAGTTTTTCCTTTTCTTGTTCGTCAATGGTCAGGGCTCTCTTGTTATATCTGGTGGAATATTTTTCAATGAAGAATTCGCTAAGCAGCGGGATATCCTTTTCTCTCGAACGAAGAGGAGGCACTTCGATCTGGATAGTGTTTATACGGTATAGAAGATCTTCCCTGAACAGTCCATCATCCACCATCTCATTTAAATTCCTGTTCGTTGCGCATATAAGCCTGATGTCAAATGACACGGGCTGGTTTGACCCCACACGCGTAATTTCTCTGTTTTGCAGGGCAGCCAGGAGTTTCGGCTGGAGACTGAGAGGCAGATTGGCTATCTCATCAAGAAAGAGGGACCCCTTGTCGGCCAGCTCAAACTTGCCAGTGCGGTTTTCCCTTGCATCGGTGAAAGAACCTTTAACGTGACCAAATAGCTCGCTCTCAAAGAGGGATTCACTTATTGCACCCATATCAACCCTAACCATTAGCTCACGCCGGCGATCAGACAACTGGTGGATCCTGCGTGCTATTAACTCTTTTCCGGTACCGTTTTCGCCGGTAATGAGTATGTTTGTATCGGTTTTAGCTACTTTTTCAACAATTTTGAGAACCTGCATGATTTCAGGTGATGAGCCAATTATCGCTTTTTCTCCGGCATTGAGACTGCTCTTAAGCTCCTTCTCATTTGATCTTAGCTTCTTTATTTCCTCGCGTGACAGATTCAGTTGTATAGCTGATCTGACTGTTGCCAAAAGTTTGGCATTTTCCCATGGTTTTAAGATAAAATCAGTTGCGCCGGCTTTCAATGCCTTGACTGCCAGTTCTACATCTCCATATGCAGTGATCATGACCACTGAGATTTCGGGGCATTTTTCTTTAATCCTCTCAAGCCAGAATATGCCTTCGTTTCCGGTATTGACCCCTGACCTGAAATTCATGTCCAGCAAAACAAGGTGATAGCAATTTTTCTCAAGTTCGGAAATAAGCAGGTTGGGATTAGTCAGGCAATGTACTTTGTCATATTCATGAGAAAGCAAGATGTCAAGAGCATTCAATACATTTTTGTTGTCGTCGACAATCAGGATATTTCCTTTCGGCATATTCTACAAAGTATAATTAAATAAAAAGCTGATTATAACAAGCTGGTTCCCGGATCATCACATTCAGGTGGCGTTAAGGAGGAGCAACCATTAAAACCAAATTTAAGTTAACCATATTCAATATACAAAGAAGTGTCAAAATTTTTGTCACTATTGTGTCTATAAGTTTTACACAAATCATATTGGAGATAGATATTAATCATCTCATAATTAGGTGGTAATTTATTGTGGCACATTATTGGTTATTGGGTGTAAATATTAATAATGATTGCCCGGAAGCACAGGTAGCCTTCAGGTAAGTATTTATAATTTGTAAGAGAATTTTTTATCAATTAAAACTATTGAAATGATCAAAACAATAAACCTTGATAAAGTCTTCCGTACCGATGAAGTAGAAACGCTGGCACTTAACCAGGTAGGCTTCAATGTAAAAAAAGGAGAATTTGTTGCTATCATGGGGCCATCAGGGTGTGGTAAATCCACGCTTCTCAATATTCTGGGTATGCTCGATAACCCATCGGCAGGTGAATATTACTTTGATGGCAAGGAAGTAGGCCATCTCAGTGAAAATCGCCGGACTGATCTCCGGAAGGGTAATATTGGTTTTGTATTTCAGAGTTTTAACCTGATTGACGAGATCAATGTAGGGGAAAATGTTGAATTGCCACTCGTGTATCTAAAAATACGAGGACAGAAGAGAAAGGAGATGGTGAACAATGTGCTCGAACGAATGAAAATCAGTCACCGAAAAAACCATTATCCCCAGCAACTCTCAGGTGGCCAGCAACAAAGGGTTGCAATAGCCAGGGCAGTTGTTACCAATCCCAAGCTGATCCTTGCCGATGAGCCAACGGGTAACCTTGACTCAAAAAACGGGCTTGAGGTAATGAACCTGCTTACTGAACTAAACCGGGAGGGGACTACCATAATAATGGTAACACACTCTCTTCATGATTCGGAATTTGCCCACCGCATAGTAAACCTGTTCGATGGAAAGATTATTACCGAAAACATGATGAAAGAAATGAATGAGATAGCTATGTAAATATCAGAAGGATATTTGGGTTAATGGCGCTCCGCTGAGCGACAAAGGGTTGTCCCTGCCTGTTCCATCGGTCTGATAATTGGCTATTATAACATTTTGAATTGAAAACTACAATTTCATGAACCTTTTTGAATTAAAATCTTTCTTCAATTACCTGAAGAAAAACCGCCTCTACACTTTGATAACCCTCTCAGGTTTTGCCATCTCACTGATGTTTGTACTCCTTTTGAGTGTTTATATCAAACAGGAACTTGGCGTGGACAGGTTCCATGAAAAAAGGGACCGTATTTACAGGCTTGTAACGGAGGATGATTCTGGCTTTGCACCCCCTGTCGGGGAAAGGATCATGAATGATTATCCGGAGGTGGAGGCATATACAAGGCTGTATCCATATATTTTGAATTCTCAGGTTGCCGGTGGTGAGCAGATACGCACCCGTTGCCTTATGATCGACCCGGCTTTTTTTAATATTTTCTCTTTCAGTATTTTGGAGGGAGAACCGGATCATCTTCTGGCAACCAGCAGGTCTGTCGTGCTTGCGTCTTCGTTTGCGCTAAAACAATTTGGAAATATTGATCCTGTCGGACAGGTGATATCAATTAATAAACTCGATTTCATTGTAACCGGTATTATCGAAGATATCCGAAAGGACAGCCATCTTGAAGGATGTGACATATTGCTTAACTTCGAGCTTATGGCTGAAATATGGGGATGGCAGGACCTGCTTACATCATACTCAAACAGCTCATTCACAACATTTTTTCTGGCCAGAGAGAACAGCGATTTGCCCTCAAAAGCTCCACTTATTCTGGAGAGTTTCAAGGAAGATTACTGGATTTTCACCAGGGGCTATTCTCATGCACTTTCTTTTGAACCTTTACTTGATGTTTATTTCAGTAGTATCGGAGGCCAGGCAATCAGACAGAATAGCAGGACAACCGTAAGTATTTTGGGAGGAATTGCCTTGCTTATTCTGGTAATCGCGATTATCAACTATATTAACCTGACAGTTGCACAGGCAGGGTTCAGAAGCAAAGAGACAGCCATTAAAAGACTCCATGGGAGTTCAAGGAATGCTCTTCTTATGCAACATATTGCCGAATCGGTAATGCTAACCTTTATTGCTGCATTGATTGCCGTTGTTCTGGCATTCACTTTCGAGCCATTTTTCAATTTCCAGATGGAATCAACGCTTGATCTTGGAATGCAGTTTACACCCGTATTTATAATGTTTGCTTTCCTGCTGATTTTATTAACCGCAGTGATATCCGGAATCTTCCCTGCCATAGTCGCAAGCAAATTTAATCCGGTTGATGTTGTGAAGGGTGCTCTTGTAAGGAAAACAAAAAGCACCTATTCAAGAGTGTTAATTGCATTTCAGTATGTAATTGCAATAGTTTTGATGATTAGCACATGGACTATAAGCAGTCAGTCAAACTTTTTGCAGAATTATAATCTGGGTTTTAATACGAAGAACATCTTCTGGATGAATAATACAATAGAAGCAAGTCAACGGGAAGCTTTCAGGCATGAACTCAAATCAATTCCCGGTGTGGAAGAAGTAACATACACACGTGGCACACCTATGGACGGAGGAAACAATCAGTCATTTAGTTACAAGGATAAGCCACTGAGTTTTCAGGAATTCGTTGTCGACAGCCTTTTTTTCGATTTGATGGGGATGAATGTAGAGCCCACGGAGGCAGCGTTTACTGGCAGGGATGGGGCATGGCTCAACCGGAAGGCTATACAGGAACTGGAACTTGAAGATAATGCCATTGTATTTCCGTTTTATGATAATGAGGTAACACTCCTTGGCATTATTGATGATTTTAATTTTAGATCACTGTACACTGATATCGGTCCGCTGATAGTTCGCCAGTTAGGTGAGGATTATATGCCATGGAGTATCCTGGTTAAAATTGACGGTAGTGATCTGGTAACTACAGTCAAAAGGATAAAAGAGGTGCAACATACTTTTACCGGAGGTATCCCTATGGAATCAGGATTTGTTGATACTACAATAAATCAGTGGTATAGCCAGGAGGTGAAAAGATCAAGGCTGATCGGTGCATTCACACTACTTTCAATTATTATTTCGTCGATGGGAATCTTTGCAATGTCAATGTATTTCATCCAGCAAAAGGTTAAGGAAATTGGTATTCGTAAAGTTAATGGTGCCAGGGTGTGGGAGGTAGTCTCGATGCTGAACAAGGATTTTATCAGATGGGTAGCAATAGCATTTGTTATAGCCGGGCCTATAGCGTGGTTTGCAATGAGCAGGTGGCTTGAGAACTTCGCCTACCGCATCGAGTTAAAGTGGTGGGTTTTTGGACTTGCCGGGATAATTGCACTGAGTATAGCCCTGTTAACAGTAAGCTGGCAAAGCTGGAGGGCAGCAAGGAGAAATCCTGTTGAAGCATTGAGGTATGAGTGACTACGGCATTCCATTAATAATAATTCCCGAATTTATGATCCGCAAAATAAAAAATCTTTACAGTTTAGCCGGGCGCAATAAAGCTACCCTTATAACCAATATTTTAGGGTTATCTATTGGTTTGGCCACAGCTATCCTGCTGATGATTTTCATATTTCATGAGTGGAGCTACGACCGTAATTTTTCAAAGGCCGACAACATTTATCGACTGCATACAATATGGAAAGAGGCAGAAGCTGAATCGGTTAATCCGATAAATTTACGGCAGACTTTTACCGAAATACCTCAAAATGTGCCAGGTATTGAAACAACCGTTCAGATATACAGAGGGGGGAATATTGAACTTATTGTTAACAATATCCGTTATGCCGGTAACAGGCTTTTATATGTCGATTCGACCTTCTTCAGTGTTTTTGATTTCGAGGTGCTGGAGGGTTCTGCAGAACATGCACTTAATGATCCGAATTCGGTTGTGCTGACAAGAAAAACGGCCGTAAAAATTTTTGGCGATAATCCTGCTGTTGGACAAGTAATGGAAATGGGGAACAGGAGTTACACTGTCTCGGCTGTTACTGCAGATATCCCGGTGAATACACATTTTACCTTTGACCTGCTGATGCCAATGAATGCTCTGGATTATTTGCATCAGCTTGGAGGACTGGAATTCTTTACATACTACCTGTTTGATCCCAATGCAGACCATCATTCAACCGGGAATGCAATATGTGAAGCAAACACCGAAATACTGACAAAGAGGTTCAGTATGTTCGGCAACTATAAATTTTCATCTGAAATTGAACCTCTTAAACGGCTACATCTCTTTTCCAACGCATCTTATGATTTGGGACCACGCGGAAGCATCAACACCGTCATTCTCGTGGGAGCCATTGCGGTACTTGTAATGTTTCTGGCACTGACAAACTTTGTCAACTTGTTTGTAATTGAAGGAGAACAGCGTGCTAAAGAGATAGGGATCAAGAAGGTAAACGGGGCCAGGAGAAAGGACATCATTATACAGTTTTTTACCGAAACAACATTTATAGTGGGCATATCTTTTGTTATTGGGTTGGTATTGGCAACTCTTCTTCTGCCGCAATTTGGCGATCTCATGCGCAGGCAGTTTTCCGGAGATATATTTCAGTCGCCGATCCTGATCATTACACTCATTAGTGTTTTTATATTAACTGTTGTCTTTTCGGGTAGCTACCCCGCTTTATATCTTAGCAGGTTAAAACCGGCTGCCATTTTAAAACCACAGGCTGGGAGGACCGGCCGTAAAAAAATAGTATTGGATCTTGCAGGTGGTCTTCAGCTGGTTATTACCCTGGTATTGCTCACTTACCTGTTTGGGATCAATAATCAGATCCAGTACATGAAAAACCTGTCACCCGGGTTCACACCACAAGGGCTTGTGAATATCTTTAATTTAAATGACAATATGAAAAGTCAGTACCCTGAAATCCATGATCAATTGCTCAACATCCCGGAGGTGGATGGTGTTGCAGCCTCATTTCATACTTTTGGCGGAGGTACCAGTGGACAGGGAATAAGACTTCAGGAAAGCCCTTCAGATAATATTCTATCTATTAATGAATACCGTGTTCAGCCTGGTTTGTGTCGTTTACTGGAGCTGGAACTTAAAGAGGGCCGCTTTTTTGACCCGGAACTGACAACCGACAGGCAATGCGTAATAATAAATGAGGCAGCAGAAAAAATGCTCGGACTACCATCTGCAGTTGGAAGAAGTGTGGTGATGTTTGAAAACCCCCTGGAAGTTATAGGTGTGGTAAAAGACTTTCATTATGAATCAGCTGCAAGAGAGGTACAGCCACTGGTGATGACAACATATTCAGGCAATATAAACAACATAGTTGTACGGCTGGCTTCACATACCGACCGATTGTCGGCCATGGAGAAAATTGAACATACATTAAAATCTTTTGATGAAGATTATATATTCACTACAAGTAACACTCTTGATATTTACCAGAATTATTATGCCGGAGAGGAAAGACTTGGACAGATAATCCGAATGGGTGCAGCCATTGCTGTTATCATTGTAATGATGGGAATTTTTATGCTGGTTTCACAAAGTATATCCAGGCGTACAAAAGAGATCGGCATCCGTAAAGTACTGGGCGGATCTACATTGAAAATGCTGGTACTTCTATATTACAGTTCACTTAAGTGGATCGCAATAGCTTCAGTAATTGCCATGCCGGTAAGTTATTTTATGTTGGATAGGTGGCTGCAGAATTATGCTGTAAAGGCCTCTGTGAACTGGTGGCTTTTTGTTCAGGGGATCATCATTGTGCTCGTTCTGGAAACGATTATTACTATAGGCCAGACCTGGAGAGTAGCCAGGCGAAACCCTGTTGAATCGATTAGGTATGAATAACCTTGTGATGCCGAATATAAAACAGATACTAAAATAACAAAAACTATGATCTCACTTAAAAACATCTTCAAGTACTATGACAATAAATTTCAGCGAACATTTGTATTGAAGGATATCAACATGGACATCGCTGAAGGAGAATTTGTTACAGTTATGGGTCCAAGCGGCGCTGGTAAGTCCACTCTGCTTAATATTATTGGCATGCTGGATGAGGCAAATGAAGGAGAATACCTTTTTCTCGATCAACCTGCACATCAGCTAAAAGGGAATAAGAAAGTAGAGTATCACCGGAATTACATGGGGTTTATTTTTCAGGCTTTTCATCTGATTGACGAGATGACTGTGTATGAAAATATTGAGACACCACTTATTTACAAAGGGGTTAAAAGCAGCGAGAGGAAAGGAATGATTGCAGACATGCTTGACCGTTTCAATATGGTTGCAAAAAAAGATCTGTTCCCGGCACAGCTGTCAGGCGGCCAGCAACAGATGGTTGGGATAGCCCGTGCCATTGTGGGTAAACCTAAGCTTTTGCTTGCCGATGAACCCACAGGAAACCTCCATTCTGATCAGGGAAGGGAAATAATGAAAGTCCTTCAGAAACTCAACGAAGAGGGTATAACTATAATTCAGGTAACCCATAATGAAGAGTTTGCTCAGATGGGTAAACGGATTATCAGGATTGCTGACGGACGGAAGGAAAGTGATGATATGGTTAAGCCGGGGATAAGTGATCCTGCACTGGTATAATAATTTCACAAATAGTAGTATCAAAGCAGTAAGACCTGATTAATTGTAGAAAGAATTAACACAAGCGTGTCTATTATTTAAACTTGAAAAGTGATCTCCGCGATTTATTATTGAATGACGATTATGGATCTAAAACTTTATTTCCGGAACCTGTTCAGGCACAAAGTATTTTCTGCAATTACAATCGGGAGTTTTGCCGCCAGCCTGGCAGTAGTTGTAGTTTTGGCATCATTCCTGGCATCCGAGTTCGGTTATGACAAGCACATTGCAGATATCGACCTGATATTCAGGGTGGCCGGCCCGGATAATGAGGCCGGAATTCGGGAAGAGGCGAGGAAGCTGCTTGTTGATAACTTGCCTGAAATTGAATCGGCAACAAACTATATGACTAGCGGTGAGCCTGTCGTATATGGCGAATCCACAGTTAAAGCAAGGGTCATACATTCAGAGGAAGGTATCTTTTCGGTTCTGCCAATAGTATTTTTAAGTGGAAATCCGGAAGGACTCTTTGATGAAAGGAATAATGTTGTTATTACAGAGAGTTTGGCCAGAAAAATATTTGGAGATGATAATCCATTGGGAAGACAACTAAATATTTCCCATAGGGAAGACGTGATCATTGCAGGGGTTATCAACGATTTTCCTGAAAAAAGTACACTGAACGGGGATATTATTTGTCATACTGACCTGAAGTTAAGGTACTGGAGAAGCTGCTTTGATGTTGATGATTGTGAGGATTATTATAAACTATTGGTGAAACTGCATCCGATGGCGGACTGGAAAGAGGTCAGCAGTAAGATCTCTTATGTAATTCCAAGAACCAGGCACTCCGGCGAGGATGATATTTCATCACTATTGCCTTTTAAAAATGTTTATTTCGATACGACTCTGAACCATGATGACCTTGAACATGCCAATATAAAGCTTATCTGGCTTTTAGTTTGGCTCACCATTATTCTGCTGTTCCTGGCTGTTTTTAATTATGTAAACCTGTCAATCGCCCAAAGCCTGACCCGGTTGAGGGAGTTTGGGATGAAAAAAGTGCTTGGACTTGGTAAGGCCTCCCTTGTAAGGCAATTCATTGCAGAAGCATTTATTACTGTTGTAATCTCCCTGTGTATTGCTGTATACCTGGGAATTTTTATCAAACCTGTTTTTGAAGGAATGTTAGATAAGACGATCCGGATACAGGATTTAGTAAACTCCCCTGTTATTATCCTGTCGGGGATATTGATCCTTATTGTTATTTCCGTTCTGCCGGCATTATATCCGGCAGGTATTGCCCTTCGCGTAAAGGCTGGAGATTTAATCAGCAAAAGGATGTCTGGGAAGTCGGGAGGGTATAATTTCCGAAAAACTCTTAACGTGGTTCAATTTGCCGCATCAATAGCCATCATTGTTTCGCTCCTGGTTATTAGCAAACAGGTTGAATATGTCAAAACCAAAGATTTTGGTTTTGACACTCAACAACTGGTACGTATACCCGTTCACTGGCAGGCAGGTGATAAGGTAGAGGTTCTCATCGATTTGATGAATTCATTCCCTAATGTTGTTGATGCCTGTTACTCTCATGGCACTCCCGGAGGAATTCATAATTATAGTGCAAATGAGGAATTTGGCAGGGTTGCTGTTATTGCCAGTGATCATCGGTTTATGGAGACATTCGGAATACCCATAGCAGAGGGCAGGAATTTTTATCCATCAGAGGAGAATGATGTATGCCTTATTAACAGAAAAGCAATGAGGGAAGCCGGATGGGAGACCTTTGAGGGGAAAAGAATGTTTGGTAGCGAAGTGATCGGGATTTTCGATGACTTTCACTATCAGGACATGTATCATGAGATAGGGTCTTTGATGATTCATAATGAAAAATATTTTTCCCATATAACTGCCAGAATTGAACCCCATAATATTTCTTATACAATTGATCAATTAAAAAATGGTTTTCAGGAGATTCTGCCGGAATTTGAATTCTCATTCGAGTTTTATGATGAATACCTGGGCGGGATGTACCGGCAGGAAGAGAGGAGGGCATCCTCACTGAAAATTGTTGCTTTTATTGCCCTGTTAATCTCATCGGTCGGACTGTATGGGCTTGCGAATTTTTCAACGAAAAGCAGGATAAAAGAGATCGGTATCAGAAAAGTAAATGGTGCAAAGGTATGGGAAGTGATGGCCATGCTGAATTTCGATTTCGTAAAATGGGTGGCACTGGCCTTTGTTGTTGCTGTTCCGGTAGCTTGGTATGCGATGAGTCGCTGGCTACAGAGCTTCGCATACAAAACTGAATTAAGCTGGTGGATATTTGCCTTTGCGGGCCTTATGGCGCTGATTATCGCTCTACTTACAGTAAGCTGGCAAAGCTGGAAAGCAGCCAGGAGGAATCCGGTTGAGGCCTTGAGGTATGAGTAACTTGCGTGGTCCGGCCGGATTATCTGGCTGGAGATTCATATTGTATTGCACTAGTGTTTTCTCAATCCCAGAATACGGGCCGGGAGAAAGAGCAAAGCACGAACCAGGGCAAAGACTCCCTCAATTGTAATCCCAATGAGGCGCAATGGCAATGATATAAGCCAGACAATGGGAAAAAGGATGAATGCCAGCAATGCAACAGGCCAGCAGAGGACAAAAAGAATACAAAAGCCGATAAAAAGTATTAGAGATTTCATTAATTCTTTTAATTAATTTTAATTATATGGTAAGTAGCCATTTGTTTTACAGTTAAAACAATTTTTGTTCCTGCAATCTTTACAAACAAAAGCAAATATATCTATTCCTGCAATAAGAAATAACACCCAAAAAGCTACAAAAAGATAAGGCGTCCTGATAAGCCAATATTGAGGTATTGAAACTAAAAATATTACAGCAATGGATGTGCCAATTATGTCTATTGCTGTAAACCTTTCATTTCTGTATTTAAAAACCTTTGCTATTTTACCAATAATAACATGTCTGCATGTATCATCTAAAGTATGCAGGCATTTTGTATAATATAAGCGAGCAATTATTGTAAATAGAATAGGTATTAAAATGAAATAAATTATGCCTAAAATATTATTTGACAGAAAAATAACAAAGCTGCTTCCAAATAGTGCTAAAAGCACTAATGCGATACTTAAAATTCCATGAAATCTATTTTTCATGTTGTAATTTTAATAAATTTTTTCCTGACCGCACATCTTCACCTGGCCAGTTACATTTTAAAAAATGACTAAATACGTGATTACTGGAAGGCAGGTTATTTAATTTAAACAAGATATAAAAATAAAGTTTAGGATTACGTAAGTAACGAAAAAATATGGCAGGTATGAGTGAACGCATCTGGGTGTTTAAAGAATGTCATGTCAAAAAATTTGTCACCTGTGTGTCTTGATTTTTGACACTTTTGTTGTTGGCGTTTAATGGTAACTTTCAATTGTTCAGCAATATGAGGGTAATGGCATTAAAATGGCAAAGATTTGAAGGGATGTTGAAAATACTTTTAAATATTCATAAATGTTTGGTTATAATCTGAAACAATCTGTTCGAGGTATGAGAAAGAATAGTCTTTTCTCGTTCCTTAACATTTTTGGCTTTGCGGTGGGTTTTGCCGTTTGCATGGTGCTTGTTCTTTTTGCATGGAAAGAATTTTCGGTGGACCGCGGCTTTAACAATCATGAGCATATTTACCGGTTGATAGACGCCAGGAAAAACAGCACACGAATGGATTGCGACATTGCCGGCAGGATGATGGAACAATACCCGGGAATCAGTCTGGCGGCACCAATGAAATATATGTATATGAACTCCCCCATCTTTATAAAAAGAACAGATGGTGAAGATTTTGTGCTCTGTTCGGAGATGATCAGCACAACCAATGATTTTTTCGACATCTTCTCTGTGGAGGTGTTGTCAAAGAGATCAGACAGGCCTTTTGCAGACCTTGGTTCCCTGGTAATATCTGAATCAACAGCCATGAAGCTCTTTGGCATGACCGAAGTAGTAGGTGAGGTTTTGAATATCGCCAATATGATGGACCTGCCTGTAAGCGCTGTGGTCAGGGACCTTCCTGCTAATTCAAGCCTGGGCGCTGAACTTTATCTCAACGCCGAAAACGAAGAATTCAGAATGTCCCAGTACTGCAATGGCGGAATATGCTATAATCCCATGGATGTCTATGTACGAGTTAACAGTCATGAGGATATAGCCGGATTGGAGGAAATGGTTAATTCAAATTTTCCCGAAAATAAGTCGGAAACTGACAGCATATGGCTTCAGCCACTGGCCGATATCTACCTTACAACTACAATTGAGCATAATGAGAACAGAGCCGGAAGCAAAGGTCTGATCCTTATATTTCTGGCAATTGCATTATTGATACTGCTCCTCTCAGTGGTGAATTATGTGAACTTCGCTCTCTCCCGTCAATTGTCTGCCCTGAAGCAGATAGGGATAAGGGTTACCAACGGTGCGGGCAAAACCGATATCAGGCATCTATATTTAACTGAGGTGGCCATGTCGGTTCTTATCGCATTCTTCCTTGCCCTTCTAATGACTCAATTTCTGTTATCCTATGCCGGAATAATGCTTGGTACTGATCTGGAGTTAAGATGGTTGTTTACACCCCAGATACTTTCAGCTTTTCTGGTTATCATTCTTGCCGTCATCTTTGTATCATCCATAGGGCCGGCAACCATACTATCCAGGTTCAGTGTTATAAGTCTTTTTGGAAAGGGTAGCCGGGTAACAGTCAGGCAGTCAGGGAAGCGCATACTGAGTATCTTCCAGCTTACCGCCTCCATCTTTCTTGTGATATGCCTGATCACTATCCAGAGACAATTGAATTATGTAAGGACAACAGACATGGGTTTTAACAGGGAACAGTTGCTCAGGCTCGATCTGCCGGGGAATTTCAGCGCCCATGATGTACTCAGTCAGAAAATAGATAATGCTCCTTATGTTATGGGTTCATCTTTCAGTCATGGTGCCCCGGGTATGATTCGGGTTGGAATGGGCGATAACCGGGGTGAAGGAGATCACTTTATGATGCATTGCATCTATGTTGATGAAAGTTTTCTGGAGACCTTTGATATTACTCTTATAAAGGGAAGAGAATTTATGCCGTCCGATAAGGGGATAGCATGTTACCTGAATGATGCTGCATTCAGAAGATACGGATGGGAGGATCTTAACAACAAAAAATTCAATAATTTCCGTGAAGATGGGCTGGAGGTAGTTGGTGTGGTTGATAACTTTCACGTGGCCTCACTACACAGTTTTATTGAACCGGTAGCCCTGATCTTTACAGACAATTATTCATCCTTGAATATCAGGTTGAAACCGGGTATTGTATCACAGCAGATGCAAGGGATAAGTGAGATATGGAGTGAGGTATCACCCGATGCTCCAATCTCATATAACTTCTATGATGTTTTTTTTGATTCACTCTACAGAAAGGAAGACAGACAGGGAAAAGCCATAGCCTTCTTCTCACTTATCGCACTCATGATAACCAGCCTGGGATTGCTGGGACAGATCTACCAGGATACTCTTGCCCGGATCAAGGAGATTGGCATCCGTAAAGTGAACGGTGCCAAAATCTGGGAAGTGATGGTATTGCTTAACAAAGATTTCATCCTATGGGTAGGTATTGCCTGTATTCTGGCTATACCTGCCGGCTGGTATGCCATGAACAGATGGCTCCAGAATTTTGCCTATACAACAGAACTAAGCTGGTGGATATTTGCCCTTGCCGGGCTAATTGCCCTTATAATTGCATTATTGACGGTAAGCGTGCAGAGCTGGCAGGCAGCAAGGAGAAATCCGGTAGAGGCGTTAAGGTATGAATAGTCTAAACTTAAAATCACTTACCCAATGCTTGATCACATAAAATATGCATTTAAAAGTCTGTTGAAAAACAAAGCATATACCCTGATCAATATCGGGGGACTTACCCTGGGACTGTCTGTAGCGATAGCCCTTGCAATGAGTATAATCGGACTTGCCAGCCTCGATCAGTTCCATGATAATAAAGAGACGGTTTACAAGCTGACCCATACCGACGATTCAACTTCAGGCAGCTGGAATGATGCATCATCGGCAATGCTGGCCCCAGCTATATTTGACGCTCTGCCTGAGGTAACGGACTATTGCCAGTACCTTTGGGCAAATGATAATATATTGGGAACACCTGAGAATAATGTAAAGGAGAATGGCTTCTATGTAGATGAAGGCTGGTTTCGGATGCTTTCATTTCCCCTGGTATACGGCGATGCAGACCATGTGTTGTCGGATCCCAACAACATTGTGATTTCTGAAAGCCTCGCCGGCAAACTTTTTGGCGATAAAAATCCGCTGGGAGAAACTATTAACCTCTATTCCTTTGAACTTGAAAAACCAGAGGTCTTTACAATAACGGGCGTCTTTGAAGATGTTCCGGTCTATTCAACCCTGCAGTTTGAATTTGCAATACCATTTAGCTGGTACAGCAACCGCAACAACTGGATTGAGTCATGGGACAATATTGGTACCCGCTCATATATCAAAATTGCTCCGGGCACCAACACAGAATCTCTGAGCAGAAATATCACTAAGCTTGCAAGATCGTTAAACGAGAGGATGAGAGACACCCAGATATATGGACTCGCACCCCTTCATAAAAGCAATCAGGTAGTTTACACCCTTTCGGGTGAACCCTCTTTCGGGTTTTACATAATTATGGCAATGTTGATTGTGGGATTCGCAATTCTCGTAATTTCCATAATCAATTATGTCAACCTGTCGGTGGCAACATCGCTGAAGCGGGCCAAAGAGATCGGGGTTAAGAAAATCCACGGGGCAGGCCGCACTGAACTTGTGAAGCAGTTTTTTGCCGAGACCTTAATTGTTGTAACTCTTTCAGGCATCATGGCTTCTTTCCTGCATGTCCATATTTTGAACATGTTCCTCCCCGAACAGCAATCTCTTGTATTCTCTATTAGCCCATACTTATTGATGGTTCTCGGGGCACTTCTTTTATTTACAATTATAATAACAACCTGGTATCCGGCCGTATATATGTCGCGGTTCTCACCACTAATGATTTTCAGCAATTCTGGCGGAGGATCTTCCAGGCTTTCGCTGTCGCGGAAGAGTCTCGTTGTGCTGCAATTTTTTGCGGCAATTATACTTATCACTACTTCAGTTGTCCTTTCCCGGCAGGTCAACTTTATGCTTAACCAGTCGCTCGGCATGGACCGGTACAATACGGTTTACTTTGTTAAGAACAAACAGCTGGATTCGCTCAGGGATGCGTTTACCAGGGAACTGGTGCAAAAAGCCGGGATCGAGTCGGTAACTTTTGCTGACCAGCTGCCATTTGAAGTAGGCAACGCGGCAACATCCATCTCATGGGAAGGTAAAGACCCACTGGATCAGAATTGGTATTCCACCCTGAGTGCCGGGAAAAATTTTGCAACAACTCTGAAGATCGATCTTGTGGAAGGGAGGGACTTTAATGAAGACGACGAAAACAAGATAATAATTAACAATTCTGCCGCTAAGCTTATGCAAATGGGGCGTCCCATTGGAAATATCATAAATATGCATGGTAATCAAAAGGAAATTATAGGTGTTGTTGAAAATTTCAAGTACCAGATGATGAATGATCCTGATAAACCTCTGTTTATTCAATATCAACCTGAGAATGCCGTGATTGCATTTGTCAGGCTTACCGGGGGTAATCAGGGTCGGGGACTGGAATCGCTTCGGGAGGTTTTCCATACGTTTTCACCCGATTTTATTTTAGATTACAATTTCCTTGATTCAGAATTTGATTACAGGTTCAGCCAGCTGAAAAGCATGGGAAGAATAATGACTATCTCCGGATATCTGGCAATAATCATTGCCTGTATGGGATTGCTCGGACTGACGGTTCATACTTCTGAACGAAAAGTGAAGGAGTTGGGTATAAGGAAGATAAATGGAGCACGAATGGTTGACCTGATTAGACTGCTTTCCGGACAAATGGCAAAGTGTATTCTAATAGCCGCTGCCTTTGCATATCCGCTGGCATTCTTTATAAACAAAGCAATCCTTCAAAATTTTGCCGAAAGAATCCAATTAAGTATTATGCATTTCATCTGGTCATTTCTGATTCTTGTCTCGCTTACCTCCATTATAGTAGGATGGCACATCATATGGGCGGCAAGGCGCAATCCGGTGGAGGCTTTGAGGTATGAATAGACGATAAAGTGTTATATTGTCATAGATAGCCGGTAACGATGTTTAAACTGGTAGAGCCACAGAGTAATTATTAATTATGAAACAATTAATTTACATCTCAGGAGTAACGGGAGGAATTCTTTTGATTTTGAGAATTTTAGGAATATTTGTTGAGTTTTCATTTAACCGGCCGCTGCTGTTAACAGGGTTATTGTTGACGGTAGTGAGCATAACATTTTCTCTGATATATAAAGATCTTCAAAATCGAAAGATCAGAAAACTTCTGCGAAAATACAGAGATGGCGGTTCACCTGACAGTGAGATTCGAAAACCCGATCGGATCAAAGAATCCAAAGGTGAAAAAATGGAAAAGGGGAATGGGGATGATGATGAAAAAAAGGCTAAATCAGGAGAAAAAGGTTTTGAACCTGGCAAAACTTCTTTAAGGAAAAAGAAGTCCGGATTGGTTTGGGAAGGAGGCAATATAAAAGGCACTACTGCAGCCAGGGGAACAAAAAGGAGATTTATTAAGCGGTGGTAATGCCTGAACATACTTTAGCTAACCAGATTAAAAAACAAGATCATGTATCTTACAGCAGTTAAAACCGCCCTGAAGGATCTGTTTAATTGGGAAAGCTCGTCTCTGATCAGTGTAGCAGGTCTGGCAATTGCCTTTACAACAGTCTTTTTTATCTATTCACGGGTAACATTCGAGCTTGGATATGATTCCCATCATGAAAAGGGTGACAGGATTTTTCGTATAAGCGGTGAGATTGTTACAGCAGGTTCAGAGGCCAGGCATGCGGTACTGGGTCCGTTTATGGGTCGGGGACTAAAAGAGCATTTTCCCGTTGTTGAAGAATTTGCCCGCCTGGTACCCATTAGGAGTTCAATTATTCTGGAAAGGGAAGAGGCTAAATTCAGCATAGATGAGGCCTACTTTGTTGATCGCTCTGTATTTAATCTGTTTACACTTGATTTTGTACATGGAGACATAAGCAGCGCCCTTGCCGGTCCCCGTGAGGTATTAATCAGCCAGAGTCTGAGTCAACAAATGTTTGGAACGGAGAATCCCATAGGCAGTACCATTAAGGAAGGTGACAATCTGCTGACAGTAACCGGAGTGATAAAAGATTCGCCAAAAAATTCACATCACAAACTGAACTTACTTTTTTCTCATCCGAATCCCGATTTTTATCCTGAAAATGAATCGGCAGTCAGGTTGTCGGAGGGGTACTGGATGCCCTCCGCTTATCACTTCATCTTGCTCGCACCAGGTGCCGGTATAGAAGAGGTAACAGATAACTTCTCCTCCTTTTATGACAAATTCATGTCGCCTTTCGGAGAGGTTATCAATGCAAACTTCAGGCCTGTGGCAATACCCCTGAGAGACCTTCACTATTCACCTCACATGAATTATGATTACCCGAAAGGCAACAGAATATACAGCCGGTTCCTGGTAATTATTGCACTTTTTCTGATATTAATTGCCGGAATTAATTATTCCAATTTGCTTGTTTCCCGCAACATCACCCGGTCAAAAAGTATGGGGGTCAGGAAGATTATCGGTGCTGGAAACAAAGGCCTGTATTTTCATTCGCTTACCGGTAATTTTGTGTTTATACTTTTATCCCTTGTGGTTGCATTCTTTCTGTTCCTCTTCATCCGTCCATATATGGTATCCGTAACCGGACTGGATATAGCCGATTACCCTTTCGGGGAAATTGTTGTGCTTGCCCTTGTAATTGTTACAGTGACAGGATTGTTAACTTCTGTTATACCATGGATGAATTATGCCGGGAAGAGTGGACTTGAAATGATACGACCATGGCAATATCTGACAGGGAAAGGCAGTATCAGTTTTGGACATTTGTCAACCATATTGCAATATTCTCTGACAACCGTGCTGATACTTTCTGCTATAATCATGGCAAGGCAGATGCGCTTCATGATTAACTGTGATATGGGGTTTATCAAGGAAAATGTGTTGCTGGTAAAATTGTCTGACCCCTCAATTGAAATTCATCATGTCAATTCGTTCAGTGAGGAACTGCTAAGGAATCCGGAGATTGAGGCTGTTTCCTTCTCAACAAATGTACCCGGCGAAGTTTTGGGAACCGTTCATTTTCCTGTAAGCGATGAGGGAGAGATTACGACCAGGATCGTAAATGTATTGGGGGTCGGATATGATTATGTACCCTTAATGGGAATGGAGCTGCTTTTGGGCCGGAACTTTGACCCCTCGTTCAATGATGGTGAGTTTAATTCGATGATTGTCAATGAGGCATTTGTTGAATTTTGCGGACTGACAGGTGATATTACCGGCATGCAGATAAACCAGACAACTGTTGTTGGAGTGCTGAAAGATGTCTCCCTTAACTCTCTGCACAATCCGGCCGAACCGGTTGCATTTTACCTGACATTTGAACCCAGGGGTTACATGAATATTAAGTATCATAGCACAGATCATGATGCGGCAATAGAGGCTGTCCGGACTTCCTGGAAAGATGTATTCGGAAATACACCTGCCGACATCCAGTTTCTTGATAACAGGGTTGCTTTAATGTATGCTGAAGATCATAGGACTAATAAACTGATCAGGGGTTTTACCCTTATAAGTATTTTGCTTTCAATTATGGGGCTTGTAAACCTGACCTCTATCATTATGAAAAGGAAGACCAAGGAGATTGGTATCCGTAAGGTAAACGGAGCAAAGGTATGGGAAGTAATGGCCATGCTCAACTTCGATTTTGTCAAGTGGGTGGTAGTCGCCTTTATTGTTGCTACTCCCGTTGCCTGGTATGCAATGAACCGGTGGCTTCAGAATTTTGCCTATCAGACAGTGTTGAGCTGGTGGATTTTTGCCCTTGCCGGGGTGCTTGCTTTGGGGATTGCCCTGTTCACAGTAAGCTGGCAGAGCTGGCGGGCAGCCAGAAGGAATCCTGTGGAGGCATTGAGGTATGAATAAAAATGAAGGAGGCTGGTTAAGATTAAGGTGCAGGCAACCACAGAAGCCCCCTATGGAGACCATGAGGTAGGAAAGATCACCAATGAACAAAAGTAATGAGAAAACTTAAGAAATTTTACAGGGAGCTTTTCAGGAATAAGCTATTATCGTCTTTGTTCCTGCTTAGCTTTATTATAGCTTACTGCTGTTGCATTCTGGTATATCTATTTATTGCAGATGAGCTGTTATATGATAAACATAATCCAAATTATGACATCACATACCGCCTTATTTTACGCTCAAAAGACAAAACCAATGCTTCAACCAACCATCCCGGTGCCTTGTATGAAAATTTGAAAGCAATTCCCGGTATTGAAAAATATTCAAGATGCTGGACATATATGGGAGAGCGTTACTTTTCTCTTAATAATAATACCTATTCTGAAACCAGTTTTCTATTTGCTGATCCTGAATTCCTGAATATCTTTCATTTCGATTTTTTAAAGGGAAATCCTGAAGAAGCCCTGTCAAATCCTTTTAATGTCATTATTAGTCAGTCGATGGCACATAAATATTTTGGCCATGATGATCCGATGGGTAGAAACATCAATTTTGAAAACCATGATTTTATGATTACAGGGGTGGTAAAGGATATCCCGGCACAGTCACATTTTTCAATGAATTTTATTGGATCCGTTTCAAGTTTTAATACAATAAACAAAAGCCTGCTTACGGAATGGTATATGAGTGCCTTCGATTATTATATGCTTTTACCCGGTGATTTTGATAAAAAAGAAATTGAAACCCAGCTGGCTGATATTGTGGCAGAGGGGCACGGGATAGACAAAACTAAAAGGGAGTTTGAAGTGTATCTCGAACCTTTGGGAGATATTCATCTGAAATCGGTAACGACACAATGGGATAATGCCATAAAAGGCGATTTGAAGGTTATTTATGGTTTTGGTATGATCTCATTATTAATTCTGGGCATAGCTATTGCGAATTACGTTACATTCATTACTGCTGACCTGCGGCGAAGAATTAAGGAAACTGCCATCAAAAGGGTAAACGGAGCCAGTAGGTCTGTAATCATTGCCGATCAGGTTTTTGAAACCTTTGCCTTCCTTTTAGCCCCATTATTAACTTCAGTAATTTTGGCTTACCATTTGATTCCGTTTGTAAATGAACTGAGTGGCAAATCATTCTCAATTAATATCCCGGTGTTTGTTCTCTGCCTGGTTATGCTTACCCTTTCTGTTATACTTTCAGTTATTTACCCTGTTGCTTCCTTAAACTCAATTAAAACTTCCGAGGGTCTTAAAAATCAGCTTAATATTTTCAAAATCAAGAGCTGGCAAAATCAGAAATTTATCAGAGGGACACTTGTTACTTTCCAATTGATTATTGCAATACTTCTGATAGGCTCAACCATTATAATAAACAATCAGTTGCATTTGGTGCTGAAATCTAAAACAGGTTTTGATGATGATAATATTCTAATCGTAAAGAATCCCTATAGCATGGAAATGAACGAGAGATATGAATTATTCAGGGAAAAATTGGCAAGTCTGCCCATGATTAATGGTGTTGGTGTTTCAAACAATGCACCTGCCGGTTTTATAAATAATTTCTCGCCTGCATGGTTAGCTGACCATGAAAACATTAAAAAAGATATCGGACAAATTGTTGTTGATCATGATTTTCTTGATGTAATAGGTGCAGGTTTTAAAGAAGGCCGGAATTTTGATATTAATGCATCAAATGATAATACTACATCAATTGTCATTAACCAGTCGGCCGTTAAGGAATTTAACCTTAGCGATCCGATAGGAAAAAAGCTGGTCGTTCAGAATAATGCTAATACACCAAACAATGAACTCGAGATAATTGGGGTAATTGAAGACATGCAATATTTTACATTGCGTGAAAATGCAAAACCTGTTATGTATTACGTCAGGGAGTGGGGTAAACATGAAATTGCAGTTAAACTGGGAAGTGGAGATTACACGAATGCTTTAATGCAGATTGAAGCAATCTGGAAAGAAATTGCACCTCAATGGCCGTTGAGCTACCAGTTCATGGATGACAGGATCGGCCAAAATTATAAGTCCGAGATCAATTCAGCCAAAATACTAACCGGGCTTTCAGGGATTTCCATTTTTCTGGCAATTCTCGGTATTTTGGGTATGGCCCTCTGCACAGTTAATCAGCGCGGTAAAGAAATAGGAATTCGTAAAGTTAATGGCGCTAAAGTCTGGGAGGTGATGACAATGCTAAACATTAACTTTATTAAATGGGCTGCTATAGCCTTAGTGGTTGCCACTCCGGTTACCTGGTATGCTATGAACCGATGGCTTCAGAATTTTGCCTACAGAACTGAATTAAGCTGGTGGATATTTGTTCTGGCGGGGGTGATTACATTAGGAATTGCTCTGCTAACAGTAAGCTGGCAAAGCTGGCGGGCAGCAAGGAGGAATCCGGTGGAGGCGCTACGATACGAATGATAATGGAACGGATTAATCAGACATTACTGATAATCACGGCTAGGCCGGGAATAGTGAGTGGTGAGTATTGATAACATATTGAATAGAATTATAATGTACAGATATTTTCTCAAAATTGAAGTGAGGAGTTTGAGCAGGAACAAGTTAATGGGACTGTTCAAATTGGGTGGGGTAATGTTAGGTCTTGCTGTAATTATAGTTATTGGTCAATACATTATCCACGAGTTTAGCTATGATAGCTTTCAAACCAATGCGTCAAGGAAATTTCTTCTTCAGGAGAAAAGTTGGTTCGGCGATTACCACTTCACAAATACAACACCTTACGCTTTAAAGCAGCATATCAGAGGATCTTACCCCGGGATCGAGTCTATTGTTTCAATACAGAAAGTTGACAATCAGGGTTTTGTTAAATTTCCTGAAGGTTTTGTCAATACAGGTATAAAACAGATGGTGTTTGTTGAAGATGATTTCTTTGATTTCTTTACTTACAACTTTTTGGAAGGCGAATCCGAACAGTTTCAAAATATTTCGTCGCCGGTAGTTATTTCAAGCCGTGTAGCCAATAAATTATTCCCCGATAAGGATGCGCTGGGTAAGACAATCGCGGTTCTAATTGATAATATTTTAATTGACTTTACAATAATTGGGATTATTGATGACCCGCCATCTAATTCTAACTTTAATTTCGAATGGATAGGTTCACTTGATCACCTGAATACAATACTGGAGAAAGAGGATTATATCACAAATTTGGAATATGAGGTTGAGAATTATATACACCTTAGCGATATGGCTGATACTGGGGCAATCCTGAGTAGTATTGAGGATTACTACAGTACGATTACTTCCAATAATTCAATGAAAACCGGAGAGTTGAGACTCGAATCAATTCAAACTTTAAATCTTACTCCAGATGCAAAAAACCGTCTGCTTGTTTTAGGATCATTAGCTTTGCTTGTTCTGGCAATCTCATTAGTGAATTACGTACTGCTTTCTGTTGCAAATGGTATTCAGGATTTAAATCATTTGGTTCTTGAAAGAATCTCAGGGGCAAGGGCATACGAAACTCTTATCCGAAATCTTATTTCTTCTGCGCTTCATATTTTTATTGGATCCTTATTTGCTTTACTATTGATACTAACTATTGAACCTTATATACCCAAACTCTTTCCATTCAATTTTACTGCCAGCACCAATTTCTTGGAGCTTATACTACTACTTCTTATACCAGGCTCTCTGTCAGCTTTTGCTATAGGTTGTTTCAAAACATATATTATCAGTAGCTACACTCCCGTAGATATTCTTCAAAACAGATTTAAATCGGGTAAAGCTGGGAGCATTATCCGAAATTCATTACTTGTATTTCAACTCTTTGCATTCATCGCTTTGGTTTCCACATCATTCTTGATGCATAAGCAGATGAAATATATTCATAATTCCGATGTAGGATTTGATAAGGATTATCTTATCACTGTGAAACTGAATAGTAGTGATACACAATTATTCCCTGTTTATAAGCAGGAGCTCTTAAGTATTGCTGGCATACAGTCGGTATCAGGAACTAATTGCCCTCCTTTGGTGGACCATAGGTCAATATATGGCCATGTTTATATTGATAGTTTAGGGAATCAAACATTGCAACAAACCGAGTACATCTTTGTGGATAAGGATTACTTTAACACTATGGGTATGACGCTAAATGAGGGCCAGGGTTTGGAGCAGTTTGAGAAAGGTTTCTGTGTGGTAAATGAAGCGCTGGTAGCAGAGAAAAATATTGCAGATCCAGTTGGAAGCATTGTGGAGTTTGGTGGAAATAATTATACCATTTCAGGTGTTCTTCAGGATTTTCATCAGCATTCACTTCATGAAAAGATTAATCCATTCGTTGTATATCTGAATCCTGATGCTGTCACTTATGTTTTAATACGCATCGATCCTGCTGACATTCAGGCTACTCTGACGGAAATACAGGGAGTAACTGACAGATTCCTCCCTCATACTCCATTCGATTTTTACTTTATGGACGATGTTATTGCGAGTCAGTATATGGATGAACAGAAGGCTGGCAAACTAATCATCCTCCTGTCAGTTCTGTCAATGGTAATATCCTGTATTGGACTACTTGGCTTATCATTATTAGAAACACAAAAACGTACTAAGGAAATCGGCATCCGAAAGGTAAACGGAGCTAAAATTGTTGATATTCTCGCCATGCTCAACAAGGATATTATTAAACTGGTTGCAATTTCCTTTATAATAGCCTCCCCCATTACCTGGTTCGCCATGAACCGGTGGCTGCAGAATTTTGCCTACAAAACTGAACTAAGCTGGTGGGTATTTGCATCTGCAGGCATGTTTGCCCTGGTTGTTTCATTGCTTACAGTAAGCTTGCAGAGCTGGCGGACAGCCAGAAGAAATCCGGTGGAGGCTCTGAGGTATGAATAAAAATAGACTATCGCGAGTGAGGTGTTGAAAATGAAGTCAATAGTGAATTAATAATTATCAATGAACTCTCTTGGAGTAATGACAGGAGTGCTGCAAAATGGATTTAAAACAAGTAAATCATAATCACCGGAAATGATAAGATCAGCATTGCCTGACAAGGCTAATTCAAGAAACATGTTGTCTTGTGGATCACGGCATTCATTTATTGTATGGATGACTTCAATGAATTTTGCATTTGTCAATATTCTATTAAGAAATACTAATTTGTCTTTTACAGTGATGTATTTATCCAATTTTGGTTTGTTCAGGATTATTGTTATTTCTGCCACAGTATTTCCGGAAAGAAGAATATTTCCGATTTCCAGGGCTTTTCTTAGAGATCTGTCAGGGACTGAATTTTTAAATAAAGCAGCGCTGATTATAATATTTGTATCCAGAACAAACTCCATTTATTCGGAATCATCATTCAATAATTCATCTAATATTTCTGGTGTCAGTCCTTGGTTCTTCGCATATTCACTCATGTCATCCATGACTTGTAGTAATGTGCGTTTATCTTCCACAAGTTCATTAAATAGTTGTGAAAGCGTGTTTTTTTCCTCTTCATTCATGCTGAGAAATTTTTCAGCAGCTTTATCACTAACCCTGATATTGATGGTTTTCATAGTTTTAAGAATTTCGGCTACTTTTTACGAATTTAATAAATTACTTAATATAAACGAAAGATCCTGATTCGTATTGGGTGATCTTTTTTCAATTATTGAAGTCAAAACTAATAGAATGCATATTTTGAATTACATTTTCCGAAGCCTGATCAGGCATAAGTTGAACTCCGGTGTAATTATACTGAGTCTTTCCATCGGTATAGCATGTATGAGCCTGATAGCGGTTTTTATCAACCGGGAATTGAATACTGACAGGTTTCATGATGACAATAATCTGATCTATACTTTAAGAGCCGACGATCCATTCAGGGATAGAGAATTTATGTACTTTATAAGAAGCGGGGCTGCAGAATATATGGTGGAAAATTTTGAACAGGTCACAGAGTTTTGCCGTTTCGACAATGCCGGAGCACCTTTCAAAGTGAATGTTGAAGATGAGTCATTTTTCGACAGGCCTTTAAGCATTGCAGCATCGGCAAACTTTTTTGAGTTTTTCACATATGACTTGCTTTCTGGTAACGCCGGTTCAGTCCTGAATACAGAAAATAGTCTTGTTATTTCGGAAGACCTTGCCCTGAAGTATTTTGGTTCAACAGATCCTGTTGGCCGGTTTATAAGTCTTGGAGACACTGACAGTGGTGAGGATATGGTCATAACAGGTGTTTTCAGAAAACCGGTTGAAAACACACAGCTGAATTTTGATATGGTTCGCCTTATCGGAAAGGAGAAAGACAGCCGTTGCTTTGTCCGGCTATCGCCGCAGGCAGATCCCGCGGAGCTGGAAAAACTGCTTGATTCAAACAGGGAAAGCATTCCTATTGTCCACACCGGCATTGCCGGCCAATACTATCTTTTGCCTTTGAGTGATGCCTATTTTGACACCTCCAGAAATATGTCTGTATGGGGCAGCCGTGACAAAACTGATTTATGGATAGCCCTAGTCATCGGACTTATGATAATTGGAATTGCCATATTTAATTATCTCGGACTGATCAACAATAGCCTGATCTGGAAAACCGGCGAGTTTACAATAAGAAGGATCAATGGGGGATCAATTAAGGGATTGATATTCAGGTTTGCGGCTGAGAAAGTGGCTCTTATATTCATTTCATTTGTGATTAGTCTATATTTTATAACCCATATTGCTCCATTTTTCAACAAGATTACGGGAACAGCTATTACCACCGCTTATCTTTTCAATAGTGGTCAAATTTTAATTGTTCTCTCGATTGTGTTATTACTGGTGTCGATAACTTACTTATTTTCATTTAATCAAATCAGCTTTAACCGGTTCCGGAATGATTTGAAACCGATAAATCACAAGGCCGGGAAAGGTGTTTATCTGCCTGCATTCAACATTGTTCAGCTTGCAGCTTCTTTAATGCTGATTATTAGTTCAATAGTCATAGTAAGGCAGATGGCTTATATAACTGAAAGACCGATTGGGCTTGACAGAGATGTTATTGAAGTGAAAATAATGCCGCAGCATAATGAGCTGGTACATGTTTTTAAAGAGGAACTGGAGAAGATGGCTTCTGTAGAGATGGTTTCAGTTACCAATGCATCGCCGGTACTGGAGTACTTTATGGTTTTATTGCAGTATGAAGATGATGGTATTGAACGGGAATACACACCGGCCGGTTTTCCGGGAGACAAGAATTTTATCCAGACCCTTGGAATCCGTTTAATAGCAGGCGATGGTTTTAAGGGTAATCCATCAAGCGATCAGAACAGATGTTTGATAAACGAGTCCTTTGCCGGTCTTTTCCCCGATAAGGACATGATTGGCCGGAGTATACCAGGCATGGAGGATGTAATAGTAACAGGCATTGTTGAGGATTTTCATTATGTAAGCCTTAAATCGCGTATAGAACCGGCTTTTATTACATTTGATGAAGGTGGAAACCACTTGCTGGTAAAACCAGTAGAGAATCAATCAGCAGGTGCCCTTGATGCAATTTCCCGGGTATGGTCGGAACTGATCCCCGGTTATCCTGTAAATTTTGAATCTATCGGCGACCGCTACAACTGGATGCACAGGGAAAACAAAAATTACCTTCTTTTAATAGGCTCTTGTTGCCTTGTCAGCATCTTCCTGTCGATGATAGGGTTGTTTGCTATCTCCTTCTATAGCAGCCGGTACCGGACAAAGGAGATTGGCATAAGGAAAGTTAACGGTGCAAAGATCTGGGAAGTTGTAGCACTGTTAAATTACGATTATTTGAAGTGGGTGGCAATAGCATTTACCCTTGCCACTCCCATTGCCTGGTATGTCATGAACCGGTGGCTTCAGAATTTTGCCTATCAGACTGATCTTAGCTGGTGGATATTTGCCCTTGCAGGGGTGATCGCCCTCGGGATTGCACTGCTGACGGTTAGCTGGCAGAGCTGGCGGGCAGCCAGGAGAAATCCTGTGGAGGCTTTGAGATACGAATAGAAAATATAGGGTTATCCATCCAGGATGATAATAAGTGGCCAGCAATAATCTGGTGGGAGATTTAGTCAGGAACGATTCATAGGAGTTCAGCAGCATTTAAATAACACTTCTGAACCTTATTTTAAACTTTTCAACAACAATGAATTTATTAAATGCTTCATCATCAAGTGTCCTTATCGCAGCTAATAATATTTTAGCTTTTTCCGAGATATCGGTTTCGGATAGCCGTAAAAGGATGATCCCAAAGTTTGGTCTTTGCAATCTAAAAGTTAACTCACCAAAATCCTTATCGGAAGTAATTATCAGCAATTTGTTATTAAATGCATATTCAATTATTTCAGTATCAGTTGCACCTTTCATTATATCCCTGACAGCGACAATATCCAGATTTTTATCCCTTAAAAAGGTAATTATTGGATATTCCAAATTTTCGTCAGCCAGGAATCGCATTAGGATACTAAAGGTTTTGTTACTTCATTCCTTATTAAGGAAGATGCATAAGCCAGACTGGCATAGAGATCATCCTCTTTTAGGTCAGGATAGCTCTGAATTATTTCCTGAAAGGTTTGCCCACAGGACATTTTTTCCAGGATCAGGTCAACGGATATCCTTGTTCCCTTTATTACGGGTTTTCCATAAAGAATTTCAGGATTGGCTTCAATATGGCTTTTCCAGTCTTTCATTTGTTTTATTTAATCTTTAATCATTGTTGTCCGGTAAACCCGGAATTTAGTTAATATTTAAACTTAATTACCTG
>CAYQXY010000052.1:0-32996 GCA_964421595.1 uncultured Bacteroidales bacterium | reverse complement strand
GGGAATTAAACAAGCTATCTTTTATCTTTTTTTGCATAAATCGCTCAATCTAGGTATAAGATGTTACTATATCGAACTAATTCGAATAAAGGATATGAGATTTAATTTCTTGCAGTGGGTTTTCACGGGTTTTACAACAAAAATATGAGTACGGAGGCTTCATAATTTTACTGACTGCCAAAAATATTTTGCACAACCAGATGGATGGGGCAGGTTATTTGAATATTGATCAGAATTTTGAGCCAATTCTTTTAACCAATCCGGAAATTGAGATGGCAGATTTCTTTATAAAGTTAAAATAAGTTTCGGTATTCATAATTACCGAATCAGTTGTTGATTTATAGGTGAGGAAGATCCCTACAGGAAGAAGTATAAAACTTGAGATCCACATTCCCGGGAAAGCTGGAATTACGAGTTCCTTAACAAACTTCTGAGCCGAAATATCAATCACATAATATATTACAAAGAAGATAACTGAAATAACTGCAGGCATCCCAATCCCTCCCTTACGTATTATTGCTCCAAGAGGAGCACCGATAAAAAAGAAGATAAAACAGGCAAAGGATAGAGTGAACTTCCTGTGCCATTCCATTTCATACCGGCGAATTAGTTTATTTTTGTGGTCATATTGAGTTTTTGTGGAAATTATCTGATTTCTTGTCATCCGGGCATCAACAAGTGCCTGATCAATTGCCCTGCGTTTCTCATCTTCGGTAAGCTCAGCCTCCACTTCCCCAATATTTGCAGGCTGTCTCTGCACAGGCAGAACAGAATCCTGCAATTCAAAACGGTGAGCTTCTTTTTTGTAAAAGGATGAGCGTATCACAGTTTCTGTATGACTGCTTACATCGGTTGACAGGGAATGCCTCAAAGAATCAGAGGTCATTTCAAGTTGCGTGATGTTCATCATTTGTGAATTGCCCCTGAATAATTCCTCATCTGTCCTTTGCAGGTCAAATCCGGATAATTCTATAATCATTGTCTGCTCATCATATCTGTCATTTCGGTGCGGAAATGTACGGTTCCTTCTTTGCTGAGCCCTGTTTTCCATTTCCTCGTAATTATAACCGTTATAAAGAGTTGTGATCAAATACCCCTTGTCTTCTGTAATCATCATAAAACCTGAATCTGCAACTGAGACTTTCAAATTACCCCTTCTATCTGAATGATCATAGATTTTTATATCATACATCATATTATTGCGAAGGTTCTTGCCGGCTACTTTTATGCTGTAATTGTCTATCCCGTAATAGAAGATCCCTTCCCTTATCTGCATCTCAGGCCTTTGTTGCTGAATATCATAGAGCAGTGAACGCATTTTAAGATTAGTAAAAGGCAGCACATTATTCGAAAAATAGAATGCCCCGACACACATTAGAATTGTCAGGACTATCAGGGGACTCATAATTCTTTGAAGCGAGATACCGGCAGATTTGAGTGCAGTCAGCTCAAAATTTTCTCCCATGTTCCCGAATGTCATTAATGAAGACAATAAAATAGCAAGTGGCAATGCAAGTGGCACGAGTCCTGCAGAAGTGTAAAGCAATAATTCAGCAATAACACCCAGGTCTAAACCTTTTCCGATCAGGTCGTCAATGTATTTCCAAAGAAATTGCATCAACAATATAAAAACAACCACAAAAAAGGTTAAGAAAAGCGGAGCTACATATGTTTTTAATACAAAAAAATGCAGTTTCTTCATTCTTACCAGTCAGGCAAATCAAGTTAATATTAAAAATAAAAATATTCTCCAGGCATTTGATGCAAATCTAATAAGAACCAACAAGAATGGTACTGTAAAAAATCAACCTGAGATATTTTTACAAATATTCAAAAAGTGTACCAGAATTATAACCGTAAGTTGAAATAAAAGCTAAGAAGACTGCATCAAAGCCCCATGGTATGTTTTAGCCTTGCGATTTGCGAGTCCCAGAGATCCTTGGCATCGTCTGCATCATCTTCGTCAGCAAAATCAGTGATCTCAAGAGCGACATCTCCTGTCAATTCATGTTGAAATATCCTGAATTCAAAAAACTCTTCCTTATCACCTGCTTCCAGCCAGCGAAAACGGATAAACTTATTCTCTTTTTTTGAGAGCATTTCAGCCTGCTCCTGGGAACTATCCCATATGAAGGTAAAAACATTTCCTTTCAGGTTTACGTCATCTGCAAACCACTCAGATAATCCGGCGGGAGTACTCACTTGTCTGTAAAGTACGTTTGGAGAGGAATTTAAAGTATATTCAAGTTTAAGTTTACTCTTCATCATAGATTCTTAATTTTTAAATAATTCAGATCATAGTATATTAAGTAACTACAATCAACTAAAAGGCATAAAGCTAAAGCATTTCCCCATCCACATGGTAATAACTTCATTAATTAATTGTAAAATTCTCCCCATTAAAGCTTTTATAGTTGTATTGCAATATAGAAAAATTCTGGAATAAAAAAAACCAAAAAATAAATTCTGATGATTACACAACGTTAAAACAACGAATATGTTATAGGATAATTGACACAATAGTATTTAAATAACTCTTAAGCTCTGCTATGCATTGTTACTGTATGAGGTATCTGTAATCCCCTTAAAAACATCATACGTTAGTATATAAGTCCATTAAACAACCGGCATTAGAAAGAAATACCCTATACATATATGATTTTTTTGAAAAAATCACCAAAATCGAACATTCCACAATTAGAAGAGGTGGACATAAGCCCTGTTTTTGCTTCCACGCAGCTTATTTTGTAAATCACATTTTCCATTTGGGCAAAGACCCGCTCAGAAACTACCGCGACCAGAACGCAGTTTTCAAATAATAACAATATGAAAAATCCTCCAATCGAAAAAAATATTTAATGTGGGGTAATTGAAAAAACTGGATGTCTGCCCGAATAATCCACCCTGTAAACAGACTGTACTCCTTCGATGACCATTATGCCATTCTCGTGGGCAAAACCGGGCCCTCTGTACACCGGCCAATCCTTATCCACCGCAATGGTTTCTCCATTAACTAATATTACTGGTATTTTGCCATACCCCTCTCCCCCGGGCCAATGTGGTTGCCGAAAAGGAGGTGCAGAGACAAAAGTTTGCTGCTCAACAACACCATAGCCCCAGTCATAAAGAGCCTCGCAAAATGTTCCTGATGCAGAAAAGGATACATTTATAACATCGCCTTCCAAAGATCGGTAATACAAACAATTACCATCAGTAACATGCATGGAGTCAGAGGCATAACTCTCTCTGAATGTTTCAAAAGAATCCCATTGCTTGCCGGGAAAAACTTCCATAACAAAGCCGCACAACTGACCCTCCGGAGCCTGGTCGGTTAATATTTTCCGTCCGGATCTTTCAGTCAGATTCTTGCTTGCGTTGGCTTCATCGGTACCAATTAAGCTAATGAACAGAAATACATTTCCAAGGTCAGCAAAGCAGTTGCCGTTGGCAAATTCCAGATGTGCTTCCATTGGAAGATTGAGAAAACTAAGATTTTCAGCAACAATATTACCGGCAAAATTCACCACATTTCTTTTGTTATCATTGGGGAAACGCGCCGAGAAGTCTTTTTGCCAATCAACAGCCCATTGCTCAGTTGTAGCTTCTACCTTCTTGATAAGTTCGTTCTTATTTACAGGTGTGCGGGTAAGTTGTACAAGCATGTTTTTATGTTGGGCAAACTGTGTCCAGGGATTACCGGAAGATCCGCTCCAGTTGTCGTGAAAGCGTCCGTTGCCCGATATTTCAAAAGGCACAGGAGATTCATCTCTTTTTACTGCCAGTTTCCAGTTAACAATTTGGGAAGTAGCTCCAGTCCAACCTCCATAAGGACTAATTGCAGTGCCTAAAGTGAAATTTTCATCTACATAAAAAAACTGTTTAAAGAAAGCCGGCTTTTCATAAAGGTACGAGGGCTTGCTATTGCAGTACCATTTCTGCATTTTACTTTCTTTGCGGGCCAGAGGCAAACAATTTGGCGGTGGCCTGTATGAGCTGGTTACAGCATGCATTGACTGAATGTACTCATTACCACCCGGAAGAAAAGAAATTCCGCTATAATGGCTTCCAAACCATAGCCAACAGAGATAATTGGATGCAGAAAGATTGGTGTTTCCCACCCCTCGACCACGCTTTTCGCTGCCACCATAGGTGCCCCAGCTATAATGCAGCGCCATTTCTGCAGCATAATAATCCAACACAGCCCTGGCCATATTTCTCACTTCGGGATCATCGGCAAAATCATACAGGTTAAGCCAACCAATTATATGATATGCCTGGTAGGTGCTTGAGTTCCACTCACCGGTACCATATTGATACATCCTTTTTGACCACCGGGAAATCCAGTCTTTTATCAGGGCCAGTTTTTGCGGTGCATCGGGAAAATATTGAGGATACTCCAGTGCATGCTGCGCAAAGAGATATCCAGATGTTCGATCCATTGCAATGTGATTCTCCGTTCCCTCTGATGTCCATGGATTGTGGCTGTCACTGCGCTCAAAAACCCTTTGCAGCAATAACAGCTTATTGTTCCCTATAGCAGGAGCATGTCCGTACAAAGACATAAGTCTCGCCATTCCAACTAATGTAAAATGAAACGGACTTCGTTCCTTTAGTTGTTCAATCCATTCGCTGGCAGGACCATCGTCGATTCCATACTTCTCGAAGCGTGCCATTGCTTTTGGCCAGTAATATTTTTCAGGATCACCTATCGACATAGATGGTGGAATATAATGATCAGCAGTATGATCGATAATGATCTCTGACCGCTCCCTGAAGCCATACTCATCAATAGCTAACACTGTTGAACAATTATAAAAAAGTCCCCCCAGCAAGACTACAGCCACAGCAGTTGTTGTTCGGTATATACAAATAAAGTGTATAAAATATCCCATATTTAAATATTCAATAATTTACCCGAAGTAATAATAAAAAGTTATTATATTTGCACCCGCGATAATTTTTGTGATAAACAAAATTTATTCAACAGAAGTATCAGTACAATTATTAATGGCGAGGTAGCTCAGCTGGTTAGAGCGCATGATTCATAATCATGAGGTCGGGAGTTCAAGTCTCCCTCTCGCTACACTGAAAATAAGCCACTTACAGACATCAGACTGTGGGTGGCTTTTTGTTTGTTACACAACCGAAAAACATATGTGATATTTATGAAATATGGCTTTGACGATGTTGCGTTGGAAATTTTTAGTTTCTCAATTAATGAGAAAGAACTATTAAACCTTCTGCAACAGAACTCACAAAAAAGATTTGATTGGCTTTGTTACTTTCGTAAATGAAATCGTTGACACAGCCAGCCGAACACGATAATTGGAAAACTTTTGAAGAATTTCACCAGCAATCCCATTTTTCAAGTCAAAAAAATCAGGGGGTGATATTTTTCTTATGAATGATAATCTTATCAATTTCCTGAAAATATAAATTTCCCAAAATGTCAGTGCCGTCTTCAATTGTGCTGATTATAATATTATCTGATATAAATTCAGCAATTAAATATACCTCTTTCTCAGCATTTTTCAACAAACTCCTGACTATTCCGGCTTCAATGTTATATTGATAGTGAATGAAAAAAATAATTAACGGACTTATTCTGATTTCGGCATGATCTTTGTTTTGACTTTATTTAGAACCATAGTTTTAAAAAGTTACTCTTTACTCTATGGAATAAGAAATAAGGGCGATACACTATTTAGAATCATATTATTTTTATATGAAAATGTCAGCCCTCAAAATGAAGAATAAGGTTTCCAGGTTAATAAGGTTGAAAGAAAAAAGTCCTTGTCATCAGAAGGTTGTAGTCCCTTCAAATGATAAGGATTTTTTATGTAACTGGAATAATTCGGAGCATATTGACCCACCGCTGAGTGGTTTTTAAGCAAAGAAAGAGCTATTTCTCCTCAAGGTCCTGAATTCTTCCCTCAATCTTTAAAACAGCTTCGCTCTGTTCCTCAATCAGTTTATTTAACTCCTTATTTTCAAACTCGATTCTGTCACCGATTTTAATGCTTAACTCCTGATTGCTTTTATCAATTAAATCCTTTGCCTGGTCTATGATTGTCACCTGCATATCATTGATCACTTCAATAATCTCGTCGTTCAGGTTTGAATCCTTTTGATTTACCATCTGTTCCAGTTCACTTATCAGCTGAGAGTTGGATGATCTGATCAAACCTGTTATTTCATTGGTGATTTCCTCAGTATTCTTATCAATAAGTACCCTGGTTGCTTCAAGAATATCATCCTGGGTCCTTTGAGAAATCTGTTCAATATCATCAAGAGATGCCTTACTCTTCATCAACATTTTCAACTCATTAACCTCACTGTAAAGTTTTATAATTGATTGCTGAAGATCATAAACTGCCTTATCTCTAAACTCTTCTGCCTCACTTACATTAATACCCGGAACTGTATCAGCGTTACCATTACCTTGAGAATAAGCCATCAGACTTAAACAAAGCAATAAAAATGCCATAAAAAATTTACTATTCATTAGTCATCGTATTAATCTTAATAACCAAAATTATTAGGGATATGGTAAATTGAGCGGGTAACCGGTAATGGATTAACCGTGATCTCAATGGCGTTTGAATACTGTGAACCTGCGCATCCCGAACCAGCAGCCCTGCGGACGAACAGCGTTGACCCGGATATAATTCCATGATCATAGGTTAAAGCATCTGAACCGGGAATATCTGTCCAGTTTGCATCGCCCGGCACAGCAGCAAGGTTGGTGGTGAACTGCCAGGTGTATGTATAGCCTGACCCTCCTGATGGTGAAGTTGCATTGGTGAATATCTCCAGATCATCACCCTCGCATACAGTTATTAAAGAATTGGCAATCTCGCCACCGAAGCATTTCTGCAGACCAAGACCAAACTGAGTACCAAGGCTGGAGATGCCATTCAGGCCGGTTCGGTAACAAATCGGATCAGCAGCTGACTGATGCGAGCCATCAACACTCCACGCCCCGCCACTGGTGCGCTTTATCACCCTGGTATCGGTATCAATAGTATGCCCGGAAAAACCAGAAGCATTAAGAGTAATGTTGTAGTCTGTACATGCAAATGAGTTCCTTGCAGTAATATCCCAGTAACCATCGGTAAATACATTGTCCATCAGGTACCCGCTATCATCAAGGGGAAGGCCTGATGTTCCGGGATCATTGGGGAAGAAGGCCACCGCAATGGATCCGGGAGTAAGCCCATTCATAAACCTGAGGGTTGCCCTGTTATGGTTTGTTAAAGTACCAACAGGGAAAATATAATCTGTACCGGTTGAGTTTATCCAGCGCTCAAAGCTCCCCGCTATATTGCCGGCAGTGTAGCTAAGTGTTCCGGTATTAGCAGTTGAGGTCCCGAGCATAATCCTGTTTAGTCCTGTAACAACAATGCCACTCGTCATATTGAACGTATTGGTAATATTAACATCGCCTGATATCAGTGTCAGTCTGTTGTTGTTTATGCTAACGCTATAGAATGTCTCACCCGAGGCATTATAGATAGTCTGTTCGTTCCCGTTGAAGATAACCGTTCCAACCCTTTCGTTGAACGTACTGCTGTTAGTCCAGTTGCCACCTACTGTGAGATCGTGCGAGGGTGAACTGGACACATCAAGGGTACCATTCAGGATATTCAAGTTGTTCTCTACAATGGTATTCCTCGAAAGGCGATAGATGGCAATACCTGATGTTGTTAAATTATAGAAATTGCTGGTGCCCGGGTTAACGGTTCGGGTACCTGCATTGGAAATAAGCACCACCTCGCTGGTTCCGCAGATAAATGCACCTGAGCCGGTGATAATCCAGTTCTCGCCAACCTGAACCTGTGATGCACGGCCAAGCATAGTAGCACCTGTATTATGAACCCGGTTGCCAATTGTAAGGTTATGGCTGGTTGTGCCACCATCGGATGAAAGGTCGAAGGTACCTTTAGAAAGGGTAAGATTGTTGGAAACGGTCAGGTTATTTGCCAGGCGATAGATAGCATTACCTGTACCATTACCGCTATTAATGGCAAGGTTGTAAAGATTGCCTCCTCCATTATCGATGCTGTGTGTCCCCAAAGATCCATTGAACATTAAGGTTCGTGTTCCCTGTGTAAAGGTACCACTATTGGTCCAGCTGCCGCCCACGCTCATATCATAACCATTTGAGTTAAGCGTCCCACCCGAAATTGTAAGATTATTAGATATGTTAAGGTTTTCGTTCAACCGGTAGATGCCACCGGTCATAATCTCAAGGTTGTAGAAACTATCCGAACCCATATTGATATCCCTGGTTCCGGAAGCTGCATTGAGAATTACCGTTGAATTTCCGGCGTTGAATGTGCCTGATGAACTGGTCCAGTTATCGCCTACGGTTATCGTTGGGTTGCCCGTAACGGTAATTGTGCCCTCGTAGTACATCTCCTCCTCCACGATTAAATTGCGGTTATTTATGCTCAGGGTTGCCCCCGCTTCCAGGGAAACCCTCAAAGCCATAGCATTCCCGGTTGCTATAACCGGATCATTGATCACATCGGGTATTATGGCACTCTTTGTAAGGTCAGGCACCTCATTATTCGACCAGTTACCCGGAGTATGCCAATCGGTGCTGACTGACCCGTCCCATACGTTGGTATTCACGTAGGACCAGCGCAGCAATCCACTGCCAGCATCAGGAATACCATCGTCATCCAGTTCGAAAAGGTATGAGCCCATCGGGCCGGAAGCATCAATAAAGTAAACCTCATTCTCACCAATGGTACGTGTAACATTATATTGTGCCCCGGAGTTAAAAACTACATTACGAATATACTCAGAGCCACCATAGTCCTTCTCAAGTTTAAGGTATGTACCTGTTGGAAAACCGTTTTGGAATGTTCCATCAGAAAAATCTTCGGCAGCACCTACTATAGAACCACTCTGAATATATATACCATCTGAATTCATAAACTCAAACAGGTAGTGCTTGGCGCTGATGGTGCCCCCACTGTTTACATTAAATCCATAATAGCCAGTACCTTGTCTTGTAATTGTGGCAACATTGTCGGTATCATCACCAACAATATCAATCCTGCCACCGGAGTTCACATTAACGGCGGCATTGGCACCCAACCTCACCGATTCGTTGGCGCCTACCCTGAGCGTTCCGGTAATTGTAAGGTAATCGGTTCCTGCACCATCGCCCATAATTAGATTATTGTTGTTAAGTTCAAGCGTACCTGCAATCAGGTTCAGGTTTCGTTTAATTGACATATCACCGCCTAACTGGTAGGTAAGTCCATTGACATTTATGTCAATGTCGTTAAATGCAGAACTTCCGCCAGTTATGGTTTTAGTGCCTGATGAAGCACTGAAGATAACCTTTCCCAATTGGGAGTAGAAGGTCCCCGCATTAGTCCAGTTGCCCCTGACAGTCAGGGTGTAGTTTGCTGTTGTAACATCGAAGGTACTGCCCGGATTGATTACCAGATTGTTGTTTATTATTGTATTCGAAGCCAGCTGGTAATTGGAAGTACCACCTATGGTGAGATTGTTGAAGGGTGTATTCCCGTTGTTGATGGTTTTTGAACTGCCGGCCCCATCGAAGGTGACATTACCGTTCATCACCACGGTACCTGTTCTGGAATAGTTGCCCTCTACTGTAATGTAATCGTTTATGGTATTTAGCCTGAGAGTTCCGTGTATAATTATATCGCCGTTAATATCAAGGTCAACGGCTCCACCGTCGGCCGGGGTATTTAGTATCAGGGTTGCACCACTGTTTATCGTTAAATTGGCCGTTGCAGCACCAAATGTTGTCAGAATTGGCTGGTTTACAGCGGAAGCAATAATTACATCTTCTGCACCCGTTGGCACCATAGCGGGGCCAATGCTGGCAGTCCAGTTAGCAGCATCATCCCAGCTGGTACTCACTGAACCATTCCATGTGAGGGTAACGGGGCCTGTCCAGTCAATCAGATTGCCGGGGTCAAGCTCGAAGGTTGCACCAGAGAATGCGCCCGTTGCATTGTAGAACTCGAGATTGCCGCTCCCGGCAGAACTCTTTGCAACGTTATTGGAGCTGCCCCCGGGATTTATAGGGAATGATACATTATCAATACGGCTGGCATCTGTAAAACTCTGGGTGTTCTCAATCCTTAGAAGCTGACCGGTATTTGCACCGTTGGTAAAGGTGCCATTACTGAAATTGTTTGTAGCATGAATTTCAGAAGTTTCGCTCAGGAAGATACCGCTTGAGCTCATATACTCAAACAGGTAGTACTGAGCAGCAATGCTACCATTCACTGTAAAGTTATACCTTCCCCCGCTGGCATTTCTTGTAACTGCAGCAATGCCTGATGGTGTTCCAATCACCTCAATGGAGCCTGAGGCCTCAACGGTAAGGGTTGTACCATTTCCAATGGCCAGTCTGCCCCCTTCACCCACTTTGTAGGTTCCTGCAATGGTAATCATATCATTATTCCCATTCCCAAGAGTAATGGTTCTTCCATTCCCGTCAAAAGTTCCTGAGATAAGATTAAAATCACCGTTCAGGCTAATATTATCCTGAGCCCGGTATGTCACCCCACTTGCGCTGCTAATATTCAGGTTGAGAATTGTAGAGCCGTTGGTACCAACAACGTGCGTTCCCGGGCCTGTACTGTTCAGGTGATATGTGCTGTTGTTGCTGAAGCTGCCGGAGCCGGAAGCCAGCATATCACCGCCAATGTAGATGTTCCTTGTATTACCATTAAAGTTGCCATTTGTAATATGCAGGTTGTTTTTGATGGTGTAAACCACATTGCTGTTTGCAACCACATTATATCCCTGATTGCTGACAGTTACATCGTAGAATTCGTTGTTTGCCAGGACGTTAATATTAATATTCTGATTAGTCACAGCCCCGCTGAAAACTACCTGACCCTCACGTGACAAAAATATCCCTGCACTGTTTCCATTTTCCCAAACACCCTTAACTTCAATGCTGTAATTATTCTCAGTAACATCCAGGGTTGTGTTATTATAGAAGTAAATACCTCCGTTCACCACTATATCGCCGGTCAGACTCTTGGTATTCGCATTATAAAGGTACAGATGCCCGTATGTAACTGGGGCTACCAACTGGTCCATAGAAGAGTTGTAGTAAACCCTGGTTGTTTCGCCCAGATTATAATTCGCAAATCCCGAGGGGAAGTTGTTGGCCCCACCTACCCTGAGGTAAACGCTGTTCTCCATTGAGAAGGTTCCTGTTCCTGAGGTGTTGGTTATCTGATAGGTATCAAGATAAACATTATTTACCCCCGATTTAAATGAAAGATTATTGCCGATTGTTACATCACCAGACAAGTTCAGGTTGCGGCCAGTGCACTCAATATTCAGGTTATGGAATTCCCCACCATTAATATTCTGATTTCCTGCTGTTCTGTTAAATACAACAGTACCCGTTCCGGTATATGAGCCATCGCCTGTCCAGTTCAAACCTGTGAATGTATGAGTTTCACCACCATCGTTAAAACCAGCACCTGTGTTGATGGTCACATTACCTTTGAAATCGATCTTACTGCCCGGACTGGCAGAAAGATTAGAATTTATTATCGTAATATTATCTACAGTTATCGGGCCACTGGTTGTTTTGGTACCACTGCCATTAACCGTAAGATTATGGAAAGTTCCATTGGCAATCTCCTGATTGCCGGCACCGTTAAATGCTGCCGTACCGGCAGTAACAGAACCGGATGTTTGATTAAATGTGCCTCCCGTATTACTAAAATCTCCTTTGAAATTATATACATAATTATTGGTTGCAGGTGAAACTATACCCTCAATTATCTCAAAATTGCCCTTAAAGTTAATGGCAGCACCTGAAATGTTAAAAGTTGTGGCGGGGTTATGGATTACAACATTGAAGAAATCGGAGGTTCCTGGGAGAATCGTTGCCGACCCGGCACCTGAGTTGAATAACACCGTGGCACTGCCGTGGCTGAAAATGCCATTGGTCCCCCGGGTCCAGTAGCCCCCACATGTAATAACGCTATTCGCTGAGCCTATCAGCAGAATACCCACATTGGTTCCTGTACCAATTTCAATGTCCCCGTGAGCGTTAAGATTCCTGTCGTTCTCAATTACCAGGGTTCCGTCTGTTATAATTAAGTTCTTACAGGCAGCATCGGAACTGGATATGTAGGGATCGTTCGCCCGGTTGGGAATTACTGCATCGATATTCTCATCGGGCACCCCATTGTCCCAGTTCCCGGCCGTATGCCAGTCGCTGTTAACTGCTCCGGTCCAGTTTGTAACGGTAACTGCCGGCCATTGCAGTTTACCACTGCCGGCGGAAGGAGTAACCTCCTCATCATCCTCGTAGTTATAGCTGCCAAGATTCCCGGACACATTATCAAATACAATGTCAGGGGAAGCTGTTTTCCTTCGCACATTGAAATGAGTGCCCTGGGTTGGCGTCCCGGTATAATTAAAGGTGATGTTTGATATTGCACCAACCCCTGCATAATTACACTCCATATCGATGTATCGAACATTGGCCGCATTCCTGATATTGGACCAGGTCCCATTGGAGAGGTTATTCGTAGAATGGAGTGTGGAGCCCGATTCCATATTTAGCCCTGCATCCTGAAGGTACTCGATCAGATAGTACTGTGCTTCAAGAGTCCCTCCAGAAAGAATATTTATCCGGGTTTCACTGCCCGCCACTCCCGCAACAGACCGGGAGATTGTTGCCACTTCGGATGTACCTGATCCCACAACCCTGAGCGTTCCTTCTACATTCAGAACACTTTGTGACCCCCTGTTATCGAAGAGCAGAAATGCGTTTCCGTTCACATCCAGAGTACCATTAACGGTAAATGTCTTTCCTCCGGCTACATTCCGGCCAAGGATCAGGGTGTTGGAGTTCAGGTTGAGGGTTGCATCAGCCCCGACAATCATTGAGTTGGAGAAACGGCTCGACGGCGATGTAAGGCTATAGCCAACGGATGCCGAAGGGCTAAAGACCGCATTAAAGATATCTGACCCACCGCTGGCAATGGTTACCGGTGATGTTGCCCCGTTGAACGTAACTGTGCTGGTATTGGTTGTGAAAGTTCCATTGTTTGTCCAGTTTCCACCGATATTAATATTGAAATGGGTAGGTATCTGATTATCGGAAGTGTTAAGTATTGTTCCGGAATTAATTGTCAAATTATTGCTCACGATCCAGTTGGAGAAAAGCCGCTTGGTTCCGGTCCCTGATATTGAGATTTCGTTCACCTCAAAGTCCGGAGTATTCACATTCTGGTTACCCCCATCGAGGGTTATGGTGGAAAGGCTGGATGTAAGCGTACCCCCGGCAGTATTCGTAATTGTTCCCGCTATGCTGTGGCTCAGCGCACCCATGTCAACAGTTCCCTGACTAATGGTGAATGTTCCGTTAATATCCGCCCCATTATTAATAAAGGTAACAGTGTTGGCATTGTCAAAGTTGACAATGTTGAAACTGTGTGATGCGCCGGGATTCACATTCTGACTGGCTGGGCCATTAAAGGTGAAAGTACTGGCCGTGTGGATAAATGCTCCACTATTGGTAAAGGCTGAGCCGGCAAAGGAGATATTTCTTGCCGATGTAACCGTTGATCCGGAATTGATAGTTACATCACCCCTGATTGTAATCGCATCATTGCCATCGCCAAGTGTTTTTGTGGCAGAACCCGAAGAGACAAGGCTACCTATATCAACCACGTTATTCACATCATCGCTTATTCGTTGATTAATCGTTCCATTCAAATTTACAACCACAGTTGGAACCGATGGGGTATAGTTTGTAAAGTATGCGTAAGCACCGGCTATATTGATATTCTGTCCATTATCGAAATAAGTTGAGTTATTGATGTCGAATTCACCCCTTACATTTAGCGGGCCGTCACCATCAGAGGTAACATTCTTAATCCCATTCATATAAAGGTTCCCATAGGTAACTGCCGAACTCAGCTTCTGGTTCACCCCGTTGGGGCTGAAGAGATAGTAGTTACTGTTCGTACCAAGGTTATATGTGCCAAAATTAAATGGTATTGCCGATCCGGATCCATCACCGATGGCACAATAAACCCTGGCCCCATTTTCGAGGGTAAACGTCTTTGCAGGGTAGCCGGTCATTGTGCGATAATTGGTCCTGTTGTTGTTAGTGTACATCCTTAGGAAAACGCCATTTTTCACATTAACATCGCCAGTTATCATTAGGTTGCCATTCATCCATTTGTTGCCAGTGCCTGCCAGTATAAGGTTGTTAAATGTTGCAATATTGGCATTTATTGTCCAGTCGCCACCATTATGGATAAGGGTACTGTTTCCCGTCCCCCAGGTAATCTGATCTGCCAGCACATTCACGTTACCCGCAATGGTAATATTGGCGTCTTTATCCTCCATATCAAGGGTTGTCCTATCATCATTGGCCATAAACAGCTGCCCAAGAATAATAAGATTGCCAGCTGCTGTCTTGGTTGTTGTTGCGCTAAGAGAGCGTAATCTAAGATTGCCGTATGTTGTTGAAAAAACGGTTTGGTCTGTTTCTCCAAGATAATCGACCCAGCTGCTGGCCGCCATCTCGATATTCTCAAATCCCGTGGGGAAGTTATTGGCACCACGAATGTAAAGGGTACCATTGTTAGTGAAGCTATTTCCGGGTCCAACACTGGTGATTGTGTATGTATTAACATCAACAACACCTGAACCATTGTTAATGGTAAAATCGCCATTAACATTGGAGTTGTTGAAAAAAGTCTTAGTGCCCCCGTTGGAGAAAGAGATGCTGTTGAAGTCGGTTGCAGCAGTGCCATTGTCAATCTGCTGAGTAGCCGTGCCATCAAAAACCACCTGTCCCAAACCGGTTTGGATGAAATTGCCGTTGTTAGTCCAGTTGCGACTGACGTACATAGTATATTCCTGAGCATCGAGCGTTGTACCTGACCCAATAGTAAGGCTCTGCTGAACACCAATATTGGTTTGCATCTGCTTGGTGCCACTATTGGAAGTGATAAGGTTGAAGAAAGTACCCCCGCTGATATTCTGGTCAGTCCCATCGAGGGTTACAGCTGCGTTGGCGTGGATGAAAGCCCCACCGCTCACAAGGTCGAGGGTCCAATCGCCACCAACGTTTACATTATTGGCATTTGAGGAGAGGTTAAGCGTTCCTTTAATGATCGTAAAATCATTGTTAACAGTCAACGCATCGGTAAGGTTGTAGGTTGTGCTCTCATTGGCATCAATCACAAAATTATGGAATGATCTTCCTGCACCTGTACCAGCTGATATGTTAAAACTACCGGCAGGCCCGTTGAAAGTTATTGTTGAGCTGCCACTATTTAGTGTACCATCATTTGAAAAACTCTGTCCTATGCTAATGGTGTTGGTATTATTTGTTTGGGTTACAGTGGTATTGGAACCAATCTGGAAATTCTCGTTAACAACTAAATCATGGCCGTTCTCCAGCACCAGCTCAATGCCATGGCCTGTAACCTGATCATCAAGAATCAAGCGGTTTACTTCGGCATCATGGGAGGTAACCCTGACAGTATAATTGCCTGCCTTATAGCGGTCATGGTTGAGTATAACAAGACTTGATCCGTCAGGAACTTCATTGCCTGACCAGTTTTTGGGTTCGTGCCAGTTTTCATCTAAAGCTTTGCCATCCCAGAAGAAACCTGTGGGGAATGTCCATTCAATAAGCGTTCCCGGGTCGCTGTCATCCTCGTCATAAATTTCACCGGCCAAAGCTCCGAAGGAGTCCTCGAAAGTGATTGTCCCCGCACCGGACGTTCGGGATACGTTGTATGTTGGCCCTGAGCCAAAGAATACGTTCCGGGTGCTGAAATCAGCAAAATCCAGTCCTGTAAGTGTTAAGTATGCGTTGCCGGAACCGTTGGAGAATGTTCCATTATTAAGATTTTCTGTGCCATCTATTGTGCCCCCCGATATTGCGAACCCGTTGCACAGGTCAACCTTATAATAGCTGGCGTGGAGGGTTCCAGATGTCTGGTTTATGGTGTAGTTGCCTCCCGTCCGGGTAAGCAGCGCATTGCTGGCGAGAGAACCTGCCAACCTGAGCGTACCACCCTGATTAAGTATCTGCTGAGTATTGTTGCTAAACGAAACCGTTGCGCCTTCGTCCACCTCAAAGGTGCCACCATTTATTACCACCCTCTGGTTATTCGTCGTAACCGTCATCCGATTGCCATTCAGGCTAAAGTATCCATTATCAATAATAAAATCCTGATTCTGACTGATGGTAAAATCGTTCAGAACATTATATGTTGCCCCGGGTGCATTAATGGTAATACCCCTGAATGTTGTTCCCGACACTCCCGGATCGAACAGCCTGATGCCACCGGTTGCGTTTAGGGTTAATCGGCTGGCGTTAGTATTATGCTGAAGAACACCCCCCGAAATAACAAAATCGCCCCCCACATTTAAATTAAAGGTTTGTGTTCTCAGTATACCCGAACTGATGGTAAGACTATTGGTAACTACCAAGTCGGTCTCCATATCGGTGGTTTGTCCCGCGCTCTTGTTGGCCACAAGGTTATAGAAGCTTTTACCGGCTCCACTACCTGCAAATATATCGGCTGTGTTTCCCTCAAAGGTTACTGTTCCGGTACCGGGGACAAAAACAGAGTTGGCGGCATTATTATACCAGGTTCCCGCCAGCATTATGTTATTATTGCCGGTATTGAGGATAACATTGTCCTCTATGGTCAGCGATGCCCCCAGGTTAATGTTTCCTGCTAAAGTTTTGGTATTCGTTCCACTGAACACTACATTGCCAAAAGCACTGGAACCTATACTCTGGTTTCCACCATCGAAGGTAACGGTACGGGTATTGCCGTGAACAAAGCTGCCAGTATTAACCCAGTTGCCGGCCACTTTAAAGTCAACACCACCATTACCCCACCCATTTCCGCTTACGGTTGAGCCGTTAATGGTAATGTTGCCGTTAACATCAACTATTCTTGTTGATGGGGAAGCCCATTCAAAAGTTTTATCGCCAGCACCGGTAAGGACAATATTGTGGAATACAAGATCTGCTGCATCTGCATTATATATCCTCTGGGCATCTGAGCCATTGAAATAAACATTGCTATTTGTCGATATAAACGGACTACCCGCCTCCACAGTATTATTGTAGATATAAAAATAATCTCCAAAATATACCGTCTGGCCTGATATATCGAACACACCTGCATTGGCGGTAATCCGGAAGAATCCATTGACGTGAAGTTCCGATAATACCGTTACGGTCTGATTGCCTGCGGTATTGGGTTTATTTATGGTGAGCAACCCGAAATGGCTATCGGCATTTGAGGTAATGGTTTGGTTTGTTGGGCCATTAAAGGTGGTTGTTCCTGATGTTTGCGTAAATAGCCCTGTGCCATTTATTGTCCAGTTACCAGCCACTGCTATATTCCGAATGTTTGCATCCAGCTTTGCACCATCCTGAACAGTAAGATTACCGTAAACTGTCAGGTTGGTTTGAAGACTGATAGTTCCTGTGTTGTCAATAGTTATATTGTTGAAGTTTACACCCTGTATCTCCTGATCATTGCCGTTGAATAATACTGTTCCTGCAGCTGATGCCTGAGTATAGTAGGCAGCAGCATTCAGTAACCAGTTGCCAGCAATATAAATGGTATTGCCGCCATCGTAAAAAACAGGGGTTCCTGTTTCACGCCTCAGGTCTCCATCAATAACAATATCGCCGGTGGCCGTTTTATTGCCTCCGGCAAACCATAAATTACCATAGGTAAACCCACTGGCAATATCCTGTGCCCCATTCAATGAGTAGTAAAAATTGCTGGCAGGATGGAGGCTGACAGATCCGGTAAAGTTATTAAATGAAGAGGGGCCAATGGTTGTGTGAGTGGTGTTAAACTGACAATAGCTGCCAAGATTGAAATCTTTCGGCGAACCGCCAATGCCATTATCGTTAAAGTTTACAATGAGGTATAGCGAAGGTGAGCCTAAAGTGTTTGAGATGTTGATGTTATTGTTAACTGTAATGGTGCTGCCGGAATTGAATGTCTTGGTGGTGGTTGATGATCCGGCACTCAATGTTATGTTCAGGTCGTTGAAGGTATAGATTCCAGCATGTACCGTTTGATTATCGTTGCCGCTTAGAGTAACAGTGGCACTACCTCCATTAATTGTTGAAACGCCGGTATTGATAATATTCGATGCAAAGCTATGGCTAAAGTTCTGCAGATCGAATGTTATACCATGGTTCATCTGCAAATCGCCGATGGCTGTAATGGGCCCATCGGCTGTTTTGGTTCCTGCCACTTCAACCTGTAAGCCTCCATAGGACACCCCACCCCTTACAGTTTGGTCAAATGCTGCATCATACTCCACCCTTGATGTAGCGTCAAGGTTGTATATTCCAAAACCTGATGGAAAGTTATCAGCTCCTCTGGCGTACAACACCCTTCCTGCATTAAGGTTAAACTGATTGGCAGGTTGACCAGCCAGGGTTGTATTGTTGTTTAAAATTAAATATCCGTTATTGATATTTACGTTGTTGAAAACATTTGCCTGTAAGGAGGTTGCCGCACCACCATAGGTCAAAGAAACATTCCCCTCAATATTCAGCACTGCCGTTCCTAAATTGATGGTATTGGATGCATCATTGGTAAGCAGGCTGTTTCCGGTAAGATTTACAGTACCCGACAGGTCAAATACCCCATCAATCAGCAGCCCTCCGGCAATAGTATGTGTCCCGCCACCGGTTACTGTCGCTCCCGACGATATGGTAGTCCGGTTGTTTACTGTTAAATCGCCCGATACAGTTTTGGCATTCACACCGCCGTTGCTGAATACAAGATTATTAAAGGTAACATTCCCTGAAAAATTTATGCTTTGGGCATCAGTGCCGTTGAAAGTGGTAGTATTGGCAGAGTGGTTGTACTGGCTACCCGAAGAGATGGTAAAGTCCCCGCCAATAGTTATCGACTGGTTGGCAATATTACAGGTGGTGCTGTTGTCCATCCCGAAGTCGCCTGTGAATATAAGGTTCTCCTGGATTGATACCACTCCGCCGCCATTAAAAATAACATTGTTAAAGGTAAACGATGCAGCAGAACCATCCTCTATTACATTAACCAGCCCGTCAAACACTATAGTTCCTGAACCGGTGAGTTGCGCTGTTCCGTCGGTAGTCCACTTTCCATACACATAGTGGCTTTGCCCTCCATCGTTGAAAACGGCAGTATTCTCAATTACCACATTACTATTGATATCGAGTGAAACCTCAGCTGTTACATTTGAGCCTGATTTAAAGGTCACCGTATTAAAAACAGGAATGCTGCTTCCTGAGATAAGACTCGAAGCCCCGTTGAACTCGATATTGGCCACGTTCGATGAGGTGGTTCGGAGGTTGAATATGCCGTCGTTTATAAGGTTTCCATCCATCACTACAATATGTGACGGTGAACCTGATGATACAACGGTTACAGATGCACCTGCTTTCACCTCGAATTTTTCACGAACAGTCAGGGTTCGTTGGGTGGCATCCTCTCCGATTCGAAAAATACCTGATATACCTTCCCCAACCTGAAGGGACAGCACATCAATATCGCCATTATTGTCGAGCGTGACGGTATGCCCATCCTGAACTATCAGGGTTGCTAAACCATCGGTAAGGCTGACCGGATTTGAACCACCGCCGCCGGGATTAGAGTTCCACGAAGTTGTCAGTCCTGCTGGAACATTTCCTGTTGAGTAGTATGTGCTCGTCGGGTACATCCAGTCAATAAGAGTACCCGGGTTACCATTGTCGTTGTCAAAATTTTCCCCGGCCAGAAAACCTGAGGCATCGGCGAAGGTAATTGTACCAGGACCAGAGGTACGGGTTACATTGTAGGATGTCCCTGTATTAAACTCTGTGTTAGCCACATTACCCAGTCCACTTACATCTATGCCAGTTAAATTCAGCATCTGTTCACCGATACAGTTTATAAAAGAACCATTGCTAAAATTGTTGGTGGCATCTATTGATCCATCGGAAACAATAATCCCATTGTTAAGGTACTCAAACTGGTAGTGTTGAGCATGGAAAACTGCTCCGGAAGAAGACTGAACAATGGAAAATGTTCCTGTGGCGTTCCTGCTGACTGTGGCCACGTTACCAGCAGTGCCAACTACCCTGAGAGTGCCATTATTAGTCAACGTCTGACCGTTGGTTATCAGCAGCCTGGCATTATCGTTTACTTCCAGAATTGCTACTGATGCAATGCTTATCGCATTTGATGTTGTGAGAATATTCGAATTCAGACTGAGCATCCCTCCATTCACATTTACTTCACCGGTAACGGTTGTATTAGCCATCAAGGATTTACTGCCGCTGCCGGATATTACCAGTTGACCCGAGTAGGTAGCGTTAATTATGTCCTGGTCGCCACCCCGCCCATAAGTAACAATATTGACCCCGGTGGTAAGGTTGCCGCTGGAGGAATAAATTACTGGTCCGTTCAGGGTAAGGTTATTTGTTCCACAAATAAGGCTGGCCGCATCGGTAAATGTTAATGTATTTGATACCGTAACATTTCCCATTAATGATTTATTTCCTGAATTGCCAAAGCCCAGGTTATAGTAATCAATACCAGCTACATTCTGGTTCCCCGGTCGCAGGTAGTTAAAGGTATTGCTGTTGTAGGTTGCTGTAAGAGTACCGGTTACCATAGGTTCAGTGGCCGAGTTGTAGTTTAGTATCCCCTGGTTGGTAAATGTTGATACCCCATCGGAGCCGTTTAGCACACCATTTATAGTAACACCATTAGTTGCCTCAGAATTTGAATTGGTAAGATTTACCCCTGCCCCCACAGTAACAGCACCCGAGAAGGTAATTGCCGAGCTACCCTCTATTGCCTGATCGTTGTAGGTGAAGCTGTAGTTTCCTGTGCCCGATGTAAAGGTGGAGCCATTAAATTCCAATCCGTTCCTGAATTCGGGAGTAACATTGCCGGAGTTTATCCAGTTGCCTGATGGACCATAAATTGTTACCTTGCCAGCAAAAATCTTAGCCCCATTATTACTGGTTAAATTTAGAGTACGGCCATCGGGCACTGTGGTTGTGCCTGCAATTGTCAGTGCTGCTCTTCCTATGGTTGCATCGCCTGTAGGCAATGTAAGGTTTCCGAGAATATTCACCACCCCATTCTGCCCTCCGTTAATTGTTCCTTCGGAAAGATCAACGGACTGGAAATTTGTTGTACCCGCAATATTGCCATCTGCAAAGGTGCCTGCTATAATGGAGTTTCCCAAAACTGTAAAATCATATGTGTTGGGGTTAAATGTGGTGCCGGTGGCTATAGTAAAATTATCGTTAACGGTAGCATTACCCAGTAGGGTTTTGGTGTTCCCGTCTGATAGAACAAGGTTATTAAAGATAACCTCACCCGTTCCGGCTCCGCCAATGCTCTGGGCCCCATTACGATCGAAGTATATTGTTCCTGCAGTCTGATTAAATGAAACAGGTGCATTGCTGCCATTTACAAGATTGCCTTTAAAATAGATGCTGTTTGATGTTGACGCAGTAACGGTAGTATTATCCGCAATGGTTAAATTTCCATTGAAGCTTATGTTTCCTGCTCCAGACCCATCTCCTGAATTGCTAAGAGTTAAATTGGTGTTAACGGATACTGCTCCTGCAAAACTTACATTTCCCGTAGCATTGGCAATGCTTATGCTCTGGGCATTGGTACTGAAGGTTGCTATTCCCATAGCAATATCACCCGAACTATTCTGGGTAATTCCATTTCTTATTTCAAGATTGGTTAGGGTTGTAATGGAAGTTGACAACCATCTGGCATCATTGTTAAGTGTGATGGCACCATTAAAGATACATGCACTATTATTTGACAGCCAGATATATCCATTGCCACTTGCGGTAGTTGTACCTGTTATGCTTAGTGGTCCCGCTGCATTCTTCCTGAAGGTGCCATTGGCTACTAACAGGTTGCCAGCAATGGTGGCGGTTCCAACCACAGATGTTTCGCTGGAATTGTGCTCAAAGTTCCCGCCAAACATCAAACGTGTATCTGTAGTAACTGCTGTAGAGGTGAAATTACCTGTGCCGGCGACTATAACGCGGCCTGAAAATGTAGTTGTTCCATTATTATTATTATCAATTACAGAACCCGTTATGCTGGTTTCACCTCCAACAGAAAAATCTGCTGCCCCAATGGTTAATGCGCCTTCAACATTAAGTCCGCCGGGTAGTGCCACAGCAATATTCGCTGTAATAGTATTTGTAATGGTAACTGTAGCGGTTACTCCATCGCCAGGATAGTAAGTAGCGGCTTCCCAATCTGATCCATTATATCGCTCCCAGTTCTCTACAACACTCCAGTTCCCATTGGCAACGGAACGAAAATCATCTCCTAATTGGGCATGCAAGCTATTCCAACCAAGCATTTGCATCAGAAATGCAATGCTAAACCCAACTATTATTCTGTTCATATATGGATCTTGCTTCAGGGTCGTTTTTCACACTGACCAACTTACTTATATATAACAACATAGTTTTGAAATTGGTGCATACGGGGCATTATACGCACCTTAGGAATGAAAGTTTCAATTTATCAGCCCTATCATAGGCGTAATCACTGGAACAGACTTTTGTAAATAAAATACGGCAGAAGTTTTTGGAATTACAACCGGATTCATATAGTGCTGATAAGAAGCTATATAAAAATACGATATAAATAATGTGCTTGAAAGTAATACTATAAATCAAGTGTAAAACTTTTGTAACTTTTTGTTAGTTCTAATTTATTGACTGACTTATTTTACTATAATTGATTTATGTAGAACCACTCAGGTAGTCTTGCTGCCAGATCCTATTGTTTTCAAAATAGATCCAATCAAAAATGAGAGTAGTCAGGTAAGCTATTTAAAACCACTTCTTTCTTCTGAAATATATCATCATTCCCGAAAATATAGAAATCATAACTATCCAAATACCAATATAACCATACTTCCATTCAAGTTCCGGCATGTTCGTAAAATTCATTCCGTAAATACCCGCAATGAATGTCAATGGAATAAATATCGTTGCAACAATTGTTAAGGTTTTCATTACCTGGTTCATACGATGTCCCTGCACCGAAAAGAACAGGTTGGTACTGCTTTCAAGTGAAGAAAGAATCATATCACTGCTGTCAAGGAGTGTCAGGCACAAATCTTTGATTTCGAGAAAATATTTTATGTGCCTTTTTTCAATGTATTGACATTCTCCCCTTTCAACAACCTGAGTAAACTCTTTAATTGGCAGAATTGATTTTTTGATGAAATGTACAAACTTTTTATGGTTCTCAATAATTGCCAGTGCGTCTGGAGATGGTTCTTTTTGTGTATTTGTGAAGTCAAATCTTTCAATCTCTTCGTCAAGCATGCTTAAGGTCTTAAAATAATTGTCTAAAATAGATTCGAGCATTGCGTATAGCAAATAGTCAGCAGCACGCTCTCTGAGAATTCCTTTGTCGTCTCTTAACCTGAATCTTAAATGTTCAAAGTAGTCGGCTTTTCTTTCTTGAAAGGAAATTAAGTAGTTTGTACCGAAAACAAAGCTAATCTGCTCTGTAATCATTTCGTTCTCTGAAGGAACTATAGATTTTAATGTCAAAAAGGAAGAGTCTTCAAATTCCTGAAATTTAGGCCTCTGATTAATATCAAGAATGTCTTGAATCGCCAGATTATGTATCCCCTGGTTATTACAGATTGATGCAATTGTCTCAGGCTCGTTGATACCATGAACATTCAACCAATAGTTATACCCGTTGATTTCAAATTTCGCAACCTTTTCTGGTGTAATTTCCTTATTTTCAATACACTCTTCCTTCTTATATTTAAAAAGCTGTATATCAATTACTGCTTGTGGTGTCTTACCTGTAAAAGTGAACTTACCCGGGTCGTTTTTTTTGCGATTCAGAAAAGACACTCCTCTCAATAGTTTGAATTGTTCCATTTATGCAAGATATTAAAAATCAAAACCAATATTATCCTGCAAGATGAACTAATTATAAAAAATTTATAATACATCAGCACCAAACCACGAGGTGAAAAAATGGATAAATCTTAAATTATAGCTGGTTGATCTATAAATATGCAAAAAATGAGCTAATACCTAAATAGTCATCATTCCCGGAGCATTAAGAAGCTCCCGGAAAAGCATTATGGAACGAAGCCGTCCCGTTATGAATAAAATGCAGCTAGTAAGCCGCAAAAAGGTAATTATCTATTGAAGCCTCCTGGTCAGGCTTCACTCTCCTTGAGTTTTTTAATCTCATTAAAATGCTCCATCACCAGTTTTTCCCGTTTCTCTCTTGAGGCGATTTTATATTCTTCATAATCTCTTTTCAGATCTTCAACTTCATTGAGAGCCTGAACGGTGACATTTCGGTTCCGGTTATATAACAAAAATCCCAGAATGAGCAAAATTGATAAGCTTCCAATTGCAACCCATACGAATAAATTATAACTCATTTTATTCATTGCAATGCCGAGAAAAACAATATTGTCTCTGTTTTCGACTGCCTGGTTTAATTCATTTCTGGTGTTGGTGAGCAAAGTTGTAAGCGAATCAATCTCCCTTTCCCTGCTATTAATCTGGGCCGACATTCCTTCCAGATTACTCTTGGCATTTTCAAGAGAGTCGAGGGAATTTCTTTTGATTGTCTGAAACATATCTTCCCGTATGGCTCTGAAGTTGTCATAGATAATAGTTCTGTTCTGTACATAATCCAGTTGTTCCACAAGTGTTCCGTTCTGGAGGACATCTGAGGGGGCTGTCTGTCCATTGGATTCAATACTGAAAGAAACAAAGAAAAGGGTTATTATTAAAATCTGAAGGGTCTTAATTGAAGTTTTCATATTATCTGAATTATAAAAGATTATAAAATAATTAAGCTATGAACCAGGATTTTAGGCATGATTTATCATACGTATCCTGCTGCATATAGTTACCAATCAGGTGTTAAAAACCTGATGTTAGAAAAATAAATTGACCTGGTTTAATTGGGTAATTTTACCTGCAATGTAAAAAGAGTATAAGAAATAATAGAATTCTTAGATTTTATTCGAATTAAACGTTCTATTACTATATTTTATTCCCTTAACAATGAATATTTTATTGCTTTTTCCAACAGTGGTTCCATAACCATGTAACCGGCTTCTGTAGGATGCACTTCATCATAAGTATATTCTGATTTCATCCCATTTCTTTGATCCACCATAGATGAAAAGAAATCTACATAAGAATGCCCGTTGTTCTCAGCATAAGCTTTGATCCAGTTATTAAGTTTTATAACCTTATCTGCAGGTTCAAGACCAGGCCTCCATGGAAAATCATATGCAGGAAGAACTGAACAAAGGATTATTTTTATTCCATTAGAACTTGCGAGCTCTGACATAGAGGCAAGATTGTTCTGTATCATCTCAATAGTTGATGGACCGGTATTGCCGGCAATATCATTGATACCAGCCAGAATCACAACTACTGACGGATTAAGATTTATTACATCTGCCCTGAATCTGACAAGCATCTGCGGTGTTGTCTGACCGCTGATACCACGGTTTATATAATTTTTACCATTGAAAAATTCCGGACGAATTCTCACCCATGCTTCAGTTATTGAATTACCCATGAATACAACCCGTCTCTCATCTTCTTCAGGCATACCCAAATCTATGTTTTCGGAGGAAAATCTCTTTAGATTGGCCCAGTCATTCATCTTTTCATCTTGTGAAATAGCATTATAACCTGTTAACAAAAGCAATAAAATAAAAACTGACCTTACTATTATTATGCTCATCTTTCGATTTTTATTATTTATTCATCCGGCAAATTTAATATAGTTATCTAAAGTTGCAGTATTTTAAATAAAATCCTTTTAACTAATTTAAACTTACAACAATGAATCTTCTGATTGACCTCGCAGAAGATTCAGATTCGTCATAGTCTTCTAATGTCCTTGCAAAAGATTTTAACTGCGTGAAGTTTTACAGACTGCGATATTAAAGGAATTAACCATCCTGAATTATATAATTATACCCTCTGTATATACTCAATATAACCTGACTATTATTTGCCACGATTCACCTTAAGATGCTACTTAAGTATTAAATGTATTTTTAAATCACGGTATAATCGTTGTGCCGACTCCCAATACCTCCCGATTTTTTTAATTATTCCATAAGAATAATACCAATTAAAAATCACATTGCATTTAACATACTGAATAGCAATGCACATCAAGAACACCAGAACACTGTAATATATATAAATATGCAATCCTGTATTTTGATCAATGTACCAAAACATATGTTTAAATTTACAAGGCAGGCACTACATTTGTTTATCGGGGATATTTATTTGTTTACCAATGTCATCCGGATTTATCATTAACTATACTTCAACAAATAAAGTTTTTTCTTGTTATAGTTGGGGGTTGGACTACCTTATAAATTAAAGGACTCACGGTTTGTAATATAAATATGTCTACATTATTTTGACATTAATAATAAAGTTTCGGAAATTGTACATTAGTTGTTTAGGTTTGAATTGATATGACAGAACTTAAAAATATTTTCAACCCGTTTCCCGGCCTACGGCCATTTAGTTCTCAAGAGGGGAAATATTTTTTTGGCAGGGACAGCCAAACCAAAACTGTTATTAACAAACTTCTGACTCAAAAATTCGTCGCGGTAATCGGTTCTTCCGGTTCCGGTAAATCTTCTATAATCAATGCCGGAATATTACCTGGTATAACTGAAAATCCGGAATATGGAGCTTCATCATCATGGAGAACAATTATTACAAGACCTGGAGAATCTCCAATTAATAATATCGCAAAGTCAATAGCTGAAATCAGTCATGTAAAAGACGTTGAGAAAGTTCAAGACGTTAAGGAAATTCAAGACCTTGAAGGGGTTGAGGATTTTGAGGGAGTGGAGGGAGTTGAAGATGTCGAGGCAATAGAGGGGGTTGAGAAAGTTGAGGGACCAGATGAAGTAGAAGAAGTTGAGGGAGCAGAGGAAGCTGAGAAAGTTGAGAGAGCAGAGGAAGTTGAAGATGGCAGACAAACTCTTGCAGAAAATATTGCTGAAATACTTCGGAAAAGTCCTGAAAGTCTCACTGATGTATTAGGCGAAATCAGAAATGACAAAAAGGAGAAGATACTTCTTGTCATTGACCAGTTTGAAGATATTTTCAGATTTAAGAGAAGTAAACATAATAAGACAGTTGTACCTGAGCATGACAAATACATAGAACTTCTTGTTCAGGCAGTTAATCAATCTGTTGTTCCGGTTTACCTGATAATGGCAATCAGGTCAGATTTTATTGATGAGTGTCAGCAATTTGATGAGTTAAATGATCTGATTAGTGCCAGTAATTTGATTCTTCCTCAGATGTCCAGTGAAGAATTGAGGGATGTTATTAGCAGACCTGCCAGGGAAGCAGGGTGTGAAATTGATCCTGAACTTGAGGCCGGGATCTTAAGCGATTTAAATAACAAAACCGATAAGTTGCCATTATTGCAACATCTTCTTAACAGGGTTTTTGAGAATTGGAAGAACGGTCCGGACCATAACAGACCGGCTACATTAGATGATTATGAAGCTGTAGGACGCCTGGATAATTCAATTTCACTTTATGCTGACAGAATCTGGGAAGAATTGCCTGATCAGGGCAAGCTTCTTTGTTCAAAGTTATTCAAAGCACTTACAGAGAAAGGAACAGGTATACAGGAGATAACAATTCCGACCTCGGTTGCTGAATTAGCTTACATAACACGTGCGAGCGTTACAGAGGTTACAAGGGTTGTTGAGAAATTCAGACAACCTTCCATGCCCTTTTTGATTCCTTCGAAAGATGAAAGTCTGACTGCTGACTCTGTTATAGATCTGACACATGAAAGTCTGATGAGAACCTGGCCCAGGCTGAAAGCATGGATTGATGAGGAAGCCGAGTCTGTTAACATGTATCTCAGATTGGCTGAAGCCTCAAGATTATATCAGAGAGGACAGGGAGGATTATGGACTACACCTAAACTTGAGCAAGCAGTTACCTGGTACGAAAAAAATGAACCTTCATTCCAATGGTCACAGCGATATAATACTGCTTTCGAAAGAACAATGCAGTTCCTGACTAAGAGTAAAGAAGAATTCTATCTTATCGAAGAAGAAATTTACGAATCTTCGAACAGAAAAGTCAGAAATACCAGAATATTTGCAGGATTTCTGATTTTCCTGGTTGTTATGTCAGTTGCAGGGGCCCTTTATATCTCCGGTGTTATATCTGAAGATATGTTCCAGCAGGATCGTACCACACAGAATGTTTTCGAACCAGCGGAGCCTGTTGCCTCCCCTGCCGATCAATCACCTTCTGAAGAAGAATATTCGACCGACCCGGAACAAGGCGGAGGGCTGCTCGATCAACAAGAACTGAATGAGCTTCCAGATTATCAAAATCAGATTGACCAGGCACCAATCCCATTACCTGATGTTCAAAGACAAATACCTGACCCGCCTTCAGATATCCAAAGACAGTTTCCACCAACTGTAGCTGATACGCCGGTACGAAACACTGAAAATACAGTTCAGCAAAACGAAACTCAAAGACCAGTTAATGAAGAACAATTAAGTGCTTCTGATATTCAAAGACAACTCGCTGAAAACAGAAGGTTGCTTAATCAAAGATTATCTGAACGAGAACCTCCGGCCGAACCCTCAACTGCTCCAGTACAACGAACTGTTCCCCCAACTGAAACCAGTCCCGAGGTCACTGAAGAAACAGTCAAGAGGCGAATACTTGCGGCTGCACAAACACTGGCTGTCAGATCACAACAGGAGGAAGGGGATCCGGAGCTTAAAGCTCTGCTTGCATTACAATCTCATGTTTTCAATGAGCAATATAATAATACAGCATATAACTCTGACATTTATGCCGGATTAATCACATCGGTTAATTCGCTGTATGGAAATAATTATAATGTTTACAAAGGACATACTGAGTCGGTTAATTCATTAGTGTTCAGACCTAACAGCACAATTTTTTATTCAGCTTCATCTGATGGGACAATTATGCAATGGGATATTAATGATGAAAATAAGAGACCAAGAAGATTAATTAATAGTTCAGTAGTAAATAATCAATTGGCAATTTCCGATAATGCTCAATTATTGGCGGTCGCTACCGATGGTCAGGGGATCCTTATATTTAATCCTTCAACTGGTAACCCCAGCCCTTCGCAGATTACCTGGGGAAATAACAGAGTAATAGCCGTCGATTTTCATCCTGACAATGAACACATTGTGTTTGCCGGATCTGATAATTCAATAGTAAAGCATAACATTAGTACTAATAGCAGTGAAGTGATTGCTAACACAGATTCTGAAATAATGTCAATTGCTGTCTCTAATAACGGTAATATGATCGCTGCCGGTACAAGATCAGGCCAGGTGATATTATTCAGGGAAGGAGCCACACCTGCAAGACAGATTCTCTATACTGATCAGGGTAACGATGTCCTTTCGTTAGACTTTAACCATAATAGTTCCAGAATAGCCGCAGGGACCCTCAGTGGAGAAATACGGGTCTTACAAATATCAAACAGCAGTCTGCTTGCCACACTTAGAGGTCATTCGGCCAGGGTCGTCGATGTGCAGTTTAGTCCTGCCGGCAATTTTATTGCATCCTCCAGTTTTGATGGTACCGTTCATTTGTGGGATGCCCTGAACCTGAGCTCCCCTCCTGTTGTACTAAGAGACCATGGATCATGGGTCCGGACTGTGGCATTTAATTCTGCCGGCACCAGAATGGTCAGCGGAAGCCGTCATGAAACCAGGCTTATAGAATGGAATGTCAATTCACATGAAATGGCCTCTATGATTTGTGATAAAATCACAAGACCCATAACAAGGGATGAATGGGACAGATATATTGGAGAGGATATTCCTTATGTGGAAGCTTGTTTGCAACTATCTAACAGATAGGTAAATATATTATTTTAAAATTATGAAGACTACATATACCTATGTAAAACTTATTGTTTTTTTTATATTCTTGTCCCACTCCTTGCAAGTTAATTCTCAGGATACTTGCCCGGAAACTCTTGAAAGAGCAGAAACACTTTTTGACCAGGGTATTATTGAGAAAATTCCTGATTTGCTGGCAGATTGCATTAATAATGGCTTTAACAAACAAGACAGGATCCGTGCCAGGAGACTCATTATACTGGCGCACCTTTTTGATAATAACATTATTGAGGCAGAATTAGCGATGACTGAATTCCTCAAAGAAACACCTGAATATCAACCGCAAGAAACTGACCCTTCTGAATTCGTAGCCCTTTTTTCGTCTTTCAGAACCTTCCCTTTCCTATCAATTGGTGCATTTATCGGTGCAAATTTGTCAAATGCAACTATGCTTGAGCCATACGGGCCATATAATATCAGTGAAAGTGGCCAGTTTTCAATTACAACCCCGCAATACCAATTAGGGGTCGGAGCAAGTATCTTTCTAAGTAACAGGTGGAAATTAAGTCTTGAAAGCATATATACAAGAACCAGTTTTGCCTATAGCAATCTGCAATACCAATTTGCTCAGGTAGAAAACGAAGAAACCCATCAGCGACTGGACTTTCCTGTTTCCTTTACTTTTGATTTCCCCGGTAATAGATTGACCCCTTATCTCAGATTGGGTGCTTCTTACGGCATGATCATCAACGCATCAGGTAATTATAAAAGAAGTTATGTAAATACTGGCTCTGCTGTCTTTGACCCGGTTGAAATAAGAGGAGTCGATATAAGCGACCAACGAAGCACATACTCTTTAAATGCTGTAGCAGGAAGTGGTATAAAGTACAGAATACCAAGAGGTTCCCTGATATTTGACCTACGTTATAATTATGGGTTGTCTGATCTGGTAAATAACGAAAACCGGTGGGATCAGGAAACTGTTTTTTCATATTATCATACATATTCAGATTTCCAATTAGATTATTTCACATTCTCAATTGGATTCCATTATTCATTCTTCAAATCAAAAAAATTATAACTCGTCCCATGCTTATCTCAAAAAAAATAAGAACTTTTTTGCCGGGATTCTATATAATAATAATACTTGCAGTTATCAATTCATGCAGGGAGGAAACATTCAGTCCGTCACAAGCTGATTCATTTATTAAATTCTTCGGCAATTATTATAAAGATGAAGGTTTTGACATCCGTAGCCTTAATGATGGAGGGTATTTGCTTTTAGGAACAACTACCACTGAAGATGCGGGAACCAATATAGTGCTTATCAGAACCGATAAATATGGCAATGAAGTATGGGAGCCGAAGCAGTTTGGCGGATTACATGACGACCGTGCTTATAGCCTTGCTGAACTTTCCGATGGAAGTTTTGCAATTCTTGGAAGCACTACCGTGGAAGCCGAAAACGGAACATTGGTTTCAAACATGTACCTGCTTAAAACAAATTCCCGCGGTGATACTTTATGGACCAGAAATTATGGAGGCTATTCAAACGAAACAGGTTTTAATCTTGCCGAAACCAGCGATGGTGGATTTATCTTGATTGGCTCAACCGAAAGTTTGAACTCGCGTGATAAGGATATAATACTTGTTAAAACCGATCCTGAGGGCTTTGAGCAGTGGTCCCGGGTTCATGGTGGGCCCAGCGATGATGTTGGCACTTATGTTGTCGAAACTGACTATGGTTATATATATACTGGGTACACAAGAAGTTATTCCCAATCCGGACAGGCAAATTCCAATATTTTTATCGTGAAGACAAATCATCTGGGCAGAGTAACATATCCATTTACATACGGGAGCACTGGAGACGACTATGGAAAATCACTTGTACCAATGCCTGAAGGAGGCTATCTGATTCTTGGTACCACAACTGATCCTGGTACCGATATAAAAAATGTCTTCCTGGCCCGGGTTGAGGAAGACATTTCCAACACACTATGGGTAGAGGAATACGGTGGACAGACTAATCATGTTGCCAGTTGCATCAAAGTCACTAATGAAGGAAATTTTGTAATCACAGGAACACAGGAAATATCATCTGGTAATCATGTAATGTTTTTACTTAAAACCGACAATAACGGAAGCCAGCAATTTCTTAGAACCTTCGGAGGAAGTGGTCATCAGCGTGCCGAAGCCATTGATCTTGCGAGAGATGGAGGTTATGTGATAACAGGATCTAACGAACTGGGTGGTAATAGTATGATCACACTTATTAAAACCACATCTGATGGGGATTTGTGATCGATTTCTCTGAGGATTCAAAAAATAGTATTACTCTATTTTCTGAATCCTGGTTTTTAACAAGACTACTATACCATTTGCATAATCCCAAAGGATAAAAGCAAAATAGTTTTTTTAATAAATAACCTAAAACTGCCTTTATGTTAAAGGCATAATTTGATAGACTCTTATACTAAGACCTTAACCCGGTCAATTATCTATAAGTAATAAATCTCTCATTCGCTACCCATATGAAAAAAAATACTTCTACCCTTACATCGTCACAACAATTAAAAGGAACCCTTTCACTTTTATTTATTGTGATTTTACTAATTACTTCTTCTTTAACAACATTAGTTACGGCACAACTAATAGAACTGACTATTTCTGGAAATTTCATTGCTGACGACAAAGTGTACGACGGAAGTGCAGTAGCAACTGCAGATCCAACCAATCTTGAACTTAATGGAATCGAGCCCGAGGATGATGTGGAACTTGACGTAGTGGTCTTTGAATTTGACGATGCCTCTGTGGGCAATGACAAAACCGTAAGCATTACCAGTGCAAGCCTTCAAGGAACTGATGCAGGAAAGTATACTCTGTCACTGACTGATGATACTCCTACTGCAACGGCAAATATTACAGCTAAAGAACTTAAAATTGGCGGAAACTTTACCGCAGAAAACAAATCATACGACGGAACTGTAAGTGCAACTATTAATGCA
>CAYQXY010000051.1:0-33375 GCA_964421595.1 uncultured Bacteroidales bacterium | reverse complement strand
ACTTGCGTATACTAGTCCCTGAAACTAGCGCGTCTACCAATTCCGCCATCTGGGCCTTGTGCCGGTTAAATCAATCTTGCCGGCATCGGGGCAACAAAAATAGTCATTTTTTTAATTCCTGAACAATACATTTTATAAAAAACTACGAATATTCCTCTTCAGCAGGTTTTTTGGCTAAACGGTTTTATTCTTTACTATCAAAATTCTAAAGTACCTGCATCCATTTTTAAAGGTTCTCCAGGATATAATCAGTAATTTTCTGGTACATATGATGTGCGGCACCACCTCTTATTCCATGACTATGGTTCGGATACAGCATCATGTCAAACTGTATATTCTCTTTTACCATCCTGTCAACCATCACAATAGTGTTTTGCATATGTACATTGTCATCGGCAGTACCGTGTATTATCAGAAACATGCCCTTGAGTTTGTAAACATGGTTAACAGGTGAATTGTCATCATAACCATCAGGATTTTCCTGTGGAGTCCTCATGTACCTTTCTGTATATATTGTATCATAGAAACGCCAGTTGGTTACCGGTGCACCTGCAATTCCCAGCTTGAAAATATCAGCTCCTTTGGTCATACACAGACCTGCCATATATCCGCCATAACTCCAGCCAAATATGCCAATACGGTCAGCATCAATATACTCTCTTGCTCCAAGGTGCATGGCTGCTTCTATCTGATCAATTGTTTCATATTTTCCCAGCTGCAAATATGTTGATTTCATAAATTCCTCACCTCTTGCACCAGTCCCCCGATTATCAACACAAGCTATTATATAACCTTTTTGGGCCAGCATCTGGTACCATGCCCTTGTATTCCATGAATCTGTTACTGCCTGATGGCCGGGTCCTCCGTAAACATACATTAATACCGGGTATTGTCTGGTTTCATCAAAGTCAGGTGGTTTGATCATGAACCCATTCAGCTCAACTCCTTCTGAAGTAGTGAAGCTGAAAAATTCGGTTTCCGAAAATCCGAAATCATCGATTGTTTTTCTTAATGTGGAATTGTCTTCCAGTACCCTGATCAATTTGCCCTTTGAATCGTGCAGTGTAACATAGGAGGGGGTTGATGCATCTGAGAAATAATTAATATAATAGCGAAAACCTGTACTGAAAACAATGGAGTTGGTTCCGTTACGGGGGGTAAGTCTTTTTTTATTTTTCCCGTTAAGCCCTATACTGTAAACATTTCGCTGAAGAGGAGAAGTTTCGGATGATGTATAATAGAGTGTCGTGTTTTTTTGATCAATTCCGGTTAACCTGTCTATTTCCCATTCTCCTGAAGTGATAGGATTGATCAGGTTTCCCGACATATCATAAAGGTAAAAATGCATCCATCCGGAACGGTCACTCATTATTATAAAATGTTTCCCGTCTTCAAGAAAAGTAATCATATTGTCAGAAGTTTCTGCAATAAAATATTTGTTTTTTTCAGAAAAAAGCACTTCTGATCTGCCTGTCGAAGGATCTGCAATCAGCACCTCTATATGGTTCTGCAACCTGTTGAGCCGGTAAATAGCAAGTTTTGAAGGATCACGTGTCCACTTGATGCGTGGTATATACTGGTCTGTTTCCCTGCCTGTATCCATAGCTTTTACACTGCCATCGGCAAGATTATAAACATGTATGGTTACCAGAGAGTTTGCTTCGCCCGCTTTTGGGTATTTAAACTGATACCATTCAGGATACAGGTTTTCGTACATAGTCATATTGAACAACCTGACATGACTCTCGTCAAAACGGTAGAAAGCAAGAGTTCTGCTATCGGGCGACCAGTCATATGCCCTTGAAAAGCCAAATTCCTCTTCATAAACCCAGTCAGGTGCACCATTTATTATCTCATTTACCTTCCCGTCAGATGTGACCTGCTCCTCCTTTCCCGAATCAAGGTCAGAATAGAAAAGGTTATTTTCTCTTACGAATGCAACTTTCCTGCCATCCGGTGAGAATGTGGCAATCTGTTGTTTGCCGTTAATTGAGAGAGGAGTGACCTTTTTGGTTTCAATATCCCACACAAAAAAGTCTGCTCTGAAAGAGTGCCGGTATATTTGCTCCCTCCCGGTAGTAAACAGGATCCTTTTCTCATCATTACTGAAAACATAATCGCTGAATGTTTCAAATTCTTTGCCGGGAAGATCATCAGCTGAAAATAAAACCTCAACTTCTTCACCTGTCAGGTATGACCATTTTTTAATCACCGAGCCCCTTTCCATCGTAGTATAGTGCAGTCCGTCATTCATAGACCGCAATCCTGAGACTGTGCGTGCCGAAAATGTCCCTTCTTTATAAATGTGATCGAGATTTATCAGTTTGCCCTGTCCGTTAGCAACAGATGATGCCATTGTTATCACCACCATTATGCTGGCAACAATGCTAAATATTGGTTTTCTTAACATTATAAAATATTTAATTGTACCTTAGAGGGCATAAACCTACAATTTTTTGAGAAAATAATCGATCGATTCTCGGCGAATTCACTAAGGATATTGTATTTTTTTTCTTATTTTTGGATCAATTTTTGGAAAAAATCTTGGCTCATAGTTTATAAATTATTAAAAATCAATTAAAAATGACGAAAATTAAACGTGTTTACACTTTCGGTGATAAAAAAGCTGAAGGTAATGCTGGTATGAAGAACCTTCTCGGAGGAAAAGGGGCGAACCTGGCTGAAATGAACCTTATAGGGGTTCCGGTGCCTCCGGGGTTTACAATTACTACGGATGCCTGTACAGAATATAATGAGGTTGGAAAAGAAAAGATCATCGAACTGTTGAAAGGCGAAGTTGAAGCTGCAGTAGAGTATGTTGAGAAGATCATGGGTGGAAAGTTCGGCAGCAACGAAAATCCATGTCTGCTATCTGTACGGTCAGGAGCAAGGGCCTCAATGCCCGGAATGATGGATACAGTGCTGAATCTTGGTCTCAATGATGATGCTGTTCAGGGACTTATCAAGAAGACAAACAATCCTCGTTTTGTATGGGACAGCTATCGCCGGTTCATCCAGATGTACGGTGATGTTGTAATGGAAATGAAATATATTCACGAAGGTGATGAAGATCCTTTTGAAGAGATCATTGAAGAAATAAAAGAAGCAAAAGGCATTGAGCACGATGCTGATTTGACTACTGAAGATTTTCAGGAACTGGTGGTCCGTTTCAAGAAAAAGGTTAAAGAAGTTACAGGCAAAGATTTTCCGACAGATCCATGGGAGCAGTTATGGGGTGGTGTTATTGCCGTGTTCGAAAGCTGGAACAATCCGCGTGCAGAATACTATCGCATGATGCATAATATTCCCGCTGAATGGGGTACTGCTGTAAACGTTCAGGCAATGGTTTATGGAAACATGGGTAAAACTTCGGGAACAGGTGTTGCATTCTCACGTGACGCATCAACAGGTGAAGATATCTTCAATGGTGAGTATCTGATCGATGCTCAGGGTGAAGATGTTGTTGCCGGTACCCGCACTCCTCAGCAGATTACACTTGAGGGTTCAAAGCGGTGGGCAAAACTTGCTACAGTTTCAGAAGAAGAAAGAAAAGCAAATTTTCCGTCACTTGAAGAGCTTATGCCCGATATCTTTGCAGAACTGATGGAATATCAGCAGAAGCTTGAAGATCACTATAAAGACATGCAGGATCTTGAATTCACCATTCAGGAAGGTAAATTGTGGATGTTGCAGACACGTAACGGAAAACGTACAGGATTTGCAATGGTTCAGATAGCTATTGATATGCTGAAAGAAGGTAAGATTGATGAGAAAACAGCAATCCTTCGCGTTGAGCCAAATAAACTTGATGAACTGCTTCACCCTGTATTTGATAAAACTGCAATTGGAAGTGCCAATGTGCTTGCAAAAGGTTTGCCGGCTTCACCGGGTGCTGCTACGGGACAGATTGTATTCTTTGCTGATGATGCTGAAACCTGGAGCCAGGAAGGTAAAGATGTTCTTCTGGTACGTGTTGAAACTTCACCCGAAGATCTTAAAGGTATGAACCTTGCCAGGGGAATTCTCACTGCCCGTGGTGGTATGACTTCACATGCTGCAGTAGTAGCCCGTGGTATGGGTAAATGCTGTGTTGCCGGTGCAGGTGCCATCAAGATCAGCTACAAGGATCGTACTATGACTGTTGATGGAAAAGTTTACAGGGAAGGTGACTGGATGTCGCTGAACGGAACTACCGGAGAGGTTTATGAAGGTAAGATTGCTACTATTGATCCTGAAGTTAGCGGATATTTCGGCCAGTTGATGGATCTTGCAGAGAAACACACCAGGATGGCTGTCCGCACTAACGCCGACACTCCTCATGATTCAACTGTTGCCCGCAACTTCGGTGCAAAAGGTATTGGTCTTTGCCGTACAGAGCATATGTTCTTTGAAGGTGACCGTATCTGGCCAATGCGCGAGATGATCCTGGCCAAGGATGAGACAGGCCGCCGTAAGGCTCTTGAGAAACTTCTTCCTATCCAGAGAGCTGATTTCGAAGGAGTATTCGAAGCTATGCAGGATCTTCCTGTGACAATCCGCCTTCTTGATCCGCCATTGCATGAGTTTGTACCTCACGAAGATAAGAACCAGAAAGAGATGGCTGACAAGCTGGGTATTACACCTGAAGAGGTTAAAGCTGCAGTCGATTCACTTCATGAATTCAACCCGATGCTTGGACACCGTGGTTGCCGTCTGGGAATTACTTATCCTGAGATCACCGAGATGCAGGCACGTGCTATTATCGAAGCTGCTCTGAATCTGAAGAAAAGAGGTATAAGTACACTTCCTGAGATCATGATTCCGCTTATCGGAACACAGGAAGAACTGAGGCTTCAGGAGCAACTCGTTCGTGCAACAGCAGATAAAGTATTTGAAGAGTATGGTGACAGGGTTGAGTACCTTGTAGGAACCATGATGGAGATACCAAGGGCTTGTCTTACAGCCGATAAGGTTGCTGAATCGGCCGATTTCTTCTCGTTTGGCACAAATGACCTTACCCAGATGGCATTTGGTTATTCACGTGACGATGCCGGTAAATTCCTTGAAGTTTATACAAAGAACGGTGTTCTGAAGTATGATCCTTTCCAGGTTCTCGATCAGGAAGGTGTTGGTCAGCTTGTTGAAATGGGTATAGCCAAGGGACGCAGTACCAAGAAGGATCTGAAGATCGGTATTTGCGGTGAACATGGAGGCGAACCAATTTCAGTTGAATTCTGCCACCGTGTAGGAATGAACTATGTAAGTTGTTCACCTTTCCGCGTACCAATTGCAAGGCTTGCAGCCGCCCAGGCAGCTATTAAAGATACCTTGTAGATTAACTGCTTTATTTTGTTTATATGAAAAAGGTTGCCTGACACGGCAACCTTTTTTTTTAGGGTGGTGCGCCGTGCAGGTCTGCGATCTTTAGACACCAGTCCGCGATACAGCCCAATACCCTCCAGTCATGAGCCTCGGTTAAACATGTCCTTTAACAGGTGTGAGGATTATTAGTTTTTTTTTAAAGTCATTATGTTTAAATTAGCAATTAATAAAAATCAAATACATTGGATATGATGGCTCAGAACAATAATTTAAATATTCCTGATCTAAGCAGATACGGAATATTTAATGTTGAAAAAATATATCATAACATATCCTATGAAGAATTGTACCTCCACGAAACTGACAGTTCCCTGAACGGATATGAAAGAGGATTTGAGACATCAACAGGGGCTATTGCTGTAGACACAGGTGAATTTACGGGACGTTCACCTAAAGATAAATATATTGTCAGGGAGCCTTCCTCTGAGAACCATGTGTGGTGGACCAGCGCAACATCCAAAAATGATAATAAGCCGATCAGCCCCGAAATATGGGAAAGCGTTAAGCAAACTGCAGTCATGCAGCTTTCAGGAAAAAAGCTTTATGTGATGGATTGTTTTTGCGGTGCAAATCCTGATACACGTCTGAAGGTGCGGTTTATTATGGAAGTTGCATGGCAGGCACATTTTGTGAAGAATATGTTTATCCGTCCCACTGATAAGGAATTAATCGGATTTGAACCTGACTTTGTAACTTTCACTGCATCGAAGGCAACAAATCCCCTATGGAAAGAACAGCGATTAAACTCAGAGGTGATTGCGGCGTTCAACCTTGGAGAAGGTATGTCAGTAATTCTGGGCACATGGTATGGCGGAGAAATGAAAAAAGGAATATTCAGTGTGATGAACTATTTTCTGCCATTGCAGAATATTGCATCAATGCATTGCTCTGCCAATGTTGGTGAGAAGGATGACACTGCAGTTTTCTTCGGACTCTCCGGAACAGGCAAGACAACCCTTTCCGCCGATCCAAAACGGGCTCTTATAGGAGATGATGAGCATGGATGGGATGATCACGGAGTATTTAATCTGGAAGGTGGCTGCTATGCAAAAACCATAAAGTTAAGCGAAGAAAAGGAACCTGATATATTTCATGCAATAAAGCGCGACGCCCTTCTTGAGAACGTAGTGTTTGATGAAAAGACCGGGGAGTTAGATTATGATAATGCTTCAAAAACTGAAAATACAAGGGTATCTTACCCAATCTATCATATTGATAATATTGTTAAGCCGGTTTCCAGGGCCGGCCATGCAAAAAAAATTATTTTCCTCACAGCCGATGCCTTTGGAGTGCTTCCTCCGGTTGCGAAGTTAACGCACAAGCAGGCACAATATCATTTTTTAAGCGGATTTACGGCTAAGCTCGCAGGTACAGAGAGAGGAGTGACAACACCCCAGCCTACTTTCTCAGCATGTTTTGGAGCTGCCTTTTTATTGCTTCATCCCACCAGATATGCTGAAGAGCTTGTTCGTAAAGTAGAGAAGTACGGAGCAACAGCCTATCTTGTTAATACAGGCTGGATCGGAGGCCCGTATGGTACAGGTAAAAGAATAGACCTGCCTTCTACAAGGGCAATCATTGATTCAATTCTGGATGGATCGATTGACGGGGAGGAGTATGAAAGTATACCGGTTTTTAACCTGGCAATACCCAAAAATGTAAGTGGAGTAGAGAATAAATTCCTTAACCCGAGGAATTCATGGCCGGTAGCCTCAGACTGGGATAATGCTGCCCGGGAGCTCGCAGCTAAATTTATCGCCAATTTTGAAAAATACACAGATACACAGCATGGAAAGGATCTGGTTGCGGCAGGGCCTAAATTATAGGGTAATCACCGGATTCCTTAACTGGTATGATTACGGGTGGAGAATGTATGACCCAATCCTGGCCAGGTTCCATACGCAGGATCGCTATTCTGAATCATTTTACCCTTTTTTCCTTATAGATATTGCGCTGGCAATCCCATTAAACATATTGACATAAATGGTGACTTCATTGGGACAATAATAGGAGGTGTTGCTGGAGGGGCAACTGGGGCTTACGATGCTTATAAGAATTGTCGGAGTATAAGTACTGGTTTTGCTGAAGTATCCAGTTATTTTACCTTTTTAAGCTTACTAAGCTTTGATGCCCTACGGCTACCGTGAATAATGCCAAGAACAATAATTTCAGAGGCTTTCACTTTATAAATAATGTTCCAGCTCATACAAACTGCTTTACGGTAGATTTTTGTTTTTGTCAGAATTTCTTCACACTCATGAAATGCCAAAGGGTTCTGCTCAATATGGTCTATTGTCTCAAATATTTTATCACCGACACGGATAGCATTTAAAGGCTGGTGTTTTATATAGGCAATATAGCCCGTAATTTCATCAATATTTTGGAGAGCGTTTTCAGTTACCCTTAACGAATAAGTTTTTGGAGTTTTTTCTTTTGTGTTGCCCATCGTTGTTTGGCTTCGGATAAACTAACAGTAGGAGAGTCTTCGGCATACTCCACCCATTTTTTAAAATCTTCTTCGCTAATTGGTTCGCCCGGTAAGGCATAGGAATTTATATCGGGTTCATTTAAAATCCGTATTAATTGCTTCTGCTCCAAGTCTTGCAAAGCCTTTAACGAGTTATTATTTGTAAGTTCTATTGTTATTTTTTGCATAAGATAGTTCACTCCATATAATAAGTATCAATTACAAAATAAAGCTTTGATTTTGTATTAGAATCAAGCTTTTAAATATCTAATAGTCGTTTTAATGTCAAACTAACATATATCACAAAAGTATATCGCTTTATATTAATTAACGCAAATATATTGTATAATGTTCTTGAAATAAATATGAGTTATGACATCCTGTACCATAACAGCTATTGATCATCCAGTTTTTTGGCCTCTTCCCAGAACACGTTCATCTCATCAAGGCTCATTGATTTAAGTGAACGTCCAAGTGCCATGGTCCTGCTTTCAAGGTAATTGAATCTTCTTGTGAATTTCCGGTTGGTCTTTTCCAGAGCGGTTTCCGGATCAATATCGTAAAGCCGGGCAGCATTTACCAGCGAGAAAAAGAGATCGCCGAATTCAGATTCGATCTTATTCTTGTCTGCAACACTGATCTCCTCTTTTAATTCATTGAGTTCCTCCATGACCTTGTCCCATATCTGGTGTTTTTCCTCCCAGTCAAAGCCAACGCCTTTAACCTTATCCTGTATCCTGTTGGCTTTAATCAATGCAGGAAGCGAAACCGGCACGCCTGAGAGAACGGTCTTCTTCGACTGCTTTAATTTCAGGTGTTCCCAGTTTTCCTTAACTTCGTTTTCATCGGCCACCTTAACGTCGCCATATACATGAGGATGCCTGTATATCAGTTTCTCATTTATACTTTCAATTACATCTTTTATATCAAATTCGTCCTGTTCGGCGCCTATCCTTGAGTAAAAGACTATATGCAGAAGCAGATCTCCCAGCTCTTTTTTAATTTCAACGGGGTCATTCAGGGTAATGGCATCAGCCAGTTCATAAGCCTCTTCAATTGTAAGGTTCCGCAAACTTTCTGTAGTTTGCTTTTTATCCCAGGGACATTTTTCCCTGAGCTCATCCATAATGTCCAGAAGTTTGCCAAATGCGATAAGCCGCTCATCCATATGTGAAGTTTTATAATTCAGTTTAGTTAATGTTAATGATAAGATCCTGTGATCATATTTGTGAAATCTTTCTGATCATTTTGAATCAAAATTTCAGTTATTTCTGAAATCAGATTTTTTCTCGAAAAACTTTATCCTTACTGTTGAATCGGTATTCAGGTTTAGCAGTTCGGCTGCATTGCCTTTATTAATAGCTACTTCAAGAAGGTTGAGAGAATTGAAAAGGACCAGCAACTCTCCCGTGGAAGTTTCGCAATATGTTTTATTTATTTTGTAAAGCTTATAATGGTTACTCTGCAGGGCAATCTCAAAGGGCCTTCCCTTTCCGATCCTTTCGTAAAGCTCCATGGTGATATTTGTTATTGCATTCTGATAGGAATCAATATAGATCACACTTCCACTTATCACATCCTGCTCTATTGTGGCTCGTCTCGGAATACTCTTTTTATAGTTCTCCCTTTCAGTACCCAGTCCCCCGATATCACCATTATTAGCAATATAACACGCAGCATCTATGAATATTTCCAGCGAATCAAAGCTGTTCCGGACGTCAGGTGCTGTCAGCTCAACAATTGCGGCAGGTTTATCCCTGAAGAGAAGTCCGAATATTCCGTTATCATTTCCGATGAAAAAATGCCCTTCATAGTTGATGGCCAGAACAGGCGCATCTTCAGAAGGTTCAGAGTTAACAAATATCATATGGATAGTGCCTTTCGGGAAATGATGGAAGCTGTTTTTCAGAATAAAAGCAGCTTTTGTTGTATTGAAGGCAGGAATTTTGTGTGAAATATCTACTATATTGATATCCGGACAAGAGGCTATAAGTTTTCCCTTAATGGCTCCGGCATAATAATCATCTTGTATCCAGTCAGTTGTTAGTGTAACTATGGGCATTTTGATGCTGCAGTGGTTTATGTGCCTGATTAATATGAAAAAAGATGAAAAATTTTGAAAAAAATATGATTATTTTGTATTACTCAAAAGTAAGCAATATTTATAAATTCTATGATTGAGCAGTTAATATATTTGGAAGGTATTGATCCTGCAGTTTTGTATGGAGTGAACAATAATTTGCTGGATAAACTGAAGTCATTTTTTCCGAAATTAAAGATAGTTGCAAGGGGAAATGAAATCAGGGTCTATGGCGAGGAGGATGAGATTGCAAAATTTGATGACCTTGTTCATCTTCTGATTGAACATCTGCAAAAATTCAACCGTCTTTCTGAAAATGACCTCGATCAGTTTCTGACCGGAGATTTCCTTGAAGAGGAAGGCACAGCGGAACCTTCAGGAGTGCTTGTATATGGGAACCACGGTAAACTGATTTCGGCACGTACTGTGAATCAGCGCCTGCTGGTAAATGCATATAATAATAATGACCTGGTATTTGCCATCGGGCCTGCCGGAACAGGTAAAACCTATACGGCCATAGCGCTTGCAGTAAAGGCATTTAAGAATAAGGAAGTAAAGAAAATAATTCTTACCCGTCCTGCCGTGGAAGCCGGTGAACATCTGGGATTTCTTCCCGGAGATATCAAGGAGAAGCTTGATCCTTACCTTCAGCCTCTTTATGATGCCCTGCATGATATGATCCCCGTAAGGAAACTGAAAGATTATATAGAAGACGGTACAATTCAGATTGCTCCGCTTGCATATATGAGGGGACGCACACTCGACAATGCAGCAGTTATTCTTGACGAAGCACAGAATGCCACCAGAAACCAGTTGAAGATGTTCCTTACGAGGATGGGCAAATCGGCCAAGTTTCTTGTAAATGGTGATATAACACAGATTGACCTGCCCGACAAAAGCATGAGTGGTCTAACATATGCTCTGGAAATATTAAAGGGTATAAGGGGACTGACAATTGTTAATTTCGACGAAAGAGACATTATCAGGCATAAATTAGTCAAGATGATCGTGAAGGCTTATGAAAAGGATGTATCAAATAAATAAATTCAATAACCCATAAAAATTACTTAAAACATGTCTGAAGCAATTGTTAAGACAAATTTTAACTTTCCGGGACAGAAGAATCTCTACGTCGGGAAAGTTCGCGATGTTTATAATATCAATGATAAATACCTGGTTATGGTTGTTACTGACAGGATATCTGCATTTGATGTTGTCCTTCCGGAGGGTATACCTTTCAAGGGTCAGGTACTGAATCAGATAGCATCCAAGTATCTCGATGCAACCTCAGATATAGTTCCCAACTGGAAACTTGCCAGTCCCGATCCCATGGTGACTGTCGGGCATATGGCCAATCCCTACAAGGTTGAAATGGTTATCAGGGGATATCTTACCGGTCATGCATGGAGGGAGTACAAATCAGGGAAACGTTCCATTTGCGGTATTCCGATGCCTGATGGCATGAAAGAACACCAGCGTTTTCCCGAGCCAATCATAACCCCCACAACTAAGGCAATGGAAGGCCATGATGAGGATATTTCAAGGGAAGAGATCATTGAACAGGGACTGGTTTCTGAAAGGGATTATGAAATGCTCGAAAAGTATACTTATGCCCTTTTCGAAAGGGGAACAAAGATGGCTGCTGAAAAGGGTCTTATCCTTGTAGATACTAAATATGAATTCGGGAATAAGGATGGGGTGATATATCTAATTGACGAAATACACACACCCGATTCATCCAGGTATTTTTATTCGGAAGGCTATGAAAAGCGACTTGCTGCAGATGAACCCCAGAAGCAGCTTTCAAAGGAATTTGTCAGGGAATGGCTTATTGCCAACGGATTCCAGGGGAAAGAGGGACAGAGCATTCCGGAAATGACACCAGAGGTAGTTGACGGGATATCAGGAAGATATATTGAGCTTTATGAAAACATTACGGGCGAGAAGTTCCAGGCTGCAGAAGCTGAAGGTGTAATTTCCAGGATAGAACGTAATGTACTTGACTTTTTAAAAGGGTTATAGCACTTACCGGGTTTAACAGGTATTCTCAAAATAAGCATTTAAAAATGGAGATTAACTTTAACCGGTTATTCTCCATTTTTTTTTTGGGAGATTGCTTTAACATGAATTCAAACATCATCTTTCAGTCCTCTGCTGCAGACCTCAATATTGCAATTTCAACCTAATCTTCCGTTTTAACCGGAATAGGCCAACGAAGAACAGATAGACACCTGCTGAAGAGTTATCAGATATCAGAAAACCGGATGACTATTAAAAGCATGGATAAGGATCATGTGAACCGGCATATACTTTAATGGGGCAATAACATCGCTTTTTATCTGAATCAACCTCTGTTAAAGAGTCTTTTTGTCATGAACTCTTGTCAATTGCATTCAGCGCAAATGCATAAGCTCCTATTGAAACAGCTTCACTTGTGCCAAGCCGGGATAGGCCGATACCAGTGCGCTTAAGAGGATCATAAACTACCTTCTCATCAGAAAAAGGAATTTTTATCTCCTTTTGCTGGCCGGCAAGGAATTCTGCAACCTGTAACTCTTCTTCCAGGTTGAAGGACGTTATTTCAGTGCGGGGGAACTCTTTTCCGTCAATTGTTTTAATACTTCCGTTTAAATGTGCAATAACCTCCGGTGCAAAAAGCGGCCATGCCTTTGACAAACCTCCTCCCACAACTACGAGTCCGTCGAACATGGTGATCATATTTGCCAGGGCATCACCCAATGAATCGCCAAACACTTTAAATGCTTCGATAGCAGCTATCTGGTCCCCTTTCTGTCTGCCAGTGGCAATTTCAAATATATCAAGGGGTGTTATACTCTCAGGAACCGGCATTTTTGAACCGGCTTTATACACTCTGGTAATTGCCCTGATGCTGATACTCTCCTCTGCAAAGCACTCCCTGTTACTCATACTCCTCAGAAGCCATACTTCAGCAGCGGCACCGTTGTCTCCCATCACAAGTTCGCCATTACGTACCAGTCCCCCGCCAAACCCCGTTCCCAGTGTCACACCCAGCAAATTGCTATATTGTTTCCGGCTACCTGAATTGCTGAGTTGTTCATTTACCCAGGGAAGCAGCCCCGATATCGCCTCGCCGTATACAAACAGGTCGCCATCATTATTTATAAAAACAGGAAGTTTGAAATGATTCTCCAGCATTGGTCCGAGAGCAACACCACCACGGAAAGCGGGAAGGTTGCCAAGATCACCTATGATACCACTGGCGTAATCAGAAGGACCCGGAAAGGCAAAGCTGACTGCCACAGGTTTGTCATCCAGGTTAGTCATGATCTGTTCGAAGCCATTGATAATGGTATGAAGGCATAATTCCAGATCGTGTCCGTTTGATGGCAGGACAATTGGTTTAATAATTTCCCTGTTTCCCTGTATGGCAGAGAAAACAAAGTTTGTTCCGCCGGCATCGAGGGTCAGAACAATCCTGTTATCTGATAAGGTATTCATTAAATTATAGTTTTACTTAATGTGATTAATTTGAGCAGTTAAAAATACGGTTTAGTTTTTACTTTTTTTCTACAACAAAAAAGTTGGCAGGGAAACAGGTTTTTAGTTACTTTTGACGGACACCTTTGATTTTTCATATTATATCTGTAGAATAATATATATATTGTTCAGTTTTTATTTTTCTGGCCATGGCAAGATAAATTTATGCCATCTGAATGTTGAAAAACCTTTAAAATGAGAGTAGAGAGAGTTAAAAAGGAACGCCAGGACCTGGTTTCCGAAGGTAAAATTGATACTGGCCTACTGGACAGGATTATCAGAAAATTTGCCGGCAAAAAAGGTATCATGATTCCGGTTCTGCAGGAGACCCAGTCAGTTTATGGATATCTTCCACGTGAGGCCTTCATACGGTTATCCGAAGAGCTCGGCCTTAATCTTAATGACATGTATGGTGTAGCTACTTTCTATGCTCAGTTCAGAATGGCCCCGGTAGGAAAATTTATTGTGAAGGTTTGCCATGGTACAGCTTGTCATGTGCAGAATGCGGGCACTATTTCAGATGCAGTTGCAGAAGCCCTGAAAATAAAAGACGGAGAGACTACTGAAGACCGGTTGTTTACTCTTGAATCGGTTGCCTGCCTGGGTTGTTGTTCGCTGGCTCCGGTAATGATGATAGGCGATGAGACATATGGTAAGCTGACAGGCAAGGCGGCTGTAAAGATCATAAAGGATATCAGACTGAAAAATACAGATTTATCTATATAGATTCGAATGATGGAAAGGACCAAAGTAATAGTCGGCCTCGGAAGCTGCGGCATTGCTGCCGGAGCAGGTAAGGTATATGATAAGATCAGGGCCGTGAAGGACTCCGAAGGCCTTGATTTTCAGCTTGCCAAAACAAGTTGCGTAGGTATGTGTTACCGTGAGCCACTTGTAGAGATAATAGACGATTCAGGAAGGTACCTTTACGGGGAAATGAACGAGGAAAGGGTTGTTGAGGTGATGAACAGTCACATTGTCAATAACAATCCATTACGGGATTACCTGGAATGTACCGACCTGTATGATACTCCGGGTAAAGCATTTTTGAAAGGTCAGGTAAAGATAGCCCTGAGGAATTGCGGAATGATGGATCCTGAAATCATTGATGAATACGAAGCCAGGGGAGGTTATGCCGCAGTTAAGAAACTAGTTGCTGAAGCTACCCCGCCAACTGATATCATCAGTGAAATTCTTGAGAGCGGACTTCGTGGCAGAGGCGGGGGAGGTTTCCTTACAGGCCTTAAGTGGAGGTTCACATATAACAGCAAATCGGCCGAAAAATTTATTATCTGCAATGCAGATGAAGGTGATCCGGGAGCTTTCATGGACAGGTCGATCCTTGAGGGTGACCCTCATTCCATTATTGAAGGAATGATAATCGCTGCACTTGCCGTTGAAGCTACTGCCGGGATAATATATTGCCGGGCCGAATATCCGCTTGCCCTCAAAAGACTTGACATAGCAATTGGTCAGGCGAGGGAAAGAGGATACCTTGGAAAGGGGATACTGGGTAATGACAAACTTTCATTTGATATTTCGGTAAAGGAGGGTGCCGGTGCATTCGTATGTGGTGAAGAAACTGCACTGATGGCATCTGTTGAAGGAGAAAGAGGTATGCCCAGGCGCAGACCCCCGTTTCCTGCGGTTTCAGGTTTATGGAAAAAGCCCACCAATATTAATAACGTCGAAACTTTCGCCAATATACCATGGATCATGGCAAATGGTGCCAGGGCATATTCAGCATATGGCACCGAAAAGAGCAAAGGTACAAAGGTTTTTGCCCTGGCCGGTAAGATCAGGCACGGTGGACTCGTTGAGGTCCCCATGGGAATAACAATAAGGGATATTGTATTTAAACTCGGGGGAGGTATTCCTGGCGATAAAACGTTTAAGGCTGTCCAGCTTGGTGGTCCTTCAGGAGGATGCATCCCGGCCAGCCTGTCAGATACCATTGTGGACTACGATTCGGTAAATGCAACCGGGGCAATAATGGGATCAGGAGGGATGGTTGTCATGGATGAGAGTACATGCATGGTCGACATTGCAAGGTTTTTCCTGGAATTCACCGGAAAGGAGTCTTGTGGTAAATGCACTTTTTGCAGGATAGGAACGCTGCGGATGCTCGAAATACTTACACGTATTACAGAAGGAGAAGGACGCGAAGGTGATTTGCAGGATCTTGAATATCTCGCTCATCAGATAAAAGACAGTTCGTTGTGCGGACTCGGACAGACCGCTCCGAATCCGGTTCTGACAACGATCAGGTATTTTCGGGACGAATATGAGGCACACATTAATCACCGAAAATGTCCTGCAAAGGCATGTAAAAAGCTTCTGACCTATGAGGTTGATGAGAAAAACTGCACCGGCTGCACTGTTTGTGCCAGAAACTGTCCGGTTGATGCAATAAGGGGAGAGAGAAAACAGGTGCATTTCATAGATCAGGACCTGTGTATAAAGTGTGGCATCTGCTACTCTAAATGCAATTTCAAAGCGATCTCTATTTATTGATAAAGGAATACAGGAGTAATTGATACCACTTTGGATAAATTGCTAATCACATAATAAAAAACAGGACAGATCACTTATCTGACGGCTTGATAAAGCAACGAAAAGAGATTGGATGATCGGTCAGTTTTTATCATAGACTTGCAAAAATATTTTATATATAATCAGATCATCAGCTATGCAAGATTCGGAAAAAATTAATATCATTCTTAATGGCAGGAGCATTTCAGGCAGCACAGGCCAGACTATACTTGACCTTGCCGGTTCTAACGGGATTGCTATACCAACTCTTTGCAATGATCCAAGGCTGGATCCTTTCTCATCCTGCTATGTGTGTGTGGTAGAGGTCGAAGGGATGCGCGGACTGCAGCCTGCATGTTCCACGAAAGTGACAGAGGGAATGGCAATACATACCGATAACGAAAAGGTAAGGAAAGCCAGGAAAACAGCCCTGGAACTGATAGCAAGCAATCATTACGCCGACTGTGTGGCCCCGTGCAAATTAACATGTCCTGCAGGAGTAGATGTTCAGGGTTATATTTCGCTTATTGAGAAAGGTTTACATACAGAGGCGGTTGCTCTTATCAAGGAGGTAAATCCCCTCTCTGCAATTTGTGGCAGGGTTTGTGTCAGGCCTTGTGAAGCAGCATGCAGGCGTAACCTGCTGGACGAAGGAAATGCCGTGGGTATTGATTACCTGAAGCGATTTGCTTCAGACCGGGAGATGTCATCCGGGCTCAGGTATCTTCCTTCAGTTGCAGAACCAACCGGGAAAAAAGTTGCAATAATCGGTGCCGGGCCAGGTGGATTGACAGCTGCATGGTTCCTTCAGCAAAAAGGACACCAGTGTGATATTTTTGAAGCGAGTCCGCATGCAGGCGGATGGCTTCGTTATGGTATCCCTGAATACCGGCTTCCAAATGATATACTTTTAAAAGAGATTGAGTCGATAACCGATCTGGGAGTCAACATCTGGTTTAACAGACGCCTTGGAGCAGATCTGAGTTATTCAGAAATTAAAGCAGGATTTGATGCTGTAATACTGACTATCGGTTCTCAGCGGGGAACACTGCTTGGATGTAAGGGGGAAGATGCTGAAGGCGTCTTTTCGGGGATAGATTTTCTTCGTAACATGGAGATGACAGGTCAGCGTTACAATTTTAAAGGCAAAAAGGTTGCTGTTGTAGGTGGAGGAAATACTGCAATGGACTGTTGCCGGACTTCATTGAGGTGTGGTGCAGAAAAAGTTTATGTTCTTTACAGGCGCACAGAAACGGAGATGCCTGCAAATCCTATAGAGATACATGAGTCGAAGATTGAGGGAGTTGAATACATGTTCCTCACCAACCCGATAAGTGTCAATAAAAATGAAAAAGGGGCAGTGAGTTCGGTTACCTGTGTCAGGATGGAACTTGGCGAGCCCGATGCATCAGGAAGGCGCCGCCCTGTGCCGGTAGAGGGTTCGGAGTTTGATATCGAACTCGACTATATTCTTGCAGCAATTGGTCAGAGCACTGAGGTCGATTTTCTTGACGATATTAATACCAATTCGGGATCAGGCAAACTGGAAGTAAACAGATGGGGAGATATAGTTGCAGATAAACTTACTCTGCAGACAGGGATTGAAAACGTGTTTGCTGCAGGCGACGGAGTTTCCGGCCCTGCAACAATAATTGAGGCAGTAGCACAGGCAGGGATTGCATCAGGAAGTTGCCACCAGTATCTTTCAGGAATGAAGCCTGAACCGGCAAAGGCCGAATTCCTTAGCAAAAAAGAAAATTTCAAACCCTTTACAGCCGACCTTCTGGCTGATCGTTACAGAAAACAGTTCAGGCAGGAGATGCCTGTGCTGGACCCTGAATTGAGAAATAATTTTGAGGAGGTTGAGCTTGGTTATGAAAATGAGGAAGTTGCATTATCGGAGACTTCCAGATGCCTTGAATGCGGATGTTCTGAATTGTACACATGTGATCTGAAGAAGCTTTCAACGGAATATGGAGCTGAACAGAAAAGGTTTAAGGGAAACTTTTCAGCATATGAGACTGATCATTCTCACCCTTTTATTGAAATTGACAACAATAAATGCATTCTGTGCGCCCGTTGTGTGCGTATTTGCAATGAAATAGTCGGGGCAAATGCTCTGGGACTGGTAAACAGGGGGTTTGATACCTGTGTGGCTCCTGCGCTGGGCGATTCGCTGCTGGATACCCGATGTGAATCATGTGGCATGTGCATTTCTGCTTGTCCGACAGGTGCAATAACTGAGAATGTCACGTTCAAACCTGCCCCGGTGAAATGGGACACAATGACAACGATCTGCAATTATTGTTCAGTTGGATGTGCAATCAACATCCACCATAAGGGCAATTTTGTAATAAGGGTTACAGGTAAGGAGGGACTGATAAACAGGGAGGGGAATATTTGCCGTTATGCGCGTTTTGGATACCAGTATCTGAATGACAAAAAGCGGATTACCCGGCCCCTTTTGAAGGTAAACGGTGAATTCGTTGAAATATCCTTCAATGAGGCCTTTGAACTGATTAAGGAAAAGATACTGTCTGTTAGTCCCCGACAAAACGCATTTTATGCAGGCGCAAGGCTCTCAAATGAAGAGTTGTTCCTCATCCAGAAGCTTGCAAGGGCAGGTGCCGGGACCGCTAACATCAACAGTTTTCATTATCTCTCCCGTGGTGAGGGGTACCGGTATAATTCAGTTTCCGGCATTTTACCTGATCAGCTCAAAGGCACGTCGAAAATATACCTGCTGGGATCGGAAATCAATAATGATAATGCTGTTACCGGTTATACTATAAATAAACTCCGTAATTCGGAAGGTATTCCTGTTGAGATCATTACAACAAAAGAAGCTTCTTCAGCTGAACACAATGCAGACAAGGTGTGGAGAGTGAAATCGTACTATAGTTTTATTAAAGCCCTGAACCATTTTTACCTGGATCATAAACTTGAAAACAGGATGTTTATATCCGGTAAAGTCAGCGGCTTTGAAAAGTACAGGGAAAGTATTCTGGCTGAGAGCTTTGATGATCTGCTTGAAGCTTCAGGATTTGGGTCCAGGGAAAAGTTTGAGGAGTTTGCCCTGCAATATAATAATGAGATGAATGCAGTAATAATATTTTCTGAAAAGGAGGTTTCTTCAAACGCGAGCCTTGAACTGATAAATCTTTCGGTTCTTACCGGAAAAGCAGGAAAGACGTCAATGGGACTTATAGCACTGAAAGAAAAAAACAATTCAAGCGGCTTATTCGATATGGGCATCTTCCCGGGCATTCTTCCGGGAGGTGTATGCGCTGATAATATTAATATGACAGTTCATTTGCGTGAGTTATGGGAGATTGATGATCTTCCTGAGGCTACAGGCAAGGATCATTTTGATATGCTTGAAGACGGAGAAATAAAGAACATGTTTATTTTTGGGGAGGATCCGCTGGGTTGTGCAACAGACAGGCAAATGGCCGGCAGATGGTTTGAAAAACCAGGATTTATAATGGTACAGGAGTATTCTATGAGCCAAACTGCCGCGGCAGCTGACCTTGTTTTGCCTTCTTCCCTTCCGGTGGAAACAGGTGGAAGCTACAGTAACACTTCAAGGGTGATACAGCAGTATGACAGACAAATTGAGCCTGGTATTGAGATGTCGGGTTTACAACAGTTGCTGATGCTTCTTAAGGTAATGGGTGCAGGTGATAAAATGAGCATGGAAGATGTAAGGATGGAAATTTTTTCTGTACTTGCCCATGTCGACATCGACAGAAGTCATTACCTGAGGGTTACGGGGGAGGATAATACAAGGCGTTTGTTTAACCATGGGTGCGATCACCTGGTGAAGAGGTTTGATGACCAGTTTGAAGATTCATTAAACCCTGAGACCAAAGTTTGACTTTAATAAAGGAAATGAGTAATATTACATAATGATAATTATGTCCGGGGATTATAGATCAGGCATAAGAAGACCGGTTTGTTTTGCAGACAAAGTGATTGTTTTAAAACCGGTTGGTGCCGTATTAAATATATAAAAACAGGACATTATATCAGAGTGAAAGGTTGTAAATATCATACAATCTTAAAACTGTCAGAAAAGATCAGTCTGAAAATTTTCCAATAAATCTATGAATCATGAAAGAGTTTACTTCTGTTGATGATATCCTGGAGTTTGCCATCGGTCTCGAGCAGGATGCAGTAAACTTCTATAAGGAACTGGCGAAGAATGCTCTTACTCCTGATATGCAACAGGTATTTGAAAAGTTTGCGCGGGAGGAGATTGAACATAAGGCACGGCTAACCAAAATAAAGGAGCAGGGATTATACCAGATGACGCCGGAAGCTGTGAATGATTTAAAAATAGGCGATTATCTTGTCAGCATTAAACCATCTCCCGGGATGAGTTACAGGGATACACTGGTACTTGCAATTAAAAGGGAAAAGGCTGCTTTTAAGCTTTATACTGACTTATCTGAGAAAGCTTCCGACAAGGAAATGAAGGCCCTGTTTCTTTCCCTGGCAATTGAGGAGTCCAAACATAAACTCAGGTTTGAGCTGGAGTATGATGAGTATGTATTAAGAGATAATTAATAAATTATAAAAAGAGATTTCTTTTGTATTACTTTCTTAATTTTGTTCCGTTTATATTGAAAGATAGTAATACAATTAATATAACATTATTTTATGTATCCAAGACTTTTCAGTTTATTTCTCCTGCTTAATCTAATTACGCTTTCTCTTCTCTCCCAGACTATACCAGTTGAAGTGGAGAGAGCAACCGATAAGGTGGTCATTGACAGAAAGGTTTATTACATACATATTATCCGGCCGGGGCAAACTCTTTACTCAATCAGCCGTGCATACAATGTTCCTCAGAAGGACATTCTTCTTGAGAATCCAAATGCCTATATCGGGTTACAGGCAGGGCAGGCTCTGAAAATACCTTTTATGCCTGAGTCAGCAGAACCTGTAACTCCCGTCAGTGAAGAATCAGGAGATTATATTTATCACACTGTGGAGCAGGGACAGACCCTGTTCTTTCTTTCACGTACCTACAATGTGGAAATTGATGAGATCGTAAGGCTGAATCCCGGCGTGGAAGATGGACTTAATATCAAACAGGTGGTGAGAATTCCCGGAAATAAGGTTTATATAACACGTGAAGGTTTCCCCGCTGAGGATGATAAATATATTCACCATAAAGTTGACCGGGGAGAAACGCTGTACTCACTTTCCAGGGAGTATGATGTTCCGGTGCGGGTTCTGAGAAGAGTAAATAATAAACTTATCTGGGGATTAAAATATGGTGAGTTTATCAAAATTCCCAGAAACGTTGAAGAATATGTCGACCAGGATGATCTTGGTGACATGTCAGGTGAATTTGTATTTGCCAGTCCCGAAGAGACCGATCTCGCTGAAGAGGAGCTGGTAATTAATGCAGAGTGTTTACGGTTTGATTATCGTGCTTACAACAGGCCCTTTAATGTTGCATTAATGTTGCCTTTTTTCTATGATAGAAATTATCCGGTTGAATTACCAGAAGATCTCGATCCTGAGGTTGCCATGCAGCAATACCCCGATCATGTAAAAACTGATTCGGTGCTGTACCAGCAGACTGTTCCCTTTTTGGAATTTTATGAAGGCGCCATGCTTGCGGTTGATTCTCTTGTCAGAGCAGGAGTTTCTGTAAATCTTAATGTTTATGATACTGAAAGAAACCCTGACAAAGTAAGGGCTATTATGCAACAGCCTGAATTCCGGAACACCGATCTTATTATTGGTCCTGTTTATCCTGAAAATATGAGGGTTGCCTCAGATTGGGCCCGCCGGAACCAGGTGAATATAATTTCTCCACTTACTTCAAGAAGCGACCTTCTTACCGATAATCCCTATTTGTTCCAGGTAACACCCTCGCCTGCAGTCGAGTTGGAGCAGGCTTCAGTTTTTATTTCTAATTTTCATAGTTCCAATTTTGTATTAATACACAAAAATGATCCGTATGAAATGAATATGGTTGAAGCTTTCAAAAGAAATATCTACAGGCACATTTCCTATAGTTCAAATTTTGATAATCTGATATTCAAAGAGCTTGTTTTCGGCGATATAAATGTCAACATTGAACAATCGCTGGTAGCCGGTGAGAAGAATATAGTAATTCTTCCATCTACTGACCAGGCTTTTGTTTCAGATGCGCTTATCCGGCTTAATGTACTTTCCAGAAAATATGATATAACAATATTCGGACTTAATGACTGGCAGAGATTTCCTAATATTGACGTAGAATACCTGCACAATATGGAACTTCATTTTGCATCTCCGTTTTTTGTTGATTACAACGATGCAGAAGTTAAGCACTTCTTGAAGAAATTCAGAGATAAATACAATACTGAACCATCCCAATACGGATTTCAGGGCTATGATATAATGTTCTATTTTCTCCAGGCAATGAAAAATTATGGCCCTGATTTCAGGGAATGCCTGCCAGTAATAAGGACAGAGTTGTTGCATGCCGATTTCCTTTTTCGGAAATCCGACTATCGTAACGGATTCGAGAACAACGGTATATCTATCGTTAAATACAGCAAGGATATGGATATCAGAAGGCTTGGATTAAATGGCAATATACCTTAATTTCAAGCTTCTATATACTAAATTCGTACGAATCTCCCGAAGCAGGGCACATTCCACTACACCCGGGCAAAATATATGACCCGAAAAGGTATTTGCAATCCATCCAATTACCCGGAATAGTTTAATAACCATAGTTTTTTAAAACAAAAACAGAGTTCTTTTCGTATGCATTTATGAATGCCAAAGGAACTGGTTTTATGAAGCTATATATCTTAATTATCTTAATCGGGGTGCTGTTTATGAGTGAGGCTTATTCACAGCCACCTTTCAGAAAGTCCCTGGAAACCAGATCGGCCGGTCTGGTTCTTAATATGCACTGGTTACAGTTAAATGATGCACAGTTTTCTCCACTGAATTACAGTGGTCCGGGCGGAGAGATAATGATCTCATCGGTCAGGAGTTATGATAATATCAGGAGGCATCTTAATATAGGTGCAAGTGGTGATTATATACAGAACAGCCTTGGTTTTAATGCTGTCTATCTGAGGCCAGAGATTGTTGTTGGTGTTACTTATCTTGTGAATGATCTTTCAACCGAAAATTCATTATCGTATTTTGGTGGCAGTTTTTCTGCCACCTCCAGAATGTACAGATTTTTAAATGAAGATCCGGATCACCTGTACTGGGCTACTTCATATACAGTTGACTTTCATTATTTCTTCGATATGGAAGTCGGGGAGAAAAGAAGAGGACTGTTTGAATTGAGATTCCCGATTGCCGGGGTTTCTTCACGTCCCTCTGATGATAATCACTATAGTTTTCAACTGCCAGGCTTTGGTGAATACATGAAACGACTGCATGAAAATATTGGGTTTTCAACCTGGAATACAATGCAGGCTGTAAATGCTACTCTTCTCATAGATCTTTCCAGAACAAGGAAAAGATCTTTCAGTCTGGGATATGAGCTTGACTTTGCAAGGTTTACAAAGCCCGAGCCGGTAATATATCTGTCAAACAGTTTGTTCCTAAGGTTATTTATCGATTCTTTAGTTTGGTAATTTTAAATTTCCGGTATACAGATACATAGTATACTGATGTTTAGTCCAGCGCAACCATTTATTGTGATACATATTAAATATGAAAATATAAGATTTAATAAAGCATTCTGATGAGAAATAGTATCGGTTGTACAGCCATATTTATCGTGACCCTCTTTTTTCTCGCTTCATGTCTGAAGGAAGGTGAAATAAAGACAGATATTAACTTTGAGCCAAAAAATCTAAATGACGGGTGGGTAGTGTCGAGTCCCGGGGAGGCAGGTTTTAACCCTGGTCTGTTAAATGATGTATATGAAATGATGTTCAGCCACGACAATTTCATTACCTCTCGTTCACTTCTGATTGTTAAAGACGGGAAAATCGTTTCGGAATCCTATTTTAACAATGTAAATGACATAGAAAGGAAAAATGGTGTTCAGGGGATTACGAAAAGTGTGACCTCCCTGTTGGCCGGAATGGCTTTGGACAATGGACATTTTAAACTGGATGATACACTTTTTAATATCATTCCCGGCTATTTTGACGGCGACAGGGATAAACGGGAAATTACAGTTGAACATCTGCTAACCATGACAACCGGACTTGAATGGGACAATGAAAAGCACACCATAAACCTGTTTAACAGTTCAAGGTTTCCCAGCAGTATGAGGATTGTTCTGGCCAGGTCACTGACCTCTGCGGCAGGTACACATTTTTTTTATAGCCACGGGACTCCGCAGCTAGTGACTGGCCTGATCGGTAATACTACGGGGAACGGGAATACTGATTCAATTGTCAATGCATTTTTTAACCAGCTTGGAATTAATGATTTCATTTGGGAAAAGCACGCTGACGGATTGCATATCGGAGGCATGGGGCTGCATCTGAAACCGAGGGATATCGCCCGAATTGGTCAGTTTTGTCTGCAGAAAGGCATCTGGAATGACACAAGGGTTTTATCGGATGAGTGGATAACAGTTTCAACAAAGCCTAAAATAGGGGCCGACCAGACAGCCACAAATATGCACTACGGTTATTACTGGTGGATTGATGATGAAAACAAGGCTTTTTACGGGATGGGTGAAGGAGGACAGTATTTGTATATTATTCCTGATAAGGAACTTGTTATTGTTCATACCGCCAGTCCGAGTGTTGGTGAGGGTTATGAAGGTATAACCCTTGTTGAATTTCTTTCAGTAGTAGAAATGATCCTGGGAGCAATGATCTGATTTGCCCGGGTTATTTTAGTATCTGGTTGCTCCACACAAAGCTTTTAAGTTCACCAGGTTTGCCATAGCAGAAGTAAGTAAATTTCATTGTCCGGCATATTATGCTGTGCCGGACAATGAAATTTTATGTGTTTTAATCTGATTAATTAAATGCTATCAGTCCGAATACCGGTAAGATATATTGTCTGGTGAAGTGGTTGCCAGGGATGAATCACCCATTGATAAATAATTGCTATTTGTGTTCCGGGCTATATGGGTGATTCATCAGATGGATTCCACTGAAGATCAGCTGATTGCCTGTAATTGGAATTGCAAATTCCAATTATTCGTATTTCAATGAATTAACCGGATTTGCGATTGCTGCTTTCCTTGCCTGGTAGCTAACTGTTAGCACTGCTATAATAAATGCAATGAGGGTACTTAATACAAAAGTCATTAATCCGGGATCTATTCTGTAGACGAAATTATCCAGCCAGATGTTCATTACATACCAGGTCAAAGGCCATGCAATTAAAGTTGCAAAAACAACCAGGTAGACTATTTCTTTGGTAAGCAGAGTGTATATTGACGCAACCGGAGCACCCATTGCCTTTCTTATTCCTATTTCCTTTGTGCGTTTTTCAGCGGTGAAAGAGGCCATACCCAGAAGTCCCAGACAGGCTATAAAAATTGCCAGCACTGAAAAAACAGTAAATATGCGCCCTGTCCTCATTTCCTGTGAGTATAATTCCATTAGATCATTTTCCAGAAATGAATATATGAATGGTGAATCTGGCGCAAATGATTTCCAGTTTTCCTCAAGAAAGGATATCTGTGCAGGCACATCTTCATTTCCCATCCTTACAGCCATCAACCACCCTATTCCGTCAAGCTTACTTATAGTCATCGGGCGAATACTCCTGTGCATCGATTCGAAATTTGCATTCTTCAGGACTCCTATAACCGGGCTGGTCAAATTCAGATGACCAAACACTACACTTTGGTTAACTGGATCATCAAGGCCCATTATTCTAACAAATGATTCATTTACTACAACAGCATCGGTATCGGTACCAAATTCGTCAGAAAAAAACCTGCCTTTCGCCATTTCCATGCCGAGAGTTTCGAGATAGTATTCATCTGCGTGCATATGGCCTGTCTGCACCAGTTCCTCGGCTGATGCTCCATGCCTGTGCAACGATGTCCCGCCAAAACTATATCCCGGAACTGAACTGCAATAGCTGGCATTTATTATTCCTTTGTTTTGTAAAATCTCATTCCTGAATGCCTGTTGCTGTTCTCCAAGCATATTTGTACGCTTGATAATCAATATCCCTTCCTTATCATATCCCTGGTCTCTTGATTGCCAGTAATCAAGCTGTTCAGATACAAGGAAGGTTCCCGTCAGCAATGCAATTGTTATAGTAAACTGTACAACTACCAGTATCTTCCTTAGGGCATTGCTGGTAACTCCTGATCTTACCTGTGCTTTTAGAACACTTACAGGTTTGAATGAAGAGAGAAAAAATGCAGGATAACTGCCTGCAATTATCCCAACCAGAACACCGAATAATACTAACATTGGCAATACGGCCCAGTTATTAATGTATGACATGTGCAGATCCTTTTGTGTTAGCTGGTTGAAGTAGGGGAGGACCAGTTCAACAATTGTCATCGCAAAAATTATTGCTATTAAACTGATCAGCACCGATTCGGTAAGGAACTGTTGCATGAGTTGCCCTCTTGTACTGCCAACAACTTTTCTGACTCCAACCTCCCTGGCCCTGTTGGCATAACGGGCAGTTGCCATATTCATAAAATTTATGCAGGCAATTATCAGAATGAAAAATGCAATTATTGAAAAGAAATATATGTAAGAAGTATTTCCTCCGGGAATTATCTGGTGGTCAGCTTTGGAATGAAGATATATATCGGGAAGATGTTCAAGGAAAAACTGGTATCTGCCACCTCCGGCTTCAAAAGTCTCAAGATCAATTCCCATCACTTTTTCAACTTCGGGACCAACATATTTATAGACAAGTTCCTGGATTTTATTTTCAAACCCCGATAGTTCAGATTTTTCATCAAGAAGAATGTAGGTGTATAGTTCATTATTTGTCCAGTATTCCCAGTAACCAGCACGATTGTTTCTTATTGTTTCCAGTGAACCTATAAAATCGCACTTAAAATGAGAATTGTTGGGAAAATTTTCCATAACACCAGTAATCACCATATTCTTCCGTTCATTTACCTGAAGATTTTTGCCTATTGGATTCTCATTGCCAAAATATCTTCTGGCTGTTTCACTGCTTATAACCATTGAATTCGGACTGCTAAGTGCCGTAGCAGGATCTCCTGAAATAAGCGGAACCGAGAATACATCAAAAAAATTCGAATCTGCATAGAAAAATTTTTCCTCGACAAAAGTTTTGTCTCCGAGCTTAACCACCGGACGTGAGAGATACGACAGCCTTGTTGAGTGCTCCACCTCACTGAATTCATAATCGAGGGCATCCTTCATAGCACCCGAAGTGTATGAAGAGAAGAAATGGCTGTCGCCAAACATTGCTTCTACTCCAATCCTGTATATCCTGTCGGCTCTTTCATGGTGACGGTCATAGGTCAGTTCATTTGTAATAAATAGTAATATGAGTATGCAACTTGCGATTCCAATAGTAAGTCCTGCAATATTGATAATCGCATATCCTCTTTCTCTTATAAGATTACGCAGGGCAACTTTAAGATAATTTCTGAACATGATTTCCGGGTATTAATTAGTAAAAATATCAAATTATTAATTGTATCTGAAAACTGATTAACCAAATCATATGCCATGAATCATTATGTTAAGATAATCAGGTTATTAGAAACAATATTTGCAGGTTATTCAAATTTGTATGTAAGAAATGTTTACAATTGCTGTAAATTTTCTTTACAAAGTATTTCAGAAAAACTAACTTGCGTTATTATATGTACCATTCTAATTAGTAAATCTTAAACTTTATGGCCAGGTTAAACGGCAGAATTCTGGTGGCAGATGATAATCAGGATGTTCTCGATTCACTTGAAATGTTTCTTAAGTTTGAATATTCCAGGGTAGATACAGTTAGAAACCCTAATCTTATCCCGGAAATGCTCAGAAGTTTTGATTATGATGTAATCCTGCTTGATATGAATTTTTCAGCAGGACTTAATACCGGCAATGAAGGTTTTTACTGGCTGAGACAGATACTTGAAAACGATCCGGGAGCAGTCGTTGTTCTCTTTACTGCATATGGTGATGTTGATCTGGCAGTAAGGGCAATGAAAGAGGGGGCTACCGATTTTGTTCTAAAACCATGGGACAATGACAAGCTTATATCAACAATAAATTCGGCATTCAGGCTCAGGCAGTCGAAGCTGGAAATCAGAAATTTGCAGGAAACACAGAACCTTTTAAGGTCTGAGCTTGACAGTAAATTCAAGGTTATCATTGGTTCTTCTGATGCCATGAAGAAGGTGTTGCAACTGGTAAATCAGGTTGCAGTTACCGATGCAAATGTTTTGATTCTCGGTGAAAATGGCACAGGAAAGGAACTGATCGCACGCGAACTCCACCGGCTATCATCCAGATCGGCAAAAGTCTTTATCTCTGTTGATCTTGGCTCAATAAGTGAAACATTGTTTGAGAGCGAAATTTTCGGGCATGTAAGGGGTGCATTCACCGACGCAAAGGAAGACAGAGCCGGAAGGTTTGAAGCCGCTAACGGAGGAACCCTTTTCCTGGACGAGATAGGGAATATAGCACCGGCTTCCCAGTCCAAGCTGCTTGCCGCACTTCAAAACCGAACCGTAACGAGAGTGGGTTCAAACAGATCGGTTAATGTCGATATCAGACTGATCTCAGCAACCAACAGGAATATAGATGAAATGGTAAAGAACGGGGAATTCAGGGAAGACCTTCTGTATCGTATAAACACAATACAGGTGGAAATACCTCCATTGCGTGAAAGACTGGAAGACATACCTGAACTTACTGAACACTTTTTGAAAAGATTTGCCAGAAAATATGATAAACCCGGCCTATCTATTGATCCATCTGCTGAATTAAGGCTTATGCAGCATACCTGGCCCGGGAATATCCGTGAGCTGGAACACACTATCGAGAAAGGGGTAATACTTTCCAAATCAGAAAAATTAACCGTGGCCGATCTATTCATGAGGGATACCATTCCGGGTGATAGTTACCGGTTTGCACAATTGAACCTGGAAGTTATTGAAAAAGAGGCTGTATCAAGGGCCTTAAGGAAGAATGCCGGTAATTTAAGTGAAACAGCCAGGGAGTTGGGAGTTTCACGCCCGACATTGTATAAAAAGATGGAGAAATATGGTTTATAGACGTTTCTATATAAACATAGTCGTCAGAATCCTGCTGATTGCATTCACGGGATTGCTTTTCGTTCCGCTGATTGTTTCAGGCCGGGGGTTTTTGTTCAGCTATATATCACTTTCCATGATCTTTTTATTGCAACTGGCCTATTTGATATATTATATCGGAAAAATTAACCGCAACCTGGAAGATTTCCTGATGTCAGTCCGCGAACAAAACCTTGCCATCTCTTTTTCAGACATGAATAAGGATAAGAGTTTTATCAAACTCAATGATTATTTTCATGAGATCAATGAGATAATTTCAAGTGTTAAAAGAGAGAAGGAGGTGCAATGGCAATATCTTCAGTTTGTAATTGAAAATATCGATGTAGGTGTTCTTGCGACAGAAAATGGCGGTCATGTAGAATTGTGGAATAAAGCTGCCGTAAAAATTACCGGGATAAGGAATCCCGGGCATGTAGGCAAGCTGGATAATGTTGAGCCGGGCTTAAACGATTTCATTTCAGGGCTACAACCCGGAATGGAAAGACTAAAGAGGATTCCGGTAAGAGGGGAGATTGTACCAATCACATTCAGGTCTTCCAGATTTGTAATAGAGGGCAGGAAGATCAGCCTGATAAGTTTTCAGAATATTAAAACTCAGCTGGAGGATAATGAACTTGATTCCTGGCAGAAGCTAATCAGGGTCCTGACCCATGAAATTATGAATTCTGTCGCCCCGCTTTCTTCACTTTCATCTACCCTGAACTGGCGATTCAGTCAGTCGGACGGATTATCAACACCAAATGATGAATCACTTTTTGAGGATACAAAAAATGCACTTAGAATTATTGAAACCCGGAGCAGAGGGTTGATTGATTTTGTAGGAAGCTACAGAAAACTCACTAAAATCCCCGAATTGAATATTTCTGTTATAAAGGTAAATGAGATTTTCAGGGACGTATATCAGCTAATGAATAAAGAGGCAATTGATGCCGGTGTCAGGATAACGGTGAATAAAATTGACCCCGAAACAATAATAAGGGCAGACAAAAAACTGATTGAACAAATATTAATAAATCTTGTGAAAAATGCCATTGAATGCTTCGATGATAGGCCTGAAAGGATTGTTGATCTGAGGCTGGCTGAAAACAACGGAGAATCTATCCGTTTGCAGGTTGCCAATAATGGTCCGGCAATTCCTCCTGAAGTGATGGATAAGATTTTTGTTCCGTTTTTTTCAACAAAGGAAAAAGGATCTGGTATCGGACTGAGTTTTACCCGGCAGGTAATGCGGCTTCACAGAGGTAATATTGAAGTCTCATCAACAGATTCAGAAACAGTATTTAGTCTCCGGTTTTAACCAATTTCATCATTCTTCCCGGTAATTTCGTAAACGCGCTGCATGGCCTGTTCCATAAGTGGAAGGACATTCTTCTTTCCTACCCTGAAAAGCAGTCTTGACTTTTGTAGTTCATCATATACAGGTTTCTGGACACCGGAAAGGATTATTTTAACACCAGAATGCTGCAGATTTTTGATAAGTTCGCCTAAAGTATGCAAGCCGGTACCATCTATTGCAGGTACATTCCGCATACGTATTACAAGTATCTTTGGTTTTCTCTCAACAAATCTCATAGACTCCTTAAATTTAAGAGCTGCTCCGAAAAAAAGAGGTCCGTTCACTTCATAGATCTCTACTCCTTCAGGTATGAAGTATCTTGTTGTGGAGTTGGAATCATCCTTATCTTCCTCATCACTGTTCAACTGGGATGTTATGACATCAACCTTGCTTATCACTGCCATCCGATGCATGAATAAGAATGCTGATAAAACCATCCCAATTTGAATTGCGAGTGCAAGATCGACAATTACCGTTATTAGAAAGGTGGTTATAAGCACAAGCACATCATACCTTGGGCCCCTGCTAAGTGCAAGAAATGATCTCCACTCACTCATATTATAAGCAACGACAACAAGTATACCGGCAAGGCATGGCATTGGAATAAGTTTCGCCCACCGCCCCGCAAAGATAACAATCAGCAAAACAGTTATGACATGAACTATTCCAGCTATGGGGGTTTTCCCGCCACTCTTGATATTGGTGGCAGTACGGGCTATGGCACCCGTTGCAGGAATGCCTCCGAATAAGGCAGATAAGATATTTGCCCCACCCTGGGCGATAAGTTCTGTATTTGATTTATGCCTGGTCCCTGTCATTCCATCAGCAACCACTGCTGACAGCAGCGATTCTATTCCTCCCAGAAGTGCTATAGTAAATGCTGGTCCGATAAGTGATCTAACCAGTTCATAGTTAATTATAGGGATTTGCAAACGGGGAAGCGAAGCAGGTATTTCCCCAAACCGGCTCTCAATGGTTTCAACCGGAAGATTGAACAGGAGTACAATCAGGGTAGAAACAATAATTGCAACAAGAGATCCCGGTATCCTATGGGTTATTCGTGAAAAGTACAAATAAGTAAGAATAGTGAAAGCTCCTATCGCTGCTGAATAAAAGTTTACTGAGTGCCAGTTAATAATAAATACTAGCCACTTTTCTATAAAACCGGAAGGGACCGATTCAACCCCGAGACCGAGAAGATCATTTACCTGAGACGAAAAGATAATAAGAGCAATTCCGCTGGTGAATCCAACGACAAGAGGGTAGGGGACAAACTTAATGACACTGCCCATTCGCAAAAGCCCCATCAATATAAGCATGAGACCTGCCATAATAGTTGCAATAGTCAGTCCAGGCACCCCATATTGCTGAACAATGCCAAAAACAATAATAATAAATGCACCTGTCGGACCTCCGATCTGTACCCTGCTTCCGCCAAATGCAGAAATTATGAATCCCCCTGTAATGATTGTATACAGACCCATCTCAGGTGAAACGCCAGAAGCAATGGCAAATGCAATTGCAAGCGGAACCGCTACAATTCCGACAATAATTCCGGCAGTCAGATCTGATTTAAAGGTTTTCTGTGAATAACCTTCTTTAAGAACAGTAAATAGGGCAGGTTTAAACATAGTGGCAGCATTCCTGGAATAATGCTGCAAATTTAGACATTGGAAGGAGAACACATAATATATCCAGGATTTTTTTTATTTATTTCTTGCGCTATCGGAAAGGATTAAATTCCAGATATTCAATGTATTTTTTTACATTTTAAAACGAACATTGTACTCAACCTAATCAGGAATCCGGCTTAAAACAACCATCCTTTGCAGATGGATTTGTATTTTTAAACCTCCCGGGTGAATTGAAGTTCACAGAATATACGTACTTCATCGCTAACGAGAACGCCTCCGCTTTCCAGGGCTGCATTCCAGTTCAGGCCCCAGTCTTTCCTGTTGATTTTACCGTGAACGCTGAACCCGGCCTTATGGTTGCCCCAGGGATCCTTCTGAATTCCGCCAAATTCCGCAACAAGTGTTGCCGGTTTGGTTACATCTTTGATGGTAAGGTTTCCTGTAACATTGTAAACTCCTGCATCATCTCTTTTTTTAAGGGATGTGGACTGGAATTTGAGGACCGGATATTTTTCCGCATCGAAGAAGTCTCCGCTCCGCAGATGATCGTCTCGTTTTTCATCATTTGTACTTAATGAAGCTGTTTTGGCTTCAAAATAAACATCCGCATCTGAAAAATCAGGTTCTTCGGATTCAACAGTGGCATTAACCTCCTTGAAGTGGCCGGTTACAGTGGTTATCATCAGATGTTTTACCTTAAATTGAATCTCACTGTGAACAGGATCGATTGTCCATTTTGTTTTTGACATAATTTTTTGATTTTGATTTAATTCTATGAATATAATTAATTCTGATACAATATTATTATGATTAATGATTTGACTAACAGCGCATTGAATGTATTTTGTTTTCCGTGATTATGTAAGCTGCCAGGATATTGAATAACCATATCGGATTGTATAACAAAGATTTTTGCATATTGTTGAGAGGTTACTTGTCATTAATCGGCACGGGCTGTAATGCGAGCCATTTTTTGGTTACCGTTAGTTTTGTTTGGATAAAATGTGTGGTAATTGGAGTTGTTGCAATAGTTGATTGAAACGGTTTTCTTCCTAAAGCATGGCATTTTAAGGTTAAGAATTGTCCTTGAGGTCTGTTTGAAGTGCCAAGTATTATTATGAAGCTTATTATTTATAACATTGGAGTATTCCGCCTAGGAAAAAGCCGTTAAGAAAATAAATGTTTTTTCGTTAAGAAAACCGTGCTGTTTGAGCGCAGCGAGTTCACGGTTTTTAG
>CAYQXY010000050.1:0-33389 GCA_964421595.1 uncultured Bacteroidales bacterium | reverse complement strand
TAACTTACTTATATTTAGATTAGTACTTATAAATTATTCGGATGAATACTGCATTGACTCTTATTGACGATGATTCCCTGACAGTTCAAATTCCGATATTTCATGATCGGGAAGATCCTCTTCCATTATCCATTGTGAAATCTTTTCTGTGGTGCCGTTCAGGCAAAATATTTTTGTTCCGGCAATTTTTTTATACCGGGTTCTCTTAATGAACTTCATAAACTCATGCTTGCTTTTGGTATTTGTTGAATCAACAAATACTGCACGGTATAAATCTTTTTGAGTTATAAAAATGAAAGGATTGGATCTCAAAACAGCTTCAAGAGCAGGAGTTCTGTTAACCGGCATCAATAATAAAGATTTTTCCCCAAAAAGTTTCTTTTTATTAGGGAAAGCCCGCATTGATAATTTAAACTGTGTCAGTCCGTCCAAAAGCAATGGACTGGTGCCTCCAAAATTTATAATATCAATGTTCATCTTTTTGTAATAGGTTAACATATAATAATATAGTGCCCGTATTGCACCCATATTCAATATTTCTCTATTACCGTCAAGAATTCCCAATCCCGAAAACTTAATCAGCCCGTCAATACTTTCGTTAAATGAAGCTGCCACAGGCACCTTATCTTTCATCAGGAAGAAAAGTCCGGAATCCTTCCTCCTGAATCTTTTCAAAAAATAACTGAAATCCGTTTTTACGGAAGAATCCTTATGCCTGATGTTGATATATGGTTTAAACATCCTCTCGTAAAAAAACTGCAGGTCATCGTCTGAAAATCTTTCTTCGCAGGAAAATCCGTATTTATTAATATGCTTTTGGGTATCATTCTTCATTATAGCCTGGAGAGAGTTTTCGACATCAATAAGGGTATCTAACCATCTGGGTAAGACAAATCCTTTTCCGGAATTGATATATGACCTGGTTAAACTGGAAGTTTCAACAATGATTAAATCTGCTTTGTTAATATTGTTTTGGGTAAACCTGTCAATATTCCATATATTAATCCTGCCTGCTTTTGTAATAGCAGAAACTTCCCTGAACAATATCCCTGCCCAATAGTTCAATATTCTTGAATCGTTACCAAAATAAGCGATTTTAAGGAAGTTCCCGGATTCTCTCTCTTCACCTTCAATAAAATTTATCTGTAAAACGAATGTCCGGAGGTTTTCGATAAAATGAACTATTGGTATATAAACCCTGCTTAACCATAAAGGTGATCTGTAATGGATTTTCTTAAACAGGGTGATTAACTTTTCCGTCATATTTTGTTAATTCTATGTTTGTAATGCCCTCTTCATTGATCCACTTAGTGATCTTTTCAAAATTGTCAAAACTAAATACCCTCGTCATTTTAACTTTTTCCGGCTTTATGCGATTAAGGAATTTAAAGAATTCCTCCCTGGATTTAAAATCATCTGCACTAAGGAACAAGGCAATATTCAGGTTATGACCGGACAGATAGAATAAAGGGTTAGATTTTAATGCCCTTAATGTTGCAGCATTGGCATTCAGCGGGATTAAATAGTATTTATCCCTGCCATCCAAATCCTTCAAGTAAGGTCTTGCTCCAAGGTGTAATTTAGATTCGGTGACACCGTCAAATACTAAAGGCATAGAGCTCCCCAACAGTAGTGTATTAATGCCCTTCTCATAAAAATCAAGTATAATATAATATTGAAGGGCTCCGATTGCACCCATTTTAAGAATATCTGAACTCCCATCTTTAATCCCCGATGCTGTCAATCTGTAACTATCTCCTGTTTTCTCAATAAAAATACCCGCAACAGGTTCATTTTCCGATATCAGAAAAAATAATTTGCATTCCTGCCTGTTAAATTTGTTAAGAAAATAGTTATAATCTGCAACAAATGCCGACTCACCGTGCCTTTTAATAATTTGTGACTTATACATTCTGTGATAAAACAAATCAAGTGCTTCAATTCCGTCTCTGATTTCATATTCAAGCGAATATTTTCTGATTTTCCTGATTATTTTATTAATCGCAGTCGTTTTAAGAGATGATTCAATATCGAGTTCCATTTCCATCCATCGGGGCAACAAGAAACTAAAAGGATATTTGTCTGAAATTACTTTATTTGTTGACTCTATAATTGCAACATCTATATTATCTTTATTACGGTCCAGATAATTAAGTATGCTGCTTGAAGCAATTATTCTGTTTTTTGACTTTATAATATAATTTTCAGAAAACCTTTTTAACCAGTAATAGCATAATTTTTTATCCCAACCAATATATATAAATGAAAACTGTTCGTCACTTTTACCGGCAAGACGATAATGCCTTACCAGCATTAGATTACTCCGCAGCAACTTAATGAATTTGCGCAATTTTCTTAAGCTCACAGTAATACTGTATTTCAGTTTATTTTCACCCACCGTACTCTCTGGCCCTTAAATGGAAGGCCCGTTGTTTTATTACTTATATCGGGATATTTCAACATCTTTAACCCCTTCTTCATTAATCCAGTTAACAATCTTCTCATCATCATCAAGAAAAAACATATTTGTTTTTTCTGCCTTTTCTGATTTTAAACGTTTGAAGAATTTCAAGAAATCAGCTTTGTTGCTGAAATCCACAGAACTAATGAATGTTGCAATATTCAGTCCGCCTTTAGTCAGATAAAAAAGGGGATTTGTTTTTAATATTCTTGCTGTCCTGGGCCTGGTGTTCATCGGCAGAAAATAATACTTCTGCCTCCCGGGTAAATCTTCCAGATAAGGCTCTCCTCCTATTTGCATTTTAAATTCTGTGACACCGTCAAATACAACAGCCATTGAACTCCCTATCAAAAGAGATCTGAAACCTTTTTCATAATAATGAAGCATTACAAAGTAGTAAAGAGCTCCGATAACACCCATTTTGAATATCTCGGTGCTGCCATCTAAAATCCCAAAGGCACTTAATCTGTACCCATTCTTCTTTGTTTCTATGAATGCAGCGGCAACTGGTTCATTTTTACTTATAATAAAAAAGAGTTTACATTTCTCAATGTGATATTTGCGCGAAAAATGCCTGTAGTCTGAAATATCAGCCGACTCTCCATGTCTTTTAATAAGATATGGTTTATACATCTTGTGATAGAACAGATCAAATGCCTCACTACCTTCCCTGATTTCATATTTGAGCGAATACTTTTTGATATTCCTTTTTATGTTGTTGATCCTTGACTTTTTCAACGACATCTCTATATCAAGGTTCATCTCCATCCACCTGGGCAACAAAAAACTGCTGGGATATCTGCCCGGAGGTGCATTTTTATCTGATTCGACAATGACAATATCGACTTTGTTCTTGTTTCTTTTCAAAAAGCCCGGTATATTCCAGGAAGCTATTTTTCCAGATTCTGATATTATTTCACAATTGCTTGAAATCCTGTTTAACCAGTAACTGCATAATTTCTTGTCCCAGCCGATATATACAAATGAAAAAAGCTCATCGCAATCGCCCTCTTTTATAAAAAAATGCCTTACTGGCATGAGTGAATAACCTAATTTGCGGATAAAGACAAGAACAAACCTATAGGAATTTCTTAATTCGGGGGGAAGGTTATGATGTATTTTTTTAACCAGGTTCAGGATTCCGAATTTCATAATTCCTGGATTTGGAAACTGTTATTCTCAGGAATTTTAATATTTTGTATTAAATACCTGAATTTTCCACTTCTTGATTTTTGAATATTGTCAACATATTGTATTTCAAGTTCAAACTTGAAATAAGTCTTATGAAAAACATCTCTGACTATTTTAATCTCCGATTCATTAAGCTTTGTTTTTGCATGTATGTTGAGAAGAATTTTTCCCGGCTCATTCTGAACATATTGATATGCATACAGCTTATCAAGAATATCCCAGAAGGGGCGGTCAATATGCATGTAAGTCTTTGGTATATTGTCGAAGTCAAACAGGAAATCCTGGGTCCTGCCGCTGATTCTTTTTATGTTGAACCAATGCGGATTGTCAGATCCCGCTTTAGTGGTGTAAGTTCCAACATCATCGGTTTTGTACCTTATAAAGGGTGAAACAAAGTTATTAAAACCTGTCGCAACTATTTCTCCCCTTTCGTTCTCAGTTGAGCAATAGTCGCCTTCTTTATTAATAAGTTCAACGAAACCATATTGAGGATAAAATTCAAAACTTTCTGAATCTGAACTTTCTGTAGCCAGGATGCATTTCTCAGAGTGGCCATAATATGAAAAAACCCTTGCCTTGAAAACGTCGGTCATATATCTGCGCTGCCATTCGTAAAGCTTCTCTGAGCCGCAAATCACTGCTTTAATTGATGGTATGGGCTTAAGGTTGTTGTCTTTAATAAATCTGGCCAACAAATATGCATTTGAGGCAAAGGCAAGTATAAATTTGGGCTTGTATGACATTATTTTATCATAGTATAACTGGAAAGTATCCGCATTCAAATGAAATGCAGACATAACAAGCCAGTTTGTCAGCAAATTCCTTTTCCAGTATTTCTTGCCCGCAATTATACCTTCGATGTTGTCTTCCCTTAAAACGATGCACTTGTCACGTTTTCTATATCCAAAGCGACCCCAAATATGATTAAGATAAACCATTTCCGTGAGAGTAGAATATCTTTTATCCAGTATGAATTCTGTTGGCATTCCGGTTGTGCCTCCGGTTTGAACTCTTTTTAAATATTTTTTTTGAATATTTTCCGAGATAAGCTCATCCTGGTTTTTCCTTATGATCTGTTTGGTTAAATAAGGTATTTTTTTAATATCTGAAATTGACTTGAAATCATCCGGAGTAAATCCAATCTGGTTAAAAAGTTTATTGTAATATGGTACATTTAAGTATGCATATGTTATTATATTCTTCAACCGGATGAACTGATATTCCTCAATGCCTTCTTTTGTACTAAATGCCTTATTCTCTAAAAGTCTACTTATTTTTAGATAGTGATTATAGTAGAAGATATAATTAAAAAACAGATTTGTATATTTGGAAAAACTCATTTAAATTTATTTTGGGCTGAGTATGAATAATAAAAATACGAATATCTCAATTCAGAATCAAAACTTTTTGATAAAAAAATAAAAGTGGAATAATTGTTTCAAAATGGATTTCCTGGAGTTACAGCGATAATGCAAAGTCATGGTATTTTAACCAGTCAATTGCAGAAAGATAATTAGCAATCAAAATGTCAACAATAATATTGGTGTGTTTATTCTGGCAGCCACTGTTAGACATTGTATCATGCTTGTATTTAATAAGATAACACCAAATTATTCGAATGGAAAAAACATTTCTGATTAACACTGTAACAGCATGGGATGAGCCTCCCAGGGCCAGACACCAACTTACTTATTCCCTTTCATGTAATCACCGGGTAATATTCATAACACGAAACAAAACCGGTTTTCCGGGTATAAAGACATTTCAACCTCAAAAAAACATTACTGTTATTGAACCGGTTTTTCCATTAGATTACAGGTACAGATACCGGCTGCCAATAGTAAATGAAATTTATCAGGAGTGGCTATTCAGATGGATTAATAAAAATATTTCTTTTGACCATTGCATTAATTTTGATTTTACTGCAATGCGCTTATACAGTTACTTTAAAGATGCTATGTACTATTGTAACGATGAGTTTATAGGAATTGGCAAGTATCCATTCTGGTTAATAAACAAATACCATAAGATATGTGAAAACACTGTAATCAATAAGTCTTCTTTTTGTGTCGTGACAGCCAGCTTATTAAAAGAGAAATTAAAAAAAATTAATCATAATACATTCCTGATTCCATTGGGTGGACCTGCTTTAGGAGATATAAAAGTAGTTCCTAGGAAAGTCGCCCAAACCGGTTTAATTCATGTCACCTTGATTTACGTGGGGACGAGGAATCTGGATCATGATTTGATAAATGATCTGCTCCTGAAAGAAAATATATTGATTGAATGTGTCGGTCCCCGCGATGAGGAATTTGAAAATAAAATTTTAAAACATAAAAATATAAGTTTTACAGGAGTATTAAAGGGAATGGACTTATTCCAGGCTATAAACAAGGCAGACGTTGGAATCGCTCCTTATGTTTTAAATAAGTTGAGCATTGGGGTGACCCCGAATAAGCTCTGGAATTACCTGGCACTTGGTAAGCCAGTCGTAATAAGCGACCTTCCAAACTTAAAATTAATTGATTATCCCGATAAATTCGTTTATAAATACAAATCAAGAACAGATTTTTATGATTTGATTGTAAAGGCGCATGAAGAAAATAATGATTCACTTATTGAAAAAAGGTTAAAATTTGCTGATTCCAATTCATGGGACAAACGTGTTGAAGAATTTTTAATTATAGCAAAAGATTTTTTTAAATAAAGTCCTTTTAAGATTTCCTGTGCATACCGCTACGATGCCAGTTAATTTGACATAGTGACCATGTTTTGGCCGGAACTTATTCATCATTAACTGATAGTGATACTGCACAACTTAAACATAAAAAGATACTGCGAGCACGACATATTCGATATAATTTAAATCTTAAGGGAGTCCGGGAGAAAAGCCTGGCCACGAAATCTCATTCTTAAGAGAGGGATAGAAAAGTTAATGCAGAATAAAAAATCTTAAAGGTTTATATTGATTTCTTAAAAAAATAATTTACTTTTGCAGGTCTTAAAATGAATGTAATCAACAAATTTACTGACAATGTATCTGACAGCTGAAAAAAAACAGGAACTATACAAGGAATATGGTAATTCTGCCGAAAATACCGGAAGTGCAGAGGGCCAGATTGCTTTATTTTCATATCGTATCAGTCATCTGACCGACCATCTGAAAAGCAACCCCAAGGACTTTAGTACCCAACGTTCGCTTATTAAGCTCGTAGGGAAACGCAGGAGATTGCTTGATTATCTTAAGGAGAGAGAAATAGAGCGTTATCGCGCGATAATAAAATCACTTAAGCTTAGGAAATAAACTAAAAGGGCGATTAATCAATTGCCCTTTTTAGTTTTTATATTATTTACCTTAATTATTATTTATATATTAAATGTATGTTCAATATTATTGAAAAAACAATAGACCTTGGTGATGGACGGTCCATCACACTTGAAACAGGGAAACTGGCAAGACAGGCCGACGGGGCCGTAGTAGTTAGAATGGGAAGAACAATGTTGCTTGCAACTGTGGTATCTGCAACAGAAGCCCGTGAAAATGTTGATTTTATGCCTTTGTCGGTTGAATACAAAGAAAAGTTTGCTTCCATAGGCAGGTTCCCCGGGGGATTTATGAAAAGAGAAGCCAGGCCCGGTGACAATGAAATACTTATCAGCAGACTTGTTGATCGCGTATTAAGGCCGCTTTTCCCGGCTGACTATCATGCTGAAACTTTTGTGACAATTGATCTTATTTCCGCAGAAAAGGATGTAATGCCCGATGCACTGGCAGGACTTGCTGCTTCAGCTGCTCTGGCAGTATCAGATATACCCTTTAATGGCCCGATATCAGAGGTCCGGATTGCACGTGTTGAAGGCGAATTTAAAATAAACCCCTCCTTTTCAGACCTTGAGAAGGCTGATATTGATTTGATGGTTGGTGCAACTATTGACAACATCCTGATGGTTGAAGGAGAGATGAAAGAGGTTTCAGAGGCTGATATGCTTGAAGCTATGAAACTGGCCCATGAAGCAATCAAGATACAATGTAAGGTTCAGCTTGAACTAATGGAGATGGCTGGTAAATCGCAGAAAAGGGTTTACTCGCATGAGGTGAACGATGAAGATCTTCGTGAAAAGATCAGAAAAGATACTTATGATAAATGTTATTCAGTGGCCAGAAGCGTGAAAGCCAAGCATGAGCGTTCTGAAGCTTTTAAACAGATCAGGGAAGATTTCATTGCCAGCCTTCCCGAAGAGCCGGAAGTTGATGCCGCGCTTGTTGGACGTTACTTTCATGATGTACAAAAGGATGCGGTAAGGACACTTATACTTGATGAAAGTGTAAGGCTTGATGGAAGAAAATCAGACGAGATACGACCGATTACATGTGAAATTGATTTTCTGCCTGCCGCACATGGCTCAGCCTTGTTCACCCGGGGTGAAACACAATCACTGACAACGGTTACCCTTGGTACCAAACTGGATGAGAAGATGATTGATGAGGTTCTGCGAAAGGGTAAGGACAAGTTTGTCCTTCATTATAATTTCCCGGCTTTTTCGACCGGCGATGCACGGCCCAACAGGGGGCTTTCCAGAAGAGAGGTAGGCCATGGTAACCTGGCACACAGGGCTTTAAAAGGCATGGTTCCAAGTGATTCAGAAAATCCTTATGCAATCAGGGTCGTTTCTGACATACTTGAATCAAACGGATCATCTTCGATGGCTACCGTATGCGCAGGTTCTCTCGCTCTTATGGATGCCGGTATTAAAATGAAAAAACAGGTTTCAGGTATAGCTATGGGACTTATTACTGATGTGGAATCAGGGAAATTTGCAGTTCTTTCAGATATTCTGGGTGACGAAGATCATCTTGGTGATATGGATTTCAAAGTTACAGGCACCAGAGATGGTATTACGGCAACTCAGATGGATATCAAGGTTGAAGGGCTGTCATATGAGATTCTTGCCAGGGCACTGGATCAGGCCAGAGTGGGAAGGCTTCACATACTTGACAAAATGCAGGAAGCGATCAGTGAACCGCGTTCAGAAATGAAACCTCATGCTCCGCGGATCGAACAGATCAGGATACCTAAAGATATGATAGGTGCAATAATCGGTCCCGGAGGAAAAATCATCCAGGATATTCAGGCAAAATCCGGTACTACAATAGTTGTTGAGGAAATCGATAATTTCGGCTATGTTGATGTGTTTGCCGACAATAAAGAATCCATTGACACAGCAATGAGGATGATAAAGGGAATTATCGCCGTTCCTGAAGTTGGGACCATTTATAAGGGGAAGATTAAATCCATTGTTGCATTTGGTGCATTTGTGGAGATACTTCCAGGAAAAGAAGGCCTGCTTCATATTTCGGAAATTGACTGGAAACGGACCAATGCCGTAGAGGATGTACTGAAGGAGGGAGAAGAAGTTGAAGTCAAGCTGATTGACGTTGACAATAAAACAGGAAAACTGAAACTCTCACGCAAAGCACTGTTACCCAGGCCTGAAAGGGATAATTAATAAGCTCTGGCATATTATAGCAGTCAATCTGCAATTCTTACCTTATTTCATAAAAAAGCAGATAACTTCTACGTTACTGCTTTTTTATATTCAGACACCTTATATAAATAAGTATTTCATTATATTTACTGTGTGTACGGTAAGAATATCTGTCCGGATGATGATAACTGACAGATTAGACCGTGAATATCAGAAGTAATAATTATTTAATGTAATATTTGTTTTAAGGGTGAATTATCTCGTCATAGAGGGTAATATTGGGGCAGGTAAGACCAGTCTTGCCAGCAAGATCGGAAGTAAATTCAATGCGAAGGTAATTCTGGAGCAATTTTCTGATAATCCGTTCCTGCCAGGATTCTATAAGGATCCGGCAAGGTACACTTTCCCCCTGGAGCTTTCCTTTCTTGCGGAACGTTACAACCAGATCAGGAATGAGTTGATCACACCTGATCTCTTCAGGACTTTTTCAGTTTCTGATTATTATTTTACAAAGTCCCTTATTTTTTCGAAAGCTACCCTTTCGGGGGATGAATATAACCTTTTCAGACAGTTATTTGACATAATGAATTTATCTGTACCCGTGCCCGACCTTTATGTCTACCTTTATAACGATACCGATAAATTGCTTTTTAATATAAAAAAAAGGGGCCGGCCTTATGAACAAAGTATTACAGCAGAATACCTGGATAAGATTCAAAAATCTTATTTTAATTTTATGAAACAAAGAAAAGATTTCCGTTTTCTGATAATCAATACCAAAGATTCCGATTTTATTAATAAGGAAGTTGATTTAGAAGTAATTTATGAATTAATTTTTTCAAAAAGATATATGAAAGGAATTAATCAGGTTGAAGTTTAAATATTTTTTTATATTTGACTTTAATTATAAGAATTATTGTAAAAAAAGGTTAAGTTTGCAATTGTTTAAGGACCAGACTAGATTTTATTTTAAATCCAGATGGTGATTGAAAACAGAATTTAGAAAAGGTTTTAAATGTAAGTTATTTATAGATAGTCTGAAACACAAACAAACCATAAAATTAACCCAGACCCAACTGATTGTTTTATTAAATAAAAATTGAACTATGAAGAAGACTCGTATTAATTTAGCTTTATTTGTTCTTGCAATTGCCCTTCTAAGTAGCTGTGGCGGCCTGAACAAGATGAGAAATGATGCAGCAAATGTTAGATATGATGTAACTCCAGAGGTACTGGAAACTCACGGTGGTGAGGTTGAAGTTACTATCAGGGGCACTTACCCGGCAAAGTATTTCAACAAAAAGGCAATTGTTGAGGTTACACCTGTTATTACCTATAATGGTGGTGAAACTGCACTACAAAGCATAACCCTGCAGGGAGAAAGTGTACGTGATAACCATCAGGTAATTAACAATGACGGAGGTAGTTTCTCCTACACTGATAAAGTTCCCTTTAATGATAATATGAGGGTTTCTGAGCTGATGGTAAGAGTAAATGCCCGCGTGGGTAACTCTGAGGCAGATTTCGATCCGATCAAACTTGCAGATGGAGTAATTGCAACTTCTACTCTCCTTATGACAGATCCCAAGCCGGTAACAGTAAGTGATAACTTCCAGAGGGTTATTCCCGAAACAAAGGAGTCTGCTATCTTTTACGTAATCAACCGTGCCGAAGTACGCCAGAGTGAACTCAGGTCAGACCGTATGGCAGATTTCCGCAATTATCTTGCTGAAGCTGTTGCCGATGAGCGAGTTGAACTGAAAAGCGTTGGGATAAATGCTTACGCATCACCTGACGGTCCTGTAAGTCTTAACGAACGCCTTGCCAACCAGAGGAAAGAAACCTCCGACAGGGTCCTTGCAAGTGAACTGAACAAGGTTAAAGTAGAAAAAACTGAAGGTTTTTATAATGCCAGGGCACTTGGAGAAGACTGGGACGGATTCAGAAAAATGATGGAAGAATCAAGCATTGCTGACAAAGAACTGATCTTAAGAGTTCTTTCCATGTATTCCGATCCAGTCGTACGTGAAAGAGAGATTAAAAACATTTCTAAAGCATATACTGAAATAGCTGACAAAGTTCTTCCCCAGCTTCGTCGTTCAGTTATGACAATAAATGTTGATCTGATCGGTTATACCGATGATGAGATAAAAGAGATTTACAGCTCTGAGCCATCTACACTCAATCTTGAAGAAATGCTTTATGCCGCAACTCTTTATCCTGACCTGAATAAAAAAGTAGAGGTTTATACAGCCACTACCCGCCAGTACCCTAATTGCTTCAGGGCCCAGAATAGCCTTGGTGCTGTTCAGGTAGAGCTGGACAATGTTTCTGCAGCAAAGCAGGCTTTCCAGGCAGCACAGAGAATTTCTGACAATGATGTTGTTAAAAATAACCTTGGTGTAATTGCTCTTATGGAAGGCAATATTGACGCAGCTGAAGAATATTTTGCTTCTGTATCATCTCCAACCAGGGAGACTAACTATAACCTTGGTGTAGTCGCTGCCAAAAAAGGCGATTATGCAAAGGCAGCCGGTCATTTTGGTAATATGCCGGAGCACAATACTGCACTTAACAGAATGTTGCAGAAAAATAATGATGATGCTCTCAGGATCCTTAATAATATTGAGCAGCCGGATGCCATGACCTTTTACCTGAAAGCCATTATCGGAGCTAGGAAACAGGACAATACTATGGTTTTTGACAACCTGAGAACTGCAGTTGGCAGAGATGCTTCACTGAAGGATTATGCAAAAACAGATATGGAATTTGGCCGCTATTTCCAGGATGGAACTTTTACTACCATTGTGAACTAAGCAAGTTGATCATATTGTACAAAAAAGGCTGCCATTGGCAGCCTTTTTTCATTAGGGGGTGTGCCGTGCATGATAAATAACCTGGTGGTGAATGTATACTATGGGGGTTCATAGTCATCAACCATTAGCTGAAGGCGAGGGATGTCCATTACTTCTTACCTCTGTAGATACCATGCACGCCCGGAGTCGAACCAGAAATGAAGGCTAATAAAGAAGTCAGTAAGGATGTAACCGTGTATATGGAGTAATCAGGTCAGGAACAAATTAACAGTCAGGTGGTCTCACTGATATGAGAGATTAGTAATTGTTGGTGTACACGTAAATAACCTGGTCTATTTATTGGTGATATGATGAAGTTTACAGTAAAAATCCCATAAAACAATTCCTGCGCTGACTGCAATATTAAACGAATGTTTCGTTCCGAACTGAGGAATTTCAATACAGGTATCGCTCATATCAATAATCAGCTGTTCAACACCTTTTACTTCATTTCCAAAAACGAGTGCATACTTTTCGTTTTTATCAGGAACGAACCCGGCAAGTGAAATACTTCCCGCAGTCTGCTCCAGAGAAATAATATGATACCGGTTATTCTTAAGTTGAATAATTGCCTCTTCTGTTGTGCCGAAATGTTTCCACTCAACTGACTCTGTAGCGCCCAGGGCTGTCTTATGTATATCTTTGTTGGGAGGAGTCCCGGTAAATCCACACAGGAATATTGCCTCTACAAGAAAGGCATCGGCAGTCCTGAAAACTGATCCGATATTATTCAGGCTCCGAACGTTATCAAGCACTATCAAAATCGGGGTCTTTCCGGCATTTTTATAGGCTTCAATGCTCTTCCTTTCCAGTTCATCATTTCCTAGTTTGCGTCTTAACATGGAGGTGACAATGATTTAGCTGAATTAGACCGGTTAAATAAAAAAAAATGAATAATTTTATGACCTGCAAATATAAAATAATACATATGAACTTACACGAATACCAGGGAAAATCGATCTTAAAGAAATTCGGGGTTTCAATACCTGAAGGAATTGTAGTCGAGTCGCCCGAAGCAGCCCTGGAAGCCGCCAGGAAAATAAGCAGTATTACCGGTTCCGAAACATGGGCTGTAAAGGCCCAGATACATGCAGGAGGCAGGGGCAAGGGGGGAGGAGTCAAAATAGCCTCTACCCATAAGGAGGTATGCGAACATGCTGCCGGAATTCTTGGCATGACCCTGGTAACTCATCAGACCGGGCCTGAAGGAAAACTGGTTCAAAAAGTACTTGTTGAACAGGGAATTTTTTATCCCGGCGAAAGTGAGGTTGAGGAATTTTATATGAGTGTATTGCTTGACAGGCAGTCCGGTCGGAATATAATTATGTATTCAACAGAAGGAGGAATGGATATAGAGGCAGTAGCTGAAAAAACACCTCACCTTATATTCAGGGAAGAAGTTGATCCGGGAGTGGGTTTGCAAATGTTTCAGGCCAGGAAAATAGCATTTAATCTCGGACTTGAAGGTAAGGCCAACAAGGAGATGATTAAATTCGTGATTGCTCTTTACCGTTCATTTGAGCAATCTGATGCCTCGCTGTTTGAGATCAATCCGGTTTTCAAGACATCAGATAACCTCATTCTTGCAGCCGATGCTAAGGTCACAATAGATAGCAATGCACTGTTCCGTCACCCTGATTATGCTGAGATGAGGGATATTTCTGAGGAAGATCCTTCTGAAGTTGAAGCAGGGAAGTACGATCTGAATTTCGTTAAACTTGATGGAAATGTCGGATGCATGGTAAATGGTGCCGGACTGGCTATGGCTACCATGGATATTATAAAGCTATCAGGTGGAGATCCTGCAAACTTTCTCGATGTTGGGGGAAATGCCAATGCAAATACTGTTGAAGCCGGTTTCCGGATCATTTTAAAGGATCCTAATGTTAAGGCAATCCTGATCAATATCTTTGGTGGCATTGTCCGTTGTGACAGGGTCGCAAGGGGTATTGTAGAGGCATATAACAGTATATCCGACATCAGGATACCTGTAATTGTCAGGTTACAGGGAACGAATGCAAAAGAAGCCAAACAGCTTATTGATGAATCAGGCCTGAAAGTATATTCAGCTGTTACATTGCAGGAAGCTGCCGACCTGGTTAAAAAAGTGGTTCAGTAACCCCCGGTATGAATTCGCTCCGGCAGTTAGTTTCAGGCACTGGTCTATTTCGGGAATTCAAAAATTGAAAAGCGTGGTATTTACCAGCTTACTCGCTTTCTTTTTACAGGAAGGGTCATACATCTCGCGCCTCCACCACCTCTGGGGAGTTCAGATCCTTCAAGTGCGATTACCAGTTTCTTGAACTGATGAGGGTCAGTTTTACCTGAGATAATTTCTCTGGCATTTATTATTTCGAATCCATTTGAATTCATTTCATCCATTGTATAAGTATTGCGGGCATATCCGATGACTTTCCCTGGTGCAACTGCAAAGAAATTGCAACCGCTGTGCCATTGTTCACGTTCCTGAATCCATGGGTCTGAAATTCCTCCACAGTATATGGGTTTGAGATCCATGCCAAGCTTTTGTAATGCCTCAGGAATATTTTTTTCCTCCTTTATGGAACTAACCTTGCCATTTTCTATAGTAATATGCACTGTCTGATATTTACTGTTCTTAAATATAACAGGCTCATATACCATGCAGCAATCTTTATCCAGAATGGTAAATATCATATCGAGATGTATAAAAGATTCAGGTTTGTGGGGTAACTCCTGAACTATTACATGTCTTTTTAGTTTATTCTGTGAGCAAAGTATCTTTATAATGTGGTCTATGCCCTGGGAACTTGTGCGGGCACCATTCCCAATAAGCAGAATATCCTCACGGGCTACCAGCAGGTCACCACCTTCTATCATTACCGCAGGATCGGGGTGGATTGAGCTAAGAGTTTTGGTATTGAAAACTGTACTGAAATCAAAGATTGTTTCCATAATAATTGACTCCCTTTCTCTTACCTTGTTCGCCATGTTGCTTATAAGAACTGAATCAATTACGGGTATAGCAGCATCTCTTGTAAAGAAGAAATTGTGCAATGGTGGTAATGAATAACGTTCCCTGCTAAGAAAGCGAGTCAGAGTATTCTTTTGCATGACAACACCTTCAATCAGGAGTCCGGTCAGTTCCTGATTTGATTTCTCAAGCAGGACCCTTTTTATATCGGGAACATTACCCAGGTTGCATATTCGTTCAATCAGGTTCTCTTTTACCCTGGTATTGTTAAGTGACTCAAGCAGCAGATCTTTTACCTTTAATACTTTTGTGAATTTCCCAAGTACCTCTTCAAGTCTTGAATACTCTTTCCGCGCAACAGATAAGTTCAGAATATCGCTGTATAGAGCTCTTTCTGCATTTCCGGGAGTCATATTCTCAACCTCAGGCCCCGGGGTATGAATAATTACAGCTTCAAGCTCGCCAATTTCAGAACCTATGTCAACCATGATCTTTTTGTTCATCTTATGTTTTTTTGGTGATCCATCCGTGGCAACCACGTGACTAACAAATGAAACTTGCTTATAATTAGCTTAATAGTCTTATATTATCCGGGTGGAATTTGCAAAGATAACCCTTTTGGAATTAATGCCAATGGGTACAGGTTTCATGGTCATATCAAAGCCAACAGATCCAGAAAAAATGCGTTTTATAATATATTTGTACACTGTAACAGCGAATAGATTACATTTTAAAAAATTCTTTGCAATTGATTTACAATTATGCGATATTGGATACGTTTTAGATTATTATGAACAGAATAATCCTATTAGTATTAATTCTTTCCGGAATCTTATATCTGGATTCAGAATCCCAGGTTCTTAATGATGATTCAACCAGTATTAAGGATTTTGAAGTGTTAATGCAGATGATTAAAGATGGAGATACCCTGCTTCATTCCACTATAAAAGAAGTGGAAATTTATCCGGTTCCCCGATTTGACCGGCGAAGGGATTTAAGAAGATATGAACGGCTGGTGTATAATCTGAAAATAGTTTACCCTTACGCAATTCTTGCCGGTGAAAAGCTTAACGAATTGAACGGTGTTTTCGTGAGCCTTAAATCAGAAAGAGAACGGAAAGAATTTGTCAAGCAGGTTGAAAAGGAACTGATGAATGAATTTGAAGATGATCTGAAATCTCTTACAATCACCCAGGGAAGGCTTTTAATTAAGCTTATTGACAGAGAGACAGGCAGTACCTCATATGAACTCGTCAGGGAATTGAGAGGCTCCTTTTCTGCATTTTTTTGGCAAACAATTGCCCGCATCTTCGGGTCAAACCTAAAGACACAGTTTGATCCCGAAGGCGAAGACAAGCTAATTGAACAAATACTTCATATGATAGATAATGGTCAGATCTGATTTTTTTGGGATCTGATAAACCAGATACATGTCAGTATTTTATGCATCAACCGGCTGGGAAAGCATCTTTAACATTTCCTTAATTGTGGCCTCTGCCCCTTCTGCTATCTGCAGAATATTTGCATCAAGCATGTAACATGGCGAAGTTACAATTTTATAATCCGGATCAACAACTATGTCACCGTGTCCGGCAGCCATGTGGGTTGCTCCCGCTTTTTCTATGGCCCTTGCTGTTTCCGGGTCGTTGCCTATGGTAAGGAGAGGTTTCTCAATAATCCTGGCCAGCAAAACAGGAGAAATACAAAGAGCGCCAACCGGCTTGTTAAGTTTTACCATTTCCCTGATCATTTTAGTAATCCCGGGATCAACCTGGTAATTATCTGAATCGAAGGCAAATCCGGAAAGATTTTTAGCTACGCCGAAACCACCGGGGAAAACAATTGCATCAAATTCCTCAGCATTAAATTCCGTGATTGCTTTGATCTTTCCTCTTGCTATCCTCGCCGACTCGATGAGAACATTCCTCAACTCATTCATTTCCTCTCCTGTGATATGGTTTATCACATGGTGTTGTGGTATATCCGGAGCAAAAATCTCGTATGTGCCACCATTTTTCATGATAGCATACAAAGTCATTGTGGCTTCATGTATTTCGCTTCCATCATAAACGCCGCAGCCGGAGAGAACCACCGCAAATTTTTTCTGATTGCTCATATTGGTTTTTTTTATTATCTGTAATGAAATTTTTTATCTCTGGTTTCTGAATTATTTTCAATTGCCAGTCATAGTTTTTTTTCTGTAATACCCGAAGTTATAATATAAAATCTGAAAAGTCAAGGCTATTGAAGGCTGGCAAAAACCATAGATTTTAAAGTAGTCATTTGTTTTTGAATTCCAGTAGTTTGCCGGATTTCTATCCTGATCAATGGCTGTATTTTTACAAGGCCGGTTCAGGTGGGAGTCTGCTGATCAATGCTAGTATCTTCATCTGGTCCCTGCAGGTGAGGATTTCTTTTGAAAATGGTAATCACAGTTAATATCAGTATTTGAAAATCAACAAATACTGACATGTTTTGAAGGTATATCAAGTCATATCGTAAACGCCGTACCATTTGATCAACATTTTCAGCATACCCGAACTTTACCTGTCCCCATGAAGTAATCCCTGGCTTGATCTTCAGAAGATTATTGTAATGGGGAGCAACCCTGGTAATCTGATCAATATAAAACCGGCGTTCTGGCCGGGGGCCTACCAGTGACATGTCTCCTTTTAAAACATTGATGAAATTGGGGAGTTCATCAAGCCTGGTCCTCCGCAGGAATCTACCGGCCCGGGTAACCCTGGTATCATTATCTGATGATAACTCGGGGCCGTTTTTTTCGGCTCCGTCTATCATAGTTCTGAATTTATATATCATAAAAGGTTTTCCGTTCAGCCCTATTCGTTCATGACTGTAAAATACAGGACCACTTGAAGTACATTTTATCCATATCATAATAACAATTGAAACCGGCAGAAACAAAATCAGGGCAAGCATTGAGATTATTATATCAAGAGATTGTTTCAGATTTTTCTGCCAGGCAGGCAAAAAACCCGGTGATAACCGGATAAGAGGAGCTTCAATTATGGTATTCAGCTTTACACGTCCTGTAAGACTTTCATACATTCCAGGTATGGCTCTGACAACAAGATTATACTGGTCGAGAATTGATATAATCTCCTTGATTTTACTGTGTTCGCAAGGTTCAATTGCCAGTACCACCTCTTCAACCTTCTGTCCGGTTATAATTTCAGGTAATTTATCCATATCTCCCAAATGTTTAAGATATTCAGACAAAGGGTAGTGGTTTTTACCGTTAATATTTATAAAGCCAATGAACTTGTTGCCGGTCGACCTGATCTGATCATTTATCTCATGAAAAATTTCAATAGCTTTTCTATCATCACCTATAATAAGTGTATTGAAGCCAATTCTGCCTTTATTTATTGCTGAGATAGTACGTGTGGTGATAAACAGCCGGAAGGGATATGAAATAAAGAAATGTATATAGAAAAGAGACAGGTAGGACCGGAAAAAGCTTCCGTAAACGACCGGAATTGTGTCAGTTGAAATCAAGTACAAGAAAACGATGGCCGTTCCTGCAATTGCCACAAGAAAAGTTTTTCCAAGTTCTTTAAGACGGGACCGGCGATATACGTCATGGTAGAATCCTGTCATAAAATATATTGTAAGCCAGAAAACTGTGAAAATTACAAGTCCGCGAAAGAAAAAAAAATCCGGCGATGAAAAAGAATAATTCCAATCATTCTGCAACTGATTAATGAAATAAGAGTAGTAAAATGACCAGCTTAGCATTGAAGACAGGATGTCACCGGCAAGATATTTTCTTATCTGTTGTTTATCTTTCATGCTATTTATGAAAATCCTGCTTTTGTGAGTATCTTTTTGCTCAGATCTGTAATCCTGGCGATATTGAATAATTCATTTCCAAAGGAACTGTTTTGGATGACAGCTTTATGAAAGTTGCCGAGTTCTTTGCTGAATTCTTCCTCATATGTACTATTAAACTCTATGGTTTTGCTATTTATTTCATTACCCTGGCCTGCTTTGTTTAAACTTAAAACCTGATTTTTCAATAGGTCAATTTTTAAAAGCCGGTGTTTTTGATAAATATCAATTGTAAAATACTCGCCTTCTGAAAGATCAGTGGAAATTATGTTGGCGACTGACCCATTGTCAAATTCAATTCTTGCACTTAACAGACAGGTTTCTGAAAAATTCTGAGGATGACGAAATGTGTGGACTTTTTGATAATTCAATGGACACAGAAATAAAAGAGCATCAAGTATACTGAAAAGTAAATCAGATGTATATTTGTGCCCGTTGACATGAGCGGGCTTATTCAGAAAGTGCCGGAGTTCGAAAAGTGAAGGATGAGTTATCAGGTGCAGGCATGCCAGTAAAAGAGATTTGGACCTTCCAGCCTTGCTAACGTATACCACAGTTTGTGATTCCTCCTGAAGTTTGATCAGATCATTGATCAGCCCGGAATTCAGAATTGCAGGATTCAAAAACATGACAGGCATTGATCTCTTAATTGCCTTTTTTAGCAGATCAGTTATATCAGTAAAAGTATTGCCAACCATGATAATGTCGCAATCATTCAGAAGTTCAGTTTCTGAAATTACTGATATCCCGTTATCTGGTTCATAACCCTTCCATATATTTTCACTCATGGGACAGCAACCCGTCACCTTAAATTCATGGTGCCGGATTATTGTGTGCAGTTCAGATCGGTCCGGGCATCCTATAAAACCTGTTTTTATCATATAAATAAATGGTTATAGTTGCAATATTAAGACTTTTCGTAATCAAAAGGTTAATTGGAGGTTCATACTTATCAACCAAACGGTGTTAATAGAAATTGAGTATCTGGTGGGTTACCAGCGAAAAAAAATGTAATTTAGCCGTCCGGAGGATTAAGGGATAAAAACTTCAATTTATTTTTCATGAACGATTCATACCGCCACAAGGGACTAAGGAAGATACTCGTAGAAGATCTCAGGAAAAAAGGGATTAAAGATGAGAAGGTACTGGAGGCAATTTTGAAAGTTCCCCGTCATTTTTTTATGGATACCAGCTTTGTAAAATATGCCTACAAAGACCAGGCATTTCCCATAGGTTGCGGTCAGACTATATCCCAACCTTATACAGTTGCTTACCAGACTCAGTTACTTGAAGTAAAGCGCCATGATAAAGTTCTTGAAGTTGGAACTGGTTCAGGTTACCAGACAGCAGTTTTGCTTGAAATGGGGGCAAAGGTTTACACAATAGAAAGGCATCGCGATCTGTTTATACAAACACAGTCATTTCTCCCTTCCATTGGTTATAAGGCAAATTTTTTTTATGGTGACGGATATGAGGGACAGGCTTCATACGGACCATTTGATAAGATCCTTGTAACCGCGGGAGCCAGCGAAATACCACAAAAGCTGATAACCCAGATTAAGCCCGGGGGAATTATGGTGATACCAGTAGGTAAAAGTAATTCACAGGTTATGACCAGGCTGGTCAAAACCGTTCAGGATGAAATTGAGATTACTGAACACGGACAATTTGTTTTTGTTCCTCTTCTCAAAGGAAAGGCGTTGTGAAACAGGCTGTATTTGATACTTCACAAGGATGACTTTTCCACGATCCGGGCACAAAAAAGAAATAAATAAAGCATTGGTGATTCATGCATGGCAAACATTTGATCAAACGAAATTTACCTTACCTGGATTAATATTTTCTGAAGTATTTGGATGAACCTGCCAGTAACGAGGTCAAACAAAAAGAGTATAAAATTATGATAAAAGTACAGAAATTCATATTCAATCCTTTCCAGGAGAACTCATTCCTGCTTTATGATGAAAGCGAAGAATGCATCCTCGTAGATATGGGCAGCTATACAGTGGAAGAGAAGAAGGAAGTGCTTTATTTTGTTGAGAATAACAGGTTGAAACCGGTAATGATAGTAAACACTCATTGCCATGTTGATCACCTGCTGGGCAATTCATTCTTCAGAAACAAGTTCAAAACCGTTATTGCTGCACATGCTGCTGATGAATTTTTGATAGAGAATGCAGTTGAACATGGAACAATGTTTGGACTAGAGGTCGAAGCGCCCCCTAAAATAGATAATTACCTCAGGGAGGGTGAAAAGATACAATTCGGATATTCCAGCCTTGAAATTATTCATGTTCCGGGTCATTCTCCGGGCAGTATAGCCCTATACAGTAAAGACGATAATTTTGTCATTTCAGGAGATGTATTGTTTAGTGGGAGCATAGGGCGGACAGACTTGCCGGGTGGCAATTATGATACTCTTTTGAATTCAATAACCAGGAAATTACTTGTGCTTCCTCCCGAGGTGATAGTTTATTGCGGGCATGGCCCGGAAACTACTATCGGGGAAGAGAGCCGGTCAAATCCATTCCTGACCCACTGAACAATTGATTCCGGAACAAATTCTATAAAGGATATCGTATAAATAAGATAATGATATTTATCTTGTTTATAGAGAATGCTATTCTATAATTTTACAGAATAAATTAAATATAATCCTGAAAAAAGAAAATACCATCTTAATATGGCACTTGATAAATTTGTTGACCGTCATAATGGTCCCCGCCCTAAGGATATGGAAATTATGCTGAAAAAAATCGGCGTAAAGGATCTTGATGAACTTATCGATAAAACAGTACCACCCGCAATCAGGCTTAAAAAGCCGATAAAGCTTTCAGAAGGAATAAGTGAATACGAATATTTGCAGCGGATCTGGGAGATTGCTTCAAAAAATCAGGTGTACAAAACATACATCGGTCAGGGTTATTATAATGCTATTTTCCCATCGGTAATTCAGCGCAATATTCTTGAAAACCCCGTATGGTACACATCCTATACACCTTATCAGGCTGAGATATCACAGGGAAGACTTGAAGCTCTTCTGAATTTCCAGACGGTAATCATGGATATGACGGCAATGGAAATTGCCAATGCCTCTTTGCTTGATGAAGCGACGGCTGCCGCAGAGGCCATGATAATGATGTTTAATTCAAGATCAAGAGAGAAAGTCAAAGCCGGTGCAGTAAAATTTTTCCTTGATGAGAATGTTTTCCCGCAGAATATGGCGGTTTTAAAGACCAGGGCATTTACTCTGAATATTGAGCTTGTAATTGGCAAATATGATGAAGTTGAACTGGACGGGAGCTATTTTGGTGTTATGGTGCAATATCCTGCTGCCGATGGAGAAATATACGATTACAGGGACTTTGTGAAGAATGCGGCAAGCAATGATATTTACACCGGTGTCATTGCAGATATCCTTAGTCTGGCCTTACTAACTCCCCCCGGCGAATGGGGTGCAGATGTGGTGGTCGGGTCAACACAGCGCTTTGGAATTCCATTGGGTTATGGCGGGCCACATGCCGGCTATCTGGCGGCAAGAGATAAATTCAAGCGTAATATACCCGGGCGAATAATAGGTGTAACCATCGATTCGCAAGGAAAAAATGCATTAAGGATGGCGCTTCAAACCAGGGAGCAACATATAAAGCGTGAAAAGGCAACTTCTAACATTTGCACTGCCCAGGCCCTGCTGGCAACAATGGCTGGTATGTATGCGGTATATCACGGAGCCGAAGGACTTATCAGGATTGCCACACATGTTCACCAGAGTGCCGGCAAACTCTCTGCACAGCTTGAAAAGCTTGGGTACAAACAGAAAAATAAAAACTTTTTCGATACACTGAGAGTGGAACTGCCTGAAGGGATCAAATCAGGGGATATCGAAAAGAAGGCCCTTGAGAACCGTATAAACTTCCTTTACATTGACGGAAAAACTGTTGGTATCAGTCTTGACGAAACTACTTTAACACAAGATATTAATCAAATTCTTGCTGTTTTTGCGGAAGTTGCACAAAAGAAGTCTCCAGAAATTGATGATCTGGAAGATAAAATTTATTTTGCCAATACTTTTTCCAGGGAAAGTGAATTTCTTACCCTTGAGGTTTTTAACTCTTATCGCTCGGAAACCGAAATGATGCGGTATATCAAGAAACTTGAAAGAAAGGATTTCAGTCTTACCCATTCAATGATCCCGCTGGGCTCATGTACAATGAAGCTAAATGCCGCTACACAGTTACTTCCGCTGAGCTGGCCGGAAATAGGAGGACTTCATCCTTTTATACCTCTTGATCAGGCAAGGGGTTACCATGAACTTATGGATGAGCTTGCCTCCGACCTCTGCATTATAACAGGTTTTGATGCAATCTCATTTCAGCCTAATTCAGGTGCTGCCGGGGAGTATAGCGGATTAACAGTTATACGGCAGTATCACCTTAGCAGAAATGAGGGACACAGAAATGTTTGCCTTATCCCTGCTTCTGCCCATGGAACTAATCCTGCGAGTGCAGTAATGGCAGGGCTGGAAGTAGTAATTGTCAACTGTGATAAACACGGTAATGTTGATCTGGATGATCTTCGTGAAAAGGCTGTTAAGTACAAGAACACCCTTGCTGCCTTCATGGTAACCTATCCATCAACACATGGTGTCTATGAGCCGGGAATCATGGAGATGACTTCGATAATTCATGAAAACGGCGGACAGGTCTATATGGACGGGGCAAACATGAATGCCCAGGTTGGACTTACCAATCCCGCATGTGTGGGTGCCGATGTATGTCACCTTAATTTACACAAGACATTTGCCATACCTCACGGAGGTGGAGGGCCGGGAATGGGCCCGATTGGAGTTGCAGCTCATCTTGTTGAGTTTTTACCTAAGCATCCAATGGTTAAAACCGGTGGAGAGAACGGGGTTGAAGCAATTGCTGCTGCACCATGGGGAAGTGCGAGCATTCTTACCATTTCGCATGCGTACATAAAAATGCTTGGTGGCAGCGGATTAACAGAGGCTACAAGAATTGCCATCCTGAACACCAATTATCTGGCTGCATCTCTAAGGGATTATTATGATATACTCTATCAGGGCATTAATGGATATGTGGCTCATGAGATGATACTTGACTGCAGGAAATTCAGACTTGACAAAGCACTTGAGGTATCGGAGACTGATATAGCCAAAAGACTTATGGATTATGGTTTTCATGCACCAACTTTGTCTTTTCCCGTTGCAGGGACACTTATGGTAGAACCAACTGAGAGTGAGTCTCTTCATGAGCTTAATCGCTTTATTGAGGCTATGATAAGTATTCATGGAGAAATGATGGATATCAGAGAAGGAAAGGCTGACAAGCACGACAACCTGTTAAGGAATGCTCCCCACACTGCTGAGGCGGTAGTATCTGACAGCTGGAGTCATCCATATAGCCGGGAGAAAGCAAGTTACCCTCTTAAATGGGTATCTGACAATAAGTTCTGGCCTTCGGCAGGCCGGGTCGATAATGCTCTTGGTGACCGTAACCTTCAGTGCTCATGTGCACCAATTGACTCATACCGGAACAGTCTTTTTGATTTCAGGAATCTGGATAATGAGGACTAAACATTCCGATACAGTTTATTTATATTTTATTATAAGCAAGTTATATAACCATGCCTGGTGGTTCCCACAGATGGATCACTAAATGCGTTATTTGTTACTTCTTTGTGTGCCCTGGTTCATGGGAGATTGATCAGTTATTAACAGTTCCAGCAGTACCTGAAAGACTGCGGCAAGTTAATTCACCTTTCCAGGGGTACAACATTTCTGGCATAAGTCTTGTTATAATATATAAGTAAAAATGTGGCAAACCTGCCGGGACTCAGCTAAATACCATGTTTATTTAATCATATATGTTGTCCCGGTATATCAAATCAACATAAAATATCTTATATATGGATCAAAAAGATCAGTCATTCAGCCAGAATTTCGAAACATTGATGGCCTTGTTTAAAAAATTAGCCGACAAAATGTCAAAAGGTGAAATACCGGGGTCTGATCCGGCTATGTCAAACCAGTTTAAAATGATGCTGAGTCAGTATGAGATGATGAAGCATTTGATGCCTAACGATATTCCTGAGCACTTTCGTGAACCATTCCGTCAGATGATGGAAACAATGATTATACAGTTAAAGGATGAAGTGGGTGGTGATGATACTCTGGCACCTGAAAAAAAAGAGGAAACCGAACACAGTATTGACCAGATTGAAGAAATGCTTAGAAAACCCGGTCTGAAACCTGCAGAGATTGATAAATTACTTGATAAATTAACACTGCTAAAAAAGGGATGAATCAGTTCATCCCTTTTTAGTTATTAAACTATTATACAATCTTAATTTCTACACTAACTTTTACAGCAGCAGCCCCCTGATGAGCATCCACCCATGGCAGGCATTGCTTCGCTATAAGCAGGAGCTGCCTTAAAATTTTTAGGCGGACGGAATTCATCACTCTTACAACCGCAGTCGGGGCAGTCGGCTACTTTCTTGCTGCAGGGGCCGTAAACTGGACTGGTATATTCCAATACCTCACCCTCATTCTCGAACACCGTCGCACATTTTTCACATTGAAATCTTGTCATTGTCTTGAATTATTAAATTGTTGTTAGCTGGTTTAAATGAATAGAGACAGAATATATATAAATACAAATATAAATATATATTGTCAGATATTAAACAGATACTTATTCAGTAGTTGTTTGCCTTTTATAATTTCTTCCCGGCCACTCGATTCAATACCGTACCATCCGCTGAAGCCTGCATCGGAGGTGAGCTTTATCATTTTGGCTGTCAGTTCTTCCGATGGCTGATTACGGTAAGACATTCCCCCGGCATAAGGAAGTGTCTTTTCGAGAAATTCATAGTTGTCAAAAGTACCCCCGGGTTGTCGCCAGTCAGGAAGGACCCCCATGTACAGGCTGTTAACTTCTTTCATTAATTCTACCATCCAGTCTGGATCATTTGACACTCCGCCATGGTTTTCAATCAGCACACTTATATTGGCAGGAACTGCATATTCAAGCATCATATTGTATGTCTCTGCTGCCCATTTTAAAGCCTCTTTTTTGTCGACTCCCTGCGGACCGATGCAGTTTGTGCGGATTGAGTGGCATCCCAGAAAGTGAGCAGCATCAATCCATTTCCTGTGGTTAATCTCAAATTGCCTGCGGACTTTAGCATCAGGAGCGCATGCATCACCCTCGGCATCACACATTATAAGTACCATGGTAATACCATGATCTTCTGCATTCTGTTTTAGCCGGTTGAGATAATTCATTGTGGGAACATCCCAAAGGGTATTGACAAATTCAATTCCATCAATATCAAATACTTCTCTTGCAATACGGGGAAAGTCCAGATTTGTCCATTCGCCGGCTCTTATTTCATTGACCAGAGCCCACTGAGCAAGAGAAATATTATTTTTCCTCACCTTTGGCTGTGCCTGGAGAGGAGACAGTTCAACAAGAGATGGCACTATAATACCGGCGGCACCAAGAACCATCGATTTTTCAAGAAAATTTCTTCGCGAAATATTTTTCATCTGATAACAGTATTATTATTAATTTTTTAATAGTAAGATAATTGCAAAATTTTATTGGTTCTCTCAGGTGGACCACCCTTTCTTTATAGTGTTTTAGCTTCTCCACTCCTGAGAGGCTCATCAGAACATAAAACTCATTTTCTGTAGTACCATTATATTTCCCATCCTTTCCTGTACTCCTGGCGGTAAAGAAAACGATCAGCTTCGGGAACATTGACGACCTTCATGTTAACCGGGTCATAAATTATCTTTCTTCCGGCTCTTAGTGCCACCGCCGCAAGCAATGCGGTCTCATTACATACTGAAACACTTTGAAAGTTGCCAGGTGATTGCCTGTTATTTAATACAGCATCAATCCACACATCTGTACCTGCTATTGTTACATCCTGAGGAGGATCAGTAGCTCCCGTATAGGCAACCATCATCTTTTCGGGTATTATTCTTGGATTTTCACAGCGAAAACCTCCCAATATCTTTCCCCTGTCACCAACGAACATCATACCTTCAGTCGGCAGATCCTTATTGTCAGCCTCAACTTCCGGAGGTGTATGAGGTTTCATGCCTCCGTCATACCAGAAAAGATCGAGTTCAGGGGAGGATCCAAGAGATGGGAATTTCCACCTGAAAATCGAAGAATAAGGGAATGCAACCGTATTCCTGTGACCCTGGCAGACATTGTTCTCATTGACTATGGAGGTTGTAGTTCCATGTGCTTCAATGCTTACCGGAGGTGTGGTTATCCCGAGTGTGTTAAACAGTTGCCAGAGACTGTAAATACCCATATCTGCAACACTTCCTGCCCCGAAGTCATACCAGCCACGATAATTTGTATGGGTATAATCAGGATGGTAAGGCCTGTCAGGTACCGGTCCCAGCCAGAGATCCCAGTCAAATCCTTCAGGTATTGGAAGTCTTTCCTGGGGATTGCTGGTCCACTGGGGCCAGACCGGTCTGTAAGACCAGTTATGGACTTCCCTGAGTGTCCCGATAGCTCCTTCATCAATCCATTTTTTTACCAGGGCATAAGTGCTCCTGTCGCTCCATGCAAGGAGATGGGTTGTAAGTGAAGTGTTTTTTGCAATATCAACTGTGCGCCTGGCTTCGTTTACCACATTCGCGATGGGTTTATGCATTATTACATGCTTGCCTTTTTTTAATGAATTTATAGCCTGGATTGCATGCAGATGGTCGGGAGTGATAATCTTGACTGCAGTCATATCCGGCTCCTTATCGAGCATTTCGTTGAAGTCAGAATAGGCAGTACAGCCATTACCCCTTTGAGGACCTTCTTTTAAGGCATAATATTTATCAACTACATCTTTACCGACATCTCGTCCACCCGGGACTCCTTTGATATTTTCACCCCAGCTGTTATTTTCAAGCAGTCTTCGCAGCGAGTTTTTAACTCCGTTTACCGACCAATCAAGATAGCCCTCAGGGTGTTTTACCGGATCACAAACTGACACGATTTTTATCCTTTGATCGGTTATTAATCCGGTAAGCTCTCTAAGTTGCTGAGTTCCGCAACCAATCAGTCCCATAGTGATCCTGTCACTTGGTGCAACATAATTTATCCCACCGAGGACATGTCGTGGAACAACAGTTAATGCTACTGCTGAACCTGTTAGACCCAGGAATTGCCGGCGGTTGAATTTACTGGTTTGTGTCATTGCCTTGATTTTTAAGGTAGGTTAATATAAAGGCAGCAAAGTATATTTGATAAATGTAGAAAAGTCGCCGGTCAAAATCAATTTTCTAACTGAATAATTGATAAAATCTTTCTGGGCCTGTGACTGAGCAACAGTCAAGACCCCCGGCATCTATAATGCTTAGCAACAGGCAGGCACCCGGCACTTGTAACGCTGGGCAACAGGCAACCCCCGGCATTTGTAAAATGAAAGAACAGAATCCTTCAATTAATTGAATTGTCTGGTGTTCACTTTGACAAGGGCAGTGAACCAAGGTTCCACTTCTTCACGAAGTTTTACCGCATCTGGTTCGTCAATAGAGTTAGGAATCTTGTAGTCTCTAAGTTTTATAATGTGGTTACCTTACCATTTTCAATAGATTCTGCCTTAGTTATCTCGTTTTAATTTTAGGTCATTTTGCTACTATTCAACAATGGTTGCAATAAAATTGACAGAAAGGTAAGGAATAGTAGCTCTCGCTAGAGAAATCAGTCACAAATTGGCAGCACTACTTTTATTTACTATAATGATATATATGGCTGGTAAAATCAAATTATTCAAGTGCGGAAAAAACCCTCCAGATCTTGTTCTTGTAAATCGCTGACAATTAGTACCCGTTTTCATTGAAAACAGCTGCGGAAGAAACAAATGTTTTTTCCGCAGCTTGCCTATTCAAAAAACACCTTATATGATAGAGTTGGCAAAATCGGGAAAAAACTTATCTGATAAAGGTTAAATGGCTCGTAGCGCCTCCAGGTGTAAATGGGAAGAAATATCCCCCGGTTAAAAGTCTCATGTGTAAAGAAATAGAGGTTTGGATTTTTCCTGTTGTAAACGTTGTATACAGAAAAACTCCATTGTGCCCTGCGATGATTGCGTCTTGTGTAATAATTGTAATGAAGGGCAACGTCCAGCCTGTGATAATTCCTCATGCGCTCGCTGTTCCTCTCCCCGTATATGAAGGCCTCGTAAATATGAAAGTTATTATCGACTGATGAGTAGAAGTAGGATGTGCTGGGGGTATACCTGCGGCCCACAACAGGGGTAAAAGGTATCCCGCTCTCGAACACCCAGGCGGCATTCAGTGACAACCTATCACTAAGCTTACGATTCAGGCTGATTGCAAAATTGTGAGGCCTGTCATAATCATAAAGAAATTCTGCTCCTTTGTTGATGTTTTCGAATTGCCTGGTAGCCCGGGACCATGTGTAGCTCACGAAGCCATTCCATTTACCCAGGTTCTTTCGAAGGAAAAACTCAGCGCCCCAGGCTTCTCCCGTACCCCCCGTTTCCACTTTATTTTTCCAGTTACCGTCGCCCATCAGGTTAACATATCCCTCACGGTATGATGCCAGGTTTTCAAGAGTCTTGTGATAAACATTTACCTCGGCATCGAACAACCCTTCTATGAATGAAGCCCGCCACCCTGCAGCTACCTGCCTGGAACTTGCCGGGCTTACAACTTTATCTGATGGGATCCACACCTCATTGTTGTTTATGGTTCCACTTGTAAACAGCAGATGGGAAAACTGGGTTACCTCCATATAGCTGAGGTTCAGGGTGTGGTTACGAGCCAGGTTAATATCCAGGTTGAAACGAGGCTCCAAATAAATCTTGCTGAGGCCATCCGACAGATAGCCGACGCCCCTAGCACCGGCCCTGAGTTGCAAAAACCGGCCGATTGTCCAGTTGTTATCCATGTATATCCCTGTTTCCAGGGAATTGGTTATTTCATTCAGTCCTTGCCTGTCCTGGGTTGAAATTGAAATACTGTTTGGTAAATGACGGAAATAAGATGACTGCAGGCCGAAATCAATGTTCCAATTTTCTTTTAAGTCTGCCTTCCAGCCCCATTTATAGGAAATGTCCTGAACCGCCGAAAGGTATCTCCTTCTGTAAGGACTCTCAGACTCTACATTCTGGTAAACCTGTTTTTCCCTTAATCTGTATCTTACAAAAGAAAGGCTCTGGTTGGAGTACAGTCCGGGCCTGTGAACCTTGTTCCACCTTGCCGAAAACAACCAGTTACCCCAGGTGTTTGTTATTCTGGCTTTCTTTATAAAATCATCCTTTGAACTTTTGTAAAAGATTCCCAGGTAATCATCACCCTGGTACAGGTTAAGGCTTAGGGTGTTCTCCGGGTTTGGCCTCCAGGTAAACTTTCCGTTAAAATCATGAAAACCATAAGCCATCATATTTGTACTACCACCATTCAGATATGTAAACAGCCCTAATAAAGGATCCACAAGTGTTTAAGGTATTCGGGTCCCCTTCCCGCTGGGCAATATCCATTATGGAAGAGAGCCGGCCGCCGTAACGTGACGGGAATCCACCTTTATAGATATCAATGTTGTTAATCATATCAGGGTTAAAAACTGACATAAATCCCCCGAGATGATTTACATATATTACTGCTACATTGTCAAAAAGATACAGGTTCTCTCCCGGATTCCCTCCCCTAACCGAAATAAGGCTTGAGCCTTCGTACTGGGAGCTGATCCCGGGCAGTAGCTGGATGGATTTCATGACATCAGGCTTGGCTCCAAGCGACGGTATCTGCTGAAGTTCAAGACTACTCAGTGAAGAAATATTAAAAGCCGGTCTTCGTGTATGGGTAACAACGACCTCATCAATATCTGTTCCCGGACTGAGCCATATTTCCAAAAGGGAGCCTTCTGAACTATCAATAACGATGGTTTTGGGTTGATAACCTACAAAAGAAAAATTAAGCTGATTCCCTCTTGCTGTTGTAATACTGAAAAACCCATTGTTATCAGTAACGACAGCCCGGTTTGAAGTGCTATCAATGACATGAGTGCCAATAAGCACTTCCCTGGTAAGGCTGTCCCGTACAAATCCTGATATCCGCATTTGTGCAATCAGGCTGGTAGTTGAAAAAATCAGAACCAGTGTGATTATTGAGAGTTTTGGTATAGCTATAGCTTTCACGGTAAATTTATTAATATCAAAATATTATTTTGCCTTCCATGATCCGGAGGGAACTTATTATTCTTCAGGGTAGATTATACTCGAGGTTACTGAAGAGTAACTGGTAAATATACCGTAGCCATTTTCGATATTGGAGTAGAGGGTAAACGGGGTAAGCACCGTGCCAGAAAAGAAGGGTTCATCATTGTTATATTCATACAGGAATAGTTGTCTTGTATATTGGTAATAACTGTGGGTGAGTGTCCTCAGTTCGACCCGCACAGGGTGATAACGAGTAATTAAAGGTCCTCTATCCTGGCTGGAATGACTTCCTGTGTAGTAGTTGACTGTCATTGTATAGCTGTCAGATTCAATAATCTCATTGCTGAACAGAGTAATTGGCAATCCCTCATTTAGCAGCACCGGATCAATATTATCAAGTATCTCTGCAGGTCTCCAGGTGTGTCCTCCTATATTGGGTTTAAGGAGTGATATTATAATTTCATGGCAGGTAAATAAATCAGGGTTATTTTCAAAAGTAATTTTCACAGCAGGATAAGTAAGGGCCTCTTCATCAATACCGGCAATGTTTATGTGCTCAATACCAAGAATAATTACTGGTTTTGGGATGATTGTAGAACCACGTGCCACAGGATAATTATCCACATGCACCTGGCAAACATACTCTTTCTCAATCTCTGCAACCAGCTCTGACTGGTAATACCCTTCCCCTTGGTAAACAAGGGTTTCGGCAAATACTCCATCAAAAAAAAGTTTAACCTCTGCATCTTCAACGATTATCGATTTATTAGCTCCAAATGGAACTGCGAGGGAAACATGAACTTTAACTGGTTTCCCCGGAAACAGTATGCTGTTCATAACCGGTTTCGATTCAAAAGGGGGAGCATCCCAGTCCACTTTTTCATAGCAACCAGCAAAAAGAAGAGTTGCAAAAACCGGTGTTAATAATAATTTGTTAACAAAACCTTTTATCATATACTTCAATATTAGACGCTCAAAAACATTTTATCAGAACCTTACCGTTAATCCATACCTTAATTTCGTATGGCCCTTTAAAATAATATAGGCCCCATGATTGCCATACAGATATTCGGTATAAAGACCAACATTGCGGAATAAATAAAAGGATAATCCCCCGCCCATACTGTATTCAGTATGATTCTTTATATAATAGCGGCCGCCAAACTTACCTGCAAGATAAACTTCAAACAGGGGGTTGTTTAATTCAAGAAAAAAGGGCATTAAATGCAGGTTTAGATTCATTCCATAAAACCAGGTTGGGTCATTATTACGTGAAAAATGGTTGAAATGATTAGAATAGCCAAAATAAATGCCGGATTCAATGACATCAAAAAAACCGTAATTGGTTTCCAATCGATAATGGCCAGTCATATTTTCAACATTATTGGTCCAGGATCCTTGGCTATAGAGTGAATACCCTGCCTTAATGTTCCACCGGCCATTGATGTAGCTATCCTGACCATAGGTATATGTGTTACCTGAGTTTAGTAAAACCAGCACAATGGCAATAAATTTAAAACATTTTGTAATTCTCATAACAATAATAAGTGAAATCAAGTGTAATTGTAAATATTTATATCAATTACAAGGCATTTATTAAAATTCCTGATAAAAACGATTCTAGACCAATTCTAACTTTCAATACTAAATTATGTTATTACATGATATGCTACCATTGCTTTGATTAAATAAACTAATATAATGGGTTCATACATTTGCAGGAACCCATTTTTTCTTTTAAAAACCCCAGGGAAAAGTGTTTTCATTACAAGCAATGTCTGTTCTGACACCCTCATTAACCATTCTTGCAAAGCCAACATATGCACCTAAATGCACAGAATATGGATAATGAGAACTGGTCGTAAGCCATCTATTCACGAAATTATAAGAAAATGTACCGTCAATATCATGAGTTCCGTTTGTTTTATAATTTTCCCTTGTCCAGCCGGATGCAGTTTCCAGATCCATACCTAATTTTGATGAATAATCTACCATTCTCTTACTATAAGCCCAACCAAATGTCTTTTTTCGAAAAACTCTTATGTATGTGCCTGAATAAAGATATGTAAATGGAACTCCGCTACTAGAACTATGAGTCATTTCAACTTCAACTCCAAGTCCTATTCTATAGCTTCCACTTGACTCTCCCCAATAATAATTTGGTCCGCAATTATTAGCAGCGTCCTTAAGGTTTGAAGAGTTTCTGTTAATATGTGAAACCGTTATTTCAGCATCTTCTGGAACTGAATAAACACTGTATGATTTGTTTTGAGCCAATTTATGGATATTGCTAATATGAGTCGAAGCAGTCCCATCTTCAAAAGCTTTATATACTAAGTCACCTATCTGAAACAATCTG
>CAYQXY010000049.1:0-35114 GCA_964421595.1 uncultured Bacteroidales bacterium | reverse complement strand
TGATTAATAAATGTTTGATGTATTTACTTTGCATAATAACTTACTTAGCATAAGGAGGCCCCTTAAGTCCGCTGTTGAGTAATATCATGCTTAATGAATTGGACAGGGAGCTTTCACAACGGGGACACCGGTTTGTTCGCTATGGTGACGATATGGTTATTTTATGCAAAAGCAGACGGAGCGCCCATCGTACATTAGCGAATATCATTCCGTTTATTGAAGGTAAGCTGTTTCTAAAAGTGAACAAGGAAAAGACAAAGGTGACTGGCACCAAGGGGATTAAATTCCTTGGATATTCCTTTTATAAATACAAGGGAGAAGGACGTTTACGGTTACATCCTAAAAGCATCTCCAGGATGAAGGATCGTATCAGGACCCTTACTTCAAGGAGTAATGGTTGGGGATATGCAAAGCGTAAGGAAGAGCTCAGACAGTTTATATCTGGCTGGGTTAATTATTTCAAGTTGGCAGATATGAGGACCCTTCTATTGAAGGTAGATAAATGGTACCGCAGGCGGCTACGGATGATTATCTGGAAACAATGGAAACGGATAAGAACCCGTCTGCGCAATCTCATCAAGCTTGGCATTTATAAGGCCAAAGCATGGGAGTTCGCGAATACCAGAAAGGGCTACTGGCGTATTGCCAAAAGCCCTATCCTGTCTCGTACTGTCACTTCTGATCGCTTAAAACAAGCTGGTTTTATTTTCTTTTCGGATTATTATGGTAAAGTTTAACGTAAATTAAGGAACCGCCGTATACCGAACGGTACGTACGGTGGTGTGGGAGGTCGAAACGGGAATTAATCCCGTTTCTCCTACCCGATTAGCATGCTTTTTTCAGAGTAGTCTGGAATATTTTCTTAGAATCTGTAACGGTCCCTGAAAGACTCTCTGGGCATAATTAAAAACACCAAGGAATTACGATATTCATCTCGAATATTGCATTTTTTGCAAGATGAATTTTTATATTATTTACATTTTTTGCAATATAAATTTATACCTATAGTGGTTCTTGTTTGCTGATTGGGAAGGATATACATGTAAATACTAAAAATGATTATGTTGCATATACTAAAAAATGTACGGTTATATATACTAAATTTGCTACATTTGTATAAACTAAAATTACTACAAAGGTATTTACTAAATATAATACGCTATTTGAGGTAAAAAAAACTATGGCAACACCACGAGAAAAGCTTGCACAAGCTCTGAAGGCTTTGCAGGAACTTCAACACGATAATGATATAACCATCATCAAAGCTGATGATTTGATGACACCTCATAAGAAGGTTTTGAGAGCTAATGGCTTTTTAAGGGAGGTTATCAAGGGGTGGTATATTTCAACCCGTCCGAATGAACGGGAAGGAGATTCAACGTCATGGTACATGTCGTTCTGGAATTTTGTTTCGGCATATGTTAATTCACGTTTTGGTACAAACTGGTGTCTTTCGCCTGAACAATCATTGCTTTTGCATAGTGGCAATACCATTATTCCCACTCAGCTTCTGGTTCGCTCTCCAAAGGCCAATAACAACATTGTACATTTGCTCCATGATACTTCAATTCTGGATAATAAACTGGATATTATTGACGAAAAATCCCGGTTGACAAGAGATGGATTACAGCTTTACAGACTGGAAAATGGGCTTATTGCAGTCGGATCGGACTTTTTTATACGTCATGCAACTGACGCACGGGCATGTCTTGCAATGGTAAATGATGGTTCTGTTTTACTCGGAATGCTTCTGGATGGGGGCCATAGTGTTGTCGCGGGACGTCTTGCCGGAGCATTTCGGAATATCGGTAATGGAAAACTTGCGGACAACATCTTAAAAACTATGAAATCAGCGGGGTATGACGTTCGTGAGAATGACCCGTTTGAAGAAAAACTTTCAATTACACTAAGCACTCGTGATGTATCCCCTTATGCCAATCGCATACGCTTGATGTGGCACCGGATGCGTGAGACAATTATCTCTAACTTTCCTGCTCCAAAGGAGTTATCGTCCGATATTGCTGCCTATCTTAAAGAGGTAGAAGACAACTATGCCGATGATGCTTATAATTCGTTATCAATTGAAGGGTATCGCGTTACAGCTGAGCTTGTCGAAAAAGTTAAAAGCGGTAAATGGAATCCTGAAGAAAATGAGGCCGATAAAGAAGCCAGGGATACTATGGCTGCACGAGGCTATTATCAGGCATTTCAGGCAGTAAAAGGAAGTATTAAGAAGATACTCAGAGGCGGGAATGCAGGGGAAATTGCCGACAATGATCATGGTGACTGGTACCGTGAATTATTTGCGCCAAGTGTTACAGCTGGAATCCTAAAGGCAAGTGATCTTTCAGGATATCGAAATGCTAAGGTTTTTATCAAAGGCTCGATGCATACTCCACTTAATCCGGAATCAGTACGTGATGCTATGCCTGTTCTGTTTGAATTACTAAAATCAGAGACACATGCCGGTGTTCGGGCAGTTCTCGGACATTTCATATTCGTGTATATACATCCTTATATGGACGGTAATGGCCGAATCGGTCGCTTTTTGTTTAATATGATGTTGGCCTCCGGTGGGTATTCCTGGACGGTTATACCGGTTGCCAAAAGAGATGACTATTTTACTGCTCTGGAAAAGGCCAGTGTTCATGGAGATATTACTATTTTTACTCAATTTTTGGGAGGTCTGGTAAAAAAGAGTTCCGAAGGAAATTAATGCCAATTAGGGCAATCATCCATCCAGCCAGTTTTTAAAGTCATTTACTTTATCACGGCTTACAATCAGTGGTTCTTCAGTAGGGGTTTTTAATCTGACTTTGAGCCGGCTTTTTGAAAACATAACAATATCGGAAATAGCTTCCCGGTTAATAATGTTTTTACGGTTGATTCGGAAGAATTTTTCTTTATCGATCATCTCCATGATATGGTCGAGTGAATAATCGATAATTAATGTGCGGTTTTCGGAAGTGTAAATATTGGTTGTTTTGTCGAGGCTGAAAAAATAGTGTATTTCGTTGGTGGAAACCGACCGGAGATGTTCACCTACTTTTATCACAAACCTTGTTTTGTAAGGATTCTCAAGCATCTTTTTAACCCTTAGGATTATATCATCATGAATAACCGGGATCTCCTTTCTGGATTGAAATAGTTTATCGAATTTTTCCATGGCATTCTTTAACTCAGAAAAGTCAATTGGCTTTAACAGGTAATCAATGCTGTTTACCTTAAAGGCTTGTATTGCATATTCCTGGTAAGCTGTGGTGAAAATTACGGGAGAATTGATTTTTACCTGGTTGAAAGCATCAAAACACAATCCATCGGCTACCTGGATATCCATGAAAATAAGATCGGGATCAGGATTTGATTTCAGCCATAGAACAATATCTTTCACAGAGTCAAAAGTTGCTAAAATTTCAATAGTCTTATCATACAAAAAAAGCAGCTCGGTCATTCGCTCCAAAGCGGGGTGTTCATCTTCCAGTATCAGTACTTTCATCTATATAAATCAGGTTAATCAGATTAATAATCAAATAATTATGCTTACCAGGTTATTCATATTAAGTGTTTTAATACTGATGGATCACCCATACTTTATACATTTCTTTTTGTGTGCCCTGGTTAGTGGGCGATTCATCCGAATAAAGTGGTTACTTATTAATTACCGGAATTTCAACAACGAAATTTATTTCATCCTCCCTTACTATAACAGGATTGGAAGTAAAAAACCGGTACCTTGATTTAATATTTTCCAGCCCGATGCTGCCTGTGTTTACTGCGGGTTTCTTCCGCAGGTTGTTGGATATTGCAATGTAGTTGTCATTTTTGGAAAGAATGCTGATTGTTAGCGGGAATTCCTTTGAGATCACATTATGTTTAATTGCATTTTCAATCAGCATTTGCAACGATAGCGGTATAATATACAAGTTCCTGTCCCGGACATCAATATTAACAATCAGATTATCGCCAAACCTTATTTTTTGCATATAGATATATGATTCTATAAAATTCAGTTCTGCTTCAACTGTGACAATTTCGTTATCTTTTTGCTCAAGGACATAACGAAAAACCTCCGACAACTTTTTTATAAAAACAATTGCCTTGTCTGGATCGGTTTTTATTAGTGATGTGACAGAATTAAGGCTGTTGAAAAGAAAGTGCGGGTTTACCTGGCTCTTTAGTGTCTCATATTGCAGGATCAACTGTTCCCGTTTAAGTTCTTCCTGCATGATGACTGATTTTTTCCAGTTTCTGAAAAACTCGATAGAACTGGTTAACAGCATACCCAGAATCAAAAAGATTATGGCAGTTTTGATCATGAAAATGAAACTTCCATAGAACATTTCTGAAGGAATCCTGTCCCTTTCGGCATAGATCATGATCATTGTAGCTATTACGATAATCAGGAGGCTGTACCCGATTGTAAAAGCTAATTGCATTACCAGTCTTTTAACCGGATTCCGGAGCCACGGATGCTTTCTGTCAAGCCATGCAATGATCTGTGTTATTCCAATTCCAAGACTTCCTCCAATAAGGACTGATCTTATGGAGTTAGTAATGAAGATCTGAAATGTAAATTCTTTAAATGGAAGTACAAAAAATACAACAATGTTCCCAACGACTACAAGGAAAATTATTACAAGACTGAACTTTAGCAGTGAAGCGAGATTGATTTTACTATTCGTGAAGAAGCCTGTAATCGAATCCATTAGACTTTATATATTACTTTTCAACTATAATCTGTATTCTTCATGGACTACACTGATGCATAGATGATTGATTATTCAAAGTTAGCAAAAATCACATGAGGACTTATAGTTTGCTTAATTCCTCATCATTTTGTTCCTTCCCCCAGTTGGGAGAGATTGGAGACTCCGGACTAAATTTATCAAATTTTTCACTCGCTTTTTCAAACAACGGTTTCGCTACATTAGGGCCACCACCGAAATCCACCGGCATATTTAACAGGATGACTGCCTGGAGATAATAACTACGTGGATTTTCGGGATCCAGTTTTATTGCTTTGTCAATTGCAGCATTCATTTTCCCCATTAATTCCATTCCACGATTCATGGGATCGACCGCCATTCTTCCCGGATAAATAAAAGCCTGCAAAACCAGTAGCTCTGAATTTTCCTGAGTAAGTTTAAATGCATTATCCAGGAATAGCTGCGCCTTATCAAAGTATGGGTCCTTTTTTGTTATGTCTTCTTCCTGAAAGCCTGCCAGCAAATACATAAAAGCCGTATAATATTGAGGGAGCCATTCGTTTTGTTCTGTTTGACCAATACGCTCAAAAATATTGCCTGCATCAATGAACTCATTTAAAGTTGAAGCTCTGTTCATTTTTTCAATTGCGCCCAGCATTGCCTGCTCATATCTGGCTGACTGTCCGTTGACTGTTACAAATAATACAGAAATTACAAATGTTAAAATAGTTTTCATAATAGATTTTTTTAAGGTTATAATTGAAACGAAATTAATAAAACTGCCATTCTCTTTTGTGGTGCGGTTACCGGCCTTGAGGGATAAAATCCAAGATCGTCTTTTGTATTGCTATATGTGTACCCAAAGACATTATCAAAACCGGCCACGTTATTAACCACCAGGTGGATTACCGTTTGTGTATTGAACATATTGAGTATGTGTGTAAGTCCCAGACTTATGTCATTGTATGATCTGGTTCTGTCTGACATAAACTGATGATGGTTCGGATTGAAATATGGCCGTCCGCTTGCAAATGACCAGCTTCCTGATATAAATGAATTCAGGCTGGTAAGAAACCGTTTGTAAACAACCGAGACGTTATGCTCTGAAACGTAGTAGGGAGTAGCCTGGACTGGAAAATCCCTGTAATCGCGCTTTGAGTCGTTCCAGGAGTATGAGATCCAGTAGTCACTTTTCCCAAAGTCTTTCTGGTTTCGCCAGAATATATCTATTCCGTTTGAATAGCCTGAACCATTGTTATTATAGTTTCCGCTTTCTGCCGACCATTCTTCCCTGAATTTTACAAGGCTTGAATATTTTTTATTATATGCCTCAAGACGTAAAGTTTGTGTGCCTTTCTTATACTGCCAGGTCAGTATTGAATGTTCCGATTTTTCAGTGTTCAGATCGCTGGTGAATCTCAGATATTCGTCTTCGGGATTCTGGCTGAATGTTCCGTATGCCGCCGACAGCTGGCTGTTTTTTCCTGTTTTAACTGCGGCCGACAGCCTTGGGTTTATTGTAGCCTCTGTCAGGAGCGAATTGTATTCAGCCCTGATGCCTGCCCTCAATGCCAGTGATTTTGTGATTTTGACTTCCGATTCCGCGAAAGCGGAAAGCTGGCGGTTTATAAATGAGAAAAGAAAATCACCATCCATTCTGATCTCCTGGCTGTAATCATATATGCTATAATCAACACCGGCCTTGGTGGTCACGTTTTTTAAAGCCAGATTCGTAAAGCTTAATTTAGCCTGGCCGTATTTTTTGTTCCCCAGAATATTATGCTGATTGAGCCCTGTATCTTCTGAGTCGAAGTTAAATGCAACCCCTGAATGAATAAGCCAGTTTTCATTTAATTCTTCATTATATGTTGTATTAAAATAAACGTTGCTGTTCTTCAGGTCAACCTCCTGCACTATAGATTCTTCAAAGTTATTATGCATCATCCTGCTTGCGTTATGGCTGAAGCTTCCGAATGTTTTTACCATTCCTGTTTCACTGGTCTTTTGCCTGAACATAAGTGTCGAACCTGCAATTACCGGATCATTGATCCACTGAATATCATTTTTAAAAACTCTGTTGGTCAGTCCTGTATGCAGCAGTTCGCCTGTAAGTGCAAGTGAAGATTTTTCATATCGTCGTGCTAATGACCCCTGTGCACCAACTGACAGCAATGAAATGCTGGCGCTGTTCTCTGCCTCCAGAGCTGTGGTATTAAGTGATACTATGGAGGAGAGGGCCTGTCCGAATTCTGCTGAATAGCCTCCGGTGCTGAATACAGCACCATTGAAAAGCATGGGAGAAAATCTTCCCCTTGTTGGAAGATCCGGCATTTTTGAAAAGTATGGTGTACTGATCAGCATGCCATCCATGAATGATTTTGTTTCGTAGCTCTCACCCCCGCGGACAAAAAGCCGTCCCTCTTCACCAACTCTGTGTGATCCGGGCAGTGTGCCGAACGCTCCAAAAATATCTCCCGTTGCGCCGGCGGAAAGGGCGATATCCATGGGTTTAAGAATTACCGCTTTCTTTTCATCACTGGCCTCAAATGAACCGGCATTGATCACCACCTCTTCCAGCTCGCTGGATTGTTCCTCAAACAATATAAATATATTGCTAACGCTTCCTGTAATTTCAAGTTCTACTGCCTGGGTCTCCAAGCCGATGAAACTGGCGATCAGCAATTGCTGCCCGGACTGGTCTGTTATGAAGTTAAACCTGCCTGTACTGTCAGTAGTGGCCCCGTCATACGATCCCTGGATAAATATGTTTGCACCAATAACAGGTGAGCCATTGGCTTTTAAAGCTGTCCCTGAAATTTGAACCTGTGAATGGACTGTAATCACAAGTATGTTAAAAAAAATAATTAAAAAAGTTTTCATCTTGAATTAATTGTAAAATATTTTGATATCTGATTTTCAATTACCAGCGGGAACTGATAATTTCAATACAAATATCTAACAGATGGTTTTATCAGGAAAGTAAAAATCTCCGGATGGTGCTATAAAACTGACGAGTGGGGAAATCAGGGAGATGAATGGGAAAGGCAAGGTACACTTTTGTGGATCAGGGAGCGAATCGACTTCATGATAGTTATTTGCTCAGTTGGAGCATTCTCAATGTAAGATGTTATTTGCTCATATGAAGCATTTTCAATGTAAGTTGTTGTTTGCTGAACTATAGACTTGTTATTTATAATCATTTTTAATTAAAAATGTTTCCATGACAGAACCAACTGTAGAATAAATGGTCATTTTGGACAATCTGATGATTAAAAGGACAATCCATCGTTGTGTCTTGATTCGGAAGGCATAAATTATTTTGATGATGTATTCCGGTGTTTTAAGTAATTACCTTTAACTTTCGGCCGGGAATTGGAACGTTAGGTGGGACGAGATATACAGCATACATGAACTGATTTGTAATGATTTATTTTAATTTTTGATGGTTTTAAAAGTACTGGGAAGCAGCAGCAAGGGAAATTGCTATATTCTTGAAAGCAATCATGAAGCTTTGATCATTGAAGCGGGCATCAGTTTTTCAAGGGTCAGGGCGGCGATATCGCTGGATATATCAAAAGTCGTTGGTTGCCTGATCTCTCATGAACATGGCGATCATTCAAAGCATATAGTGAAATACGCCAAATCAGGTATCAATATACTGGCTTCAAAGAGAGTTTTCGAAGCTAAACCAATGGATCACTATCGAAAAATGGGAATTGTAATCGAGCCGGGCGAGGAGTATATACTCGGAGATTTCAGTGTGGTACCTTTTAATGTTGATCATGATGTGCCTTGCCTCGGTTTTGTGATTTCTCACCCTGATTCAGGTTTGATTGCCTTCATAACTGATACCTGTTCATGTGATCATGATTTCGGCAAATTAGATCATGTTATTATAGAGTGTAACTATGCGCGTGATATTCTCGATGCAAATATCATTGCAGGTAAGGTTCGTTACTCCCAGGGTAACAGGATCAGGTTGACCCATATGGAACTTGAAAACTGTAAAAGGACTTTGATGTGCAGCGACATTTCTGCCGTAAGGAATATTGTCCTGGTACATCTTTCAAATGACAATAGTGATGCAGAAAGATTCAGGAGCGAAATACAGGCATTGACCGGAAAAAATGTTGTAATTGCCACTGAAATGACTGAGGTCAATTTTAATGGAGCTATTACTTTAAACACCAGGCATCAGGAAAGTCTTTCGGCCAGGTTCAGTTGAATTATCTTCACCTGTTACTTATCCCTACTCCTGTTTTGTACATTCCGGCATCGACTTTTCATAGATTCATTATCATCAATTTAGCTTTATAATCGGAAAGCAGGAAACATTCGGTTTTAAGTTCATTTAACTTCACCTGTTACTTATTTCACTGGAAAGGAATTAAGTTATTACACCACGATTCAGGTTAAGTTGATTTAAATTACCGGATACCTCAATTTACCATTAAAGCAATTCTGTCCTGGTTCAATTGATAACCTTGCAGACAATTATCAAGCAGAAAAAATTCCCCTTAATTAAATTTACTTTTATAATAAAAGGTATTACCTTGCATAATAAGTCTAAATAAAAACAAATTAAAAATATTTATTATGAAATCAAGGATTACATTTTTAACAGTGGCTTACTTTTTATTAGTGTTAACGGTTAATGCGCAGGATTGTCCTATGTATTTCCCCGATAATATCGGCTCTACGCGCGAAATGAAGTTTTTCGATCAGCGCGACAGGCTTACTTCAATTACAAGACATGAGATCCTTGATAAAACTATTGGTGACAATAAGATAAATTTAAAAGTAAGAGCTACCAGCTACGATAATGATAATAAGGAGATTCATACCGGAGAACTTGAACTGATATGTGAAAACGGCGTTTTCAAATTTGATCTGACTGGCTACCTTGATCCTGCAACACTTTCCTCTTATGAGGAAATGGGAGTCGAAATTACTGCGGATAATCTTGAATACCCTTCAAACCTGAGTGAAGGTGATGAATTGCCCGATGGTGAGTTGAAAATGGTTGTAAAAAGCGGATCAGCCACAATTATTACAATAACACTTAACATATTCAACCGAAAGGTTGAAGGCAGGGAAGATATTACTACCGATGCAGGTACTTTTGCGAGCTATAAGCTGAGCTACGACATTTCCACAAAAGCGGGTTTTATAACATCAAACTCAAATGTAGTTGAATGGATATCAGAAGGCGTGGGTCTTGTAAGAAGTGAAACCTACAACCGGAGAGGCAGGCTTTCAGGTTATTCGGTTCTTACCGGTTATACGAATTAGAGAGCGTCCATTTTACTGTCTTGCACCACCTTGTGACCAGTTATTTCTGCAGCAGATCATGATGGTTTGCTTTTGGAGATAGCTTTTAAGATTTTGGCTCTGAGTTCTTCTGCCTTTACCGGTTTGGTGAGATAGTCATTGCAACCTGCTTCGATTGCTTTTTCCCTGTCACCCTGAAGCGCAAATGCGGTTTGCGCTATAATAGGAATATCCTTATTGAACTCCCTGATCTTTCTTGTAGCTTCCAGCCCGTCCATTGCCGGCATTTTTATGTCCATCATGATCAGATCAATGCCGGAAATATCCTTGCAGAATTTAACCGCTTCAACACCTGTTCCTGCAATTATTAATTCTGATGCAAGGGGTGAAAGAATAGCCTTAAGAAATTCAACTGAAAAATAATCATCTTCGGCAATTAGTATTTTAAGTGATTTAAAGTACTCCGTCGACAAGTCAGAATTAGCAGATTTCTGGTCACCTGAACCATTATCTTCGACAGTAGTTTTCGGCAGATTGAAAAAGAATTCCGTTCCCCGGCCTGGTGCCGATTCAAACCAGATCTCACCACCCATTATTTCAATCAATGATTTGGTGATTGCCAGACCAAGACCGGCACCCTCAAGATTTTTTGATTTTGAGTTTTCCATCCGCCAGAAACGTTCGAATATATATTTTTTGTTATCTTCATCAATTCCTGTGCCATTATCCCTGACAAAAAAATCCAGATAAGTGTCTGTCTTTCTGTAGCCGAAATCGATTTGCCCTCCCGCCGAGAATTTCAGGGCATTTTTAATAAGATTGGTAAATATCTGCTCCAGTCTATGAGGATCGGTTTCAATAATCGAGTCATAATAATTCAGTGGGGTATGGAGTTGTAAGGAAGTACCCAGATTTTCAGCCTCGGGACTGAAAAAGGAATGCAAGTCGTGTAATAATTCATTTAAATTGGTCTGTTGAAGACTTATCTCTATCAGGCCGGATTCAATTTTTGAAATATCTATGATATCATTAATTATACCCAGCATTCTATGGCCGCTTTGTTCGATAACCTGAAGATAGAGATCATGCTTATCCGCTGGGATCCCTGGCTTTTTCAGAAGATCGGCAAAACCGAGGATACCATTCATTGGAGTCCTGATCTCATGACTCATGTTGGCAAGAAACGTTGTTTTTAGTCTGTCATTTTCTTCGGCTTTTCTTCTTGCTTCATTAAGCTCATTGTTTATTTCCTTAATCCTTATGTTGCTATCTTTCAATTCATCGATTAAAGCAGTTAGTTTTTCATTCTGTTCTTTCAGCTGCCGTTGATTTTCACTTATGTTGTCCTCCTGCTTCTTTCTGTCGGAGATGTCCCTGAATACATTTAAAACAAGGTACTTATCATCAGTGTAATTGATATAACTAACAGAAACCCCAAGCCAGACTTCCCTGCCATCCCATAATCTGAATAGAGCCTCATAATATGGTATGTTTTCTTTTTTCTGAAAATTTTCTTTAAGTTTTTTTTGGACTTCTTCTCTGGCCTCCTTAAGATAAATAACACTCAAGGGCTTTCCCTCAAGGGATTTTTTCTTTTTCCCGACTATTTTACAATAGGCCTCATTCACTTTAACAACTATCCCGTCTTCATTGGTAAGCCTCATCCCGTCAATCGAGTTTTCCCAGGTTGCCTCGAAAAACTCAGCAGTTTGCGGTAGAAACTTTTCCGAAAGTGTTTTCTTAGGGCCAGCCATCTGATAAAAGGATTTGACAGAGAACTATAAGAATTAGCAAATCATAGGTAAATTTATAATATATTTTGGTGATTAGGTCAATGTGAACTATTTTTGTTCCGGTAATTACAGTATTTATAAATCAGTCTGATTAAAAGCTGGAGAATAAGAAGACCTGATAGTAGCAAAAGATAAAATTCATATAATATACAAAGGGCTGTTAACTCAGTTGGTTTAGAGTGCCACCTTGACAGGGTGGAAGTCACTGGTTCGAGTCCGGTACAGCCCACTATACAGAGCCTGCATGATTGTTTTTTAACAATAGGCAGGTTTTTTCGTTATATATATTATTCTTTTTATATATGCTGAGGAAGATCTTAATTGCAGTTATTATTTTTACAGGCTTATTTTTCGGAGGTGTGCTTGTCCTGATTTTATTTTATGCCGGAGATGTTGACAAATGGTTATCAGATCATTCTCCTGTTGATGCTGAAATTCTGGTTGTTGAGGGGTGGGTCTCAGGAAATGCCCTTGAGGCCGCCGGAAAAGAATTCAGGGAAGGTAATTACAATTACCTGATAACAACCGGGGGACCGCTGAACGAGGTATTTAATTTATCCCGGAATGGGTATGTCAGGTTTGATCTTGCTGCTGCAGGAATTGAATGGAACTCTTATGATACTGTTATGATAAGCCTGTTTGCTTTTGGAGAGCAGGCACTTGGTGAATTTGCCCGATATACTATTATCCATAAAGACGATACCATAGGTCAGGGCTTTACCGAGGCAGAAATGAAGAGTTATGTTTATGCCTATAGTATTGCGGACAGGCAGCCGGACATGATCAGGGTTGTATTTGATAATGATTTTCACATAGACAAGGATGACCGTAATCTTCACATCTGGAAGCTAATGATTGGAGACAGAACTATTCCCGTTCGTTCTGAATTTACATCAGCCGTAAGGAGACAGAGCGGAAACGAGATTGTCAGGCCCCTTTATCATGAAACTCTTGCGGAGGAGACAGCCTGGTTTTTATCAACAGCAGGAATTGACAGTTCCAGGGTTATACCACTTTCAGTCCCTCAGGTCAGAATTTTCAGAACCTATTCCGATGCCGTAGCAGTCAGTGAATGGCTTAAAAGCTCCGGCAGGACTTTCAAAACAGTTAATATTTTTACTGTGGGAAATCATGCAAGAAGAAGCCTGGCCCTTTACAGGTATGCTCTTCCTGATTCAGTAGATGTCGGAATAACAGGAGTAGACAGGTCGTCATTTTACAGTTCTGATCGATTGGACTTTTCCTTCGGCAGACTCAATACATTGAGGCAGTTGGGAGCATATATATATACCAGGGTATTCTTTAATTCCAGGTGGCATTACAAGAGGATTTCAGATAAAATTGAAGCAATGAATAATTCAGGAAGTTAAGGTTGGTTTTAGTATATTTGGGAATTGACACTTAACAGGCTTTTTTAATTGTAATTCCTGTACCTATGAACTAAAGGAATGAACACAGAGTGATAATGGCAGCAAACTTAATATGATGATGACGAGTCAATATAAGATTAAACCTTGAATTATTTCAGATGGGTAAAAGTGATCAATTGAAACCATATGGTGAAAGACAGCCTGATTTTGACCGGCGCTACCTTCTGATGGCCCGTACCTGGGCAGAAAATTCCTACTGTATTCGCAGGAAAGTTGGCGCACTTATTGTTAAGAATAAAATGATCATTTCAGACGGCTATAATGGAACGCCATCAGGTTTTGAGAATATTTGTGAAGATGAATCAGGGAAAACAAAGTCATATGTATTGCATGCAGAGGCCAATGCTATAACAAAGGTTGCAAAATCAAATAATAGTAGCGAGAATTCAACGTTATACATAACTGCGGCACCTTGCATGGAGTGTTCCAAACTGATAATCCAGGCTGGTATAAAAAGAGTAGTCTATTTTGATGCCTACCACAGCGAAGAAGGTATTCATTTGCTGAAACGTGCGGGAATAGAACTTGTACAAATACAAGAATAAACTGAACAAATATGAGATTTAATATAAAACCATCTGCAACATATTTACCACTGGTATTTGCAATAGTCCTGATTGTTGGAATGCTTATTGGTGTAAGGCTCGTTGATACTTCCGGTGAAGGATCTATGTTCGTTTATCCTAAATCCGATAAGCTATCGGGTGTTCTCAGCTTTATTGAGATGGAATATGTAGATTCAATATCCAAGGATAACCTTGTAGAGAAAACAATCCCATCACTGTTAAAAAGCCTTGATCCGCATTCAATGTACATACCCGCGTCTGACCTTCAGCGGGTTACTGAACCATTGGAAGGAAATTTTGATGGAATTGGAATCCAGTTCAATATGCTCAATGATACAATTGTCGTTATACAAACGATTTCAGGAGGGCCTTCTGAAAAGATTGGCATAATGCCGGGCGACCGCATAGTATCTATTGAAGATTCTATTGTAGCAGGTGTTGGTATGGATGATCAGGAAGTAGTTCAAAGTCTCAGGGGGCAAAGGGGATCAAAAGTTAATGTAGGGGTTAAGAGGCAAAATATCGACGGACTGATTGACTTTGAAATAACGAGGGACAGGATTCCTTTGTATAGTGTTGACGTTTCCTATATGATTGATAACGAAATAGGATATATTAAAATCAGCCAATTTTCGAGAACTACTTTCAAGGAATATATGGAAGCTGCTGAAAAGCTTAACAGTCAGGGAATGAAGAAGCTGATTCTCGATTTGCGCGGAAACGGAGGTGGTTATATGGATGCATCAACCAATATAGCCGATCAGTTTCTCGAAGGGGGCAAGCTCATAGTTTATACTGAAGGGCAGTCCAAACCGCGGTCAAATGTTTATGCCACTACAAAAGGAATCAACCTTGATACCGAGTTGCTGATCCTTATAGATGAGTGGAGTGCGTCTGCAAGCGAAATTATTGCCGGGGCGATCCAGGATAATGACCGGGGGAAAGTTGTAGGACGTCGTTCGTTCGGCAAGGGACTGGTTCAGACTCAGACAATGTTTTCTGATGGTTCTGCCCTACGTCTCACAGTTGCCAGATATTACACTCCGACAGGCCGAAGCATACAGAAGCCTTACGATGAGGGCTCGGAAAACTACTATAATGATCTGGATGAGCGTTTCAGACATGGTGAATTCGATATTGCCGACAGTATCAAGTTTAATGATTCCCTTAAATTCATTACCCCGGGTGGTAATATTGTTTATGGAGGCGGAGGGATTATGCCTGATGTATTTATTCCGCGTGATACAACCGGCATGACTGATTTTTATAGCCAGGTTACTCGTCGGGGACTGGTTTACAGGTTTGCGTTTGATTATGCTGACAAAAACAGGAATTCGCTCTCAGGATTTAGATCTGCTGCAGAAATAAACAGGTATCTTGACCGGCAGTCGCTGATGGATAATTTTCTGACTTTTGCTGAAGGAGAGGGACTTACCGGCAATGATGATCAGATAGCAATGTCACGTGATATTATGCATACCCAGATTAAGGCGTATATAGCACGAAATGTTCTTGATAATGAAGGATTCTATCCGATTATCAGCAGAATTGACGATGCACTCCAAAGATCTGTTTTGCTGCTTAAAGGTGAGCCCGCAAAAATTGCATCTGAAAAATAATTTTTTCTGTCCCTTTTCTTTTGATTAAACCTTTTGAGCTCTGATCAGTCCAAATGACAGAACCATCAAAAATCAATGTACTTTAATCAAAATTTTACCGACATGAAAAATTTGAACATTAACACAATTATCTTACTGTCAGTTACCCTGCTGATGGCAACAGGATTCGATGCCCTGGCACAAAGAGGACGTGGAATGGCAAGGCAGGGTAATATGAACAGGAGTAGCGAAATGGGTTGGGTTTGCCCTGCAATACCTGATCTGACTGAAGAGCAAAACGAACAAATTTCAGAGCTCCGTACCGCACATCTTAAGGAAATGCAGACACTGCGCAATCAGATTGATATAAACAGGGCAAACTATCGCGCGCTGATGAGAACAGAAAATGCAGATATGTCAGCTGTTAATGCAAATATTGATGAGCGTACAGGTATCCGTAACCAGATGGAAAAATCGCAGGCATCCCACCATCAGGATGTTCGCAACCTGCTGACCGAAGAGCAACGGGTTTGGTTTGATTCCTCGAACAGGATGGGCTCACGCCAGGCTATGAACAATCCCGTACCAGGTGGCCGTGGTGGCCGTGGCGCAGGAATAATGAGGAACCAGCCGCCTTTCTATCGCGGACGATAATTAGAAACAATCCGCTTTCTGTCGAGGATATTAACTTGTGAATTTTTTCTGATACAGGTTTACCCAACCACCATCACAGTAAGAGGCTGTTCCTGACACAATGGAATGGTCTCTTTTTATTTTCATTACAACCTTACACCTCCAGCATCACTGAGGGATTACTTGAGAAGTACGAAGTTGACAGTGCAACCTGCCTGCCTTTGGACAGAAATACAAACTGCTTGTTCCCGGTAGTGTCGAACTTCTTTCGCTGGCCGATATTAACAGGATCCCTCCGGAATAGAATATAATCTTTAACGGACCCGACAAAAAACGTGAGGATCTTGTCATGGCAGTCAATAATAATTCTCTCATCCATATCAATCATTTTGATGAGATGTACATGCTGACTGAAGTGGCAATCGAAACAGGAAAGAAACCGAAAGTCGCTATCAGGGTTAATATGGATGTTGGCGTGTATCCTATGTGGGACAGTTTCGGCTTTAATTATGAAAATGGTGAGGCATGGGATGCCCTGAACCGGATAATGACAGGGGGTAAGCTGGAGCTGACAGGACTGCATACACATATCGGAACATATATGCTGGGATCAGGTCATAGACCAGTATAAAAAAATACTCTCGAGAGATCCTAACAATTCAATTGTAAATTACAGACTTGGTGTTATATACTACAACAGGGAAGAATATAATACTTCTCATCAATATCTTGAAAAGGTGGTCAATCTTTATCCCTTTGACCTGGATGGATTGCTGATGCTTGGGTGGTGCAAATTAAGGCTCCGTCAATACCGGGAAGCAACAGTTCTTTTTCAGCGCTCCCTGATGCATACCCCGGGAAATGAATCGGCTTTAGAGGGGCTCAGCCTGATTAATTAAATCTTGCGCATTGGGATTCCTGACAACTTAAAACCGAATTGACAGATCTTAATTTCCTCATTTGAACAATTGGCGGTTGATCTGCCCGGCAAGGGTCTTTAACGTCGATGTTTTCTAATCCAGAGATGCATATTTGTGACCTTTGGCAGGTTTATGTAAATATGTTTAACTTTGGATGTTTTTGGCGTGGTGCAGATTGCTTCTGTGACTTATTCATAAATAATGAGAAAGATCATATTAGCCTTGTTACTGAAGTATGTACTTTTGCCGGTATAATAATAAAGCGTTTCAACACTTTAGATATGGGAAAAAAGTTGTTTACCGAATTTCCGCCTGTCTCAACCAGCGAATGGGAGGATCTTATTAAGCTGGATCTTAAGGGAGCTGATTATGAGAAGAAGCTTGTCTGGCAGACTCCCGAGGGAATCCCTGTACGCCCTTACTACCGTGAGGAGGACATTAAGGATATCGACTACCTTGATTCACTGCCGGGAGAGTTCCCTTTTGTAAGGGGAAAAAAGAGAACATCCAACGACTGGCTCGTTCGTCAGGATATTGTCGTTGACGATATCGGTGAGGCCAACGCCAAAGCCCTCGATGCCCTGATGAAGGGAGCCGGATCTATAGGGTTTATAATGAAAAATAAGAAAGAAATCACCGCCGGGGAGATAAGCCGTCTTCTTAAGGATATCTGCATGTCATCGGCGGAGGTGAATTTTTGCTGTGGTAAATTTTCAGTTCAGGTGCTCCAGGCAACAGACACCGAGAATAATGTCAGGGGCGGTGCTCTTTCAGGTTTACGTGGGTCTGTAGAATTTGACCCTTTCGGGGAACTGGTTACAACTGGTAACTTTGCTGAAGGTGAACAGGAATCCTTCAAAATGGCATCCGAAATGCTTGGCTACGGGAAAAAGCTTCCCAATTTTACAGTGATTAATGTCAACGCTGCAATTTTTCATAATTCCGGCGGATCAGCGGTGCATGAGCTTGCATTTGCACTCTCCTCGGCCGCTGAATACCTTGAAAGGCTGACTGGCATGGGACATACTGCTGAAGAAGTAGCAGAGAAAATCAGGATTACCTTCGCTACAGGCAGTAACTATTTCATGGAAATCGCCAAATTCAGGGCTGCAAGGTATCTATGGTCAAAATTACTTGAGGCATGGGAAGTAAATCAGCAGACTGCAGGCAAGCTGGTCATCCATGCTGTGACTTCAAGGTGGAACAAAACTATTTACGATCCTTATGTAAACATGCTGCGGTCAACTACCGAATCAATGGCAGCCATTCTGGGTGGTGCCGATTCACTTACCGTTGAACCATTTGACAAACATTTCAGGAAGCAAACAGGAGTTTTTTCGGAAAGGATTGCCAGAAATACTCAGCTGGTTCTGAAGGAAGAGGCATATTTCGATAAGGTTGCCGATCCTGCCGCAGGATCATATTATATTGAATCTCTTACCAGCTCCCTCATTGATGAGTCATGGAAATTGTTTATGGAGACTGACGGGCAGGGTGGCTTTTCAGAAGCCTTTAAAAAAGGTTTTATCCAGGACAGGATCGAACAGGCTGCAAACAAGAGGGACGGTTACCTTGCCGGACGCCGTGACGTACTTCTAGGCACCAACCAGTATCCGAATCCATCCGAGAAAATTATTAAGAACATTGATACAGCTACAGCATTTAAGGAGACCGTCCAGGCAAAGATACAACTAGGCAGGCCGTTAAAGCCCTACCGGGGAGCACAGCCCTTTGAGGAGTTAAGGCTTAAAACCGAACAACATCCCTCCGGAGCTCCTAAAGTATTTTTGCTGACTTATGGAAATATTACAATGAGCAAGGCCAGGGCCGGTTTCTCTACCGGATTCTTTGCCTGTGCAGGTTTTGAAATAATTGACAATCCCGGATTTAGATCGCCGGAAGAAGGGGTAACTGCTGCCTTGAAAAGTAAAGCAGAGATAGTGGTAATTTGCAGTTCAGATGAGGAGTATCCCATGATTGTTCCTTTTGTGGCAAATGAATTGAAAAGTGCAATCGTTGTTGTGGCAGGAAACCCCAAAGAGAGTATCGGTCAGCTGCAGGAGGCGGGAGTAAAACATTTCATTCATCTTCGGTCCAATGTCCTTGAAACATTAAAACAGTTTCAGGCAGAACTGGGTATCAAATAAAAAAATATTAGACAATGCCGGATTATAGCAAAATAAATATACGTTCAAAAAAAAGCCCTGCTGTGAAAGATGCCGATGCGGAAAACGGCAAACAGGAGCAGAACAGGTGGATTACAACAGAACAGATTCCTGTTAAACCGGTATACACCGGGAAGGACCTTGAGGATCTGGAACATCTGTCCTACGCAGCAGGCCTCCCGCCTTATCTGCGGGGGCCCTATTCGACTATGTACGTGATGAGGCCGTGGACAGTGAGGCAATATGCCGGATTCTCAACCGCCGAGGAATCAAATGCTTTTTATCGCCGTAACCTGGCCGCCGGACAAAAAGGGCTGTCTGTGGCATTTGATCTTGCCACGCACCGGGGATATGACTCAGACCATGAACGCGTGGAAGGGGATGTTGGCAAGGCAGGTGTGGCAATCGATTCGATACTTGACATGAAGATCCTCTTCGATGAGATACCACTGGATAAAATGTCGGTTTCAATGACCATGAATGGTGCCGTCCTTCCCATTATGGCTTTTTATATAGTTGCCGGTCTCGAGCAGGGAGCCAGGCTTGATCAGCTTACAGGAACAATTCAGAACGATATCCTGAAGGAGTTCATGGTCAGGAACACCTATATCTATCCGCCTGATTTTTCAATGCGCATCATAGCCGATATTTTTGCATATACTTCCAAAAATATGCCCCGTTTCAACTCGATCAGTATCTCGGGCTATCATATGCAGGAGGCCGGGGCTACCGCCGATATCGAGCTTGCATATACACTGGCTGACGGACTCGAATATCTGCGTGCAGGGGTAAATGCAGGAATGGACATCGACTCTTTTGCTCCCAGGCTTTCGTTCTTCTGGGGAATTGGCATGAATCATTTTATGGAGATTGCCAAAATGAGGGCAGCAAGGATGCTCTGGGCAAGGATTGTGAAACAGTTCAATCCAAAAAATGACAAATCACTCGCACTGCGTACCCACTCGCAAACTTCGGGATGGAGCCTGACAGAGCAGGATCCTTACAATAATGTTCCCCGCACCTGCATTGAAGCCCTGGCTGCTGTTCTCGGGCACACCCAGTCACTTCATACCAATGCTCTGGATGAGGCCATAGCACTTCCAACCGATTTTTCTGCCCGGATAGCCAGGAACACCCAGATTTACCTTCAGGAGGAAACGCTGGTAACACGCTCGGTCGACCCGTGGGGCGGCTCATACTATGTTGAGAAACTTACACATGAAATTGCACAGCAGGCATGGGCGCGCATTGAGGAAATTGAAGCCCTGGGAGGGATGGCAAAGGCCATCGAGACGGGAATTCCAAAAATGCGCATCGAAGAGGCTTCTGCCCGTAAGCAGGCACGAATAGATTCCGGCAGGGACATTATTGTCGGAGTAAACCGCTACAGGCTGGATAAGGAAGATCCGCTGGAGATACTTGATGTAGACAATACCGCTGTGCGGGAAGCACAGTTAAAAAGATTACACAAACTCAGGACAGAAAGAGATCAGTCAGAGGTCGATAATGCACTCGATGCCATTACAGAAGCCTGCCGCAGCGGTAAGGGGAACCTTCTGGAGCTGGCTGTCGATGCTGCAAAGAAAAGGGCCAGCCTTGGAGAGATTTCCTATGCCTGCGAAAAAGTTGCCGGGAGGTACAAAGCCGTGATAAGATCAGTATCAGGAATTTATTCAGCTGAATCAGGAGGTGACGATAATTTTGAAAAGGCCAGCCGCCTGGTAAAAGATTTTGCAGTACGCGAAGGCCGTCAACCCCGCATAATGATTGCCAAAATGGGCCAGGACGGACATGACCGTGGCGCCAAGGTAGTTGCTACAGGGTATGCTGATATCGGATTCGATGTTGATATCGGACCACTTTTCCAGACCCCATATGAAGCAGCCAGGCAGGCTGTCGAAAATGACGTTCACGTGCTGGGTGTTTCCAGCCTTGCCGCCGGACATAAAACACTTATTCCCCGTGTAATTGAAGAGCTCGTAAAGCTTGGCAGGGATGATATTATGGTCATTGCAGGAGGTGTAATTCCTGCACAGGATTACGAATTTCTCTATAAATCGGGAGTAATGGCAATATTTGGTCCCGGCACCCCGGTATCGGTAGCAGCAGTTAAAATAATGGAGATATTACTTGATGATTAGAATCAAAAAAACTTATACCTTTATAGGCCTGATCATATAAGATTATCCTTAATTCAATTGACCATGGAAGAAGTACGAAAATCAACTGCCGGTCAGGGTCTGGGTGTAGCAGGTTTTGTAATTGGTATTGTTGCATTGATACTTTCCTTCATTCCCTGCCTGGGAATGTATGCCCTGGTTCCGGGCATAATTGCACTTATATTCAGCATAATTGCATTTTCACAGGCCACCAGTGCAAATGCAGCCAGGGGTCTGATTATTTCGGCACTTATTATTTCAGTACTTGCAACTTCAATTGCCTCATGGCAAATGATGGTTATAAAGAGGGCCGCAACAGGCGTTGGAGATGGTTTCAGGGAGTCTTTTCATGAGGATTTTGGTGACGAGATAAGGGAAAAGATAAGACGGGCACTGGAAGATGAAGAAGATCCGGAAATATCTCCCGATGATACAATAAGGTTTGACAGTGAAGAGATGATAAAAGAGCTCGAAAGACTGGAGGACGAAGAAATTGATACTGTACCCGATGTACAAATTGACACGGTAACTGAAGAAGAAACTGACACAATACCCGAAGAACAGTAAGAACAAAGATTTGTTTTTTTGATTTAGTTATTTTTTGAACCGTCGTCGTAGCATCCTGGCGGGATGCTTCGCCCGAAAGGCATGTGTGATAAAAAAATACGCGGCTGGAAGCAAAAATCGGGGATAAAGCCACTTCCTTCCCCGAAAGATAGACTGCTTTTAGCTAATGTTTACCAGGAATGACAGTACCAGGAATGCCAGTATCTGGATTACTGCCAGTATTAAACCATGAAGCCTTTGAATAAAACAGCCTCACCATACCAGATGATCAACATTGTGACAGGTTTTGTTATAGTCCTGATATTTGCCTATTCGGCAATCTTCGGCGCCACTGGAGATGGTTATCCTGTAGAATGTGCACATGTCTCTTTTTATGGAAAAGAATGTCCGTCATGCGGATTGTCCCAGAGTTTCACTGAAATGACCAAAGGGAATGTAGCTGAAGCCCGTGAACTAAATATCAATGGCCCCCTTCTCTTCGGGTTTTTTGCCTCCCAGCTACTTTTCAGGATATTAGCCGGCTCAATTCTGTTTTCAATTAAAGGAATTGAAGCTGAAGCATCCAGGGCAAGGAAGGTTAATATTCTGGTTTTAACCGATGCAACCGTTTCGGTCGTTTTATTCCTTTTAAGTTTTCGCTTCCTTCTGATTTTCTGGTAATATTTTGTCAACCAGAAAGATCTTGCCTGACAGTGCTTCCGGTAAAAGATATGGAGTTTTTTACCTCAGGCTGTTCAGTATGGACTTCATTCGTTTTTCATTGTTTTAAGATGATTCACCTGAATTGCCGCCTGTATATCTGAGCAAAAGGGGCTGGATGGAATTTAAGCAGAAAACATTTCCCGGAGTAGGAATTTATCCTTTGCCCTGATCCCTTTGGGAGTTTTTGTGAGATTGCAGCATTCGTTATAAAGATCATGCTGGAATAACAAAACATAATTATTCGCTTCGGCCTCTTCGAGAAAATCCTCCTTTTCTTTCAGGGTAACCATGGGTGAAACATCATAGCTCATTATCCACGAAAGTGGGATATGGGCAACAGATGGAAGAAGATCGGCAACAAATACAAGCGTGGAATCCTTATTTTCGCGATCTTTAATTGTTATAAACGGGATAAGCTGACCCAGTGTGTGACCGTTGTAAACCCTGACTCTGAACCCCGGGAATAACTCAGTATCCTTTTCAATAAATTTCAGCCTGCCGCTGTCCATCATGGGTACCAGGTTTTCTTCAAGAAATGAATCTTTCTCTCTTTTGTTTGGATTCATTGCAGTTTCCCACTGCTTTTTGCCAACCCAGTATTGTGCATTCGGGAAGGTAAGCTCATAGTCTGTTTTATCTGCATTAAATTTTACGCCGCCTCCGCAATGGTCATAATGTAAATGGGTAAGCAGCATGTCGGTGACGTCGGTGGTTTTATAACCATGTTCCCCAAGGGCTTTTTCCAGGCCTTTATTTTCGTTCAGGTAGAAGTGGCTCATAAATTTTTCGCTTTGCTTATCGCCAAATCCATTGTCAATCAGAATTATTCTGTCACCACTTTCTATAATCAGGCTTCTGAGAGCCCAGTTACACAGGTTATTTTCATCGGCAGGATATTGTTTTTCCCAGAGGACCTTGGGTACCACTCCGAACATGGCGCCTCCGTCAATTTTAAAATTTGTGATGTTTACCGGGAAAAGTTTCATAAGCTATACTTTATTCAAAAGGTTTCTTTTTGTCTTATAGTGCAATAAAAACGCACGTTTTGTCTTATTGTTCAAAAAAGAATGGTGCGTTAATTCTTCCACCATTGGTTGATTTTGCAAATACTTGCTTAGGATATTGTCTCTTCTTTTCACATTTATCTCAAATCTTCGTCCCAGTTCATAAAAATCGTGCAAGTCCGGATGATTGCTTTTCACCTTATTAAACTTATATTCATCAATAAATAGTCCTCCATCCAGGGCGAAATCTGAATCATCAACATGGATTCTCGTATTCAACATATCATAAGCCGGGCTTAGCACATAATCGCCTTCTGGAGTTTCGATGAGTGAAAAGTTTTTCAAATGTGCATCGCCGTTTGAAAATAGAAAGTTGAAAATAATCAATGAATAAAACTTTTCGATTTCTACGCGCCAGGCCGAAACATATTTTTTCAGCAATTCACCTGCGGCTTCATAGCTATAGTCATATTTAAAGTTGCTGCCCGCATTTTCTTCTGTTTTTCCAGCCAAAGTGGCAAAATCTTCCTTTCCCCATTTCGAGGCATCTTCCTTTATGTCAAATCGTTTTGTGATATACGCAGGTTCTCCGTTATTAAAAAAAATCATTGCATTTTCAGCAGTCTGTAAGCCATATACCTGCCGTGCAATTTGCATAGTCAGGTGCTCATTTGCCGGAACCTGGGCAACATTTTTTATATCTCTGGGGATAGGTTTTAGAATATAAGTTCCTTGTTCGCCTTCCCTGGTAAGACGCAGTTTATTTTTATCAAGCACCAGAGATAGTTTCTCCTGAACGCCTGAAATGGAAATTCGTTTCCGGTTTTCGATAAATTTTTCGGCATCTTCCTCATTGTTTTGCGGAGATGCATAAGGCAGAATATGGCTCACTTTTCTTCCCTGAAAAACTCTTCTTAAACTGGTAGTACTATATGTGCTGAACCCTTCTGCCAGTGTTCCCGGGCAATATTTTATTTCTTGCAAACTCATTCTTTAACTTCTGAAATGGTTATTGCTCCAATAGTATCGGTTTTGGCGGTGGCCAATAATAAACCGAAATAGTCTTTTTCATCAATTTTTAAGTGACGGGCCTGAAGCTGTCTGTTCGAACCTTCCGACAACATATTGAAGAAAAACGGGAACAAATATATGGAATTATAAACCTGTTTGTTTTTTGGCATGGTAAGGCTTACAGGAGGAAGGTCGCTGCTTGCATACCAATTATCATCATATCTGAATTCGTAACTTGTGGTTGTAAACTGGGTCAATATCCCTACAAGTTCGCCATTTCTATACACATTTGCTTTTCTCACCGGTTACAGTTTTGGCTGTTTTACGGACAGTTTTAATTCCAGACCCAGGATTTCCGCAATTTTATTAAGGATTCTGATAGTAGGATTTGCCTGGCCCCGTTCAATTTTATAAACTGTGTTTATGCTGATTCCTGCCATTTCAGCCAGGTCTGGTTGTGTAATCCGAAGCACCTTTCTTCTGTTTTTTATTTGTTCTCCAATTGAAAGTGACATTATAGTATGATTTTGAGGTAAATTTAGATTATTTATTACATAAAAGCAATCAATACCATACTATAATGTGATTTTATGAATAAAAATTAATCAAATTGTAAATTTAATATTTAAAATCACATTATAATATGATTTATTAAGCTGAATACTATTAAAAAAAATTTATTTCATTTTAAAAAACCACCACTTTTAGTGGTGGTAATGTACTTATGTTTTACCTTAAAAAACACTGAAAATCCATATTGACCTAAGAAGCCTCCTAAGAAGGAGGTGGTTCACTGACCTGTATAGCTTAAAAAATTTCTCCGGAAGGCTGGAGGGATAATTGCTTTTATTGCTGGCTGCTTTTTTATTATATCATCAATAATAAAGTTTCAGAATACTATAGAATAAAGACAGACAAATTGTTATTCGAACTAATATGAACTAAAATAAATTAATTGACTTATTTTTGAGTTTTGATTTTCCGGAACCATTGCTTTTAAAACGGTCTCACAGAATAAAATACTGAATTAATGCGAATTCACTTTATAGCCATTGGAGGAAGTGCGATGCACAACCTTGCAATAGCCCTTCATAAGAAAGGGTACCACATAACCGGATCGGATGATGAAATTTTTGAGCCCTCCAGGTCAAGGCTAAAGGATCTGGGATTACTGCCTGAGGAAATGGGATGGTTTCCGGAAAAGATTGAAGAAAGGCCTGATGCCGTTATACTTGGAATGCATGCGAGGGCAGGCAATCCGGAGCTCGAAAAAGCACGGAAACTTGGCATAAGGGTTTACTCTTACCCCGAATATCTATACGAGCATGCAAAAAACAAAAAAAGGGTTGTAATTGGCGGGAGCCATGGAAAGACAACAATTACGGCAATTATATTGCATGTGTTAAAACATTGCGGTAAGGATACTGATTATATGGTTGGAGCGCAGCTGAAGGGATTTGATGTAATGGTGAAGCTTACTGATAATGCCGAAATGATGGTGCTTGAGGGGGATGAATATCTTACTTCAGCCGAAGACCGGAGGCCTAAATTTCATATTTACAGGCCAAATGTTGCACTTCTTAGCGGCATTGCATGGGATCATATAAATGTATTCCCTACCTGGGAGGGTTACATAAATGAGTTCGAGAAATTTGTAAGGCTTATAGAGCCCGAAGGCAGCATTGTTTATTGCAGGGAGGATATTGAGGTTGTTAAAGTTGCAATGCAGGCTGGAAATAATATCCGGAAAATTGCCTATGGCCTTCCGGACCATTTTATAAAAGACGGAGTTACGTGGCTTATGCATGGAACTGTCTCTATACCCCTTAAAGTTTTTGGAATTCATAATCTTTTGAATATTGAAGGGGCAAGGATGATTTGCAGAGAGATTGGAGTAAAAGATGATGAGTTTTATTCTGCAATTGGGACCTTCCCGGGTGCTGCCAACAGGCTTGAGCTGGTCGCAGCAAACAGCAGGTCGGCATTTTTCCGGGATTTTGCCCATTCGCCATCCAAATTAAAAGCTACAGTCAATGCTGTGAAACTGCAGTTTCCTGACCGTAAACTGGTCGCTTGTATGGAGCTGCATACATTCTCAAGCCTAAGTGAGAATTTCCTCGACCTTTACAGGGGAACTCTCGACAGTGCAGATATGCCTGTAGTTTATTACAATCCCCATACCATAGCATTAAAGCGGTTGCCAATGGTCGATATTGACCAGGTAAAAGTGGCTTTCAACAACAAAGCCCTTACAGTCTATACAGATTCAAAAAAGCTAAGAAATGATCTTGGCAGTATCGACTGGGAAGGCAAAAACCTTCTTATGATGAGTTCGGGTAATTTTGACAACATCCCGATGAAAGAACTGGTGGAAGATATATTGGGCAGATAAAAAATAGACAATCAGAGTATTACGACATGGATGAGGGGTCCTTGACGGATTGCAAACCATATGGATAGGTGTTAGGTAATTTTGACAACATTCCGCTGAGAGATCAGGTTGATAATATACTGGGAAAGTAAGATGCAATTGGCCACCAATGATAATGTGTGTTATGGTTGGAAATTAACCGGGATCTGAATACTATCCGGAAGTTTGTTCGGGCAATCACGATAACTACCCCAAGGATTATCTTAGATTTTGATCGAAGAGGTGGCTCTGACAGGTCAGCAACACCTCAGGAAATGGGTTTCTGCGGCGGAAAGATTTCTGAGTACAACCTTCATGAAAACACTTCGCGGATAAGGCTTGCTGATGTAATCATCACAACCTGCTTCAAAACATTCCTCCTCAGTAAAATCAACAGTGCAGGCGGTCTGAATTATCACCGGCACATTGGGTTTCGTTCGTTTCATCCTTCTTACCAGAGTAAGTCCGTCTGAGTCAGGTAGCCTCAGGTCTGTGAGAACAATATCAACTTTATTGTCGCTGAACATCTTCCAGCCTTCCCTGGCAGTACCTGCAATGAGCAGTACCGCCCCGGTATCTCTGAAAAATGCCCGTATAAGAGCCAGGCAAACCTGGGAATCTTCAATTACAAGAATGATTTTATTACGAAGATCGGAGTTTGACATGTCAGTTAAAATTCGATTTTATCACAATGAATTACTTTACCGGTGCGGTCCATTTCCCTGAGGAGATAGAAACCTTTTTGCAGCTTGAGCAACTTTATTTTTGACCTGTCATTTGCAATGCACACAAGCTCACCCTGGATGTTGTAAAGTTCAATCCTGTTTTTATGTTTCCCCGGTCCCGATTCTGCTGGAACGGGACATTGCAGACTCATACTCTCTACTACCACCTTACCAGTGAGGGGATAGATATACCTGATTAGCTTCATGTCTGTTAAATTAGGTTACACTTGCTATTCTCCACCTATCCCGAAGCAGAGTTTGTCTGAATTTTCTAGATCAAATCACTTTCACTTTCATCATAAGGAAACTTGCAATATTGTTATTTCCCGGCTCCCTGTTTTATGAATTGTAAATATAGAAATCTTAATTGAAGGAAGCACTCTGAGTTTTTTATCGCATGATAGGAAAAATAATCGAATGATTTTAAAGATTCAGCGTAATTATATTATTTATTCCTCAATCAGTATAATAATGCTGGTAATTTCCCTGTGTTCCTTTATTAATTAACGAGTATCAAATCATTAGCTGGTAATGTGGAAGGATTTTTTGATATCCCCGCCTGCAGCGGGCTTGAATTAGCTGAACAAAAGAGTTATGGTTAATTTTGGTAAATACCAGCACTAAATCCCGGGAGTCATTTAAGGGATCAGGAAATAAACTCCAGAATGAAATTTCTTTTTTTAGATGCTGAATATTTTCAAATGAGCTGTCGAGGATCAAATTTCCATGAGATACTTTTCACCTGTCCTGATCTGTCGTGTCATGTGCCCCTGAGCAATAAGGTAAGGTGGATGAATTGCTGCATCGGCAAATTGCCGTATAGTTTTTTACACTGGGGTATCCAACTACTGAGATATCACCAGTGATAATAATTGGCCCTTTATCAACAATCTCGATAACTGTTTTTTTGGATGTAGTTTTTTCTTCCATAAGTAGTTAATTAAAATTTTAATATACACAATTACGGCTCTTCGTCAAAAAAGTTACATAATTTGTTTTTTACCATTCATCGATTTCCAATTTTTCTGAAATCAGTGGTAATTTTATCAACACACTTGTGCCTGATGGACTTGAGTTATCATGTAAGTCGGTGATTACCACTTTATAATCAGACTGTCCCGGGTCATTCATCAACCCAACCCTTCTGTTTGTTATTTCAAGCCCTATTGATTTATGCCCCTTATGCCGGCCTTTGTTTATTTCGGCAGCTTTGTGCCGTCCTATGCCATTATCCTCAACAATACAATGAAGCAACTTATCTCCAGCAATCCGGAATATTATCTTTATCAATCCTGGTTCGTCTTTATGAAGTAATCCATGTAAAATGGCATTTTCGACAAAAGGCTGAAGCAACATGGGAGGTATTTGATACTGGTGTCCGTCCAGTTCAGGATCAACCTGTATTTCGTATGCGAATTTATACTCGAAACGCATTTGTTCAAGTTTAATATAATTCTCTATAAACTGAACTTCTTCTTTTATAGTAACAGATAAGCGTGATGCACACTCAAGAGTCTGACGAATCAGCCTTGAGAAATAATTAATAAAATCAAAGGCACTCTCCTTGTCATTATTAAAAATGTAATATTGAATTGAATTGATTGCATTGAAGGTAAAATGCGGATTCATCTGGGCCTGAAGCGCTTTTATCCTTAGTTCATTTATTTCCCTGTCAAGGGTAAGACGGGTAAACTCAGTTTTTCTTACATGCTTTACTCTAAGCCTTAATACAACACCAAATATGGCAATTAACAATAAAGCAGAAAGCATATAGAACCACCAGGTTTGCCACCAGGGGGGTAAAATTATAAATGAAAACTCGGTTTTTCCCCGGCTTTCAGAATCATAAGCAAGCTGGCCTTCTATTTCAAGGTTGTATTTACCCGGAGGGAGGCCGGGTAATGTCACCTGCCTGCTCTCATCAAACGGTGACCAATTGTTATTGAGTCCGGAAATTCTATAACGAAAGAGTGATTTTCCTGCACCAGCAGTATTTGTTGCATTAAAATGAAAACTCAGGTTATTTTGATAGTGTTTTAGTTTGATTCCACATAAAGGCAAACCCGTCCACGGGTCGTAAGTTTTATGGCTCTCCCAGTTGGTTTTATTAAAATCCAGGTCTATCTGGCTGATAAATAAATTTCTGGGAGCATGTTTAAATTCTTTTATGAACTGTGAATTTATTTTTTTCAGAAAACCATTACCACCAACCCATAAATTACCTTCATTATCAACATGAGATACCCTTACCGACGGCTCATTATAACCATCTTCGTTATCATAATAGCGGATATCAAGAGTACCGTCATTATAAAATTTATTTAAATCAATACAGTTTACCCCAGTATTCGTCCCAACCCACAAATAACCATGATTATCGGCCTCCATCCATACAATGCTCTTTCCAGTCAGGTTTCCGTCAGGTATAATATGGTGCAGAATGTTTAGACTGTTATTTGAATAATCGAGAATCTGGATATGTCCATTCCCGGAACCAGCTATTAAATTTCCTCTCTGATCAACCACAAGTGAAGTGACTGAATTATTAATATTTTTATTTTCCGGGTTAAAATTGCGTACACTTTCATTTTGCACCAGGTAGATGCCAAAATTGGGGCAAGCCAGCCACAATCCTTCCTCTCTCATAAGGGATGAAGTCAGATTAACTGGTGATTCAACAGATAAATATTGTAGAATGGTATTATTATTAATAATTTGTGCATGCCTTATACTATTAGGATTAATCAATATTAATAAATTACTATCAGCAAATGAAAAATCACTAGTACTGGTAATATACTGATCAATGAACTTAATGTCCTGGTTATCATTTAAATTGAAAAAGCCGACATTAGTTAAGATCCAGAGTGAATTTCCTAGCCCAGATGAAATATGTTTAAAAGTTTCAGGCTTAATGTTGTCAAGGTAATCATATTCGCCCGGGACGAAGAGGGAAAAGTCGTCAAAAATCCGGTTTTCATGATTTATCTTTATATAATATGGATTGGGATAATTGTATTTTCCCTCCTCTATCAATTGCTGATATCGTTCGTAAGAACCTTGAGGGTCAAGCCAGTAAGAATATTTATCCGGGAATTTTTCTTTTTTAAACAATTCATATTCATTAATAAGGAGATTTTTGTCAAATCGCTTAAATGATTCACCTTCCTTTTTATAATAGAGATATTTTTCATCCAGAACCCAGAATGTTCCATCATCAGTAGTTGAAAATGCCATAATATTCATTTCCTGAGAAGGTGGTAGTCCCGGGAATTCACCCTGGAAAATTTCAGGATAAAGAATTAAAATGCCTTGTTCCTGATCGCTTGCAATAATGACATTATCAAATTTATCGTAAATAACCCGGGTAATATTTTCTGCGGAAATACCATAATCTGCATTGAGTTTTTCGAGCTGGTCACCATGAAGCCTGAAAATGCCACCGTTATCATCGAAAGGATTTTTTTTTGAAGCCAGATAAATATTCCCTTGATAGTCTTCTGCAAAATCTGCCACCGTTGCAATTTTATTAAAAGTTCGTATTCCTTGTTTCCCTGAATATACAATACTTATATCCTGCACAGCCCAGATAGTATCACCAATGGATGTTACATAAGAACATCTTATGGATGCATTTTCCTTCACAGACTTAACCGGTACAACTTTATCATTTTGCCCGGGATAATAAGCATGGAGTCCGTTATTATAGGAATGAACATATATGAAGGAATCTGTTTGAAGAAATCCTGTAACATTTAACGGAGCCTTCTCCTCATTTTGGGGCTCAGGTATGATTACTGTGAAGTTATTTTCAGTAACTGCAACAAATCCGTTAAGTGTTGCTACAAGAATCAAGTCCCATTTTGGCGAGTACATTAAACGATTGATTCGACCCGGAAGTGAATCCTGCGGAACAATCGTGCTGAAGCTTTTACCATCAAATTTTAATATACCGTTACCTGCAGCACTGAGCCACAAATTTCCGTCGCCATCTTCTGCTATCGCTGAAATATTAAGTGATGGCAGTCCATGCTCAATCCCATAGGTTTCAAATGTATTGCCATACCACTTAACCAGTCCGGCGTCAGTGGCCAGCCAGTAAAAACTCCTTGAATCCTTTATCATGTCATTAATGCGATTGCTGGGCAATCCGTCTTTCATGGTTATATGACGTGATGTATATGTCTGCGAAAGGATTACGCCGGGAAGGAGGCAGAGAAAAAATATTGTTGTAAACAGGTGCCGCAAGAATGAAGTTCTCAGACTCCTGAGCACTCTTTCACTTCGTCTATTATTGGGTTGGGTTGGCTCCTCAGGTAATGAACCAGGCAACTTCAACGGTGTTCCTGCTCTGGGAACCAATTTCAATGAACCAGGCAAGTTCAGTAATGTTCCGGTATGAATCAATTGCAATGGAACATGCAAATTCAGAAGTGTTCCGGGCTCACTCATCAAACGCAATAAGGATATGCTCCCCTGCATTTTGTCAGGTCTTTTGCGGTAACTGTAGACCCGGCTTGTGAGTAGGTTGTTTCGGACGGTATGGACTTGCATTCCAATATTCTTTTACTGTCGGCGGGTCAGCCGCTGGAGAAACTCATCGCTTCTTCGGTAAGCCACTTCCAGCCGTTCGCCATTCCGGAGTTCAATGTAACCGCCGGGCTTTTTATAGGTTTCTATATAGTTAAGGTTTATGAGAAAGGATTTATGGATCCTGAAAAAAAGGTTTTGTGGCAACATCTCCTCCATTTCCTTAAGGCTTCGGGATACCAGGTATCCAGGCTGCCCGCTGAGGTATATATGACAATATGATTCCTGAGCCCGGCAATACATTATACTTGAGATCTTCTCCATTTTATATCCGTCCCTGGTTGGCAGAGCAATGCTGTGGAAGGTAGTGCCGTCTGACTGGTTATTATCAGTCAGAGTGTTAATCCTGGCCTGGTTGCTCTCAGGGGTGAGTTTCTCTTTTTCAAAACGATCCATCATAGCCTTTAACTCGTCCTGGCTTACCGGTTTGAGAAGGTAGTCAAATGCGGCAACCTTGATCGCCTCTATGGCATACTGATCATATGCGGTGCTGAAAACCACCTGGAAGGAAATCTCATCAAAATGATCAAACAGTGCAAAACCGTTTTGTTCAGGCATTTCGATATCGAGAAAAACCAGGTCGGGTTTATGTTTTTTTATTGCCTCTACGCCTTCATTGACCGATGATGCGGTGGCAGCAACCTCCAGACGATCTCCCAGATACCTTTTGATCCACTGCTCAAGAGTAAGCCTTGCATGTTTCTCATCATCAATAATTACACAGGTTGCCATAAGGAATTGCTTTTGAGCGGCAATATATAATAAAAAATGTAAATTTATCCTGTAAAAAACAAAAAGCCAAAATTTTGTCCAAAAGGTACAAAATTTTGACTTACAGGATGAACCGCTTAGCTTTTCAATGAAATTTTTTTCATCCGTCCGTGTGAAGTTTCGGATAAAAAAATTAGACCTGAAGGTCGATTACCCATGTAATGTCATGATCCCTGATGAATTTTCAGTTGATGGGAAATTCATTTACATTTGCACTCTTATTTTTTATTTCATGATTGATTCCTCTTTCTTTGATATTCTTAGGGAAAACATACTGAATACATCCTTAATAGAGATCATTGCCGTTTTTTTCGGACTGTCAAGTGTGTGGTTTGCCAAAAAGGAGAATATCCTGGTCTATCCGACAGGTATAATAAGTGTGCTTATTTATGTCTACATATGCTTTTTTGCAAAGTTATATGCCGATATGGGCATTAATTTTTTCTATTTTTTAATGAGTGTTTACGGCTGGTATATGTGGACCCGCAGGGATGGGGCACGCCGGGTCCTCACTATCAGTCGCTCAAAATGGCAGGAGCATGTGGTTAACATAGCAGCCGGAACTCTCATGTTCTTTGCAATTTATTATATTCTCGTCAATCATACTGACAGTGACGTTGCTTTCTGGGATTCGCTTACAACGGCTATATTTATTATTGGTATGTGGTTGATGGCCAGAAAAAAACTTGATAACTGGACTGCGTGGATAATTGGTAATGCCATATCTATTCCTTTATACTTTTATAAGGGTTTGGTTTTTACAAGCTTTCAATACACTGTTTTTTTAGTTCTTGCCGTTCTAGGGTATATCGAATGGGATAGAAAATTAAAAGCCAGGCCAGCAGAAAAAATCGTAATTTAGTTACATGCAAAATTCTATAATCAGAAATATTTTCATCACCGGGTTCCTGGCAATAGTTTTTTCCGGCATTCTTCAATCCTGCGAGGGTGAATGCGTGGAATTGCCTGAATCGCTTTCGCGGATTAACTTCCATTCCATAATCGATTCAGTTGACAGGCCAACACCGGTTGACAGTCTTTCGGTTTATGGACTGGGCAGAGAGGATAGCCTGCTCTATTCCTTACGAAATAATATAAGTTTTATAGACTTGCCATTGGATGGTAATGCTGGTGAATCGGCTTTTGTATTGTTATTTGATAATATTGCTGATACCCTTTGGATAGAGTATGAAGTAATTCCGGTGTTTGAATCTCCGGAGTGCGGCTTTATGTTGAATTTTGAGTTATCAGACGCACGACACACCATTAATATGATAGACTCAGTAGTTATTTTAATTAATCAAGTTACCAGCTTTGAAGATACCAATATCAGGATTTATCATTAGCCTGTTCCTGATCCTGTGCCTGGGTCCTGCCATGGCGCAGACAGACACGATTCCGGAAAGGATCCCGCCGACACGTGGCCTGAGGATTGGCGTCAACTTATCAAGGCCGTTGATGACCTATATCGAGCCGTCCAGGTTTGGAGTTGAAGCAATGGCAGATTTTAATCTGGGATACGAATATTTTGCGGTGGCTGAGGCTGGTTATTCCTATCGTGAACTTGAAAAGACTTCTTATAAACTGGAAGAGAATGGCTTGTTTATCCGGATTGGAGCCGACAGGAATTTTTATGAGCAGTTTGATGATGTTATCGCACTTGGCGGACGACTCGGGTTCTCTTCATATAACAGAAGTGCAACCTTCATTATCGTACATGATAATTACTGGGGCGGATTTACCGGCTCCCTTCCAGAAGAGACTTTTTACAAGCAATGGGCCGAGGTGGTGATTGTTCTCAAGACAGAACTTTTTAGTAATTTTTTTCTTGGATGGAATCTCAGGGGAAAGCTTCTTTTATTTGGCAAGGAGGACAGAAACATGAATGATCGATACATTCCGGGCTTTGGGTCAAGTGATGTAAACAGCACAGCAAGTTTTGACTTTTATATTTATTACCGGTTTCCATTAAAATAATCAAAAAACTTTTGCAGAAATAAAAAATAATATATCTTTGCAAACCGAAATAACGACATAAGGTCCGTTCGTCTAGGGGTTAGGACGCCAGGTTTTCATCCTGGTAACAGGGGTTC
>CAYQXY010000048.1:0-36257 GCA_964421595.1 uncultured Bacteroidales bacterium | reverse complement strand
GATGAATCGACACCCAGCTTATAGCACTTTAACAATATGATATATAATACATTATCCATGATTTTGCTGAAATTAACCGGGCACTAATGACTGCAATTATTAAATTGCTTCAAGGGCTTTCTCCACGGCATTGAACATCGGCCTGTTACTGATCTGTTCTCCTACTGCCTTCTCCATCCAGTGCCTGGGGGTAATGTTTCCGACAGAGAAAATTCTTTCAACCTCACGGGCAAAATCCCTGTCTGAAATAAAATCTTCAATCTGGAACATTATCAGTCTCCCGTAAGGGTAATTGGAAAGATACAGCGGCGACTGGATCATGTGAGAATAAATTGCAAGCAACGGTATATCACTCTCACCGAAAATACCGGCAAAGTATTCATTCCAAATCTCAATGGCAATGCTGGTAACGGCTTCCTTTAGCTGCTCCGGTGTGGCCTCCGGATTTTCATACATCCATTTCCATACATTCATATCAACGAGAGAGACGCCCATCATCTCAAAATTATTCCAGAAGAAATCCAGTACATCCAGGTGCTGTTTCAGCGGATCTTTCTCTTCAATTCCCAGCAATTCCAGGTCTCTGGCCTGGAACATAAATGCAAGGGCTTCGGTAAATGCAGTATTAGGAATTCCGTTCACGAAATAGTTGTCTACCATATGAACACTTATTGTTTGCTCAACATTGTGGCCGAATTCGTGAACCGCAATATTATAGCCTTTATAGTCCATACCGTCATCCCCTATTCTGGTCCGCAGGTGGGAAGGCATGTCACGCATAGAAGCCCTCCATGCATGTCCTGATCCCCTGGCTGCATCTACATCAACCTTTGATCCTATAAATTCAGCCTTCTCCCCGTCAAAACCCAGGTCGACAAGCATTCTCGGCAGGTCCCTGTCCATAGCTGCGGCATCAGGATAGCGTGCCATGGTAATTCTGTTAAGATCTTCCTCAGATATTGAGCTTCTGGATTTAAATCCATCATACCATAGATCATATGGACGAAGAGGCCGGCCAAGCCTGGAACTGATTAGTTCAGCCACTTCAGCAAGTAATGGAGATGAAGCATATTCCCTGAAAAGATCCTCAACTTCCTGTTGTGGTATTTCCATGCCGGTGTCAAAACTCCTTTTAATATATGTGTCGGCCTCAGGATAATAAGGATCCATGTTTTTAAGGGCATTGAAGATATTGTTCAGATGAGAATATCTGACAGCACCCTCAGGAGAGCCTTCAATCGGGCTGCCATTTTCCCATATCTCATTGCTGTAAGGATTCCATCTGTACTGGTCATTATTGATCACCTGGGCGGGAATATCCTGGTTTATAATCCTAAGCATCACATTATATAGCATCTCCTGCTTCTCTTGCCCCAATGGCTGACCGTAATTGGACTTGATCTCGTCCCTTATATTCCAGTGAGCAAGCAACTTCATTCCTTCAGGAAAAAGTGTTTCACCATTATCGTCAACCAGCTGTCCGGCAAAAATGTTATACTCTGAAATGTACATACCCGCCTGACTGGAAGCCTGACTATACTGCTGGATCAATTCGGGCGGAACACGTGAAGTGAAATAATCGCCAAGCCTTGCATATCCCCATTGCCTGTTGTCCCATTCTGCTCCCATGCTATTTTTCTCATCAAGAGTAAATGCGGGGAAATTAAGTGCAATATAAAAGGCGATTTTATTCCTGTAGAGATCATCGGCAACATGGGCACCAGGACTGAATGAACCAAACATTCGGTCTATCTGGTGAAGCGGACCAATATCTTCATGTACAGGACGGTTAATCTCAAGCGAAATCCTGTTAAGATATCCGTAAATGAACTCAAAGTTGTTCGCCAGGCGGTCGAAAACCAGATCAAGTTCTTTACCGTCGGCTATGAAATTTTGCTGGCAGAAATTTTCAAATTCTGTAACATCGCCATCACCATTTCTCCAGAGGGAGGCTACCTGTCCTACCCCGCGTCTTATGCGCTCTGAATGTTCAGCGCCATGGCCGGTTTGAAGCTTCTCTATAACTTCTGATACTGTTTTATCACTAATTGGTTTCATATTTTCAGTTTCGGGGGCTGTAATGCCACATGAAGAAATAAGCATGGCTGACAAAATAAACACTATAAGTTTTCCCATAGTTACCGGTAGTTTACACTTGGTTAATAAATTACTACAAAAAGTCGCAGTTTTAAGTTAAAAGAATGTTCATGTACAACTCATACACTTACCCCAAAAATAAGTGATTAACTCATTCCAGAAACTATCCATTGGGTATTATTTTGATGATTTTTATCATCAAGTATGGGAGGGTCTCCCATGGAGCCTGGCATACTATCATTGAATAATGCTAAAATATTTTTGCCGGGTACCGGGCTGTGCAGTGGATAATCCATGATAAATCCTTCACTTGCTCATTATTTTATGACACGGCTTATTGACATATTATGTCTTCTGAACATCTCTGTTTCCAATCCGTGATCCTTTGTGATCACTTCCACAAAGTTTGCCATTTCCGTGCCACTGTCGGTAATATTCCTTGCAGTAATCGAACCATCATTCTTTACCCTGTGTCTTACAAGTTTCAGGTAATCCAGGTACTGAGGTTTATATGCATCAATAAAGACAAAATCAAATTTACCGGGAACTTTTGGTATTTCCTTAAGAGCATCACCGGTAATTACCTCTATAACATCATCAAGTCCGGCATTTTTGAAATTCCGTCTTGCTTCAGATGCCGCTCTCGGGTCTATTTCAATTGTTACAAGTTTACCACCGTTCTTCTTTAAAGCGAGTCCAATCCATAAACCGCTATATCCATTTGAAGTGCCAATCTCCAGTCCCCTGGTATAACCCTTTTCTATTATATAATCATACAAAAACCGGCCATCCCCGGCAGGGATATTCATGCCTCCATAAGTCCACGGAAGATATTTAAGCATGGGTAAAACCTTCTCATCATCAATACCCATAAAGTACGACTCATTCCTGGAACCGGCAGAAGAGCCCCATCTGCTTCTTCTCTGGGCATCGGCCGGTAAACTTACCAGTATCAATAACAGAATCATTGCCGGAACCGAATACATATTCAATTTCTTACTATTTATATCCATGGAGTCATAATTATCTGGTACCTTAATGCTATTGTGATACAATATATAATTTTTTTCTTTAGTATCTATAGCAGCCAAAGATTTTATCCTGTCTTAAGTTAATTAACGAAATTACAAAAAGGTAATTATTATCCCTTTAACCAGGTTCCAGATGGATATGCATGCCGGCTATTACTATATATATTAACAATAAAGGATGCCCCCTGGAAATACTTCATTTAGTGTGCTACAGGCAATGTCATATTTAGAGATCCCCATATGTTAATAATTGCAAAATCGCTTCAGAAGTTGAAAATCTTTTGACTCATTATTCTATATTTACCCACTGCTATTAAGAAATTGTTATTGATATGGGGAGATTTTGGGAAATAATTCCTCTTTCATTTAATGATCTGTTTTAAAAGGCCATTTTTAAAAAATATGAAAAAATGAAAAAAATATTTTTTCTTCCCTTCGTTACTCTGTTAGTTTTTATAGTAAATGCAAACTCCCAGGACTGGCCTCAGTTTCTTGGTCCCGACAGGAACAGCCATTCAGATCAAAAAGGTGTTATGCGTAGCTGGCCAGAGAATGGTCCGGAAGTCCTGTGGACAGTCGATGTGGGTATAGGCTTTGGCGGGCCCTCAGTGAAAAACGGGAGAGTATATCTACTGGACAGATATGATGAAGTTGGAGACAGTTTGAGAGTTTTTGATCTTGTCGATGGTAAGGAGCTATGGAGTTTTGGTTATTCTTCTCCAGGTTCTGTTTCCTTTCCCGGCTCCCGTGGTGTTCCTACGGTTGATGACAATTTCGTTTATTCTGTCGGCCAGAATGGTGAACTGTATTGCATAGACATAAATACACACAAACCTGTCTGGAACAAAAATATATGGAAGGATTTTGGAGGCGGGGAAGTCCCAACCTGGGCAATTACTCAAAGTCCCCTTATCTATGGCGATCTGCTAATTGTGGCATCACAGGCCCCGGATGCCGGTGTTGTAGCATATGATAAACTAACCGGCGATCTGAAGTGGAAAACACCGGCTATCGGCAATGTTGGCTATGTGAGCCCCTCAATAGTAAAGATTGATGCAGATGACCATCTCGTGATGATTACCGGGTCAAGCAGATCACCGGGAGGTGATGGCAAAGTCGTCGGGATAGAGCCTCTTACCGGCAATCTTTTATGGGAATATTCCGAGTGGGATTGTGTAATTCCCGTACCCAGTGCAGTTGATGCCGGTGAGAACAGAGTACTTATTACAGGAGGATACGCACTCGGTGCAACCATGATTAAAGTCGAAAAAAATGCAGATGGACGGTATGTCACAACAGAATTGTTTACCACCGAGGAGTTTGGTGATCAAACCAAGACGCCTTTAATGCATAACGGGTATTTCTATGCTCAGTACGGGACCAATAACCGGCGCGACGGACTTGTTTGCATGGATATGAACGGGGAGATTATGTGGAAGACTAGGAGGTCGCCTGATTTTAATAAAGGCAGTATGATTTTAGCTGACGGACTTATCCTGGCAACTGACGGACAATTTTCCCTTTACCTTATTGAGCCTGATCCAGCTGAATTCAGACCAATTGCATCGGCCGAACTGTTAAAGGAAGACGGTGATGCCGGGGCAAGCGGATCTGGCGCCCCAACCCAAAACTGGGCACCAATTGCACTCGCTGATGGAAAACTGTTAATTCGCGATCAAAGCCGGATGCTTTGTGTTAAGGTAGCAGAGTAACCAAAGTAGCCGGGAGATAAGAATTTTATTTACAGGCCAGTTAGTGGACTAAGGTTTTAGCTTCTCATAGAGAGTCCATAATTTGTCATTGTAAATTCCTGTTATCTGGTCTTCAACTGTACCAATAGGTTTTACAGGTATAAGATCCATAACCTCATCGGCACTTATACCGGACTTAAACATGGTATTCAGGGCAGCAATGAGTGTTTCGTATACAGCATCCCTGGCTTCGACATCATGCATGCCCATCCTGATACCGAGATCGACCATGATCTTCCACTGGAACCAGAAATAAGTGGGCAACATTGCCGAAATTATGGCATACGCCTCCAGTTTTTCTTCTGGAACTTCAAAGGTATTTCCCAATGCGTTCAGCAGATCTAATAAAAGTTTCTTCATTTCACCAAAATCTTCAGAAAAGCAAAGGGGATTAAATCCTTCATTGATATATGAAGTCGCATTTGGTATCATCCTTGCAACATTGTTGATACCCAATTCCCCGGCTATATTATCAATAAGGATTTTAGGTGCCAGAGATACTACAATAGAATCAGCTGTAACATACTGCTTCATCTTTTCAAGGACTTCCTTAATAACCGGTGGATGAACAGCAATGAAAACAATCTCCTGCCTGGATGCAAACTCGTGAGATTCGACAATTTCAATTTCCGGGAATTCGCTCTTCAATGAAGAAAGTACATCCCTGTTATTATCATATACTATCACATTCCCATGTTCGGCCTGTACATTTTTGAATGCCTGGAGGAATATCCTGGTAACTCTCCCTCCTCCAATAAATCCTAATGATTTTAGTTCCATAATAATTTAGTTTGATTTAAACATATCAAGCGAGACAAATTAAACTTTTTAATAAATTTACGGGATATATAACTGAATAACTAATTTACAGAATTAAACTACCCTTCTAGTACCGTGATTTTTTATATTTAAAAATTCATATTTAGATTAGTACATTGCAACAGATTGACCTGATCATAAATAATCTTTAAATTTCAGAGGGATTGCTGCTTTGTCCTTAAAGGATCTTCAGACTAAATAAAAAACTAAATAACCTGCCATGAAAACTTTTAAAATTCTGCTTATCAGTCTGATATTCACCTTGTATTATTCAGGCGAAACCATTTTTTCCCAGGACTTCGAATTTATTTTCGGTTACGAAACAAGGCTGAGTGAGATAATTTCAGAAAATGAGGAAGCCCGGCCTGTCAAATGGATCAACATCAATACAAAAGAGGACACCTGGTCAATTAAGGATGATATACTTTTTTGCACAGGACTTCCCATTGGCGTTATGAGATCTGAAAAGCAGTATGAAAATTTCATTCTCCATATAGAATGGAAACATATGGAGCAGGGTGGTAATTCAGGAGTTTTTATCTGGAGCAATGCAACTCCACCGGAAAACCAGCTATTACCTGATGGAGTGGAAGTACAGATGCTTGAACATGACTATTTCGTCGTCAATCCGCGTCCTTCCATCTCGAAAACTAATCAGGAGGCATATGTACATGGCCATCTGTTTGGAGTTGGAGGTGTCGAAACACTTCCTGATAATCGTATGGGTAACAGCAACAGAAGCAATTCACTCGAAAACAGAACATATGGAAGGGGTCAATGGAATGAATATGTTGTGGTTGCAGTAGATGGAGTTGTAAAATTATCTGTTAATGGAAAATTTGTAAACGGTGTAAGTCAGGCATCACAAAAGAAAGGATATATATGCCTCGAATCGGAAGGTGGTGAGATCCACTTCCGTAACATAAGGATTGTTGAACTCCCGTCAGGACTGGCTTCGGAAGAACAAACAGCACCCGTTCTTGATTAACATCATTATTGATTTTCCTTGATTACTCAAATGAGTAAAAACAAATATTTAGCACCGGACAGGGTCAGTAATCTTCATAAAAATTCTGGAATCTGACAATTTGGCTATCAAAAGCGAAAGCTCCCGCTGCAGTCACATATGGAAGGTGGTAATATCTTTTAATTAATGTTGGTTTGATATTAATTGCAATTAATGGATTAATTAAATACATTGCCTTGTTTAGAATTTCGCCTTTTCTCTTTTTGTCTATCAGGTTTTTAATAAAAATTTACCGGTATGCACTTAAAATCAAAATCCCAAAGTCGTCGGCAATTTCTTGGAGATGCTGCCGCAATTGGAGTCATTGGCACCCTTGGTGCAAGTCAACTACTTTCCTCGTGTCAGTCAGGACGCCAGAAGTATGAAGCAATCCCACTGGCGGAAAGTGCTCCCGATGGTCCGCTTCTAAAGGCCGGACTGATAGGATGCGGCGGACGTGGCACCGGTGCGGCAATCAACTTTCTTAATGCAGGTCCCAATCTCCAGATAACAGCACTGGGAGATGTATTTCAGGACCGTATTGACAGGTGCAGGGGTACCCTTAAAGAACAGCGTAATATTGATATTCCCGATAGTAACTGTTTTGTCGGTTTTGATGCATATAAAAGTGTTATTGACTCAGATGTTGATGTAGTTATCTGCGCTACTCCTCCTCATTTCCGGCCCATACATTTTGAGGCAGCTGTTCAGGCAAGGAAACATGCATTCATTGAAAAGCCCTGTGCCGTTGATCCGGTCGGCGCCAGATCAATAATGGCATCAGGCCGAATGGCTGAATCGGCGGGATTAACAGTTGTATCAGGAACTCAACTAAGACATTCACGCGACAGGATTGAGACTTTCGGAATGATAAAAAATGGTGCGATAGGTGACCTGGTTTCAGGAAATGCCATCAGGCTGGGAGGTAAACTCTGGCACAGCAACAGACAGGAAGGATGGAGTGATATGGAAACAATGCTGAGAGACTGGGTTAACTGGACCTGGCTTTCCGGCGATCATATTGCTGAAATGTTTGTTCACCAGATAGATGTACTCAACTGGTACTTTGAAAAATTTCCAGTAAAAGCTCTGGGTATGGGAGGCAGGCACAGGCGGCCGACGGGCGACCAGTACGATTTTATAAGTGTCGATTACGAATTTGATGATGGCAGGAAATATAACGGTATGCATCGTCAGATCGACGGTTGCTATAATACATCTACCATTCAGATTAACGGGAGTAAAGGATATACAAACTGTCAGAATAAGATATGGGACAACAATCATAATCTGATCTGGGAGTATCAGTACCTTGTTGACGAAAACGGACAGCCCACCAACCGGTTACCGGTAATCATGGAGGATCAGTCACATATAAACCTTGTAACAGCAATCCGCACAAATAATCCTGTAAATGAAGCTACTGCAATGGCCTCTTCAACAATAGTTGCCATTATGGGAAGAGAATCTGCCTATACCGGACAACTTGTAACCTGGGATGACATGATGAACTCCGGACTCAGACTGGGACCAACGGAATACAGTATGGGTGCAGTGAATATAAAAGCTGAACCACCCGTTCCCGGAACTGCTGTTACCTGATGTGATTACAACCTGGTTTACCACCCGGGCTGAACTTGCCCGGCCTGGTTCCCGGAACTGCAGTAACTTTATGTTATTATACACATCTGTTATCTAAATACAATCTGCGTCCCTGATTATGGTTGACGCATTGTAATTGTTGCAGGTTAAATCTGCAAAAAAAATGCCCTCATTACAGGACAATAATTTTATGGGGATTTGACTATTCTACTTATCAATACAGTTTTCTTATTTTTGTAATTGATAATTTTTTAAATCGCATACCCCAATGAGAATATTAAAGGAAGATTCAGCAGCTGTTGTTATAGATATCCAGGAAAGATTGCTGCCACACATGTTTGATGGAGAGAAAATGCTCCGAAACTGCGAAAAGCTTATCGAGGGTTTAAAAATACTCTCCGTCCCCATTACTGTAACTCAGCAATATACCAAAGGACTTGGGCCTACCCAGCCTTCCATAATGGAAATGTTCACTGATTTCAGCTTTGTTGAGAAGTCAACATTCAGCTGCTGCGGAGAGCCTTCATTCAGAGAAAACATCTCCCTTTCGGGGAAAAAGAATTTCATTATATGCGGGATTGAAGCGCATGTATGTGTTCTTCAGACCTGCATTGACCTGATTGACGACGGGTTCACTCCGGTAATTGTTGAAGACTGCATTTCATCAAGAAAACCTGAGGATAAATTAATAGCCATTGAGCGTATGCGACAGGAAGGAGCACGCATCACCACACTTGAGAGCATCCTTTTTGAACTAACCCGGCAAGCCGGAAGCGATATTTTTAAAAGTATTTCCAGACTGGTGAAGTAAGTACCTAAAATCCCTTGATATGTGCACTGGGAGGATTATTCTATCATTATCGCTTATCATGCGTGGTAGCCTTCATTGATTGCATTGTAAAATATTGGCTGCTTTCCTCTTGGTGAATTTACTTCGTCTTCCGCGAGTATATGTGTATCAGTTAAGATTCCATACTTTAAATCAATCTCATAGCAGATATCAGAGATCATTCTTTCTAATTTCCAGTCAGTTTTTTCCTTAACTATGATAAGAATATCATAATCAGAATCCTGTGAATATTTTTCGGTCAATTGTGATCCAAATAAAATAACGTTTTTCAGGTTGTCAGCAAGCTGGCTCGATAACCTGGATTTTAAGTCCTTTACAATTTTAATTTTCTTTGATTCCATTACACCTTTTTATTCAAAATTAATCAATTTCTTTATTAGGTTAATAATAGTTTCAAGTTTATTCTAAGATACTGTTTTCAAGTCAGTATGCATTAGGGCAGGGACTGCAGCTTTCAAAGTAATCACGTGGGAAAATAAACTAATCCAATAGTCGTTTTTTTTGCTAAAAACTTGACTAACTAAAATTTTAGTCTTACCTTTATTTTATAATCACTAACAAGCAGCTTATCAAACTGATAAATCCGTATTATTATGAAAACATCTGCTTTTAGCATGAGAAGGAAGCCATTGCTGCTTCCACTTTTACCACTACTTGCCATTGTATTCTGTTCCTGCACAGAACAGGAACATGAGCAGATCACCCTGAAGGGAGATGAGACGGCTGCTTTACAGGCGCTACCTGAAAATTCGATCAAGATACTGGGACTGGTCTTCGGCGACCAGGGGCCCCTGGAGCATGTAATGGTGGTTACATCGGATAGTTTATCGGCGGTTGTAACAGACCGGGAAGGGTATTTTGAAATTGATGTAGCTGAAGGCTCACAGCTCACCTTCTCGGCACATGGATATGCCACTTTGGAGTGGAGGCGGCAATTTCCGGTAAGGGAAAACTTTAACCACTGGACTGTCGGTGTCAAACTATACAGAAATAACGATAATTAACTCTGCTGCCGATCCGGAAGCTCATTGAAAAGTACCGAAAGCCGGTCTGAGGAACTTGAGTGCTTACGCTCGATCGAAGTGGAGAGCCTGCAATTTCGAAGGTGTAATTAAAAAGGAAACAGAAAAATCGGCAAAAGATTACATTCAGGACAAAATAATAGATGTAGCCAAAAATAAGATATATGATGCCACTTTAAAGCCTTCGAACTGGGATTCAAGTACCCCGGCATTTCAGTCGCATGTTTTAGGAAAACCGGCTATACTCCTGATCAGTTCAGGTCAATAAATAAGCAGAAACTTCACGAAGCGGGAAGAATCAAGACTTAATTTTCTAATTTTTTAATTAATTCCTTCATTTGAGCTATTTCTTCTTCCTGTGCCTTAATAATTTTATCAGCCAATTCCCTCACTTCGGGGTCGGTAATTTTTGCTCTTTTGCTGGTAAGGATCGCAATTGAGTGATGTGGGATCATTCCTTTCATATAATGAACATCCCCAATGAATGTTTGTGAACGCACAAAAACAAGGGATAATGAAAAAACAGCAATAAATGCAATTACAATCGCTGCATTTATTTGTTTGTTTTTATACATTTTGTGCATAAATCCCAGCATTATCAAAGCCATTGGGCAAATCATCAAAAAAGTCATATAAAGTCTCGTTGCGCTGAAAAAAACATGTCCTGCTTCATAGGTGTGGAGGTACATCACGACATACATTGTAATAAATGATGCCGTTAACATCAAAAAATATTTTTTATACATAATCTACTTTTTTATGGGTTTATTATGTTATTACCTGACGTAATATGTTAATACCGCGCGAACAAATAAAGTGATATCAAACCCATGGATGATATATCAGTGGTAAATACTATTTCGTATTTATTTAGAAAACAAAATATTATATACGATGTTCAAAAAATGGTCAACAAACAACCCTTCTGCCAGTTATAGTGAAGCACAAGCAACCTCTAACCAGGGGTTGCTGTGAATACAGACTTTAAAAGAAGTCTTGCACACCTCTCATAATCATCCCGGTCGTTGTGGTGGGTTTGACTTGTAGGCCAGGCCGAAACTTGCGCTATTGCCGCAATAAGAAGAACATCTAATTTATATGTTCGCTGAAAAATTCCAATACTTCTTCTTTTATTAATTCAGGATTCTCATGCCCGACACTGCTAAAAGTTTTTATTGTAGCATTAACCCCGTACTCATTGTAAATTTCCCTGCACCTGTTCCAGCGCTCAGTTAACATCTCCCTCCCCAATAAAAAGTATATATGCTCTCTTTCATCCTGGTCAAAAGCATCTTCATAAGGAATTGCATCGTTATCATCAAGCTCACCCATATAATAAAACTGAGGTGTCTGAATAAACAATTCTTTCTGAAAATCCCTGTCTGAAATATCCGTCAAATCACTTGTACCAAGAGGAAATTTGAGCCCAATACCCGACAAACTATCAAGCGGGAGCATTAACAACCCGTTTAATCCGCCTGCCGCAACCGCCTTTACCTTATCAGGATGAATTATCGTAAACCTGTTTGCAAAAGTCCCCGAAGCTGAAAATCCCGTCAGAAGAAATTTTTCCTCACTAACTATTCCCTTATCATTAAGTTTGAAACGGGCATGATTAAACATCTCTATGAGCTGCAGATCCAGCCTTTCAAGCGGACTATCCTTTTGTATCATAACATCCCGGTCAAGTGCATGCGTGTATATTTTCCACTCAGTTTGCCGGCGCGGGAATACCGGAACCAGCAAGGGTACATTCAGATTACGGGCAAGATAATTACCCAAATAAAAATCCCTTGTTGCTATTCTTTCTGCTTTATCAATATGCTTTTGAAGATCATCGTCGGCAAATCCTGAATTATTTGGTTCAATAACTAAAAAAGCATTTTTTTCCGGCGAAATATCATCAGGTATGTATAAAAAATATGGAAAATTAAAGGGATCACCTTCATCAGGTTCGATAAAAAGTAATTCGCCATCGATTGAACTGGAGCACCCGGCAAACAGCCATAATAACAATAGGTAAATAATGTTCTTCATCATTAAAGGAAATTTAAAGCTATAAATCTAATGATTTTAACCAGTAAAATCATAAATAAGTAAACTGGACGTAACTCCTGAGAGTATTGATTTAACCCAATAATTGAAGATTGACCTTTCCGGGTCTCTTTCAAAATCGATAACACCCTCTCTCACTTCTTGTCCTGTCCCCGGATTTTGGTTTATCACCGCCAGATTGGCAAGAAATGTCACAAAACGCTCTTTCAGGCCGGTTGCACCATCAGCGTCCATGACTTCGATATTCAAATCGTGATAAAGCAGGCTCATTTTTCCGGTTGCTTTATTATTGTTGGCTGTCAGGCTGAAATTCATACTGTCAATTCTTCCCGATCTTACAAATACGAAAGCATTATTCTCGAGAATAGGGTTCAGTGCTGATGCATCCATCGCAGAGAGTGACCCATTTAATGAAAAGGTATTCTGACTTTCAAATATCTTCCCTTTGAAATTAAGGGTTACCTTCCCCCTGCCCATTAAAATTGCTTCTGCCATAATTTCCAAAAAAGCCTCGTCTGTCTTGTAGACGACATCATTTGAAACTTTATAAATAAGCGCATAAAAATCATTGAATTTGATTACACCATATTCATTTGCTTTTTCAGCATGTTCGCGGTAGGTTATGTCACCACCAGATATGGCAATAGAGTCTATATGTATTTTGCCAGGATAGTCGTAAATCAGGTCCTGAAGGAGAGGCTTGTTCTCATGTTTGAATTCCTTACGCTTATCGCGGAAAATGTCCAGACTCACCTCCTCTATCTCTATAAATGAACTGACAAGAGTACCGGATGTTATAAAGTCAACAGCTGAAAAATCTTGAAAGGAAACATTTCTGAACAAAGCTTCAAACCGGTCTGTTTCAAATTGATGCCGGCTGGCGAATTCATAGTCGGAGTAATTAGGCTTAATAGAAAAAGTGTCTGCTTCCAAAATACTTGAGGATCCTGAATAACTTAGATCCCTGGCTGAAATGGTGTACATACTATCGGCCGAAACGGCAATTAACTACCGGGCATCAAATGCCAGACTCCCTATTATTTCAGGAGTCAGTGAGTCAAGTTTCTCAACATGCAAGTCTTGCATATTCAGAGTACCTTCAGTTAATAAATAGGATTGAGCCGATTCAGTTCTTGTTATGTCTAAAAATATCCTGTCAAAAAGCAGGCTATTTATCCGGATGTTTGCAGGAGAAACAATTCCTTCTTCAGTATCTTCCGTAGGTGAAACCGTTCCTTTAAGATGACTATCGAGAAAGGTTATTTCATTTACATAATAAGCTTTTCTGAAAATTGCATTAACCAGACTAATTCCGGTTAGTTTTAAAGATCCGATTTCTCCGGCCAGATCATGTTTACCCTTACTATCCGGCTTTGATTCAACAGAAATATTTATTAGTTCCAACCCCGACCTTAAAGCCAGAATATGAATGCTGTCAATTGTTACAATATATTCGCCGGCACTTTCATTAATTGCAGATTCAATTCTCCCTTTCACCCATGGCTCCAGAACACTTTTTTTTAAAAGTACCACCATAATTATAACAGCAGCAATTGTACCCAGAACTATATATATAACTCTCCTATTCACTGTTAAAAAACAAAAGATATTAAAATGCAACATGACAAATACAAAAATATGCCATTCAATAGATAGTTAATAATACTTTTTCACGCTTTATATTCCAGATGTCGATTTATTGGGGCTACTGAAGGGGGGTTATACTCCAATCCAACCTCTTCTTCAAATTTCGATATAAATTCCATATAAAAGGTTAAATAATCCTCCTGCTCAAAATATTCATGGGTCTCTTCCGGAAGGGCCGGCAGATCTTGCAGGTTATTTTTTTCAGGAGTTTGGACAATTCCAACTATAGAATCAATACTCTTACCGTCAATCTGATTATAAAAATGCCAACCATTATTATGACGCCTTTTCAATATTTCACCACCGAAAATGTTATAAATCATAGTTGATGTTAAACCGCTCAGGTCAACTAAGGGAACTTCAATTTTTCCCCATACCCTGCTTTTACAAATCCTTATTGCATTGAGGGTTTTTTGGACGATCAGTTTATCAATCATAGAGTAAATATACGCCCACTATGTAAAGTAATAATTACATAATTCGAGTGAAAATTTACATTATTTACATATATACCGAAGACTAAATCTCACAAAACCTTACTGATTAACAACAACATGCAAATGTCCAATTGCTGTCAGTCCATGCTCACTGGTACGTTCAACCCTTACGACATACTGACCGGCACGGGAAAACGAATGTACTGTCTTTGCGTATTCACCTTCATTCTGGGATTCACGCTGAACAACACCTGAATTGACAATTACTTTTTCAGATCCGTCACCAAAATCCCACACCTCCTCACCAGTGCTGCTTCCAAAAGTGCGAACCAGGAAAGTAACAGGATCGCCGGGTCTGATGTTTAAAGAAGGATAAAATACCGGATGTATTGTAGGTACAGGTTTTTCAGGATCCTCTTTGTCGTAAACCTGTATATATGCGAAATCATAATCTACGTTACCATTTGAATCAGTTACCTTAAGAATCTCACTGTATTCTCCGGCTTCATTATATTTTCGTTTCTGTACAGCTCCGTATGCCTTTGCACCATCGGTATACGCCCATTCATAAGAAACTATATCACCGGTAAGGCTTATTGATTTCGTGCCATTAAGAATTACATCTTCTCCTGTCCACGCAAGTAGTCGTGGACGTGCAACCGCAACCAGGGCAGGTTTATATTTTTCGACATATGCCTCCCAAAGATACGGATAAGCATCTTCAACCTCCCAGTCTGATGAGCCGGGCTCCTTATAATGTACTCCGAAATGCAAGTGTACCCAGCCTCCGCTACCACCCTGTTTCCCCATTAAACCTAATAGTTGTCCAATCCCGATCCGGGCTCCCGGAACAATGTCCGGCTCAATGCTGTCAAGGTGACTGTAACGATAATACCACCCACGACCATCGACTATCCAGATCACATCAGGCCTTACATCTCCGGGAAGATCTTCGTATCCTTCCAGAACCTCATTATTTGAGGAAACAACCAGTCCGCCAGCTGCAGCAATTATCTCATCCATCCCCTCAGCTCCGCCAAAATCATGAGTAGGATGATAACCAATAGGTGTACTTTGCAAGTTTTCGGCCCAGCCCAATCCTGCCAGTTCATTCTGTGATTGCATCCTGCTGGCAAACCATATTTGTTTAAGTGGATATGAAAATGTTCCGGGTTGTATATAAGGCGAGTCTTCCGGCCACAGCCTGAACCGTGCGTCCCCTTCCAGGCCGCCCCCATGCCTGTAATAATTGGAAACTGTATGCTCCTTAATGAGAGGACAGTCAATCTTTATGCTGCCGACAGTAACAGGCAAATTGTAGTTACCCGAACCAATACTAACTACTTCCCCATTGACAGCAATCTTAACCTGAGCGGCTCTGACTGCGCTTCTCGGACTATCACGTAATATATTGATCTCAAGCAGCTCCAGGTTAACCTTCTCCCCATTAATCAACTCAATTTCTTTCGATTCACCCACATACAGTTCAGAAATTACATTCAACCTGGCTAATTCGGGTGATTTAAAACCAGTCAGGAAAACTACAATACAAAAAAATAATATTTGATATAATAGTTTTAGCATCGGCATTATTTAAATTAAACAAAAGCCTATAATCCAAGCTTCTCACTAACAAAGGGGTAAATATCCTCTGTTTCATCATCGTAATATAATATTCCGCTGCGTTCAATATCAAACACAAAGTAATATCCTTTTTCTCTTGCTACTTCTGAGATAGCTTTATCTATCCTGTCAAAAATTGGTTGGAGAAGTTCTGCCCTCCTCTGTTGCAAACCTTCCTGTGCTCCTGACTGGAATTCCTGCATCCTGGTTTGCAATTCAACCAATTCCCGCTCCCTGAGTTGCTTTACAACAGCGGTTAATGATTCCTGTTCTTCGACATACTTCTGAAGTTTATTTTGATACTCAACATTAAGGTTATCAAGTTCTTCTTCAAGTTTCGCCACTTCATTTCTCATTTGCAGGTCAGCTTCTTTACTTTCAGGCATTACATTCAAAAGTTGAGATGTATTAATATACCCATATTTATTAGGTTGTGCATTAATAACAGATGCTGTGATGAGAAATGCAGAGATGATAACCAGGAGATTTTTCATTTTTAATGGATTTTGTTAATTGATATTAGTTTTAATTGAAAATAGTATAAATTGAAAATAAACGTTTTATTTATATCTTAAGTTCCCATTTATTGCTGTACCGAATTGTACCACTCTTTGATTTTATCGGAGTCTTTACACTCGAAATCAAATCCGCCAGCTCCTACTACTCTTTTCATAAGGGTTAATTCTTCAATTATTATATATGCTGGTTTCGATAGTAAATTATACTGCAAAGAGGAATTAATTTTGTAAAAAATTCTGAAACAATTTACCTGCATTGCTTAATCATCTATTGCCTGACCAACAAGTTGACGAAATATTGCCCCTGTATTATCAGTTCCGATATCCCTCGTTTGTTTCATTAAAATTCCAATAGTGTTTTCCATGGGGTCAGCAAAATATTGAGTATTAAAATATCCTCCCCAGTCAAATGTACCAGCACTTCCTCTTCCTCCCATATCCTGCCCTTTTTGATCAAGAACCCCGAAGGCCAAACCATGATATGCTTCGGAATTTCCCCATAGATCGCCAATCTGATTAGCCATTATAAACTGTACTGTTGTTCTGCTTAGAAGACGTACTCCATTTAGTTCCCCATTGTTTAAATACATCTGTAAAAAAGTTGCATAATCTTTAGCTGTACTTGAAAGTCCGGCACCACCCGAAAAGAATGCTTTAGCTCCTTTTATCGGATAATCCGGGTCATAAACAGTATTGGTGTATCTGATCCACTTATCATCCATTTTAGTTTGAACGGGGACAAGTCGATCAAATTTTGAATCTGGCAAGTAAAAATAGGTATCATTCATACCTAGAGGTCTGAAAATTCTTTCCTGAAAAAATTCATCCAATGGTTTTCCAGACAATTTTTCTATTAAATAGCCCAAAACATCAAGTCCCTCACTGTATGTGTATTTTTCTCCAGGGTTATGATGGAGAGGAAGTTCTGCCAGTTTTTTAATATTCTCTTCTATAGTTACAGGTTTAGTTGTAAATAAATCAATAATGCCTGCTTTCTGATAAATTTTTCTAAACTCCGCATTATCAATAATCCCATATCCTATTCCTGAAGTGTGGGTTAACAAATGCCGAATTGTAATCTGATCCTTTGCAGGTCTTACAATGTAAGTTGTATCACTTAAATCCAGTGAGTCCAGAATCCGGGCATTCTCAAATTCAGGAATATATTTAGAAATCGGGTCATCCAGTCTGAATTTTCCCTCCTCCCATAACATCATAATGGCAGTAGAAGTAATTGCCTTACTTTGTGAAGCTATCCGAAAAATATCATCACGCTTCAGGCTTCTGTTTGTTTCATGGTCAGCCAGGCCAAAAGCTTTGTAGTATACTATCTTTCCATTTCTTGCAATCAAAGCTACTGCACCAGGAATCTGATTGTTTTCTATTGAGTGAAGCAGCATTTGATCAATCCGTGCTAATCTTTCTTCAGACATTCCCGCGTTTTCCGGAGAATCTTCGGAGAGAGGCTGAGAAGATTTGATCGATTTTGTCTGAGCAAATCCTGAAATGGTTAATACGGTTGAGATAATAATTACGTTAATGATCTTCATAACTGTTATTTTATGAATATTCTAACTGACGTCAATTTTATTACTGTTATTATGTTGTTTACGCGCTTATCAAATCATATTTTTTCATCCGTTTTGCAACCCGGTTTTTGACTTCAGCATCAGAATCCTTTCGTCTCGCCTGATAAGGGGAATAATCTTTAACGTGAAATTATATAAAACCCCGTTTTTCAAAAATAAATGTAAGCATAAAACTCATTAACGGGACTTCCGCGGTAATAAAAAACGTTAATTTAATCAAATTGTGATTTAATTGTCGTGCATTAGCATTGAGTTGAGTACTTCAAAGAAGGAAACTTTTTGACACACGGATGAGTTGCTTCTCACTCAGCGCAGATTCGGTTAGTCCTTGCCCTATGTCTTTTTGTCTTATATTTGAAGCGGAGAAATGAATCATAATAATAATTGAAACTTTTATATCATGGATAGAATCAATATCGGACCTTCATTGCCTGGGGCGGCCATCTTTATCACCATTTTTGCAGGCGGATGTGCGACATCTGCTGAAAGAAGTCACCAGGACCATGAAAGACCCAACATTATTTATATCCTTGCCGACGATCTGGGATACGGCGACCTGGGGAGTTACGGGCAAAAAAACATCAAAACTCCCAACCTTGACAGGATGGCCGAAGAAGGTATGCGCTTTACCCAGCATTATTCCGGCAGCACAGTTTGCGCCCCTTCCAGGGCGGTACTGATGACAGGCCTTCATTCCGGGCGCGCTCCCATAAGGGACAACAGGGAGATTATGCCCATCGGGCAGTATCCCCTGCAATACGGTACAGTTACCTTTCCCAAAATACTTCAGGAAGCCGGATACGTGACCGGTGCCTTCGGCAAGTGGGGACTGGGAGCTCCCGACTCTGAGGGATCACCCTCACTGCAGGGTTTTGACAGGTTTTTCGGACTTTTATGCCAGCGACGGTCTCATTTCTTTTATCCCGAATTCCTTTTCAATGTTGAACCCGGGAAGCCTGCCGAAAGGGTGTATCTGGAAGGAAATAAAACAGAGGATGCCTCAACTGAGAATTTCCAGCGTCCCGGATCAGGCCCCCCGATTGAGCGGGGTCAGTACAGCGCTGATGTATTGATGAAAGAAGCCCTTACATTTATTGATCAGAACAGTAATCATCCTTTTTTCCTGTATCTGCCCACCCAGATCCCGCACGCCTCCCTGACCGTTCCCGATGAGGACCTTGCCATGTACCTCGATGAGAACGGAGAGAGCATTTTTGATGAGGACACTACACGGCCCTTTGGTGCATATACCTGGCAATCCAAACCCCTGGCCACATATGCAGCTATGGTCACCCTTCTTGACAAGCATGTCGGGATGATACTGGATAAGCTGGAAGAAAAAGGCATTGCCGGCAACACCCTGATCATTTTCACAAGTGACAACGGCTCCTATTCTGAAGGAGGATATCACTACTCAATGCACAACTCCAACGCTCCGTTGCGCGGAGGAAAACGGGACCTGTATGAAGGCGGCATACGTGTTCCAATGCTTGCATGGTGGCCCGGACACGTCGGGGCCGGCACCACAAGTGATCATATTTCCGGATTCCAGGATATGATGCCCACATTCGCAGAACTTGCCGGCATGCCCCATCCGCCGGGAATAGACGGCATTTCAATGGTGCCAGAACTGTTGGGTCGCTCAGACCGGCAAGAAAGGCACGAGTATCTCTACTGGGAATTTCATGCCATGGGAGGACGACAGGCTGTGAGAATGGACAACTGGAAGGCGGTGCGGTTGAACGTGCGGCAAAACCGCGATGCACCAATCGAACTTTATAACCTGGAAGACGATATAGCAGAGCAGCAAGACATTGCAAATCAACATCCTGATATCGTGAGCAGGATGGATCAGATTATGCGCGAGGCACATATTCCTTCAATGCTCTTCCCGCTTTTTGAAGAATACTGATGAAGTCTTTGCCTTTAAAATTGCGACTTGTGTCTCATGGGGTGCTGTCATACCGGCTAATTGAGCTTTGTTTATAGCCTATTCGTATGGCAGTTGCCGTCAGGGAATCGATTGTGCCGGTTTGTAAAGGTGCTCTATACAGCATCCAGTGGTTACCGCCGATAGCATCGTTCAACTGGTATGCAACTGAGGCCCCCTCTGTCGGGGAAATAAGATTCAAACTGCCATCTGAAATGCTGAATGTTACATCCTCTGTAACCGGCTGGACACCATCCGGAGGCCAGAGCAATTTTACCAGCTCCGGTTCAGGCAGGGTTAATGGATCATTTGTCTCTTCTATCCAGCCGTCCAGTGCCCTGCTCAGCCGGTCCTTTATTTCCCGGTGCGAAGGATCATGAGCCAGATTATGTATTTCATGAGGATCAGCCAGCAGATCGAATAACTCTTCCTCGGGCTTTGTCTGCCTGAACCATAGTTGCTGAACAGAATCAAGCATCTCTCCATCTTTGAAGCGGAAAAGTTCCTGCATCAGCGGCATCTGGTCCCTGTAAGGGAGAAACTGCACGTAAGGCCTGTTTGGCATGTAGTTGCGGCTGTATTTATATTGTTTGTCCCTTACAGTCCTTATGCAGTCAAGAGCAGGATCCATACGATCTCTTGAAGCAAATATGTATTCGCGGGGAGCTGACTTCTTTTCTCCCAGGAAGGGCCTCCCGTGCATAAAACCCGGCACATCCAGCCCTGCCAGCGATAATGCCGTTGCCGGGAAGTCGACAAAACTGACAAGCCGTTCATCAATCGTTCCTGAATCACGATGATCAGGGAATTTCACGATGAGCGGGACGTGGAGGCCTGAATCGTAGGTCCATCTTTTCATCCGGGGCAACCCGTCACCATGATCACTGTAAAAAAACACAATGGTGTTCCCCGAAAGGCCATCCTCTTCCAGCTGCTGAATAATGGTGCCGACAATTGAGTCCATGCGCATGATATTGCTGTAGTGTATTGCCATATCATTGCGTATCGCCGGACTGTCAGGGTAGTATGGAGGCAACTCAATCTCTTCCGGTTCAACCAGAAGGGGTTTTGAGGCATTACCCCAGACTCTTGACTCGTGGGTCTCCATGATATTGAATACCGAAAAGAAAGGCTGGTCCTTATCCTGCCGGTTTCTCCAGTGAGCCTGGTTGCTGCTCTCATCCCAGGCCGTGACAGGGTTGTGAAACTGGTAATCTGTTTTCACATTGTTGGTAGTATAATAGCCGGCCTGCCGGAAAAGTTCCGCGTAGGTCCTCGCCTCAGGCGGAGGAACAGCTTCATACACCGGTATTGCAAGTAATTCGGGATCTGTGATCTGATCAAGGGAGGCCGTGCGCGATGTAGTTCGCATGTGCTGAGCACCGAAGCTGGTTGGATACATCCCTGTGATCAGTGCTGCCCGGCTGGGAGCGCAAACTCCGCTCACAGAGTAGGCATGAGTGAACCGTATACCCTGCTCTGCGAGTTTGTCTATATTGGGAGTTATGGCAATCGGATCTCCATAGCAGCCAAGCCGTGCACTCATATCCTCGCATGTGATCCAGAGAATATTGGGACGGGACACTGGTTCGTTTTGTTCAGGTCCGGTTTTACAGGCACTCAGGGAAACTGAAACAGCAGCGGAACAAAAAAGTATAACCTCTCTTTGCATAATCGGTTATTTTAAAAAATCTTCTCTGAGCGGAGTAAAGGAATCTATTAGCCTTGCCTCTCTTGTAAGTAGTTGAATTGTATGTTTAACTCCGGAGGGTACGGCAAACATATCCCCTGTTTTTAATAGCTGCTCTTTCTCTCCCTCGCAATAAAACATGATTTCCCCGGAAGCTATATATGATGTCTGTTCATGAGGATGTGAATGATAAGGTTCAGGGTTATCCCAGGGCCCATCAGTGAAATCAATCAATACACTCATAAGGTTATTTGTGTGAATAATTTTACGGAAAAGGCCATCTCGGACTTTCTCATAAGGTACTTTGTCGAATAGTAATGTTGCCATAATAACAGGTATTATCGAAGTTCCCAGTTAAATAAATCAGTTGCTGGCTGAATTTGCCCTCTATAACTCATTTTGCCCCCACTGCAATTAAAGAACATTTATCTATTAGTGTTCACTAAAAAGTTAGAAGGCATGAATATTCTAAAACTAGCTTAGTTATATTTGATAATAAACTTCATGTATTTAAATAAATTTAACACATTAGTACATATTAATCATATAATGAATTGGGCTTTAATCATTCTTTGATTTTTCGTTTTTAGCAACACTAATGAAATATTTAATCAAATAAATGAATTGCATCTAAAGTTTTTCCAGTCTACCCGGCAAAAAAATTACCAGTCCCCGAGATCCCTGTCAAAGGAGGCATCCGTGTTTGAGGAACCTGGAATAAATTTTACATCCAGTATTTCCCGCGAGTTTACAGGCACCGTTACTTCAAAACCTAAGAGTATAGTACCCGGATTGTTTACATCCCATTCCGTTCCGGGCTGTGAACTCCAGGTGGTGATACTGGCATTTCGGGGACTGTCAACTCTGATATTAAGGGTTTTTCCGTCAAGGACAAGTGTGGCGCTGTTGCTGCCGGTAATCATTACGTCAGCCCCGGTTAGCATCTGCCAGCGGACAACAGCAGGATCAGGTCCCGTCGATAATTCATCCCTGATAACCAGATATTCGCGGTCAACTATACCCGCACCCCTGATTGCCGATTCAAGTGTGGTGCTGTATAGTGATGAGATATCGGATATACCATAGCTGAAACCGGGATCATCCGAATACCTGTCAATTTTTGCATATCCATCAACCCTTTGCAATTCTCCGTTTACAGTCAGGGTACTGTGTGAGTAATTATTAAGCCGGTACACTGTCCACCTCTCTGCATCCTGTGTACGCCCCCAGATATTCATCCCCAGCGATTCAAGTGAATGATAACCCTGTGCCCCGAGGTCAATAGCCCAGCGAACCCCGTCTGCTTCAAAGACAAAGGATCCTGCATCCATATGTCCGTGATTTACCGATGGAGAACCTCCCTTGAAACCAAGATAGATTGCATCAGGGTCAGTCCACGATGTACGCATCAGCGCAAGAGGCATCTTTCCTTCGGCAACATATGTTTTGGAGTCCGGCTCGACTATGTCATTAAAAGGAATATCCTTACCCCATATCATTATACCAGGTAACAGCCTGTCATTGGTAAAACGGGTGTAATCATCCCTGTCAAGGAAAAATTTCTCCTTCCATAGAAGCGATGGCTGGTTGTTCTTTTCTGCAAACCAGAACATTGCCGGACTCAGATTGCCCCCTGCAGAATTATCTCCCCAGTTATAGGAGATGCCGGAAGGCGCAAGCATATTTTTAACAAAACTACCGGTCTTAACAAATGCCGGAAAATCTTCGTAATTAAACCTGCCGGGCCAGATCTTATCAACTGCACTAAGAAACATCACATTAAATGAGGTACCATACCTCCAGTATCCGTACCCTTCCGGGTAAGCCCCATCTGGCTCATAGTCAGCCTTTGCAAGCGTAATGGTGTTGTATGCCCTGTCAATAACCTCCTTTGCAAGCTCAGGATAATCCTCATAAATAGCAATCGCCCCGTAGGTCATGCCGGCATTGCAAACCTGGTTCCAGTTATGCACCGCATTCAGGAACCCGTTATAATCGGGATTAAATGAGGGTTCAATACCCTTTTTGAGGATCGCCTCACTGATAATTTCCCTTGATTCGGGAGAGAGTTCGTGATATAACCAGTCATAACCAATTGCAAGAGCCATAGTCATTTCACCCACATCAAGAAAATGAGAGGGATTCCAGTCACTGAACCCCGCTGCTGCAAGCATCTCCCTTTCAGCACCCTCAAAATATTTGTCCTGAGCCGTCATCCGGTAAGAATATGAAAGGTAAAATATGCGCCTTAGAGCCTCCCGTGAAACACTTAACAGGCGCCGACCTGTAAGTTCCCTTTCCAACGATGCAAGATTTATCATCGCATCACTCTCGTTAAGTATGGCTTCGTGCATCTTCTTCCATACCGGACTGGCTTCAACTGATTTCCTGATTATCTCCTCCTCGCCCCCCAAAAGAAGGATTCGCGGGTGCCTGCATAAAATATCCTCCGGCGTGTCAGCATTATTGCATGAAAAGCAGGCAATAAGCACAAGCAATACTGATAATCTAATTAGATTATAAGGCGCAAATCTATGGTCACATGAGTCGTGCCCTTTTACATCAGTCTGTTTGTATGAGAAAATTTTCATCATGTTTTTTAATTCATCTGTTCAAGTTCTGGCTTTGATGCAAATCCTGCCGAATGGGTAAATGCATTACCGGTCATAGGCTCAATATGTTTTGCATAAAATACTGTAAGACAAAAAATACAATGGTTATTAGTAAAATATGCTATACAATAATACAAAATAAAAGCTGTGAAAAAGAATGAATTTAATGATTCCGATTTCTAATCATTAAGGGATAAATTGATTTTACCAAACAACCAGGGAGGTCTCGGGATCCCTCGCTATACCCTAAAGCTTGGAATGAACGAATCCTAAAAAGTTATTTTGTTATCTGCTAAAAATTTCTTAAATTCAGATACAATTAAAACTTACTACAATGGTATGGGAAAGACCACAAAGTTATTATGACAGCATGGATTTAGACTATGATCAAATAATGCTGTATCTTGAAATGGGAAGGCGCACCCCCCAGAACGAGTCTGAAGAAGAATTACTGGAGCAGATACGTGACATTCACAGGCGTGGCCGGTCAGTTGAAATACCGTTTAACGGTCTTTAAAAATTAACCAGATTTATACCCTATTTGTACTGTAAATTACCGTACATTATGGTAGTTTGTACGGAAATTTTGCGTACATTTGTGAAAACATTTACAATTATGAGACCAACTAAAAAAGAACAAGCGAGATTTGATGCACGCCTTCCTAAAGAACAAAAACAATTCTTTGAAAAAGCTGCATATCTGGGCGGGTTCAGGAATCTAACAGACTTCGTTATTATTGCAGCTCAAGAAAAAGCAAAAGAAATAATCAAAGAGAAAGAACAAATAATTGCTTCCGAGAAAGATAGTCATATATTCTTCGACGCGATAACTAAACCAGGAAAGCCATCTAAAACTTTGAAAAAGGCTTTGGATGATTATAATGCATTTGTCTCTGGCTCAAAATAGTACTATGATCGAATTATTAGACAAGAAGCACAATAGAAAAGATTTTGACTGTGGGAAAGAGTTGTTAAACAATTATTTAAAGAATCAGGCAGGGCAAGATATTAAAAGAAAATTATCCGCATGTTTTGTTTTGGCTGAAAATGATACTGATTTCATTCAAGGATACTATACATTATCAAACAATAGTATCCCACTTAGCTGTTTTCCGGAACCAATTAAAAGAAAGTTACCTCAGTCTTATGAATCCATTCCAACTACTTTATTGGGTCGATTAGCAATAGATAGAAACTTTAAAGGGAAAGGATTAGGAAAAATTTTATTAATCGACGCATTGAGAAGAAGTTATGAAATATCAAAAGAAATTGGCTCTTATGCGGTTGTTGTTGACCCAATAGACAGAGAAGCGGAGTTGTTTTACGCAAAGTATGGCTTTATAAAGCTACCAGACAGTGGAAAAATGTTTATTGCAATCAGAACACTTAAGGAACTCTTCGACAAGTGATCCACCTCAGAGCGAAAAAACGATTATAAGCCACCTAAAACTAATCGGAGTCATAATAAAATAACTTGATCGCAACTCATTACCTGCGACTTTTCACACAAACGGGACCAGACAACTGGTGACCAAAATATCGGCTCTTGAAGCTGCTCTCCCATAGGCGACTTGAGTTCTTTTCGCGGATATTATACAAAACAACAGGATTTTCAAATCGAAAAATCAAAGAAGGTATATTTAACCTTTTGCTAAAGGGACATCCAGAGCTTTTACATATTGTTTAACCAGACACTGGTGAAAAATGATAATTAATCAATAAATTATCCGTAACCAATAACCTTCTAGTTGATTGGCATACCAGGATCAGTACCCAGGTGACCAGGGATTTAGAATTTCCAGTGTGTCTCAATCCCCTGAGAACGAATAAACCCCTGGAACTCCCCAAGCATCCTTTTGTCCTCACGCACCTTTCGGGGTGAAACCTTGTGTTTCAACGACCATGCAATAAGCATACCTGCAGATTCGCCGATATTCCATTCCACGGGATGCAGACGGTAGCACCCATTGGTGATATGGGTTGTGCCGATATTTTTATTAGCAGGCAGCAGGTTATTCATCCTCACCGGAATCAATGACCCAAGTGGTATCTGAAAAGGCAGAGATGGAAAATCAATGTAGTTAATGCCCCCGCTCCCGGGGTGCAGGTCTATATGATAGTAGCCTATGCCCACTGAGTCGTAAAAGTCGGCCGCAATCTCCTTGTCTTTATCTGCCACCATTTTTCGGTTCCCGGCACCTACATGTTCCTCGAGCACAGTAAATTCAGCTCTTATCCGGCGTGATTCCCTGACATAAGGATATTTTGCCATTCCATCATCTGTACCCATTATATCTTTACGCAATCTTAGCCCGGGCCATCCCTTACCCCCATCAGGACGGGGTACTTCAGTCTGTAACCAGTAAAAAAGTGACAGGCTGAGTTGTTTAGCCCGACTAAAATGCAAATCAAAATCATCGGTAAGGTTACCCAGCATATAATCATTCTGAGGCCAGTTTACAATTGTGATGTCCCCATTATAAGTGCCCGGTAAAAAATTATACCTGTTGATTATACGCCGGTATATCCATAGATTCAGGGCATCCCCGGTTTGTACTCCCTCAGGATGAAAACCGAGTAATCTTGGTTGCAGTGTGGATGGATGGGTATATGTTAAATCAAGGAGCTTCCCCGGCCACGGAGGTGTTAGGTCAGGCTCATGGGTTCTCCAGAAATCATACTCCCGGGGTTTTTCGATAAGGTTTTCGGTTCCCGGAAGGTAATCCATAGCAAAGCATACAGTGAATGATTGATGATTATCCTCATCGCCGGTCTCATGGGCATGCAACTCGCCGGTCTCTTTTCGGGATTCCGCTCCGATGGTAAATTCTGTTCCGGTTAATGGAAGCAAATCTCCCAGTTCGGTGGCATCAATGAAATATGGTGCCCGGAGTATAATCTCATTACTGGTTCTGAGATTTACTGTTTTAAGAGCTCGCACATTATCGCCGGCAACATCTGCTGAGGTTATCTTATGATTGGTTAACAGTATAAGCCTTCCTGAACTTATATATGGTGCCATCATGCTTTCAAGCACTGCCAGTGCAACCCTTGGCTCTGAGCATAATCTCGATACGGCGCCATCGCCCGGATTAAGGTTAACCCTGGACATAGCTTCGTCAGTAAGGGGATAATTATTTCTGTAATAATTTCTGATTCTCTCCCTGAATTCCCTGTATGTTGAAGTAGCTCCATGGGTCTCTATCCATCTGTGTTCATCAGGAGGTACACCCTGGGAAGTCATTTGTCCGCCTATCCAGTCTGTCTCTTCGGTTAGTATAACATTAAGCCCGTTACGAAGAGCTGATATTGCAGCGGCACAACCACCCAGTCCGCCACCGGCAATAACCAGATCGGCGTTTAGTTCACTTGAGAAGGTTTCAGATGATAATCTGTTCTTACTGCCGGCAGGTGTGAAACCTGCCAGTGGAACAGCTGCAGCTGCTCCGGAGATAATTAATGCTGATTCAAGAAACTTCCTTCGCTTCATGATAAAATATAGATTACAGGACCTGTTTGACGGGGAACCCATCAAATTTAATTTATTCTTGCGGTTCTTTCAACAAGATTTGTTAGTTTTGCATGACTCTATTAAAAATGGTCGCGTGGCCGAGTGGCTAGGCAGAGGTCTGCAAAACCTTCTACGGCGGTTCGAATCCGCCCGTGACCTCAAAAACTCCAATAAGCCCCTGAAATTCAGGGGCTTGTTTTTTGAGGGGACGCAGGGGTAAAAAACCCTGTATCTTTTCAGAATGCCTATTTTTCTTATAACCGGCCCACTATCGATCTCCCCTGATTATAACATCAACAAAGACAGGCAGATGATCAGAAGCAACCGGCTCATTTACGACAACTTTTTGCAAAACCTCGTAATGAACACCATCAATCTTTAACCCGAAAATATAATCGATACACCGGTCAGGTTTGTCACTGCGATAGGTAAAGTCATTTCCACTGAGTTGTACCCAGTTTTCTGACAATAGTTTTAGAGTTCTGGCCCCGGGTTCATCATTCATGTCGCCGGCCAGTATGACCGGCTTATCAGATTCCTGAGCCTCATAATCTATTATCATAACCGAGCCATGCCTGTCTCCGGCAAACCTGTTATTCAGATGAGTGCCGTACAGGATAAAGTTTTCAAACTCTACCATAAGGAAACTCCTCCTTTCCTGTCTCCCCGGAAGGGGAATGTATGAATAGCCAATTGGCTCCTCAACAGATAAAACTCCGTTTCCATATTTCCCTCCCTGGAATGATATGGCAGGTCCGTATCTATAATGCATCCCTGTTTTCTCAGCCAGAATTTTAAGTACATCAGCACCATCCATGCGATCGGTTACGCTGTCCACCTCCTGCAGTGCAACTACATGCGGATTGATTGATCTGATGACTGAGGCAATCCTGTCAAAATCGGTTTTACCGTCTAAGCCAATACCATTCCTGATATTGTAAGTCAGAACTCTCAGCACTCCTTCAGCAGGCTTTTCATAATAATATTCATTCTTCGGATTGCCGTAAGCTCCCTTTTCATCTGACTGTGCAGCGCCCGGGTTAGCCGGAAAGCTGCCTGTCAAAAAAACCATAAACAGAATAATTATTCTCATGATCTTCCAATATAAATTAAATGATACCTTCAAACTGAATGATTAATTGTAACGGTCAGGAAATGAGCAAACCCGTGTTTGAATTTTTTATTTTAACCGCAAATTATATTACAGGAAAGATAACAAATATTCAGGTAGATACTTTTATCCCCTTTCAGATCACTCGAAAAATTGCCCCTGGCATCCCTGATAAGGGATTCATTATGATCTGACAGCATACCAGCATGGTTTCTCCGGGCCAACCTGTTTAATTCCATGAAAATGTTGAATATACTATCATCCATGTTGCGAATATTTAAATCGATATGGAGGATATTTTCGAATGTGGTTTTTATTGTTTGAAATATTGATTATTTTCGCAGTCGAAATTGTCCTGTGGTGTAACTGGCAACACGTCTGATTCTGGATCAGAAGAGTCTAGGTTCGAGCCCTAGCAGGACAACAACCCAACAACTGAAGCCGCTTGTAATGAGCGGCTTATTTATTTTCTACATATTTTATACAAGATACTTTATTGACATCAGCAATATCATAAACCCTAATCACCACCGTAACAGTTACGGCCGTAACGAAGTTAATAACCATCCTTATTATCCTTGATAAATGCGTTAAGCAGAGAATCTATCTGCGGATTATGATATTCAGAATGGTCCTTCATTCCGGCTGATAAAAATAAGTTGGGATCAAAATAACTAAAAGCATCCTGAATTAATAAAAGTTGCATTTTTCATTCCATTTAATTTATATTGTATACTTTTTATTACCAGCACTATATATGTTTGTGTTGGCTTTTAAGCAAGTTACATTAAACTATTTAACTGAATGTTAAACAATTACCTTTCCATTGTTTTAAGAATTTTCAGAAAAAAAACTCTCTTCTCCCTTGTAAATATTGCCGGGCTTGCAATCGGACTGGCAGCCTCAATAATGATTTGGCTATGGGTATCAGATGAGTTGAGCTATGACCGGTTTCACGAAAACTCAGGAAGGATATACCGTGTTGAGCGTAATATAAATACAGATGGCATTTGGACACAGACGCCTGTCATTTCTCCTCCCGTGGGAGTCCAGATTGCAGATGATTATCCTATGGTTGAATCCTTTACCCGGCTTGCTTATAACGATGTGCTTATTGAAGACCGGAACAAGAACCTTGCCAGGGAGAGGATGTATTATGCCGATAGTTCATTCTTTAAAATTTTTTCATTCAGGGTAATAAGCGGCAATCCGGAAAATTGCCTCAGAGACTCATATACAATTGCTCTTTCCCGAACATTGGCAACCAAATATTTTGGCAATGACCCACGGCCGGGTGGCGTTCTTAACGTAAATGCAAACGGAAGCGTGAGACCCTATACGGTAACAGCCATTTACGAAGATTTCCCACACAATTCACATATACAGTCAGGCATGATAGGATCATTCCCGACACTTGAAGCCTCAAGGCCAAGGATGATGATGACCGGTTGGCTGTCAAGTTTTCTTCATACATACATCCTGCTGTCAGAAGATGCAGATCATATTTCCCTGGAGTACCAGATGCAGGAAATGGTCGATAAGTATTTTGGTCCCGACCTCAGGAATTACCTGAGTATTGACGATCCAAATGATTTTATGAAGATAGTGCTTACACCTCTTGTTGATATCCACCTTGAATCAGATAGTCAGTACAATTTAGAATCAGGAGGAAGCCTGACATCCGTCAGGGTCTTCAGCCTGGTTTCACTGATGCTTCTGTTAATTGCAGGAATAAATTTTATGAATCTTTCTACGGCAAAGGCATCCGGCAGGGCACTGGAGGTTGGCGTTCGCAAAGTAATGGGTGCAAACCGGAGCCAGCTCGTCACCCAGTTCATAGGCGAGTCGCTTCTTTTTAGCTTCATCGCACTTGTAGTTGCCGTTTTGCTGGTTACGTTACTTCTACCTTTCTTTTCAGATTTTACCGGAAAGGATATGAGCGTTGGCATGTTGCTCTACGGGTGGAATCTGCCGCTAATTCTAATGGCCTGGTTAGCCACGGCAATTTTCTCGGGTATCTGGCCAGCGTTTTTTCTCTCATCATTTAAACCGGCAAAAGTACTCAAGGGTAACATGGGTGCCGACGGAGGCCGGCTCTTTCGTAAATCTCTTGTAGTTGCTCAGTTTATAATTTCTGTCGGACTGATTATTTGTGCGGCAACTGTATATCGTCACGTACAGTATATCAATAACAAAGATCTTGGATATAACAGGAAAGGGCTGATTGACATTCCCATTGAGAACCGTAACATATTCCAGTCCTATGAGGCCTTCAGGCATGATCTTGCAAGTCTTCCCCGGGTAATTGACGTAAGCCGGTCAATGGCCATTCCCACCGACCGCAATTTCTCCGACCTCCCGCGTGTTCTGAGGGACAATCCTGAAATTTTCTACCCGGTAATAAACCGGGCTGACAACCGGTACCTGCCTGTTCTGGAACTCAGGATGCTTGCCGGAGAGAACTTCACCCCTGAGATGGTGGCTGAAACATCCAACTACTATATAATCAACAAGGCGGCACTTAATCTTTTTAATTTCAATAATCCTGTTGATATCCTGGGGAAAGAGATAGGTTTTGTTACCGGTTCGGCAGGAGAAACCGGGAACTGGGGTCAGATCACAGGTGTTGTTGAGGATTTTCATTTCCAGCCACTGACGGAAGATATCAAGCCAATGATCATAAGTTCCTCCCTTGATGCCCATAATCATATTACCATTCGAGTTGATGAGAAGGATATTGAAACTGTCAACCGGGAGATCAGGGAGGTATGGGGAAGGCACTTCCCCGACCAGCTATATGTCAGCAATATTGTATCGCAGACTTTTGACATGCAGCACCTTACAGAACGCAGACTGCAGATCATCCTGCTGATCTTCACGATGATGTCAATTTTTATTTCATGTCTTGGCCTGTTGGGCTTGTCTTCGTATTCAATTCAGCAGAGGGTTAAGGAGATAGGTATCAGGAAAGCTATGGGGGCTAAAACTTTTCAGATAATTACCCTGATCTCATCAGAATTCATCAGGCTTGTAATGATCGCCGCCATTATTGCCATGCCGGCAGCATATTTTATCATGCGCGGGTGGCTGAATAATTTTCCCTACCGCCAGGACCCTGAGTTATGGGTGTTTATTGGTGCCTCCATAATAGCACTTGTGACGGCATTGATTACCGTTATAACGCAGACATATAAGAACAGCCGGATTAACCCTGTCGAAATTCTGAAGTATGAATAGAATTAGAGGTTTAAGCAGCAAATAAATATTCCCGGACCTGCTTCTGGCATGTTATTTGTTTCACAGTTATTTGTGAAATGTGCTGTAAACTGGCACTTCCATACTTCTGCCTTACCGCCAGTTTCCGGTTTTTGATATGAAGATGCAAACCGGATATTTGTAAGCCTTACTGCAAAACCCTTTCTTCATGAAGGTCACTTTTCTGTTTTGTCCTGCTCGCGACAGGTTTGCCCTACTCTTGCAACAATTCAATAATGAAGTCGATGAAACAGTCCCTATCCTTCGACAATTAAAGCCTGCAGGCGATAAATCAGCCTCAATCCATCGACAATTTAACTCCGCGAAACCTTTCAGGGTTTTATTCGCGATCCTGCTTTCTTTAATCATGTTTTCATCATGCACTGCGATTTCAGGAAATATTTCCGGTTACCCCGAAAGAGAGACGGGCATGAATGATCAAAGCGGATTGACGGGCTCTGCCATTTTTGCTGATGGTTTCCACGCTCAGATAAGCAGCCGTCTTTTAAACTTTACGGAGCTATACCCCCAGGAAAAACTTTATATTCATACAGACAAGTCACACTACCTCCCGGGCGAGACTATCTGGTTCAAGACTTACCTGACCGATGCTTCTTCCCACAAGGCGTCTCCATGGAGCAGGATTGTGTATGTTGAACTGGTTGATGAGTCAGGAGAGCCGGCATATAACCGAAATATAGAAATAACAGAAGGCACGGGTCATGGCGACTTTTTTTTGAATCCTGAAATAAGATCCGGCAGATGGGTTTTGCGGGGATACACCAATTACATGCTCAACTACAGTAACACTCCATTATTCAGCATGGAGCTGAAAGTAATCAATGCCTACCCTGGCCGTCACGGGTTTTCCGGAAATGCCGGGTCACCTGCCGGGTCAGCCCACAGTTCAGATGCCGGATCAGATGCCGGATCAGGATCAAATCGTTCGGCTGAAATGCGATTAGCTGAGGATACAGGAAAAGAGCGCACAGGTAGTTTTGGCGTTCAATACTTCCCCGAAGGAGGGGACCTTATAGCCGGACTTGATGTTGTAGTAGGTGTAAAGATTACAGACACCCTTGGAATGGGAGTTGATGGCAGGGGAAATATCTATGATGACCTGGGAAATTTCGTTACAGGATTCAGCGGCATGGGGTTTGGCTTTGGCAGGTTTGAATTCACGACACTTCCCGGAAGGAACTATTACGGGGTGATAGAATGTGATGGTTTGTCAGAGAGGTTTGATCTTCCCAGGGTAAAGGAGAAGGGATATGCCCTCCAGATTAATAACAATTTATCTGATGCTGCACTTATACGGGTGCAGACAAATGAGCCGGCAGGTCTGGAAGGAGCTTTTCTAATCGGACATTTAAGAGGGCAGGTATTTCTGCTTGAAGCATTTGAACCCGGCAGCCAGGCCTTTGTGCATATCGACAAAACAGGATTTCCTGCCGGGATAGTACATTTCACACTTTTTTCAAAAGATGGCTTGCCGGTTAGTGAGCGCCTTGTTTTTATCGGAGAAGAAGAGGCATCTGCACATCTTGATCTTATGACATCAAGCGATATGTTTGGTCGCCGCGAGAGCGTTGATATTAAATTGGAGGTGAGAGATCATGAAGGCAACCCGCTTGCAGGAGATTTTTCGGTTTCGGTAACCGACAGCTATGTTGTACCATCATTTCATGAACGTCATAATGTTGAAACTTACCTGCTGCTAAGCTCTGATCTTCCCGGATATATAGAAAACCCGGGTTTCTTTTTTAATAGTGAAAACCCCGGCAGGCATGTATTGCTTGATCTTTTGATGATGACTCACGGCTGGCGCCGTTTCAGGTGGGATGATATTATTGCTGAAAATTATCCGGAAATCAAATATCCGGCGAAATCCAGTCATATTCTATCGGGAAAGGTCACAATAAAAGACCAGCCCAACACTCCGGTAAGGTCAAGAGTCATGCTTTCTGCAATTGGTGATGTGTTTTTTGCCGAATCAATGATTACAGATGAGAAGGGTAACTTTTATTTTGACAACCTTGATTTTTACGATACCACCATCCTGGTACTGCAGGGGGATATTCAACGTGAACGAAGGGCTGCGCGACGTGAACGACGGGGAATTGATGATAGTTTTGCCGCAGGCTACGACAACTGGGTTGATTTTCAGCTAAATGAACCGGATTTCGGCTCCGGACCTGTTGACATTGCTGCAGCAACAGTTGGCGAAGATGTGCTAAGGGCATATGTTGAAGATTCCAGGAAAGATCCCGGACTATCACACCATGAGGACATCTGGCATCTTGATATTGAGGAGGTGGAGGTTAGAGCGAGACATATATATGATCATCCCACCTTCAGAAGGGCCAGGCATGGCAGACCAATGCATGGCACCAGGCATATTGTCGATTCAATTCCTGATTCCCGTTTTTACATGAATACCCTGGAATTCATCGGCAAGATTTCGCCATGGGTATATTATGATCATGCCAGCGGGTCACTACGTTCGATAAGCCAACCGCCTGTGTCATTTTTTATGGGGGGTGGAGGAATTCCAATTTTGCTTGACGGAGTATTGACTGGACAGGGGGCTTTAAGAAACTTACCGGTAGATGCCGTCTCATTTGTTGATGTCCTGAGATGGACTGATTCTTCAGTTTATTGGGGGCTTGGAGATGTAGTGGCTGTTTACACCAGATCAGTTGATGATTCCAGGCCGGTTGCAAGAGAGACTCCGGGAATCATAAGATTAACCTGGCCGGGCTATTACCAGGCACGTGAGTTTTATTCACCAAAGTATGACATTCCCAGCCCTGATCATACTCAGGATGATTACAGGACCACCCTTTTCTGGGAGCCGGAAATCAAGCCGGGAGATGACGGGAAAGCAACCATTTCATTTTTTACATCTGACAAAGCCTCCGTTTACCGGGTTTTAGTTGAGGGAATAACCGAAACCGGCATCCCTGTTGTGCAAACAAAGGAGTTTTGGGTGCAATAAAAAAATCCGTGGTTTAAAGCCGATATCCTACTGTTTTGATGAAGACATTAAATACAAGCATCCAATGCAAACTAAAAATGCCCGTATTTTCAGCTTATTTTCTCATGTTGACTTGAAAGGTGTTTCCATTTTTATTAAATTGAGATAAAATCGGAATTTATCATGAACCGGTCATTCCTAGGATCAGACCCCAGGGTACTTATCAGGATCCTTCAAATTAATATAGGGTGAAAATATATTTACCGGTCATATATAAACACAGGCATGTTATTGCGGGAGGATACAATAACCAAACCAATAGAAATAATGCAAAAAGTAAGTTCTTCCCTTACCCGTCAGACCCTTTATCAGGCTCCTTTCCAGAAATTATCAACCCGAGACTGATGCATCTCACCGAACCGGAAAAGGTTAGTTACAATAAATCAAAAAATACAGCAATGCTATGATTATTAAAATGTTTTTCAGGTTTGCCACGGTAAAACTTCTGATAATATTGCTCCTTCCAGGTTTCTCAATTTATTCTCAAGCCCAGGTTATCGGGGGAACGGTCATTGACAGCCAGACTGAGGATGTTGTCGGCTTTGCCTCGGTATATTTCAGTGGCACCACTATCGGTACAGTTACCGGTGAAGACGGAAAATTTGAGCTGGATATAGCCGGGCAACCATTAATGCCGTTGACAGTAAGTGCGGTTGGGTATTCATCAGTCACCCTGGCTGAATATTCAGTTGATGAACCCCTTAAAATATATCTTGCCCCCAGAGTATATGAAATTGCCCCAATTGAAGTCACCACCGGTTCACTTGAAAGGGAAAGAAGGGCCAACCTGAGGGTGTTCAGGAATGAGTTTCTCGGCAGAACATCATATGCACGGAGATGTGAGATTCTCAATGAGCAAGATATTACATTCAATTACGGATCCGACAGGGACACACTCAGAGCAATAGTTTTAAAACCTCTGCAGGTACGTAATAATGCTCTGGGGTACATAGTCACCTTTCACCTGGAAAGGTTTGAATTTTACAGGAAAACCGGCAGTGTTCTCTATACCGGCACATTCATCTTCAGGGAAATGTCAGCTGGCATAGGTTCCATGAGCCAGA